>JANPCH010000052.1:0-91764 GCA_031430835.1 Gemmatimonadaceae bacterium
GATGACGCGCGCCGAGAAGTCGGTCACGAGCTGGTCGATCGTGGCGTCGATCTCGAGTTGGAAGGTGCGGCTCACCGCTCGCGTGCCGTCGAAGGAGGGGGCGGCGATCACCGGCACTTTGAAAAGTGCGTCGTAGCCCTCGAGCCAATTGCCGACGAGCGCATCGAGGGCCGGGCGGCGCCCGACTCGGGCCACGAGGTACGCGTAGTTGTCGAGGACGGACCGGTCGCAGACGACCACATCATACTGCGCGGCGGCGGTGATCTCGTCGGCGATCTGGGTGTGGAGGATCCAGGTCTGCGCGTCGAGGGTGGTCTCCTCGTTGATCGGGAGAGGGCAGCGCCGTGCGACCTCCTTCACGAGTTCCACCGCCATATCGAGGCGCTTGAGCTGGGCCGCGAGCTCGAAGCAGAGGGTGGTCTTGCCGACCCCGTGCGTGCCAACGAAGGCCAGCTTCAAGCGCCGCCGGGCGGCAGGGTCGTGTCTGGTGGGGGCGCTCAGGGAGGGCATCTTCCGTGAATCTAGGGCCGCGGGCCCCGTGGCGAACCCGCGCGACGCCGAGCAGTATCAAGAGCAGCATCAACAGGTGTCGTGGAGCGGGCGTAAGCGACGTGTGTTTCTCCTATGATCGCCAATAGAGTCCATTTGATGAGCACCACGGCTTGGAAGACGTTCGTCGCGATCCTCCTGTTCCTGCCGGCGTGCCTGAGGGCACAGGTGGCGACGGACACCGCGCGCACGCGCCTCGACACGGTCGTCGTCACCGCGACGCGCGAAGCGCGCAGTCTCTCCCAAGTGCCTTTCTCGGTGAGTGTCGTCGGGGCCGAACAGTGGTCGAATCGCGCGGGCTATGGGATGGATCAGGCATTGAGTCAGGTGCCCGGCGTCTTCGTGCAATCGCGATTCGGCACACACGACATCCGGCTGACGATCCGTGGCTTTGGCGCGCGCGGGGCGGGGGATCGATCGAATGCCGGGACTTCGCGCGGCGTTCGCATCCTGCTCGATGGCATCCCCGAGACGGAACCCGATGGTCGCACCGCGTTCGACCAGATCGATCTCGCGACGATCGAACGGATCGAGGTGTTGCGATCGAACGGCAGCGCGGCGTGGGGGAACGCCGCGGGCGGCATCGTGAGCCTGAGTTCGATGCCCGAGTTCACCCGCAGCTTCTCCGAACTCTCCCAGCAGTCTGGGAGCTTCGGGCTCTTGCGCACTGTGGCCCGGATGGGAAGTGCGATGGGAGACGCAAAGGGGTGGCTCTCGATGACACGCAGCACTTTCGAAGGGTGGCGCGAGCATTCGGATGCTTCGCGGACGCAGCTCATCGGCGGCATCCGCGCCTCCCTCGACGGTGGTGGCGTGGTCGGCGTGCAGCTCGCCGGCGCGAGCAACCTCTTCCGGATTCCCGGTCCACTCACCCCGGCGGAGTTCGACGCCGACGCGCAGCAGTCCAATCCGATCTACCTCGCCCGTGACGAGCGCCGGTTCAATCGCGTGATGCGCCTCGGCTTCACGGTCGATCAGCCGATCGGGGAGTCGCAGGACGTAAGCGCGATGCTCTTCGTGAATCCGAAGTACCTGCAGCGTTCCGAGCGGAACACCTTCCGCGACTTCACGCGCTATCACGTCGGTGGCAGCGGTTCGTGGGGCCTGCGGTTCAAGAGCGGCGAGATCGCGCACCGCCTGCGGATCGGCGGCGACTTCGCCTTCCAGGATGGCTCGATCCAGTTCTACAACCTCGGCCCCGGCGCGACGCGCGGGACGACGCTGCAGCAGAACAAGGGGGAGGGGTCGCAGAACGCCGGCGCCTTCGTGCAGGACGAGATCGCGCTCAACGACCAGCTCACGCTCGTCGTCGGCGCGCGCTACGACGATCTCGACTACTTCTATCGCGACAACATCGACCCGACGCGTAACGCGAGTCGCGGCTTCACACGCCTCTCGCCGCGCGGCGGATTGAGCTGGAGGACGCGGGACGGAACGAGCCTCTATGCGAGCTACGGATCGGGAGTCGAGATCCCGGCGGGGAACGAGACCGACGCGCCGCCGACGGGCATCCCCGATCCCAGCATCGGCCTCAACCCGCTGCTCGATCCGATCCTCTCGAATACGATCGAGGTGGGCACGCGGCGGTACCTCGCACTCGGGAATCGCATTCTCACGGGTCTCTCGATCGACGCCGCGCTCTACCGCGTGACGGTGAATGGCGAGCCGATCCCGTACAATGGCGGACGATTCTACCTCACAGCTGGCGACGTGAAGCGTCGCGGTCTCGAGCTCGGAATGGTCGGCAACTTCGCCGCTGGCGTGACGGCACGGATCGCGGCCACCTACTCGACGAACGTCTACGTGCGATACGTGGTCGATTCGACCTACCTCGGCGCCCCCGGCGCGACCGCCGTGCTCGACGGGAACAAGGTGGCGGGGTTGCCGCCGCGGGTGCTCAATGCGGCAGTCACTTGGCGGCCTCCGGTGCTTCCGAGACTCTCCCTCGAGTTCGGTGCGCAGAACACGCGCGAGTATTTCGCTGACGATCGGAACACCGTCGGCGTGCCGGGCTCTACCGTCTATCGCTTCGGAGTGAGCGGCGAACGGACCTTCGGTGACGGATTCCTCGTGCGCGCGAACCTCTCGGTCGAGAACCTGACCGCCGAGAAGTACGTGGCGAGTTCGTTCATCAACCCCGACTACGTCGCCGGTGCACCGGCGGTGTACGAAGCGGGTTTGCCCAGAGCGGTCCTGTTCGGACTGACCTTCCGCCGTGTCCGCTGACCTCCTGACCATGCGCGCATTCCCGGGACTCCTCGCCGTCGCACTGACTGCTGCGACGCTCGCGGCGCAGGCCCCGGTGGGCGGATGGCCGCAGCACTCGCCCGAGCGACCGATGGCGCCGGTGCAGACGCCGCCGCCGCAGGAACTCCCCATCGCACCCCCGCGCGGCGCGACGATCCTCTTCGATGGGAAGGACCTCTCGCAGTGGCAGGCGTCCGACGGCACGCCGGCGAAGTGGCGCCTCACCGGTGACGGAGCGATGGAGGTGGTCGCGCGCACCGGGGACATCCGGACGCGGCAGGGGTTCGGCGACGTGCGCCTGCACGTCGAGTGGGCGACGCCATCGCCGGCGAAGGGGGTGAGCCAGAATCGCGGGAACAGCGGCGTGTACCTGATGGTGACGTACGAGGTGCAAGTCCTCGACTCGTACCAGAGCAGGACCTATGCCGATGGTCAGGCCGCGGCGATCTATGGACAGTTCCCGCCGCGCGTGAACGTCAGTCGCCCACCCGGCGAGTGGCAGAGCTTCGACATCGAGTTCCGCCGTCCTCGGTTCGACGCCGGTGGGAACTTGGTGAGCCCAGCGCGGATGACCGTACGGCACAACGGTGTGGTCGTGCACGACGACGTTGCGCTCGAGGGGCCGACCTCGCACTTCAGTCGGCCGCCCTATCGGGCCCACGCCGACGCGCTGCCCGTTCTCCTGCAGGACCACGGCGATCCGGTGCGCTACCGGAACATCTGGGTCGTGCCTCTCGACTCGCCGCGCTAGCGGTACCCAGCCGCCTGTAGCTCGAAGAGCCGCGCGTAGCGACCACCGGCCGCCAGCAGTTCCTCGTGGGTGCCAAGTTCCTTCACGTGCCCGTCGTCGATCACCGCGATCCGGTCGGCGATGCGCACCGTCGAGAAGCGGTGCGAGATCACGATCCCGATCCGGCCCTTCAGCATCGCCTTCAGTTCGGCGAACACCGCCGCTTCCGCCTCGGGGTCGAGTGAGGAGGTCGGCTCGTCGAGGATCCAGATGTCGGCGTCGCGATACATGATCCGCGCGAGGGCGAGGCGCTGCCATTCGCCGCCGGAGAGGTCGTGGCCACCCTCGAAGAGCCGCCCGGTGCGGGCATCGAGTCCGGCCGGAAGCTTCTTCAGCAGAGCGTCCGCACGTGAATCGCGAAGGGCCTTGAGCACCTTCACGTCGGACGCCGTCGCGTTGGGCCGGCCGATCAGGACGTTGTCGCGGACCGTGAGCTCGTACATCGCGAAGTCCTGGAAGAGCACGCCGATCCGCGTGCGTAGCGCCTCGGGCGCGACATCGCGGAGGTCCACGCCCCCGATCCGCACGCTCCCCTTCTCGGGATCGTAGAAGCGGAGCAGCAGTTTCACGAACGTGCTCTTTCCCGCGCCATTCTCGCCAACGAGGGCGACCAGTTCCCCCGCCTTCACCTGCAACGAGAGTCCCGCGACTGCCGGGCCACTGCCACCCGGATAGGTGAAGGTCACATCGTCGAACTCGATCCCCGCGTCGAGCCGCTCGGGAAGGTCCTTCGGCGCCACCGGTGTTGGGACCAGCGGCTCGATCGAGAGGAAGGAGAAGTAGTCGTCGAGAAAGGTCGTGTGCTGATCGACCGCGACGAAGGTGCTCGAGATCGTGCCCAGCGTTCCCGAGACGGAGGTGAAGGCGCCGATCACGAGCACGATCCCGCCCGGGTCGATCGTGCCCGCGATCCCCTTCGCCGCGACGAAGGCGTAGGCGAGGGCGAGGCTGGTGCCGGTCACGAGCCCGGTGATGAACGAGGTGGTCGCGCCCCTCTTGTACATCTCGGCGCGCTTCTCAAGGAGTTCCTCTGAGAGCCGTCGGTGACGCGCCATCAGGTGCTCGGCGAGCACATAGGCGCGGATCTCCTTCGTCCCCTTCGCCTCGACCAGGAGGTTGCCGAGGTACTCGCGTTCCCGCTCCTCCGGCGTCTCCTTGTAGAAGTACTCGTACATCCGCGTCGTGTTGCTGCGATCGAGCAGCAGCGAGATGAAGGACGCCACGAGGGAGAGGACCACGAGCGCCCAGTGCAGGCTCGCAAGCAGCGTCGCCATCAGGAGGATCGAGATGACATTGCCGCTCAAGCCAAGGACCGACCAGGTGAGGTCGCCCGGGCGCCACGAGACGTCGCGCTTGGCGCGGGCGAGTCGGTCGTGCCAATCGGAGTTGTCGAAGTGGCCCAAGTCCACGCGCGAGGCCTGCGCGAGGAGGCGGCGCTCGGCTTCGAGCTGAACACGCCTGACGAAGAGGTCGCGGCCGTAGCCCATGAAGGCGCTGATCGCCCGCTGGGTGCCGGTCACCGCCCAGAGCGCGACCACGTACGGGAGGAGGTCCTTGAAGGTGAAGCCACGCGTGCTCGCCTCGGAGATACGGTTCACGAGTTCAGCGCCGAGCCAGACGACGACCGGCATCGTCGTCGCACTCAACATCCCGAGCAGGGAGTAGCGGATCAGCGCCTTGGGCGAGGCGCTCCAGGCGAGGGAAAGGCCTTGGCGGAGGTTGCGGGAGACGCGACGGGCGCGGGACCCCGCCAACGCGGGCGCTGTCGCTTCGGTCACGAGAGGAGCAGGGCTCCGAGCGCGAGCGCAGCCGGCACTCCCTGCGTCACCAGGATCGTCCGCTTCACCGTGATGCCACCGTACACTCCAGCCACGATCACGCAGGCAAGGAAGAAGGTCAGCACATCGTCACGCCCGGCAATGAGCCCCCAGATGAGTCCGGCGGCAAGGAATCCGTTGTAAAGGCCCTGGTTCGCCGCGAGCGTCGCTGACTTCTTCGAGAACGCTGGGTCGAGCCGGAAGATCCGCCGCCCGACCGGATGGTCCCATAGGAACATCTCGAGCACGAGGAACGCGACGTGCAGCGCGGCGACAAGGCCGGTGAGGGCGAGGGCGATCGGACGCAACGGCATTGAGAGGGGACCGGATGGGGGCTCGGGGACGATAGCACTCGGGCGCGCCGCGGGGCCAGCGCCCGGGCCACGTCCGTGCCATCTTCATCTCCCGATGACCGATCCCTTCCTCCCTCCAGACCCCCCGGAAGAGAAGGACGCGAGACGCCGCGAGAAGGAGGCGCGTCGCGCCGACTCCGAGCGCGGGCCCCTCGACCCCACGCTTCGCTACCGCGTCCTGCAGAACTCGGTCGAGATGGCGCAGGACCTGATCGAACTCGCCGATCGCAAGGCACGATTCGCCCTCGTGATCATCAGCGTGCTGAATGCGGTCGCGCTCGTGCTCGTGATCCGCGGGGGCGAGGCGCTGTTGCCGCGCACCGGGACTTGGGGCACGATCGTGCAGGCCGAGCTCGGCGTCTATGCGATCGTGACCGTGTACTACATCTGGCAGGCGGTCGAGACGCTCCGTCCCCGCGGCGCCAGTGCCACGGGGACGGAACGGCTGCCATCCGTGATCGTGCCAGGGGAGTCGATGCGTGTCCTCTTCCACGAGGATGTGGTGCAGCGCGATCGCGCCACGTATCGGCGGCTCTGGGAAGAACTGCGGATGGACAACCTCACGACCGAGCTCTCGGACCAACTCCACACCCTCTCGATGATCAACCACTCCAAGTATGCCGCGCTCGCCAGGCTCTACCGCGGCGTGGGCCTGATGACCGCAATGATCTTCGTCGCCCTCACCACCATCGCCTCGTGGCATCTCCTCCGATGATCCCTCTCTGTATCCGTCAGACCCTCCTAACGCTCGCCGTCGTCACGCCGCTCGCGGCCCAGGCCCCGCGGCAGACGGAGGCCGACGCCTACACGCGGTACGAACTCCTTGCGCCCGGCTCGGCGAAGTTCCGGATCGTCTATGAGGTCACGGCGACCACGGCGGGAGCGACCCACTACTTCAATCCGATCCGGCTAGGCAGTGTCGCCACCGACGAATCCGTCTTCGACCGCGCAAGCGGCAAGGCACTGCCGTTCGAAGAGGTCGGAGCGGCCGCGGCGCGCTCGGGAGGCGTGCGGGTGAACGACAGCACGCAACGCTACATCCGCGTCACGCTCGCGCGGCCCGTTCCAGCGAACGAAGGCGAGCAGCGGGTCCTGATCATTAAGACCTATGAGGATGCTGCCAGCTATTTCACCCGCGGTGACACGATCGTCTTCACGCGCTCCCTCGGGATCAAGCGCAACGCGATCGTCCTTCCCGCCGGCTACGAACTCCTCTCGTCGAACTTCCCCTCGCAGGTGCTTCAACAGGAAGATGGGCGGATCGCGACCAGCTTCTGGAACCCGTCACCCGGCGAGGCGCCGGTGACGCTCCGCGCGATCCCGCGCCGCACTGGCCCGGTGGCGAGCGCGCGTTCGAGTGTCGCGGCGCGGCTCGGCGAACGCGCGCATCAGGATCGGGAGATCGTCTACTTCCTTCTACAGCCCGAGACGCACTCGTTCGATCTCTATCACGACTACACCGAGTTGCGCGTCGGCACGAGCACCTATCTCAACGTCGTGCGGGCGGGGAGCACCGTGTCGAAGCCAAGTGCGCGCAACCTCGACACGGGAGAGGAACTGCGCTGGGAGGTGTTGAAGGGCGAGTCGATCACGCGCGCCAAGCTCGACGTCCCCGACGTCACGCCAGCGACCGAAGTCGTCGTCTTTCGCTTCCCACCTGTTCCCGCCGGCGGCTCGACCCGGCTCCGGATGTCGGAGACCTACACCGACAGCGTGCGCTACCGGCTCACCGGGGACGAGCTCGTCTGGGACCGCGGCTTCGGTCGCCCCGCCAACAGCGTCGTGCTCCCGCTCGGCTGGATGCTCACCAATAGCTCGATCCCCGCGGCGGTGAGCACGCGCCCCGATGGGCGCGTGCAACTCGACTTCATCAACCCGCGCCCCGACGAGATCCAGGTCCTGATCACGGCACGACGCCGGTAGTCGTCACGCGACTGGCTTTCGCGGCGGGATGTAGATCTCGGGAACACCGGCGGCGCGGAGCATCGCGTTGAGCCGGGAGAGGTCGTCGGCCTCGATCCGCTCGAGGATCCGCAGCTGGGCGTCAAGCTGGGCCTTGAGCCGGTCGTGGATCTCCCCGTGTTGCTTGGTGGGCGCGTACGCTCCGTACTGCACCTGCATATTCAGCGTGATGAACTTGTTGTAGAGCTTGGTCGGCATATCGAGCGTGCACTGATCGACGTGACATCCGACCTCGTAGAGCTCGGCGCGCACCGCCTCGATCCGCGACCGCACGGCCTTCGCCGAGTCGCCGATCGCCTTCGCTACGGTCGTGTCGTTCGCCCGCCTCGCCCGGTCGGTAAGTTGGGACTGGAGATCCTCGGCTCTCCGTGCCGCGTCGACGACCTCGTTGATCCGGTCGACAACGCGCCGCGCCGTCCGGTACTGCAGTTCGAGCTCGGCGGTCGTTGTGAGGGAGCGCGGGTCGGCAGCGACGGTGAACCGGCGACGGAGCGTGTCGTTCCCGATGATCAGTCGAACGCCATAGTCGCCGGGCGGTACGAGAGCCCCGCTCCGGGTCCCCCAGTCGATCACCGTGTTCGGCAGCCGTTTCGCGGACGGGGTGCGGAGATTCCACGCGAATCGACTCACACCGCGCCGCGTACGTGGCATCGAATCGGCGGCGAAGTACGAGAGGCTGTCCTCGGTGGCGGCGGTATCAGAGCTGGTGAAGGCGCGGAGCACCGAGTCCCGCGAATCAAGGAACTCAAGCTTCACTTTTCCCGTGGGCGTGGCGCCGAACCAGTAATCGATCACGGCGCCGGCGGGGGGATTTTCGCCGGTCGTGCCACCTCCGCGCCCGCCGTTCCAGAGGAGCGCAGTCGAGGGTGCGAAGAGATGCGCTGGCTTCCTGGTGACGCTGTCGGCGAGCTGACGGAGCGGCGAGAGGTCGTCTAGCGCCCAGAAGGACCTCCCGTGCGTCGCCGCGATCAGGTCGTTCCCCTGCACCTTCAAGTCGCGGATGCTCACCCGCGGGAGATTGTTCTGCAACGGCCGCCAGGCGGCGCCGTCGTCGAGCGAGACCCAGACCCCGTACTCGGTGCCGGCGTAGAGCAGGCCGCGCCGCACCGGATCCTCGCGCACCACGCGCGTGTACGCCGTGCGCGGGATCCCGCGCGTGATCACCGTCCACGTCTTCCCATAGTCGGCGCTCTTCCAGAGGTAGGGCGCGAAGTCGTCTTGTTGGTAACGGTTCGCAGCGACATACACGACCGCCGCATCGTGGGGCGACGGATCGATGTGCGCCGTGCGTGTGAACTTCCCGTAGCCCGGAGGCGTGACCTCCTGCCAGGTCGCGCCGTTGTCACGCGTTAGGTGGATGCGTCCGTCATCGGAACCCGCCCACATCACACCCGCCACCTTCGGCGACTCGGTGAGCGAATAGATCGTCCCATACCACTCGGCGCCCGTCATCTCACCGTGGATCGGGCCACCGGTCCGGCCAAGCGTCGCGACGTCGGCGGTGGTGAGGTCGGGACTGATGCGGGCCCAGCTCGCTCCCTCGTTCATCGAGCGCCAGACGTGCTGCGAAGCGACGTAGAGCGCGTGTGGGGCGTGCTTCGAAACGAGTACGGGGAAGGTCCACTGGAATCGCTCGGGAACGTCCTTCGCTGCGTACCCATCCCAGTTGATCTCGGTCACCGAGATCTCCCGTTCCTGTCGGCGTCGATGATCGTAGCGCGAGAGAAAACCGAGGTAGCAACCGCCGTAGGTGATCCACGGGTCGCGAGGGTCGGGGGCGATCGTCGCGTTCTCGCACCCGGCGACCGAGTAGTAGTCGCGGACGCCGATCCCGCCGTCGTCGGAACGCGACGCGATCGAGATCGCGGTGTTGTCCTGCTGTGCGCCATAGATCCGATAGGGGAACTGGTCGTCGGTGGTCACGTGATAGAACTGGGCGGTCGGCTGGTTCTGTTGCGTACTCCAGGTGGTGCCGCCGTCGAACGACACCGTCGCTCCACCGTCGTCGCCGAGGATCATCCGTTTCGGGTCCTTGGGATCGATCCAGAGGATGTGCGTGTCCCCGTGCGGCACATCCAACTCACTGAAGGTCTTTCCGCCGTCGATCGATTTGAGGATCGTCAGGTTCATCACGTACACGGTGTTCTCGTCCATCGGATCAGCGGTGACTGCCGAGTAATACCAGTTCCGCACCCAGAGCCGAGCATCATTGTTCATCCGTTCCCAACTCGCGCCCGCGTCATCAGACCGGAAGAGACCGCCGGTCGAGTCGGGGGCTTCGATCGAGGCATAGACTCGCTTCGGGTTCGAGCGGGACACGTCGATCCCGATCTTGCCGAGTGGCTTCCTCGGGATCCCGGTCGCCTTGGTGATCTCGGTCCAGGTGTCGCCGCCATCGGTGGACTTCCAGATGCCGCTGCGTCCGCCCCCGGCGTTCATCCCCCAGGGGGAACGCTGGAACTTGTACATCGTGGCATACATCACCCGCGGATTCGACGGATCCATCGCGAGGTCGTTCGCGCCAGTGGAGTCGTCGATGAAGAGCACCTTCTTCCACGTCAGGCCGCCGTCGGTCGAGCGGAAGACGCCGCGCTCGGGGTTGGGCCCGAAGGCGTGACCGATCGCCGAGACGAAGACGCGGTCGTGGTCGCGCGGGTCCACGACGATGTCGGTGATCTGGTGCGTGTCAGCGAGTCCGAGATGCGTCCAGGAAGCTCCGGCGTCGGTCGAGCGATACATCCCGGTCCCGAAGGTGAGATCCTCGCGCAACTGCGACTCGCCGCTGCCGACGTAGATGACGTTGTGGTCACTTGGTGCGACGGTGATCGCACCGACAGAGGAGATGTCGGTCTTGCCGTCGGTCAGGTTCTCCCAGCGGTGGCCACCATTCACCGTGCGCCAGACGCCGCCATTCACCGAACCCATGTAGAAGAGGAAGGGCTTCGTCGGATCGCCGACGACAGCGTCCACTCGCCCACCGCGGAATGGACCGACGAGCCGCCAGCGGAGGGATTTGTAGGCCGCCTCCGTCGCACTGGGGTTCGAGTAGAGGGAAGGGTCGTAGGCCGGGTTCTGCGGAGCGGCGGGAGCAGTCCGCGGGCGCTGCGCCGAGAGCGTCGAGGCCGCAAGGAGGAGGCCGAATCCTGCGGCGAAGGGAAGTTTGAGCGTTGGCATAGGCGGGGAACTTGGCGAACGGGCCCTCGGCGCACCACCTTCTCCCGATGGCCTACGATGAGAGGCTCGCCGACCGCGTTCGCAAGGCGCTCGCCGCGCGCCGCGACGTCGAGGAGAAGAGGATGTTCGGGGGCGTGGCGTTCATGGTCGCCCGCAAGATGGCCGTCGGTGTCTCGAAGGATCGGTTGCTCGTCCGGGTGGATTCGATCGACGGCGAGCGATGGCTCAAGGAGAAGCACGTCGAGCCGATGGACTTCACCGGGAAACCGATGAAGGGGTTCCTGTTCGTCGCGGCGCCGGCGGTGGCTCGGCTGCCTGCGGTGAGGAAGTGGGTCGGGCGTGCACTGGTTTACACTGCGACTGTCGCAGCGAGGCCGAAGAAGCGGTGAAGCCGTCGCGCGACGGTAAGCCCGTCTTCTTCGAATCGGCCGGCGCCTTCCGCCGCTGGCTCGCGAAGCATCACGCCAAGACGCAGGTACTCCTCGTCGGATTCCACCGGAAATCGACCGGACGGCCGACGATGACCTGGCCGGAATCGGTGGACGAGGCGCTTTGTTACGGTTGGATCGATGGCGTGCGCCGACGGGTCGACGAGGAACGCTACACGATCCGGTTCACCCCGCGACGGAAGACGAGCCGGTGGAGCGCGATCAACCTCGCGCGGGTGAAGGTCCTTACCGCGGAAGGGAGGATGCAGGCCGCCGGGCTCGCGATCCACGCCGCCCGCAAAGAGCCAGACGGGCCGGGCTACTCCTACGAATCGCCGAAACAGGCGGCCTTCACCGCCGTGCACGAGAGGAAGTTCCGGCGGGCGAGGGAGGCGTGGTCCTTCTTCAAGGCTCAGGCGCCGTCGTACCAACGGCTCGTGATGCACTGGGTGGAATCAGCCACGCAGCCGACGACGCGCGCGAACCGCCTTGAGAGTGCGATCGCCGCCAGCGCCGACGGGAAACGGATCTAGTCGCGCTCGCGCCGCCCGTTGGGCTCAGCGACTGGCACCACCGGCAGAATGAGTCGTGACGCGAACTGCGCGTCGTGGCGGATCGTGATCCGCGCCTTGCGCAGCGCCGCCGAGGTGCGCTCCGACTCCCCCGTCTGTGGATTGAGGGAGAAGTGGGGCAGGAACGCACCCATCACGTGCACGCGAAGCCGATGGCCGGGGAGGAAACGGTTCGCGGTGAGAAGGTCGCCAAGCCTGAGTTCGTAGACGCGCCCGGGTTCGAGCAGTTGGCGCCCCTTCGTCGGCTCTCGATACGAGGCGCGCAGTACCTCGAGCCCCGGGGACATCAGGTTGTACGCCTTGCCGTCGGGCGCAACATCCAGCACGCGGACGTAGACATCCACATCGCGCGCGTCGGTCTCGAGGTAGAGCTGGGCAGTGATCGCGCCGATGACCTCAACCGACTCGTCGAAGGGCGTCGTCTCGAAGGTGAGCAGGTCGCCGCGTCGGAGGAGCGCTCGGAAGTCGTGTGCACCATACGCCCCGTTGTAGGGATCACTCACCGGAGTAGCCGGATCGGAGGTGAAGGTGCTCCCCTCACGCGCGGCAGTGGGTCGCACGCCGCGCAGGCGTCCCTGCGCCGCGAACCAAAGTGTGTCGCGTCGCAGTCCGGGAAGGGGCCACGAGTCCGCTTCGCGCCACTCGTTCGCGCCCATCACGTACACCCTCACCGCAGGCTCCTCGTCAACACCGTTCCGCTCACCCTTCACCCAGCGATCCATCCAACGCAGCACCGTCTCGTCATAGTCGATCGCGGCGTTCGCGCCGAACTCGCGCTCGCCGCTCTTTGTGCGCGCTGTCGCATCCACCCCGTGCACCCAGGGTCCCACGACCAGTCGCGATTGCGCCGCGCCTGCGGCGCGTGAGCGCACGAGTCCCACGAAGTTCGCTGACGCGCCCTGCGGACCATAGGCCTCGTCATGCCATCCCGAGAGATTCAGCACCGCCGCGTTCGTGCGGCCATACCGTCCCGAGAGCTCCGCCCACTCCCACCAGGGGTCGGTGGGTTCGCGCCGCATCCATTCGTAGTACCAGGGCGCGATCGCCTCGAAGTCGGGCAGCTTGAGGAGCGGTCGTTGCGCGATCACGCGCGAGGATTCACGCCGCCACGAGGCGCGCGCTTCGGCATACGTCTTGGGACCCGGCGCTCCACTCTTCAGCCGAAGGTCGGGGGCAATGTTGAGCCACGTCCACGCTGCCCAACTCAGGTCCCACGCTCCGCCGGAGTAGAAGAACTGGCGGGGCGTCGCGAAGGTCATCGCCGGGACCATCGCCCGCAGACTCGGCGGCGACTCGACCGCCGCGAGCCACTGCACGGCGCCGGGGTACGAGAGCCCGAACGTCCCCACCGCACCATTCGACCAGGACTGCGCCGCCGCCCATTCGATGGTGTCGTAGCCGTCGCGGCCTTCCTGCCGGTAGGGATCGAAGGCGCCGTCGGAGGCGTAACGGCCGCGCACGTCCTGCACGACTACGGCGTATCCGCGAGCCACGGCTCGACGCACGGTCGAATACTCCGTCACGGCCTCGTCCTTCCCGTACGGCGTCCGGTAGACGAGGGTCGGGAAAGGCCCTCCCTGCAGCGGCCGGAATGTGTCGGCGCGGAGCACGATGCCATCCCGCATCCGCACTGAGACGTCGCGTTCCCGGATCCACAAAGAATCAGACGGGGCCTGCTGGAGAAGTAGGATCAGGGAGAGGATCATCGACGGCGGACGGCGGTGGGCGGGGCGTGACGACGTCCCGCAATTTCGCGGCGGGTACGGGCGGAGTCTATCTTCTGCCGATGCGAATGCCCACCCTCGCCCTCGTCGCCGCCGCTCTCGGCTGCGCCCCCACCGCCGAACCACCGATGCGCGGCTACTCGCACGCCGCCGCGCGCGCCGAACACGAGCTTGAGTCCCTGCTCGCGGCGCGCCTCGACCGTGATTCGACCGCCGCGTTCTTCCGGTATCTCACCGACGAACCGCACCCCGCCGGATCGGTGCGCAACAAGGAACTCGCCGACTTCATCGCCGAGCGATTCAGATCCTATGGGCTCGAGGAAGTCGCCCTTCACCGCTACGATGTCCTCCTCCCCTGGCCTCGCGAAGTGCGTGTCGAGATGGTCGCGCCGACGCGCTTCGTCGCATCGCTCAAGGAGGACGCGTACCCGCAGGATCCCCACTCGGCGAAGGACGCGGGGATCACCTACCTCGGGATGTCGGCGTCCGGGGACGTAACGGGCGAGCTCGTCTACGCCTCGAGTGGCAATCCCTCGGACTACGATTGGCTCGAACAGCAGGGGATCGATCTCAAAGGGAAGATCGCGCTGGTCCGTTATTCGGTGCCGTACAGCTACCGGGGCTTCAAGGCGCTCACCGCCGAGCGACGCGGGCTGAAGGCGATGCTGATCTACAGCGATCCCGCGCAGGACGGCTTCACGAAGGGAAAGACCTTTCCCGACGGGCCCTATGGCCCCGCGAGCCACATCCAGCGGGGCGCGCTCTCGTACGACTTCCTCTACGCCGGCGATCCGCTGACGCCGGGGCGTCCCTCGATCCCCGGCGTGCCGCGGATCAGCGAACGCGACGCCGCGCAGATCCCCCGAATCATCGCGGTGCCGATGTCGTACCGGGACGCCGAGCCGCTGCTGCGAGCGCTCGGCGGTCCCGAGGCGCCGGCAAGCTGGCAGGGCGCGCTGCCACTCAAGTACCACGTCGGCGCGGGACCGGCCCGCGTGCGCGTGAAGGTCGATATGGATGGCGCGACGCGTCCGATCTGGGTCGTCGAGGGGCGAATCAAGGGCACCGAGGAACCAGACAAGTACGTCGTCCTCGGCAATCATCGTGACGCCTGGGTCTTCGGCGCGGTGGATCCCTCCTCGGGGACGGCGACACAACTCGAACTCGCGCGCGTGCTCGGTGGCCTCGCCAAGGAAGGGAAGCGCCCCAAGCGTTCGATCGTCTTCGCGAGCTGGGACGCCGAGGAGTGGCATCTCACCGGCTCGACCGAGTGGGGTGAGCAGTTCGCCGAGGACCTGCAGCAGAACGCGATCGCGTACCTGAACGTGGACGGTTCGACGAGCGGCTCGGTATTCGAAGCGGGCGCGATCGCTTCGATGAACGCGGTCGTCACCGAGACGGTGCGCGACGTGCGCGACCCCGGGGCCGAGCGGTCGGTGCTCGAATCGTGGGGCGCGTCGCTCGCCGCTGAGAAACGGGAAGCGGTCATCGGTGGCGGGGCCGCGGCGCAAGCCGCACCGAAACGACCGATCGACTACCCCGGCAACGCACTCGGCTCCGGTTCCGACTACACGGTCTTCCTCAACTTCCTCGGTATCCCGATCATCGAGATGAGCTTCAACGGCCCGTACGGCGTCTATCACTCGATGTACGACAACACCTATTGGATGGAGCATTTCGGCGATCCGGGCTACAGATACATGACGGCGATGGGAGAGGTCTGGGGGCGGATGGCCCTGCGCCTCGCAAACGCCGAGCACTATCCGCACGACCTCGGGCTCTACGCCGATCGCGTCGACGGATTCGTGGATTCGCTCGCCTCGCAGAGCGGCGTGGCTGATCGGCTTGGCGCCGAACTCGCGGCGGTTCGCGCGGCGATCGGCGGATGGCGCTCCGCGGCGGATTCCCTCGAGCGCGCGCTCCTCGCCGCGATGGCGGATCCAGTCGCGGCCTCCCGCGCCGCGAAGCTCAAGGCGGCGAACGAGGCGATGCGCGCGGTCGAGCGACAGCTGCTCAACGAGGGCGGGATCCCTGGGCGGCCCTGGTTCAAGCACGTGCTGTACGCGCCGAAATACACCTACGCCGCGATGACGCTGCCCGGCGTGCAAGAGGCGCTCGACGCAGGCGACTGGGGCCGGGCGCGGGCGCAACTCGGCGTCGTGACCGCACGCATCAGCGCCGCTGCGGCGCAGACCTCGGCCGCGGTGCAGGCCGCCCGTGGCGCGCCGTAGCGTCGGGGCGATCGCTGCGCTCGCACTGATCCTCTCTTGCAGGGGAGGTGACGAGCCGGGGGTCGACGTCGCGGCTTTCGTGGATCATCACGTACACGTGTTCAACGTGGGGTGGTGGCTGCTGATGGAGGAGCGACGCCCGGCCGGCTTCGTGGACGCCGGCAGGGCCACGTCGGAGCGCGAGGTCGTGGATCGCACCGCCGCCGAAGCCGCACGCGTTGGGCGCGACTGGGTCACTGGGGCCGGATGGAACCAGGAAGCGTGGGGCACGTCGGTGCTGCCTACGCTGGATTCGCTCTCGGCGCGAGTGCCCCGGAATCCGGTCGCACTCGCTCGCACCGATGGGCATTCCCTCTGGGTGAATCGTGCGGCGATCGCCGCGGCCGGCGGTGATGCGCGGCCAGAGGGCGTTCTGCTCGAGCGAGATGTCGAACCGATCGTCGCCCGCATCCCCGTGCCGGCCGACAGTGACATCGTCGCCGCGTGGCGGGTCGGCGCGGCGATGATGGCATCGCGCGGCGTGCGTCGGGTCTACGACGCCGGCGTGCTCGCCCTCCCCGGTGTCGTCGCGCTCAACGCCGACTTCGCGCGGTTCGTGCGGCTCCTCGCCGAGGCCGACCGGGAGCTTCCCCTCCCGATCGAGATCAACCTGATGATCCCCGCCCCCTCGGCCTTCGCCGAGTCGGTGCTCGTGCTGACGCCCGCGGCGCGCCGGCTGTCGCCGAATGTGCGGGTGACGCACATCAAGCTCTACTCCGATGGCGCGCTCGGGAGTCGCGGCGCCGCGCTCTCACATCCCTATGCTGACGATCCGCACACCGAGGGCATCCTGCGGATGGATGCGGCCGAGATCGGGCAGTGGACGCGCCGCGCCCTCGACGCCGGACTCGACGTCGCGACGCACGCGATCGGCGATCGGGCGGTGCGGGCGGTCCTCGATGCCTACGAAGCGGTCCGGATCGAGCGTCCCGACATCGAGCCCGGGCGCCTCCGCATCGAGCACTTCTCCTACGCCGACGAAGCCGACTTCGAGAGGGCGGTGCGGCTTGGTGTCGCGCTCTCGGTGCAGTCGGCGTTCAACTCGGCGCGTGGCACGTCTCCGACCTTCGGTGAGCAGCGGGTCGGC
The DNA here is from genome assembly GCA_031430835.1 of Gemmatimonadaceae bacterium. Lineage (GTDB taxonomy): Bacteria > Gemmatimonadota > Gemmatimonadetes > Gemmatimonadales > Gemmatimonadaceae > Pseudogemmatithrix. The sequence goes on from JANPCH010000052.1 coordinate 16,974, forward strand.
GCGGCGAACGCCGAGCGCGTGTACGCGTGGGAGCGACTCGAGCGTCTCGGGGCGCTGCTCGTGGAGGGTTCCGACGCGTTCGCCGACCCGGGGCCGGCGCTCGCGGGCTTCCACGCAGCACTGACTGGCATCAACGCCATCGGCGAGCGCGGCGACACGCCCGAGGTGCGTCAGCGCGCGCTGCGGCTCCAGCAGGCGTGGCTCGCGCCGGGCGGGGCCATCGAACCACCGGGACCGAGCGGAGGGCGGGTTCGGCTCAGCGCCGACCCGCTACGCGCGCCACTCGACTCGTTGCTCGCGATCCGCGTACTGCGCCTCCCCTAGAGGCTCAAGGGATCGGCTTCGGCTTCATCGGCTTCGTCCCATTGAGCCGGGGCCGCGGGCCATTCCCCACCTCGACGGTCAGGTCCTTCAGGAAGCTCGTGATCCGCGCGTAGTGCGGGTAGTCGATGAACTCGGCCTCGTCGCTCCGCTGGTGGTAGTCACCGTGTAGTCCGGTGAAGAAGAAGGCGATCGGCACGCCCTGGCGCGCGTAGTTGATGTGATCCGAGCGCGCGTAGAGGTTGTTGTAGCCCGCCCACGCGATCGGCTCGTCGAACTTGTAGTCGAGGCCAAGGGGCTTGAGCTGCTTCTTGTTCACCGACTGTACCGCGTCGCCCAAGTCCTTCGAGTCGAAGAAGGATCCGATCACGCCGACGAAGTCAGCGCCGCCACCCGGCAGGTCCTCGGCGCGCCCGCGGCCGATCATGTCCACGTTGATCGCGGCGACGATCGAGTCGATGGGAAGGGTCGGGTTGCGCGTGAAGAAGGCCGACCCGATCAGCCCCCCTTCCTCTCCCGTGTGCCAGATGAAGAGCGTCGACCTCTTTGGCTTCACCGCCATCGCCGCGATCGCCTCGGCGACCTCGAGCACACCCATCGAACCGGAACCGTCGTCGTCGGCGCCATTGTTGATCGAGTCGAGGCGCGCCACGGGGTAGAGCTTCCGGATCGAGTCCATGTTCACCTTCAGCGACGCGATCACCTCCGTGGTCAACTGCTTCATCCCGTTCGCGATCATCCACTTGATCCGGAGGTCGTTGAACGCCTTTAGCGAGTCCTTGTCCACCGGCGCGGCGAACCCGACGTGGTCGTTGTGCGCACCGATCGCGACATACTGGTTCTTGAGGACCGGGTCGCTGCCGGGGACGATCGCGACGACGTTTCGTCCGAACTCCGTAGGGAGTTCGATGAACTCAAGCGACGCGGTCACCGTGCCGCCGAGGGCACCGGCGCTCAGGCCGTCGATGTTCGCGCGACCGAAGAGGCGCGCCGCGGCGGCACGCGTGAGGCGCAAGTGCGCCTGCGGTTGGAGCGCGGCCAGCTGGGCTTTGAGGAGCGCCACCGTATCCACCGGGGCGTTCGGAATCACGTTGAGTGCTGGTCCACCGCGTCCGCCGCCGCTCTGCGATGCGACCGTGGGATCATTGATCGCGATGCGCTGCGCCGTCGAGAGGTCATCGAGGTCGATCGTCGCGACTGCGGCCGCGTCGACGAAGCGACTCGGTGCCGCCGGGCCTCGACCAGGGCCGAACCCCTGACCACCTCCCGCAGGAGCACCTCCCACGCGCCGCACCGCCGGCAGGAGGACGACGAACTTGCCCACCGCGTCGGCAGCACTGATCTGCGTCGTCGTGTCGCCCTGCGTTCCTCCGAACACCACCGGCGCGTCGGCGATCGCGCGCGGCGCCCGCTGCCCCGGCACCGCGACGAACTCGCCGTTCCAGGCGAGAGGATTCCCGTTCACGGTCAGGCGCGAGCTCGACGTGAACTTGCGCAGGTGGTAGGGCAACACCTGGAAGTACGTACCGTCGTCCCCCGCCGGCAGGAGGCCGAGACGCTGCAGCTCGGTGGCGATGTAGTCGGTGCCCTTCTTGTTCCCGAGCCGACCGACCTGGCGGCCCATCATCGAGTCGTCGGCGAACTGGTAGAGCCGGATCTTGAGGTCGCGGTCGGTGATCGCAGTCGCGGTCGGCGCCGGAGCGACGCGCGCGGGATTGCCGTATTTGTTCGTGGAGGGGGCCTGGGCGCCGGCGACAACAAGAACTGGCGCGAGGAGGAATGGCAGGACGAGCGCGAGGCGCGCGAGCCTTCGGGCGGACATGGATTCTCCGAACTCGGTGGGGGGACCGACTACGTGGAGGATACGCGGCGAGGTCACCTCACGTTCAGTCCCCCGCCTCGGCCAGGCTCGCCTGCAGGATCGTCATCGCCTCATCCACATCGGCGCGGGTGACGAGCAGCGGGGGCATGAAGCGTACCGTGCTCACGCCACAGGAGAGGAGTAGAAGGCCGTTGTGATAGGCTCGGGTGATCAGGTCGTCGCAGAGCTGTTTCGCCGGCGTCTTGTCGCTGCCGCTCGCCACGAGCTCCATCCCGATCATCAGTCCGCGCCCGCGCACCTCTCCGATCCGTGGCTCGCGCTGTTGCCATTCGCGAAGTCGCCCGAGGAAATAGTCACCGACGGCGGCAGCGTTCGCCGCGAACTCCTTCTCGACCAGGTCGAGCGTCGCGAGCGCCGCGGCGCAGCAGACCGGATTGCCGCCAAAGGTGTTGCCGTGCGCGCCGCGCTTCCACTTCTCCATGTGCTGCCGCTTCGCGACGACGAGCCCGATCGGCATCCCGCTGCCGAGGCCCTTCGCGAGCGTCATCACGTCGGGCACGACCCCTTCGTGATGCGCCGCGAACATCTTGCCCGTGCGCCCGACGCCCGATTGCACCTCGTCGAAGATCAGGAGGATGCCGTGTCGGTCGCAGAGTGCCCGCAGCCCCGTGAGGAATCCCGCGGGCGGCACGAGATACCCGCCCTCGCCCTGGATCGGCTCGATGAGGATCGCCGCCACTTCCTTCGCCGGCAGGTTCGCCGCGAAGAGGACGTTCTCGATGTAGTCGAGCACCGCCTTCCCCTGATCCGCGCCGGCGAAGAGCGGCCGATAGTTGTTCGGATAGGGGACGTGCGTCACCCCTGCCATCGTCGGGAAGAAGCCCGCCTGCTGCGTGTACTTGCTGCTCGTGAAGGAGAGCGCTCCCATCGTTCGGCCGTGGAACCCGCCGAGGAATCCGATGAAGCGGCCGCGCCCAGTGACGTAGCGGGCGAGCTTGAGCGCTCCCTCAACCGCCTCGGTACCGCTCTGGCACATGAAGCTGAGCACCGGTTCCTCACCCATCGGCTTGAGTTCGGCGATCCGTTCGCCGAGCCGCACCTGCCGTTCGTGCCAGTAGTCGCTTGAGATATGGAGGAATCCCTTCGCCGCTTCGGTGATCGCCTCGACGACCTTGGGGTGCGAGTGTCCGGTCGAACAGACGGCGATCCCCGCAGCGAAGTCGAGGAAGCGATTGCCATCCACGTCCCACGCTTCGGCCCCGCAACCGTGCGACATCACGAAGGGGTAGTCGCGCGGATAGGAAGGCGAGATGACGGCGCTGTCGCGCGCGATGAGCGCCTTGGCGAGGGGGCCGGGGAGGCTCGTCTTGATGTGGTGGGACTTCACGGCAGATGGGAGATGGGGGAGGGGAGATGTGAGAGCGCTACACGCGCCGCGTGTGCGGCCTTCGTGCGGGCGTGCAGGTCCCGCAGCGTCGAGAGTTCGTGTGCGGTCGGCGGTGGGATCGTCGCGACCTTCGCGGCGACGCGGAGGGGCCAACCGCAGGCCGTGCGCACCGCAGCGGGCGTGACACCATCATACGTCGCGACCAGCGTGAGCTCACGCGACGAGGGATCCGGTTCGAGCACCCCCAAGTCGGTTATCACCGCCGCCGGCCTTCCTGTTGACGTCCGGAAGTCGAGCTTCTTCACGAAGGTCCGTGCGGTCTGCTTCATCACGACGAGTACCGTCTTCGCGTGCGCGGCGATCTCAGGCGCACCGCCGGCGCCGGGGAGCCGGACCTTCGGCTTCGCGTAGTCGCCGATCACTGTGCTGTTCAGGTCGCCGACGCGGTCGATCTGCGCCGCGCCGAGGAAGCCGACATCCACTCGGCCCCGCTGCAGATAGTGCGTGAATATCTCCGGGAGGGGGATCACGCTCCGCGCCGTCTCGGCCAGTTCGCCGTCGCCGATCGAGAGCGGCAGGACCGACGGTCTCGTGCCGACCGTGCCCGACTCGTAGATGAGGACGAGTTCCGGTGCGTGCGTGAGTCGGGCGAGATTGCACGCCGCGCTCGGCAGGCCGATCCCAACGAAGCAGACCGCGCGATTCCGAAGCCGCCGGGCTGCGGCTACGGTCATCATCTCGTCGGGCGTGTAGGTCGCGCTCACGTCACCGCCCCCACGCTGCGGAGGAAGCCGGCGTGGTCGGTGGTGCCGAGCACGTGCTCCCCCATCCACGCCGTGAAGGACTCGCGCGAACGCGCGATCTCGTCCCACGCGAGATAGAAGGCGTTGTCCCGCGCGTAGTGGCCGAGCGCGTAGGACGGGTAGGCGCCTCCGGGCACGTGCGCGATCGCCGCGACCTGCCACCCGGGGATCACGAAGGCGTTCATCGGCGCGCCGAGATCGCCCACGACCTCCTCGACCGTCACCACGATCGCCCGCGCCGCCATCGCGGCCTCGCGACTCGCGCCGACGATCCCGCGAAGCCAGACATTCCCCTCGCGATCCGCCCGCTGCGCGTGGAGGATCGTGACGTCGGGCTGGATCGCCGGGAGCGCGGTCAGTCGTTCGCCGGTGAACGGGCAGGTGACGTTGGAGATCCGCGCGGCATTCGCGGCTGGGAGATCCGTCCCGACGTAACCCTTGAGCATCCCGAAAGGGAGCCCACTCGCGCCCGCCGAGTAGCGCACCGCCATCCCCGCGTGGCTGTGCTCGTCGATCGCGAGCGCGTGGGGCCAGCCGTTCTCGATCGCGTCGCGCAGCCGGTGCAAGGATCCCACGCCCGGATTGCCGCCCCACGAGAAGGTGAGGGAGCTCGCACACCCCATTCCGATCATCTGGTCGTAAATGAGGTCCGGCGTCATCCGCACAAGGGTGAGGCCGCGACGCCGCTGGCGAATGAGCTCGTGCCCCGCCGCGAAGGGGATGAGATGGGTGAAGCCCTCGAGCGCGACCGTCATCCCGTCGCGCACCTGTTGCGCCATCGCGTCGCGCAGGGAGAGGAAGGCGGGCGTCACGTGGCCGGGAAGTGCTTCGTGAGGAGGCGGTCGAGCAACGCGAGCCCGTCGGCGAGATCCCGTTCGGCGATCACGAGGGGCGGTGCGAGGAGGATCAGGTTCCCCCGCGTCGCGAAGTTGACGTTCTCCGCGAGTGCCTCGCGGAGAAGTGTCACGAGTCCCGCGGGCCGCGTCGGCCATTGCTCGTGTGGCAGCTTGGTCGCCCGGTCCTTCACGAGTTCGACGACGACGAAGAGACCCTGACCGCCGCGCACGTCGCCGATGACAGCATGTCTCCGTTGCATCGCGTGGAGCGACTCGAGCATCGTCGCGCCCAAGCGCTTCGAGCGCTCGATGAGGCGTTCGTCCTCGTAGGCTCGCATCGCAGCGACACCGGCGGCGCACGAGAGGGGGTGGCCGGAGAAGGTGAGTCCGGTCTGGAGCATCGTCTTGTCGAAGTGCCTCGCGACCTCAGCCGAGAGGACGACCGCCCCCAGCGGAGCGTGCGCGCCGGTGAGTCCCTTAGCGAGAGTCATCAGGTCTGGCCGCCCCGCGTCACCGTAGCGCTGCCAGGCGAACCACTCACCACACCGGCCGAGGCCGCTCATCACCTCGTCAGCGATGAGATAGGTGCCGCTCGATCTCGTCGCCGCACGCAGGGCCGGCCAGTAGGTGTCGGGGGCGACGATGCCATTCGTGCCGGCGTTCGGCTCCATCATCACCGCCGCGACTTCGGCGGCTCCCGCGATCTCGATCGCCTTCGCGACGGCGCTCGCCGCGCGTCGCCCGCACTCATCAGCGTCGGTCGTGCCGAATGGGCAACGATAGGCATACGGCGGCGGCACATGTACCACGCCGTAGGCGTCGAGGTCCGCTTCCCCGGCGGTGCGCGTGTCTCCGGAGAGCGCCATCGTCGCGTAGCTCGCGCCGTGGTACGAGCGGTCGCGCGTGATGATCGTTCCGAGCGGCTTCTGCGAGGCTTGCCGCGCGAACTTCACCGCGTGCTCATTGGCGTCGGCGCCGCCAAGGGTGAAGAAGACCCGCCCTCCGGTGAAGCCGCTCTTCTCGAGCAACAGCGCCGCGAGCTCGGCGCGCGGCTCGGCGCCCCACGCGTTGGCGACGTAGCAGAGCTTCTCCGCTTGCGCACTGATCGCGGCCACGACCTTCGGATGCTGGTGTCCGAGATTCGAGCACTCCGACTGGCTCGCGAAGTCGAGGATGCGGCGACCGTCCAGCGTCTCGAAGTGTGCGCCCGAACCGCCGACGATCGTCGGCGCATCCCAATTGCTCTGGACGGTCCAGGTGTGGAGGACCGTCTCTCGTTCCGGCGGGATCGGGCGCATAGGGGCTGAATATACCGGTCCCCTGCCCGGTGGATTGCCGTCCGGAGGCGTCGCCGGTACGCTTCGCCTGATGACATCGGAGTGGATCGCCCTCACGCGTGAGGTCTCGCCGCGGATCGCCGAGTGCGAGCTCGTGCACCTGACGCGGACGCCGATCGACGTCGGACGCGCACGTGCCCAACACGTGGCATACGAGCGCGCCCTCACTGCGATGGGGGTGGAGGTGCGGCGCGTCGCGGCGGCCCCGGAGCATCCCGACTCGGTCTTCATCGAGGACGCCGCTGTCGTGTTCGACGAGGTCGCCCTGATCACGCGACCCGGCGCTGAGTCGCGCCGAGGCGAACTCGCCGCCGTCGAGGAGGCGCTGCGGCCACTGCGGAAGCTCCTGCACATCACCGACCTTGGAACCGTGGATGGCGGCGACGTGATGGTCGTTGGCCGGAGCGTGTATGTCGGGAGGACGACACGCACGAACGAGGAAGGGATTGCACAAATGACGCGCCTCCTCGCTCCATTCGGCTACCGCGTCCAGGGCGTCGCCGTGACCGGGTGTCTGCATCTCAAGTCAGCCGTGACCGCGATCGACGACTCATCGGTCCTGCTCAATCCGGCGTGGGTGGATCGTGCGGCACTCGCTCCCCTCGGCATCGTGACTGTCGCTCCCGGCGAACCGATGGCCGCAAACATCGTGCGCGTCGGGGAGAGACACCTGTACGCCCGCTCGTATCCGCAGACGCTCGATCGGCTCGTCGAGCGCGGCGCTGCGCCCACGCTGGTGGATGCCGATGAGCTCGCGAAGGCCGAGGGGGCTGTGACTTGTTGTTCGCTTCTGGTGCGGGTGCCGTGACCTCGAGCGACCGATGGCACGGCACCTGGGGGGCGCTCGGCGTCGCCGCCGGCGACGCGGCCGAATACGCGATGCTCATCACGCGCTACGACGAGCCGCATCGTCATTATCACACGCGACGCCATCTCGATGAGTGCTTCGCGCATCTCGATCCGGTCCGCGCGTTCGCCGAGCGCGTTGGTGAGGTGGAACTCGCGCTCTGGTATCACGACGCGGTGTACGAGCCGCGTCGCGCGGACAACGAGGCGCGCAGCGCCGACCTTGCGGGGTCGGCCCTGTCGCGGGCAGGCGCGATCCCTGTGGTGCAGGAGCGCGTTCGCGCCCTGATCCTCGCGACGCGGCACGACACTCCTCCATCGACGCCCGACGAGGCGCTTCTCGTCGACATCGACCTCGCGATCCTCGCTGCCGACGACGCGCGGTTCGACGAGTATGAGCGGCAGGTGCGTGAGGAGTATGCCTGGGTGCCGACGATCCTCTTCCGGCACAAGCGCCGGGCGATCCTCGAAGGATTCCTCGCTCGTCAACGGATCTGCGCGAGTGGGAGGTTCCCCGAGTGGGAGGCGCGCGCGCGGGCCAACCTTGTGCGTTCGCTCGCCAAGCTCTGATTCGTCGCGACCGCAACGGCCGCACCCCAGTGACCGCCGTTCAGCTCTCCCCTGTGGTGAGATCAGTCTTGAATCCCCGCCGTGCTCCGCCGCGTAGAGCCAGCACCTCTCAGCCCCGCCCACGATGCCGGCCACCCTCCGCGACCTACGCCTCGGACTCCGCACCCTGCGCAAGAGTCCCTGGCTCACGGTCGTCTCGATCACCGCGCTGACCTTCGGCATCGGCCTCACGACGATGATGTTCAGCATCATCTACGGGGCGATGCTTCGGGGGCTCCCCTACGAGAACGGCGACCGGATCGCGACCGTTCGCCTGACGAACCCCAGCCGCGACATCAACCGCAGTGGCGTCCCGATCGCCGATTTCGCCGATCTGGCCGCCCAGCAGACCTCCTTCTCCCACTTCGGCGCCACGACCTCCGGCACGATGAACGTGAGCGGCGGAGACAAGGCCGAGCGCTATCAGGGCAGTTGGGTCTCGCACCAGATCCTCGGGATGACCGGGATCCAGCCCCTCCTCGGGCGCGACTTCCGCCCCGGCGAGGACACGCCGTCGGGAGCCAAGGTCGCAGTGCTCAGCTACGGGCTCTGGCAGAACCGATACGGCGGCGCGCAGGACGCGCTCGGGAAGGTCATCCGAGTGAACAGCATCCCCTACGAGATCGTCGGGGTGATGCCCGAGGGATTCCGCTTCCCGAATGACGATGGGCTGTGGATCCCCCTTCAGACCGATCCGCTCGCAACGGCGCGAGGCACGAACCAGATGCAGGTGATCGGGATGCTCAAGCCGGGGACCACCGAGGAGCAGGCCGCCACCGAACTCACCGCCATCCTTCAGCGCCTCGGGGAGCAGTACCCGGAGACGAATGTCGGCTTCTCGGCGATCGTCCAGGACTTCGTTCGCGACTCGATCGGCCCCGAACCGCGACAACTGCTCTGGACGATGCTGGGCGCCGTCTTCTTCGTGCTCCTCATCGCCTGTTCGAACGTCGCGAACCTGCTCCTCGATCGTGCCGCGCACCGCACGAAGGAGGTCGGCGTGCGTTCCGCCCTCGGTGCCTCGCGCTCGGCGATCGTCCGGATCTTCCTCTCCGAAGCCTTCGTGCTCGCGGCCGGTGGCACCGTCCTCGGCATCGCCCTCGCCTACGCCGGGATCGAGATCTTCAATCGGGCGATCGCGAGCAGCCAGCCTCCCTTCTTCATCCAGATCGGTCTCTTCCCGCCCGTGCTCGGCTTCGCGATCGCCATCGCGATCGTCGCAACGCTCTTCTCGGGCCTCATCCCAGCGATGCAGGCCTCGCGTCCCGACATCGCGGAGGTCCTCAAGGACGAGTCGCGTGGCGCCTCGAGCCTCAAACTCGGCAAGATCAGCAAGGCGCTCGTGATCTTCGAGGTCGCGCTCTCCTGCGGGCTTCTTGTCGCGGCAGGGCTGATGATCAAGAGCGTTGCGAAGACGAAGACCCGCGACCTCGGGTTCGAGGCGACCAGCGTCTTCACGACGCGGGTCGGTTTCCCGTCGGCCTACACTGACACCACGATGCAGCGACAGTTCTTCGAGCAGCTGGCGGAGCGCGTCGCCGGGCTTCCCGGAGTGCACGACGCAGCGATCGCGTCGGGGTTGCCCGGGGCGCAACAGGGGCTCAACGACGAGCGCTTCGCCCTCGATGGCGAGACCCACGAGCGGGATCAGGATTATCGCAGCACGAACACGGCCTCGGTCACGGCGGGCTTCTTCGCGACGCTCGACATCCCGCTGCGGAAGGGTCGCCTGTTCGAGACCTCGGATCAGTTCGGCTCGGCACCAGTCGCGATCGTGAACGAGCGATTCGTCCGCGACTTCCTCAAGGATGCCGATCCGCTGGGCCACCAGGTGCGCTTGGGCGATTCGCGAAGCAGGGAGGAGTGGGCGACGATCGTCGGCGTCATCCCCGACCTCTTCGCCGGCGATCCGGAGGACCCGCGTCCGGCGTTGGTGATCCGTCCCTTCTCACAGGCACACACCCAGTTCGCCTACGTCGCGGCGCGCGCTCTCGCGTCGCCTCTCGCCCTCGCCGACCCGATCCGCAGCGCCGTGGCGTCGCTCAACCCTGACATCCCGATCTACTGGCCGATGACGCTCGATGCGGCGATCGCCCAGCCGCTCTGGTTCGTCCGGGTCTTCGGGACGATGTTCATGATCTTCGGCCTGGTCGCGCTCTTCCTTGCGTCGATCGGCCTCTACGCCGTGATGTCCTTCTCGGTGAGTCGCCGCACGCGCGAGGTCGGGATCCGGATGGCCCTTGGCGCCAGCGGCAACAGCGTCCTGCGCCTCATCCTCTCGCAAGGGGTGCTGCAGTTGGCGGTCGGGTTGGTGATCGGCCTTGTCCTCGCCGGCGGGATCTCGCGGCTCCTCTCGGTGATCCTCTTCGACGTGAATCCCCTCGATCCGTTCGTCTTCGGCGGCGTGGCGCTCGTCCTCGCGACGACCGGCACGCTTGCGTGCCTGATGCCGGCACGACGGGCGACGCGGGTCGATCCTGCCGACGCGATGCGGGCGGAGTAGGCTCTCTGCGCATAGCGCTGTTCATCACCTTCGCTGCCGCACTCGGTGGATGCAGCCGAGCGCCGGCGGGCGCTCTCGCTGCACCAGCGAGAGTCAGCGCGACGCTGCAGGAGAGCGGCACGCGGGCCCTCCTGATCTCGGTGAGTGCAGTGAGCGACCAAGTCGCATGGGCGGGCGGAACCCGCGGCACCTGGCTGCGCACCATCGACGGCGGCGCCACGTGGCGCGGCGGGACGGTGCCGGGCGCGGACTCGCTCCAGTTCCGCGATGTCAACGCGCTCGACGAACGCACGGCGTGGCTGCTGAGCATCGGCAACGGTGCCGCCTCGCGCATCTATCGCACCGACGATGGCGGCGCGAGTTGGGCGCTCCAGTTCCGGAACGACGACCCGAAGCGATTCTACGACTGTTTCGGCTTCTGGGATGCGCAACGCGGGCTCGTGATCGGGGACGCGGTCGGCGGGGAGATGGATCTCCTCATCACGACTGATGGAGGTGCGCATTGGACGCGAGTCCCCGCCTTGTCGCTCCCAGCGGCGCAGCCGAACGAGGGTAGCTTCGCCGCCAGCGGCACGTGCGTCGCCATCGGTCCTCGCGGTCGCGCGTGGATCGTGATGAGCACGCCGACGCGCGCCCGGTTGCTCCGAACGGCGGACTACGGGCGCAGCTGGGCGCTCGAAACCCTGCCGATCACGACGCACGAAGGAAGCGGTCCCCAGTCGGTGACCTTCCGCGATGCACAATACGGGATGGTGCTCGGCGGCGGTGCGGCGACCAAGCCGGGGGACACGCTCATCGCGGTGACCGCCGATGGCGGAGCGACCTGGACGCCGCGCGCCTCGCCGGCGTTCATCGTCGGGACGTGGGGTGGGAGTTGGGTGCCGGGTGCGCGCGTACCGACCGTCGTCGCGGTGGGGCCGAACGGGATCGCCTACTCCCGCGATGACGGACGGAGCTGGGTGCCGGTGGACAGCGGCAACTACTGGTCGATCGGCTTCGCGTCGGCGCGTGCGGGCTGGGCGGTCGGCACGCAGGGCCGGATCACGCGCGTCGGCGGGTGGTGAGCGTCGCCCGCACTTCCTCGAGATCCGACTCGAGCCGACCGCACATCAGTTCACAGAGCGCCAGCACATCGGCATCGGCGAGCGCGTAGAGGACGAAGAGTCCCTCCCGTCGCCGTGACACGAATCCACCGGCGTGGAGTTGCTGCAGGTGTTTCGAGAGGTTTCCCTGCGAGAGCCCCGTGACCTCGACGAGTTCGGTGACGTTGCGCTCGCCATCCTCCAGCGCGTGCAGGATGGCGAGCCGCGCCGGCTCGGCGAGCGCCCGGAAACGCCCGGCGACCAAGGTCAACAGTTCCGGCGTCGCCTTCCGGCGCGACCGGGCGTCCCGGCGCAGGATCACTGTCAGCCCGCCTTCTTCACTTCGGTGGGAAGCATCCGGATCACCGCGAGGAAGATCAGTCCGACCGCGAGTGCGACCGCGATCGCCGGCAGGTGCAGCACATCGAAGAGCGTGATCTTGCCGAAGTCGGCGACCTTCACGATCGGGGCGATGATCGTCGTGTAGACGAGCGTGAAGACGAGTGCACCGACCACGCCGCCGCCGATCGCGGCGATCGCGTCCCGTCGTCCTTCGCCGATGCCGACGACGCAGGTGCCGGGACAGTAGCCCCCGACGCCGAACCCGACGCCGAAGACGAGACCGCCGAGCAGCACACCGACGACGTAGGTCGGCTTGATGTCGAAGTGCATCTGCCCCGGCATCAGGAGCGTGAGCAGGTAGACGACCATCATCCCGACGGCGATGGTCAGCGCCATGAACTTGATGATCGAGAGATTCTCGAGCCGGAGGTTGCTGGCGATCATCGCCGGGCTCGAGGCTCGCACGCGCTGGATGAAGAAGCCCATCGCGACGCCGACGAGCAGGGCATAGAAGGAAGCAGTCATATCAGACTCCCACCGCACGCCGCGCGTGCAGCCACTTGGCAGAGAGGATGCCGGTCGCGAAGACGCCGGCAGCGAAGATGAAGGCACTCACCGAGAGCTGTGTCATCCCCGAGATGATGTGGCCACTGGTGCAGCCACCGGCGATACGCGCCCCGAAGACGATGAGGAACCCACCGATGAACGCGTCGCGATACCGCCTCGCGGTGGTCGTCTCCCCCGGATGGATCATCTCACACTTGGGCGCCTTCTCGCGGTTCGCGCGCGCGCCGATGAAGCCACCGATCAGCAGGCCGACGACCAGGAAGGTCTCCGGCTTGAGCAGCGAACCCATCCGCACGAGATAGGGATTCGCCTCCGCGTACGCGGGATCGAAGAGGCGGAAGATCGCGCCGATGAATCTCGGGTAGGTGCCAGAGACGCCGATCGGTCCCCAGAGCAGGATCGACGTGGCGCCGAGGAGTCCGAAGAGGACGCCGTAGAACGCCCAGGGTGGGTATCTGGTCGAGCTGGGAGCGACTGAGGTGGACATATGGGCTCGGAGTGAGAGGTCAGGGACGGGTCGGACTGCGATCGTCAGGAACGAATCGGTCGCGGGCGGGCATTCGCACCGCCCGCAGTGAGGCGGCGTCGAGCGAGGCGGTGTCGGGGATCACCTCATTCGCCGCGAGCAGGTAGGCGGAGAGTGCGTAGACCTGGTCGTCGTTGAGTGAACCCGGTGCAGTGAGGGGCATTGCGCGCTTGATGTAGTCGAAGAGGGTCGTTGCGTGCGGCCAGTAGTTCCCGATGGTCTTCGTGAGCGTTCCGTCATTCCCGAAGTCGAACCCCTCGCCTTTCGGGTCGCGGCCGACCAGCGCGGGAAGGGCGGACGACATCCCTTGCCCCTCGCTGCCGTGACAGACGGCGCACTGTGCGGCATAGAGCACCGCACCCTCGGCGACCGAGCCGCGGCCCGGGGGCAGCTCGGCCCCATCGGGACCGACATCGTGATCCATCGCCCCGATGAGGGAGTCGCTCGCCGGATGGCCGAGTCCATAGCCGACCGCGCTCGCGCCATCCCCTCGGTCGGGCGCACACGCCGCGAACAAGACCGCGAACGTCGTGATGAGCGTGCGGCGCATCAGGTCTCCCAATGGAAGAGGACCTTCCCGCTCGGCTCCACCCTCCACCCGAGGATCTGATTGTAGTGATAGTCGGTGCCGGCACCGCGCGCCGCGATGAACGCGCGTAGGGTCGGCTGCACATAACCCTTCTCGTCGGTCGCGCGACTCAGGAGCACGGCTTCACTCCCGTTCCATTCCCACATCCGCTGGAAGCGCACCGCGCTCTTGGGGAGTGAAGGACCGATCAAGTCCGCGTCGTTCCAGGTCGTCCCGCCATCGGCGCTCACTTCCACGCGCGTGATCCGGCCGCGCCCACTCCACGCAAGGCCGGTGATCGGACGCCAGCCGCGCCCAGTGAGCGCCGCGGGTGCGGCGGGCGACGTGATCACCGACTTCGCATCCATCTCCATCGAGAAGATGCGCGCGGTGTGATCCTTCAGCGGGTCGGTGTACTTCGACGTCTCCCACCGCGTCATCCAGGGCTGCGTGCCGAGTTCGAGTCGCCGGAGCCACTTCACGTTGATGTTCCCCTCCCAGCCCGGCAGGACGAGGCGCAGAGGAAATCCCTGTGCGGGGCGCAGCGGCTCGCCATTCTGCGCCCACGCGAGAAGGGCGTCATCCCACGCCTTCTCCACCGGTACGCTCCGCGAGAGGAGGCAGGCGTCGCCCCCCTCGGCCAGGAACCACTTCGCCTCCGGCCGCACGCCGACCGCGCGGAAGAGTTCGGAGAGGAGGACGCCCGTCCACTCGGAAGTGCTCACCATTCCCGCGACACGCTGGCAGGTGAGGTCGGCTCGCGGCGTCTTGAACGCTGCCCGACCATTCCCAGCGCACTCGACGAAGTACGTGCGGACCACCTGCGGGAAGCGCTTGATCTCGTCCATCGTGAAGGTGAGTGGTCGGTCCACCAGGCCGTGGATCGTGAGCGTGTGGTGCTCGGGGTCGAGCGCGGGGACGCCGGCGTGATGCCGCTCGAAGTGGAGGTCCGACGGAGTGATCGTGCCGGTGAGGTCCTGCAGTGGCGTGTACGACGCGCCGACCGCGTCACCGACCGGGGATCGCGTCGGCGTTACGAGGGGCGAGCGCGCACCGAGCGCGCTGGTGGGCACTCCCGGCACCTTCGTCGGATCGATCGCCGCGGGTTGCTGGCCATCGAGCGGCAGGGGCAGCCCAGCAAGCACCGCGCCGCCGATCACTCCGGCGGCACCGGCGAGGAGATCGCGGCGCGAGAGCGAGTCGTCGGTCACGGGGCCTTCGGAGGATTGGGGACGACGGCGCCACCGGGATTCGCACGTGGGAGCACCGACGGCGGACGAAATGCCTTATGCCCCTTCGTGTCGTAGGGCACATCAGCTGGCGCGCCACCCATCGGCCAGTCGAGTTCCTTGCCCGGCGAATCGGGGCGCGGGTGCGCGTTGATGTACGCCGCGAGGTCGAACGATTCCTGCGCGGTGAGCGTGCCCGGCGCGGTCTGTGGCATGTTGTGCTTGATGAAGCTGGCCGCCCGCTCGTGTCGCGCCATCGAGGCGCCGATCGAGTACGCCTTCGCGCCCCAGAGCGCGGGGAAGACCGTGTTTCCCTCGCCATTCGCGCCGTGGCAGGTGATGCAGGTCTTCGCGGTGAAGAGAGCCTTCCCGCGCTCGACGTCGCCTTGGAGGGTGTCGGGCATCGAGGGGAGTCCACTCGCCCCGGCGATCGCAGTGCCGACCGGGATGTCCTTCGAGATGAAGGCGAGATAGGCGAGGAGATCGACCATCTCGCGACTCCCGGCCGGGATCGCGTTGCCGGAGAGCGAGCGCGTGAAGCAGTAGTTCACTCGGTCGGCGAGGGCGATGACCGTTCCCGATCGCGTCAGATACTTGGGGAAGCGGGCCTGGGAGCCGGTGAGCGGCGCGGCGGTCGGCTTGATGCCGTCGTCCTGATGGCAACTCGTGCACCGCAGACTCGACGTCGCGTACCGCGGGAGGCTCTCGGGTGTGAAGCGGAGCAGGTAGAGTCCGCGCCTGATCGAGGCGCCCATCGAGTCGTTGGGGATGTCGACTTCGCGCGGCGCCTTCCAGGCCGCTTCGCGGAAGGTCACGGCGCCTTCGGCGATCGGCGGCGGGGCGTCAGCGCAGCCAGCGGCCGCCCCGAGGAGCGCGGCGAGCACGAGAGGTCGGCGGAGCAGATAAGGGCGCAGGGGCGGACTCCGGTGGTGGGCCGGTGATTCTCTATACGCCGATATGGTAATATGCTGGGCTGGAGGTTTGCAAGCGATCGGGGGCGGGACCGCTCCACGGTCCCGCCCCCGATCGCCCAACCAGCGCTGCCGACTAGTGCTTCATGATCTGGCTGATCGTGAGCTCCAGATTGTGGCTCACGCGGATCCCGTAGCCGCCGTCGGTCGACGTCAGCTTGTCGGCTCCGGCGTACTCGGCCTTGCTCAGACTCTTCACCACCGTGCCATTCACGACACACGAGGCCTGCCCATCGCGGACGCGCCAGCCGATGGTGTTCGTTGCCTCGCCGTTCGCGTCGGCCTTCTTGAGCGCCGCGTTCTCCTCCATATCCACGATCGTCGTGACCTTCGCGCCGTGGAAGGTCTTGATCGAGTACTTCCCGGTGCCGTAGACGATGCAGTACATCAGCGTCTCATTGTCCGACTCGAGATCCTTCCCCCCGATGAACAGCCCATAGGAGTGCGGATGCGAGGCGGCCATCTTGTGCTCCTTGAACGTCGCCATCACCTCGTAGTTGCCATTTGCCGTGTTCGCCCCATTCCAGAAGTTGCCGGCGGGACCGGCCGAGAGGCGGAGGTTGCTCCCCTCCATGACGAGCTTGGAGTCGTTGACGGTCTTTCCGGCGGCGGCCGGCCGGCGATCGACGCGGCCCTTCCAGCCGGCGACATTGATTCCGCCGTCCTTCACCGAGCGATCGGCGTCCTGAGCGGATACTTCGGCGGTGGCGAAGGCGGCCCCGATCAGGGCAAAGGCGAGGGCGGTGCGGCGCATGCGATTCTCCAAGTGGTGGTCGATCATATGAGTGTCGGTGACCCCCGCGTCCGGCACAAGCCGGCCACCGCGGAGTTGACAGAAAGCGAACACGCTTGCCCGGCGACAAGTTCCCGCCGCCGATCAAGTCAGCCGAGCAAGCCGTACACGATGCCGATCAGCGTGAAACGGACCGTGTGATACCCCCCGTCGATCAGGAAGAGCCGCATCGACTTCCGCTCGAAGAGATAATTCGTCCCGATCGCGCCCGCGACCCAGAAGGCTCCGATCGAGAAGCCGACCCACACTGCCTGATTCAGTCCCGGCTCGGGACCGATGAACATGCCGAACACGTAGGCGGCTACCGCGCTAAGCACCAACATCGTCCCGTACACCTTCACGGGATTGAAGTCCTTCGAGATCTCCTCGAGTTTGAACCCATGTTCCGCCATCCACGCCTTTCCGAAGAGTGGGCCGTACCAGACGCTACCAAGGAGCCAGGCGACCGCGGTGGCGACCCCGGCGGCGAGGAGTGAGACGGGGGGCATTCGACGCTCCGAGAGGAGGAAGACGTGGGGACGCGAGCGATTCGACACTCCAACATCCGGCGCGCCGGTCGCGAGCGGAAGGCGCTCGGCCGATGCATCTTGGAGTCATGACACCGACCAGGAAGAAGGGCCTCACGCGGAAGAAGGTCGCTCCGAGATCGAAGAAGTCACCTCCGAAGGCGAAGAAGCCGGCGCCGAAGGGCGCGGCGCGTCCGGCCACCGCGAAGCTCGTGCCTGACGTGGACCGGCTCATCTCCGAGCTCCAGCGCCAGCACGACGGCGATCCCTGGCACGGCCCCTCCCGCGCCGCGATCCTCGCCGACGTGAGTGCCGCCGAGGCGGCGTGGCAGCCGGGTGCCGGTGCCCACAGCATCTGGGAGAACGTCCTTCATATGAGGAGCTGGACCCGCGAGGTCGAGCGCCGTGCCCTCGGTGGCTACCCGGCGATGCCCGCCGATGGCGACTGGCCGCACGTCATCGACACAAGCGAGAAGGCGTGGACCCAGGCGCAGGCCTCCCTCGATGCCGCCCACGACCAGATCGTCGCGGTGGTGCGTAGGCTCGGCGGGACGAAGCTCGCCGAGCACGTCGGCGCGACGAAGAAGCATCCGAACGGCACCGGGATCACCATCCGGGCGATGCTCTACTCACTCGCGTCGCACGATGTCTATCACTCCGGCCAGGTCTCGCTCCTCAAGCGGCTCGCGCGCGCGGCGCTCGAGGTGACTTCCTAAGGGGGGTCGCCGCCTAGATGAGCCCGCGGATCCAACCCCCATCCACCGCGACGTTCTGCGCGGTGATGTAGCTCGCGCGTTCTGACGCGAGGAAGGCGGCGAGCGCGGCGAACTCGCGCGGTTCGCCGAGTCGTCCCATCGGGATCTGTGTCTCCCACGCGGCGGCGGCCGCCTCGGGCGTGATCCCCTTCGCCTTCGCTGTGTTCTCCGCGAGCTGCACGAGCCGCTCGGTGCGGGTGTAACCGGGAAGGAGGTTGTTCACCGTGATCCCGAATGGTGCGACCTCGTTCGCGAGGGTCCGCGCGAAGCCGGTCACCGCCGCGCGCACGCTGTTGGAAAGGATGAGCCCATCGACCGGCTGCTTCACCGCGATCGAGGTGACGTTGAGGACGCGTCCCCATTTCCGCGCCTTCATCCCAGGGAGGGCGGCGCGGGCGAGATTCACGACACTGTGGAGATTGAGGTCCACCGCGCGTTGCCAGGCCTCGCTCGTGTGGCTCTCGAATGGCCCCGGCGGCGGACCACCGGCGTTCGTGATGAGGATGTCCACCGCGCCGAACCGCGTGATCGCCGCGTGCACCGCGCGGGTGACGTCAGCCGGCACCGACACGTCGGCGATGATGCCCAGTGTCTCGACGTCGTGAGTCCTGGCGATCGCAGCGGCGACCTCGTGGATCCCATCGCTGCGCGCACAGCAAGCGACGCGCACCCCCTCGGCTGCGAGCGCCTCGGCGATCGCGCGTCCGAGGCCCTTGCTCGCCGCCGAGACGAATGCTGTTCGCCCGCGAATTCCGAGATCCACTGCTACTTCTTGTGGAAGTAAGAGTCCGTGTGGTTCAGCCAATCCTCGCGCGGCGGACTGAAGACGTCCACGTCGAGCGTCTTCTCCATCGCTTCGGCCTTGTGCCACACGTTGGAGGGGATGGTGAGCACCTCGCCGGCGCGGATGTCGATGATCTCTCGCTGGTCGTCGCCGACCCAGAACCGGAGCCACCCCTCGAGCACATAGGTGATCTGCTCATTGTGATGCTGGTGCTTCGGCACCACGGCCCCTTTCTCGAGATAGACGTGGGCGAGCATCATCTTCTCGCCGGTGACGAGGCGGCGCGAGATCTGGTCGGTGACCTTCTCCCGCGGCATGTCATCCCAGCGGAAGAAGGTGACTGCAGGCGGTGTCGGCATCGAGCGAATGTAGCACTTCCACCGGCGATGCCGACACCCGGCCACTCACCGCCGGAGGGCGAAGACGAAGCGTTGCTCGACCAACTGACGCACGCGGCGCCCTCCCGACTCGGCGGGAGTGAACCGCAGGTCAAGCACCGCCGCGCGGACCGAGCCCGTGAAGAGGGCGTGCGTCGTTGATACCGCGTGGAAGGACTCCGGCTCGACGCGCCCGAGCGTGTCGACCACGAAGAACGCGACCACCGACCCCTCACGTCCGTCGAGACGCAGCGCGTCGGGATAGCGTGGTGTACGCTGCTTTCCCTTCAACACGACGCGCCGATCCACCTGGTCAGCCCACCTCGCGCTCGAGTCGGGCGTTATCGTGCTGCCGGTTCCGGGAGGGAGACCGATCAGCTCGCCGGGAACGGTCGGTCCCGGTGGATCCTCAGACGGCGGCGCCAGTGGGGTGCCGGGGTCGGGGATCTCGGTCGGAATCTCGGTCGTCGGGATCGTCGGAGGGACAGGTACGGTGGGCGCCTCGACCGGTCGGCGCAGCGGACTCGATGGCGCAGTCGGCGCGGAGGGCGCCTGCGGGAGGTAGATGATCCCCGGATCCGGATCGACGACCTCGGGCTTCGGCGTGCCGGCGGCCGTTCGGACGACCACGGCCCCGATCACCATCGCGTGCGCGACGATCGAGAAGAGCGTCGCGCCGCGCGACTTGGTGCGCGGCCGGCGCGATTCGATGAGCTTGAGCATCCATCCTCCGCGAAAGGGTCCTACCAGTTAGTACCGGTGGGACCCTTCGCCCTGATGACGCGCGGATGAGGGAAGGGAATCGCGCGGATTAGGAGTGGATGATGTTGAGCGCCCGCCAGAGCGCCGCGTGGCGGCCCGCCGCCTTCGCGAAGCCCGCCTCTTGCGGGGCCCCCTTGAGTGCAACGAGTCGCCAGAGGGCTCGGCGGTCGCCCCGCGACCACCGTGCGATGCGCGGCAGGAGCGGAACGAGGATCGGGACGAGATGCACAGCTCCCCGCCGTTCGTCCGGCGTCAGGGCACGTCGCGCGCCGGTGCAGCGGTGCAGGAGTTCGTGCGCGCGCTCGTCGATCCATCTCGCTCGCTCTCCCGCCGGAACAGCGGCGAGTGCGCGAGTGGCGAGTCGTCCACCGGCGATCAGCACGCGTTCCGAGACGAGCCCGTGCTCCTCTGCGCCGCCGAGTGAGAGCACGAGGTCACCACGTGCGAGCGCCCGCAAGGTGCGCGGCGTGGAGCGGTATCCGCGGTCGAGCGCGATCGCGTCGCGCTCGCGCTTCGCCAGTGCGGCGGCCTGCCGGTCCTGCGGCCGAAAGCCGAGTCGATCATAGAACCAATACGCCCCCGAGGCGATGGCCTCCTCATTCTCATCGCCGATCTGGTAGGGATTCACGACGAACCGTGTGACTCCCAGGTAGGTGCGGACGGCACGAAGGGACTGGACGTAGAGAAAAGCGGACTCGCTCCCACGAAAGCTCTCGAAGACGTTCGCGCCGGTGTTGGCTTGAGCGCCCAGGGTCGTGAAACCGCCGTACCCAACCGGGATTCCGTTGGCGAAGATCACGTAGCCATAGTTCGCCTCGAGCGCCGAGCGGTCCGCGGGCGGGAGGCCGAGCAGGCAGAGGGTGGCGCCCTCGCCGAGCGGCGCGAGTATGATCTCCTCGTGATTCGCGTGGATCGTCGGGAAGACCTCGCGAGTGCGCGCCGCGAGCGCGGCGATCGACGCGTCGTGCCAGCGGCGGGACGCCGCGCCGCAGGCGCGCCTGATGCCGCGGAGCGGCGTCTCGATGTGGGCGACCACCTCGCGCGGGGGCTTCCGGAACCCTGACCGCACCGTCACTCGCACCGGGACGCGATTCCGCGACGTCGAGAATCGGGAGTGCTCGAGCGACCATCGCAGTGGCACGTCGGCGGCCTCGTACGCGGCGCGCCACGCGCGTCCCTCGCTGCTCCTGCTCGCGTCAGGCGCGTCGGCGAGCAGCCACGCCGCGCCCCCGCCGGTGCGGGCCCCCACCTCCGCCAGCCACTCGCTCGTGGCGATCTCACCAGAGTCGAAGCGATCCTCTTCGCTCGTCGCGAGCACGAACCGAATCAGCGTGTCGAGCCGGTCGGCGTCCTTCTTCGAACGCCAGTCGAATGCGATCCGCTCGCCGCGCCGGGCCAGCCATCGAGCAACCTCGTAGATGAACGTATGCGAGGTGCTGGTCCCCGCGACGCCGGAGTCGGCGAGCTGGTCCCGCTGGTCATCGCTGAGGGACCGAACGGCCGCGCCGATACGGTCGAGTGCGCGTGACGCCGTGCGATGGATCGCCAGCGAGTCGGGGAAGGCCGCGTGGAAGAGCAGTTGGTCGTGGTGGGCCGCGAGCTCCGCGGCCGTGCGCCACCGAGCGCCGGGGCGCGGCATCGGTCCTATCCGAGGAGCGACTTCGCGACGAACCAGATGTTCGCCGGGCGCTCGGCGAGCCGGCGCATGTACCAGCGGTACCACGCCTCCCCATAGCTCACGAGCGTCGTCACCGCGTGGCCCTCGGCGCGCAGGCGGCGCTGCTCGCGGTCGCGGATGCCGTAGAGCATATGCATCTCGTATTTCCCCTTGGCGACGCCGAGCGCGTGGGCGCGCGCGACGATGCGCCCGATGAGCGGGACGTCGTGCGTGCCGATGATCGGGAGGCACTCGCCGCTCTTGGCCCACTCGAGCATCGTGCCGGAGAGCTCTTCGAAGGCGGTGTCGGTGTCGGCCTTCTTCGGGAAGGCGACGGTTGCCGGCTCGGCGTAGGCGCCCTTCACGAGACGGATGACCGGCTTGAGCGGGCGGAGCCGCTCGAGGTCCTTCGGCGTGCGGAAGAGGTAGGCCTGCAGGGCGAGCCCGGTGCGCGGATGCTTCGTCTTCACCGCTTCGTAGAGCGCGAGGGTCCGGTCGACGTATGACGAATCCTCCATGTCGAGCCAGAGCATCGACCCGATGGCGTCGGCCTTGGCGGCGATCGCGAGGCAGGTATCCCGGCAGGCGCTCTCTGACTGATCGAGCCCGAGTTGCGTCGGCTTGATGCTCACGGCGGCCGGTAGCTTGCGCGACTTGATGGCGTCGAAGAGCCAGAGGTAGTGATCGCGGACGGCATCGGCGTCCTTCAGGGAGGTGAGCGCCTCGCCGAGCTTGGTGAAGATGAGCCCGCGCCCATCCTTCGCGATCACCGCTCCCGCGTCAAGCGCGTCCTCGGGCCGCTCCCCCGGCATGAACGCCTTCGTGGCGCGCTTCACGACTCGGCTGCGGGTCGCAAGGCGGTTGAGGGTGTCGCTCTTGGCGGCGGCGAGGAGGAGACTGCGGCCGATCGGCATCGAGGGTCTGTTTCCGGTTGGTGACTCCTGAAAGATGACCGGTTACGCGAGCGCGGGTCAAACGCCGCGTGTTTGCACTCTTGCGCGTAGAGCGCAGATTCGAACCGACACGCACCGGATCATCGAGGCCCAGATGCGCACGTTCTCTCGCCACGCGGCAATCGTCCTTGCGGCCGCACTCTCCGTCGGCACCGCAGCGGGCGCGCAATCGGCCCCCAAAGGCACCGTCCTCGCCGACCTCACCTGGCTAGAGGCCGAGCAGGTCCTCACCAAGGACGCGGTGATCGTGATCCCCCTCGGCGCGCAGGCGAAGGAGCACGGGCCGCACCTCCGGCTCGACAACGACTTCCGACTGGCCGAGTACTACCGCGCGCGGGTGCTCGCGGCGTCCGACGTGATCATCGCGCCGACCGTCAACTACCACTTCTATCCCGCCTTCGTCGAGTACCCCGGCTCGACCCACCTCCAGTTCGAGACGGCGCAGAACCTCATCCTCGACATCGTGCGAAGTCTCGCCGCGTACGGTCCGCGCAAGTTCTATGTGTTGAACACCGGAGTGTCCACCGCGCGCCCACTCGCCGCGGTCACCGAGATCCTGAAGAAGGAAGGGATCCAGTTCGCTTGGACCAACCTCTCGGTGGTCGGCGCCGCCGCCGAGGCCAGCGTGAAGCAGGAGGTGCGCGGCACCCACGCCGACGAGATCGAGACGTCGATGATGCTCTATATGGATCCGTCGCGCGTGGACATGAGCAAGGCGGTGCGCGACGACAGTCCACAGGGAACCGGCGGGCTCTCGCGCGTGCAAGGCAACGGCAAGACCTACTCGCCGAGCGGTGTGTGGGGTGACGCGACGCTGGCGACGCGGGAGAAGGGGCGGATCGTCGTCGAGGCGAACGTCGCGGATATCCTGGCGGAGATCGAGGCACTGCGGCGCGCGGTCCCCTGACCCGCGCGCCACAGCCCTCAGTGATTCAACTCGCCCGGATGTACATGCACCCCGCTTCCTGGGCGCGCAGCACCGCGAAGACTCCCGTCGGCTGCAGCAACACGCCCGGCGCGAGGTAGTTCCGCCCCTGCGTCCACGCCTCGGCCTCGGAGATCTTCTCCTTCGCCGCGATCATCCCGACCACCACGAACTCGAACGCGAGCGCGCACGCGAGCACGAGGCCGCCCCGCGCCTGGAAGTCCGCGAGCGAGTTGTGGCCGAACCGCTCCGGCAGCCCGTCCTTCACGGTCATCAGCGCGGGGTTCTTGTCGGTGGGTTCGCCGGTGAGCGGGTGGCCGATCTTGCTCGCCTTTCCAACGCCGTACTTGTCCCAATACGCCTGGTTCATCGCGCCGATGATCCCCTCGTGGCGAAGGACCATCACGGATGAGATGTCCTTGGCTGCCGTGCCCACGTTCGCTTCGTGCGCGCGGCCCCAGCCGATCGCGCGCCACGGGCCCCATCCATTCTCGAGTTCGGGACAATCAAAGACGGCCTTGAGCTTGCCGGTGAGGCGGCTGCCCCACGCCACATCAAAGGTGCCAGCCTGAGGCGGCGGTTCCCACCCCTCGGGTGGGATGCTCGGCATCGCCTTGAGGGCGAGTGGCATCGCACTGAGCGCGAGAGAGCCGACAGCGAGGCGATCGAGGAACTGCCTGCGGGTGGTGGACATCATTTCCTCCGGGAAATGCGCGCGAGCCGGTGGCTCGGGGTCATCCCGAGATGCGCGCTTCCACGAAGATGGGGGCCATCAGGCCCGCAAGCGAGCGGCCGTGGGGGTCCTGATTGCCCCGGATCGCATTGACCATCTCGAGAGCGGTCTGGGTCGCCGGTGGGAGCGCGGCGTCGCTCGACCCGAGGGGCGTGGTACGCTGGCCCCACTTCACGAGTAGCGAACAGTAGGTCAGCCCGCCGCCGAAGGCCGGCATCAGGATCCAACTCCCCGGCGTGACTCGCCCCG
Organism: Gemmatimonadaceae bacterium; assembly: GCA_031430835.1. Classification (GTDB taxonomy): domain Bacteria; phylum Gemmatimonadota; class Gemmatimonadetes; order Gemmatimonadales; family Gemmatimonadaceae; genus Pseudogemmatithrix. Next base: position 41,217 of record JANPCH010000052.1, read on the forward strand.
ACTCGAGCGCCTCCACCAACGCGACCGGCACCGTCGCCGCACTCATGTTCCCGTACTTCTGCACGGTGACGATCACCTTCTCCATCGGGATCCCGGCGTGCTTCGCCACGCTCTCGATGATCCGCAGGTTCGCCTGATGCGGGATCACCAGACTCACCTGCTCCGATACGATTCCATGATCCGCGAGCACCTTCACCGACGCATCAGACATCGCTTTCACCGCGCGCTTGAATATCACCCCTCCGTCGAAATCCCAGAGCGTGTCGCCGAAGGTGATGCCGTATCCGGAGTAGCCGCACCCGAAACCGCGAACGCGCAGCGTCTGCCGCGCCTCGGCGTCGCAGCCGAGCACGCAGCCCAGCATCCCCTCCTCGTTCGGCGTCGCCTGCAGCACGACCGCCGCAGCGCCATCGCCGAAGAGCACCGCGACGTTCCGGTTGCTCCAGTCCATGTACCGCGAGATGAGTTCGACGCCGATCACCACCGCATTACGCACCTGTCCGGTGCGGATCATCGCGGTAGCGGTGGCGAGTCCGTAGCAAAAGGAGGTGCAAGCGGTGTTGAGGTCGATCGCCGCCGCCTTGGTCGCGCCGAGCGCGAGTTGCACCCCCGACGAGCTGTTGGGGCAGAGCTCCTCGTTGCTCACGCCGCCATAGATCACGAGGTCGAGGTCCTTCGGGTCCAGCCCCGCGCAGGCGAGCGCGCGCTGCGCCGCGACGGTGGACAGCTCGATCGCGGTCACGTGCGAGATCCGGCGCTCCTTCATCCCTGTGCGCGACGTGATCCACTCGTCCGACGTCTCGAGGAAGGTCGAGAGATCCTCATTGGTGAGGATCGCGGGCGGCATACAGGAGCCCCACCCGGTGATCGCGGCGTAGGTGGGTGTTGCGGTCACGGCACCACCGCCGTCGCTTCGATCTCGACGAGCGCTTCCGGTTCCATAAGCGCAGCGACCTGCACTGCCGTCATCGCCGGATAGTTCTTTCCCATGACCTCACGATACACGGCGCCAAGCGGCTTCGCCGCGTCGACGTACTGCGCGCGATCCGTCACGTACCACGTGAGCCGCACGAGATGCTCGGGGCCCGCCCCATCCTCGGCGAGGATCGCAAGAATGTTCTGCAGCGACTGGCGCGCCTGTTCGACGAAGTCACCGGTGGCGAGCCTTCGCTCGGTGTCCCATCCGATCTGACCGGCGACGAAGATCGCGCGCCCACTCGCAGAGACGCCGTTGGCGTATCCGCTCGGTCGCGGCCAGCCGTCGGGTTGCAGGAAACGCGGACTCATCTTCCCTCCTTGAGGCGAAAGCGCTGCAGCTTCCCGGTGTCGGTCTTGGGGAGCGCCTGGGTGAACTCGACGACGCGGGGATACTTGTAGGGCGCGATCGTCGCCTTGACGTGGTCCTGGATCGCACGAGCCAGCGCGTCGGTCGCCTCGATCCCAGCGCGCAGGACGACGAAGGCCTTCACCGCCTGCCCGCGATCGATGTCGGGCACGCCGACCACTGCGCACTCGGCCACATCGGGATGTGTGAGCACCGCGCTCTCCACCTCGGGCGCACCGATGTTGTAGCCGGCCGAGAGGATCAGGTCGTCGGTGCGCGCTCTGAAGAAGACGTACCCGTCGGCGTCCATCAGGCAGGCGTCGCCGGTGAGGTTCCAGCCGCCGCGCACGTACTCGCGCTGGCGTGGATCGCTCAGGTAGCGGCAGCCGGTCGGTCCCCGCACTGCGAGCCGTCCCACCGTGCCGTGCGGCACGGGCGTCAGTTCGTCGTCGAGCACCGCGACTTCGTAACCCGGCACGGCGCGCCCGATCGCTCCGGCGCGCACATCCTTCCCCGCGGCCGCGATGAAGATGTGGATGAGCTCCGTGGCACCGATTCCATCAAGCATCTCGATCCCAGTCACCTCGCGCCAGAGTGTGCGCGTCGCGTTGGGCAGCGCCTCGCCGGCCGAGACCGACGCGCGGAGGGTGCCGAGTCGCCAGCGTGAGGGCTCCCGCTTCATCGCGAGCGCCATCTGCCGGTAGAAGGTCGGTGCGGTGAAGCTGACCGTCGCGTGCGCCGCCTCGACCGCATCGAGGAGGATCTCCGGCGTCGCCTTCTCGAGCAGCACGGCCGCTCCGCGTGCCGCGAGCGGAAAGCAGAGGAGTCCGCCGAGACCGAAGGTGAAGGCCAACGGGGGCGTGCCGATGCAGCGGTCGGTGTGCGTCGCCTGCAGCACTTGACGCGAGAAGCCGTCGCACATCGCCATCACGTCGCGGTGGAAGTGCAGGCACCCCTTGGGCACGCCGGTCGTGCCCGAGGTGAAGGCGATGAGGCAGATGTCGTCGCGGCTCGTCTGCACGGCGGCGAAGGGCTTCCGATGGCGCGCCATGAGTGCCTCGAGTCCATCGGGCGCGTCGGCGCCCCAGCAATACAGTGCGCGGACGGTCGTCGGCGCTTCGGTCGCGGCGCGGAGCTCTTCGACCAGTCGCGCGTCGCAGAGTGCCGCGTCGCAGCGCGCCCGCTCGGCGATCACCCGGAGTTCCTTGGCTCGAAGCAGTGGCATCGTCGTCACGGCGACGAGTCCGGCCTTGAGTGTCGCGAGCCAGGCCACGGCCATCCAACGGCCATTGAATCCCCGCAGGAGGAGGCGGTTCCCCGGGACGAGGCCGAGATCCTCGCGCAGGACGTACGCGAGCGCATCCACATCGGCGAGCAGCTCGTCGTACGTCGTCTCGGTCCATCCCCCGTTCCCATCGGGCGTCACAAGGGCGGCGCGGTGACCGTTCCCCTCGGTGACGGCGTCGTCGAGCAGTCGCACGCTCGCATTCAGCGTGGCCGGATAGTCGTAGACGCCGTCGAGCCGCAGCACTGGCCACTCCTCGGCCGGCGGGAGCTGCGCGCGCGACCAGCCATCGGTGTGAGCGCTGGGGCGGAGCCCGCTCATCGCGTCGGTCCTCCATTCGCGGCCTTCAGGATCTCGCGTCCGACCAGGAGTCGCTGCACCTCGGTCGCTCCCTCGTAGATCCGGAGTGAACGGATCTCGCGATAGAGCCGCTCGACGATCTCGCCGACGCGCACCCCACGGCCACCGTGCAACTGCACCGCGCGATCGATGATCCGTTGCGCGAGCTCGGTCGCGGCGAGTTTGGCCATCGCGGCGACGGTGGTCGTGCGCTCCTCGCGCGTATCGCGCTGCCAGGCGGCGCGATAGGTGAGGAGCGCGGCTGAATCGAGTTCGGTGGCCATGTCACCGATGATCGCCTGCGCGAGGGGCTGCGCCGCGAGGGTCGCGCCGAACATCCCGCGCCGGTTCGCGTGTGACACCGTCTCGTCGAGTGCCCTCCGAGCGAATCCCACCGCTGCGGCAGCGACCGAGACGCGGAAGATGTCGAGCGTCCGCATCGCGAGTGTGAACCCCTCGCCCTCCGCGCCAAGCAGATGCGCCGTCGGCACGACGCAGCCACTCAGGCTGATCGTCGCCAGCGGATGCGGCGCGATCGTCTCGATCCGTTCGGTGATCACGAGACCCGGCGTGGTCGCCGACACGAGGAAGGCGCTGATCCCCTTCGCGCCCACGCTCCCTCGGTCGCTCCGCGCGAAGACGCAGTAGAAGTCGGCGATCCCACCATTTGAGATCCAGGTCTTCGTGCCGTCGAGTCGCCAACCGCCGGCGACCTTCTCGGCCCGCGTGGTGATCGCCGCGACGTCCGAGCCGGCGTCCGGTTCCGAGAGTGCGAAGGCCGCGATCGCGCGCCCGTCAGCGACGCGCGGCAGCCACTCGGCCTGCACCGATTCGCTGCCGCCGAGTGTCACCGCCCCGGAGCCGAGTCCCTGCATCGCGAAGGCGAAGTCGGCGAGGCCGTCGTGCGCGGCGAGCACCTCGCGCAGCACGCAGAGCGCGCGCGAGTCGAGATTGGCGAGGGTGCCGCCATGGGCGCGTGGCACGCAGTAGCGGAGGAACCCCTCCGCGCCGAGCCGGGTGACCCACTCGCGACAGGCGGCATCCGCGTCGGTGCGGTCGACCATCTGCGTCCTCACCCAGAGGGACGCGCGTGCGCCGAGGTCCCGATGATGCTCGTCGAGGAAGGGCCACTCGAGATGCCTGGCGGGCACCGGTGTCGATCTCCGTCCCCTTCGTTCTCCTTCGGCCATCGTCAGTTCCCCTCGAAGGCGGGAGGACGTTTCGCCGCGAAGGCCTCGAAGGCGCGGCGGAAATCCTCCGTGCCCATGCAAAGCGCCTGCGCCTGCGCTTCCATCTCGAGTGCCGTCTCGACCGAGACGCTCCACTCCTGTTCAAGCATCCGTTTCGTCATCGCGTGAGCGAAGGTCGGACCACTCGCAAGCTCTCCGGCGCGCTGGACGCAGTCGGCCAGTAACGCGTCCGGCGCGATGACGGCGTTGTAGAAGCCGATGCGCTCTCCCTCCACCGAGTCGAAGGTGCGCCCGGTGAAGAGGAGTTCGGCGGCGCGTCCCTGACCGATGATCCGCGGGAGGATCGCGCAGGCCCCCATATCGCAGCCGGCGAGCCCGACGCGCGTGAAGAGGAAGGAGGTCTTGGTGCGTGGCGTCGCGATCCGAATGTCGCTCGCCAACGCGAGGATCGCGCCGCCTCCCGCCGCGACGCCGTCCACGGCTGCGATGATCGGCTGCGGGCAGCTCCGCATCGCCTTCACCACGTCGCCGGTCATCCGCGTGAAGTCGAGCAGCTCGGGGACCTTCATCTTCGTGAGCGGCTCGATGATCTCGAACACGTCGCCCCCTGAACAGAAGTTCCCGTCGGCGCCGGTGATGACGATCGCCCGAAGGTCGGAGGCGTAGGCGAGGTCACGGAAGAGGTCGCGCAACTCGGCGTAGGTGCCGAAGGTGAGCGGGTTCTTCTTCGCCGGGCGGTTCAGGGTGATCACCCCCACGCGCCCCTCGTGCGCGGCGGACCAGGTGAAGTGCGAGAAGGGGCGGCCGGCGATCGGTCGACGCATCGCAGCCATCGGGTCGGGAGCGGACATCAGAGTGACCTCTCGAGTCGGAGGTGCTGTTTCACGGTGCCGAGGAGGGTGTGCATCGAGCGCCTTTCGGTGGCGGTGAGTCCGGCGAAGAGCCGGATGATGAGGGCTTCGTGGGCGCGGGCCATTGCGCTGAAGTGCCGCCGACCGGCGGCGGTGAGTCGGACGACCACGGCCCGCCGGTCGTCGGGTGCGACACGGCGGCGCACCAGCCCTTCCTCCTCCAGCGCCGCAACGAGCCAGGTGACGTTGCCGTTGGTGGTGAGGATCCGCTCCGACAGTTCGCCCATCCGCAACCCATCGGGGTGGCGATAGAGCTGCGCGAGGAGGTCGAAGCGGGGCAGGGAGGAGCGGAACTCCCGTTTGAGTGAGCCGTCGACGACGCGCTCGACCATCGTCGTGCAGGTGAAGAGTCGCAGCCAAAGACGCAGGGCTTCGTGGTCCTCGCCGTGGAGGCGGGTCTCGGGATCGGCGACGGGGAGGATCACGGCGCACCCATCAGGGCGCGCGCTTCGCCGGTCGTGCGGCTAGCGGGATCGCAGTACGCGAGCACCGCCTCCGCGACCTCGTCGGTGGTGACGAGCCGCGTCTGGCCGGCGTCGCGGAGCATCGCGGCCAACGCTTTCTGCGAACTCAGTCCGGTCTTCGTCGTGATCCGCTCAATCGCGCCGCTCACCAGTTGAGTATCGACGTAGCCGGGACAGACGGCATTCACCGTGACACCCTTGTCGCGGTACTCCGCGGCGAGAGCGCGGGTGAGGCCGACCATCGCGTGCTTGGCGCTCGCATACGCGGAGATGTACGGCCCGCCCTGGAGGCCGGCGATGCTGGCGACGTTCACGATCCGGCCCGCGCCGCGGGCGAGCATCGCCGGCAACACGGCCTGCGAGATCAACACCGGCGCGCGCAGATGCATGACGAGCATCTCCTCGAAGAGGTGCGGACCGGACTTGAGGAATGGTGCCGACGTCGCCGTGCCCGCGTTGTTGATGAGGATCGTGACCGGACCGAGCCCCTCGACGGCGGCCGCGCAAGCTGCGCGCACGGCATCGCCATCGGTGATGTCGGCCTCAACGATGCTCACGCGCACCCCGAGGGCGCCGAGCTCGTCGGCGAGCGTGGTCGCGCTCGCTTTCGTACGCACCATCATCGTGACGTCAGCGCCGGCGGTGGCGAGCTTGCGCGCCACTGCGGCCCCGATGCCCCGGTTCGCGCCTGTCACGAGGGCGTGTTCACCTCTGAACTGTATCACGTGAGTTCCCCTCGCTCGAGTTTCGGTGCGGTCTGGGCCAGCTCGGCGCGTTGCCGTTCCATCAGACGGTCGAGTTGGGTCTTGGCTGCACGGTACTGCGCGGGCCAGAGCGATTCGGTGTTCGCGAATCCGAGACGCGCACTCTCGGCGAGAAGCCAGGCCGGATTCACGAGATGCGGTCGCCCGATCGCGACGAGGTCAGCGCGTCCCGAAGCGATGATGCCGTTCGCCTGGTCGGCGTCGGTGATCGCGCCCACCGCGATCGTCGCGATCCCCGCCTCCTGCCGCACGCGATCGGCGAAGGGCGTCTGCCACATCCGACCGAACACGGGACGCTCCTCCTTGATGACCTGGCCCGCGGAGACGTCGATCAGGTCCGCGCCCGCCTCTTTGAAGAGGCGCGCGATCGCGACCGCATCGTCGGCGGTGTTGCCGCCGGGCGCCCAATCGTGCGCCGAGATCCGCACCGAGCAGGGGAGTTCCGTCGGCCACACCGCGCGCATCGCCGCGAAGACCTCGAGCGGGTAGCGCGCGCGACCCTCGAGCGAGCCGCCGTATCCGTCCGTCCGCCGATTGGTGAGGGGCGACAGGAATGCCGAGAGGAGATAGCCGTGCGCGCAGTGCAGTTCGAGCCAGTCGAATCCGGCTGCGGCACCGAGGCGCGTCGCCCGCACGAACTCCTCGGTCACACGGTCCATCTCGGCGCGGCTCATCGCGCGCGCGACCTGCGAGATCCCCGTGAGATACTGCGTCTCCGACGGTGCGACGAGCGGCCACTCCCCATCTGGCAATGGCTGGTCCACGCCTTCCCACATCCTCTTCGTCGCTCCCTTCGCACCGGCGTGGCCGAGTTGCAGGCCGATCTTCGCCGGCGAGTGTTCGTGGACGAACCGAACGATCCGCGCCCACGCATCGCGGTGGCCCTCGCTCCAGAGTCCGGTGCACCAGGGAGTGATCCGCGCGTCGGGAGCGACGCAGGTCATCTCGGTCATCACAAGGCCGGCGCCGCCGGTGGCGCGGGCGCCGAGATGGACGAAGTGCCAGTCGGTTGGCGTGCCATCGGGCGCCGCTGTGTACTGGGCCATCGGTGAGACGACCACGCGGTTCGGCAACGTGACCGACCGAACGCGGTACGGCGTGAGCAGCGCGGGAGGCGCGGGCGTGCCGGTGCGGAGCGTGACACCGGCCTGCTGCGCGAACCACCGCTCGAACGCCGCGACATATCCGGGGTCGCGAACGCGCAGGTTCTCGTGGGAGATGCGCTGCGACCGCGTGAGCAGGGAATAGGCCAGTTGCTCCGGCGCGAGCGTCGCGTACCGGTCCACGTGCTCGAACCATTCGGTCGAGTTCCTCGCGGCGTTCTGGAGCTTGAGCACTTCGACCGTCCGTTCCTGCTGGTACCGGTCGAGCGCCACCGTCACCGTGCCTTCGGAGGCGAGCATCGCGTCGAGCGCGATCGCGTCCTCGAGGGCGAGCTTGCTCCCCGATCCGATCGAGAAGTGCGCTGTGTGCGCGGCGTCCCCGAGGAGGACGACGGGGACCTTCCGTGCGCCGGACTGGATCCAATGCACCCACCGCCCGCAGGTGATGCGCGGGAAACGGATCCACTGCGCGGACCCACGGAGGTGCGTTGCGTTGCTGCGGAGCGGCGCTCCTTCGAGCTGCGCCGCGAAGAGTCGCTCGCAGAAGGCGATCCTATCGCTCGCTTCCATCCGCCCGAGTCCAGCACGCTCCCACACGTCATCCGGTGTCTCGACGATGAACGTGCTCATACCCTCGGCGAACTGGTACGCGTGGGCCTGGAACCAGCCGTGCGGCGTCTCGGCGAAGGCGAAGGTGAAAGCGTCGAATGGACGCGGAGTGCCGAGCCAGACGTAGCGGCACCGCCGCAGCTCGACGTCGGGGCGGTAGCTCGCCGCGTAGCGTTCGCGGATCCGGCTGTTCAGTCCGTCGGCGGCGATCACGAGGTCGTAGTTCCCGTCGGCCACCGCCGTCTCGAGGTCGGGAGCCGTCTCCCGCTCGAACGCGAGCTCGACGCCAAGGGCCGCGCACCGCTGCTGGAGGATCGCGAGCAGCGCCTTGCGCCCGATGCCGCTGAACCCATGGCCACCGGAACGGACGACCCGTCCGCGGAAGTGCACCGCGATGTCGTCCCAGTGATGCAGGGCGCGGGCGATCGGCTCGGCGCTCGCGGGGTCGGCGGCGCGCAGGTTGGCCACCGTCTGGTCGGAGAGCACCACGCCCCAGCCGAAGGTATCGTCGGCGCGATTCCGTTCCTGGAGGACGACGTGCGTCGCGGGGTCACGCCGCTTGAGGAGCAGCGCCGCGTAGAGGCCACCCGGTCCACCGCCGACGACGAGGACGCGCAGGGAGAGCTCACTAGGGAGGATGGCTGACGATAATGCGGATTACTTCAAATATCAAGCAACTGCCTGCGGCGGACGGCGGTGCTGATGCCGGATCAGGGGTGCGAGCGCTACCTTTCACGATCTGCGGCCGCCGTTGCTGTCGTCCGCCAACCGCCGTTCGCTCTCCGCCCCTTCGCCGTCCGCCGTCCATCTCCTTGCCCTCACCTTCCCGCCGCGGCAATCGTGGCCGCCGCCGTGGCGGAGCGAAGAAGACCGCCGCCTCCGCCTCGGTCCGACTCACCTCGGTTCCCACCGGACGCGCCGCCTATACCGAGACGCGCCGATGGCTCCTCGACCGCTTCGGGCCGGTGTGCGCGTACTGCGAACGGAAGGTCGCCGAGCGCACGATCACGCTCGACCACGTTACGCCGCGAAGAGGGCAGACCGCGTACGACCGGCGCGACAACCTCGTCCTCTGCTGCAAGTCGTGTAACGCACTCAAGGCCGACAAGCCGATCCTCGCCTTCCTCCTTGGCAACCGAGCCCGCGTCATCGCGCTCTTCAAGTACGGCCAGCACCTGAGTCACCAGCTCGTCGAGATGGTGAAGGACCTCCTCCCGCCCGACGAGTGGCCCGCCCTGCCCGAGATCCACCACAAGAACCGGCCGCGCCGCAAGAGCGCCGCCGAGCTCTTCGGCGACGACGAAGGGCCCTCACCCTACTTGGATGCGTAAGAGGGACTGATGGCGATCCGGACGGTGTTGACCCCGAACGCGCCCACGCCAGCGGGCCATTACTCCCAAGCGACGGTGCACGGCGGGCTCGTCTTCGTGGCCGGGCAGCTCGCGATCGATCCCGCCACGGGGGAACGGAAGCTCGGGAGCGTCGAAGAACAGACGGAGCGGACGTTGCGGAACGTCGAAGCGATCCTGGTGGCCGCCGGCAGCGACCTCGCCCACGTGCTCACGATGACCGTCTACGTTGCCGATATGGAGCACTGGGCCACCGTGAACGCCGTCTACGCCCGCGTCATGGGAGCGCACAAGCCGGCGCGCGCCATAGTGCCAACGGGACCACTCCACCACGGCTTCCTCGTTGAGATCGCCGCGATCGCCGCACTGAAGGCGTGAGCGAGGCGCGATGAGCACGCTCGACGCGCTCGCGACACCGTCCCTCCTGCTCGACCTGGACCGCGCCAAGCGCAATGCCGCTCTTATCGGCCGGCGCGTGCGGTCCCTCGGCGCCCGACTCCGGCCGCACATCAAGACGCACAAGTGCATCGAGGTCGCGCGACTCCAGACCGCCGAAGGGTTCGCTGGCGTGACCGTCTCGACGCTCGCCGAGGCCCGCACCTTCGCCGCCAATGGGTTCGACGACATCACCTACGCCGTGCCGATCGAACGCGGGAAGTTCGAAGCCGCCGCTGCGCTCGCTCGGGACGGGGCGCGGTTGTCGCTGATCACCGATGACCCCTCGGTGCCGGGGCCTCTGGCCGAGGTGGCGCGTCGTGCGGGCGTGACGTTCGACGTCTTGGTGAAGGTCGACTGCGGCTACCATCGTTGCGGCGTCGATCCCGAGGGACCGCAGCTCCCCGAACTCGTGCACCGCATCGGCGAACGCACCGCACTCCGCTTCGCCGGTCTCCTCACGCACGCCGGGCATTCGTACCACGCGCGCTCGGTGGCCGCCGTGCGGGTGATCGCCGCTGCCGAGCGCGACGTGATGTGCGCGGCCGCAGCGCGACTCGCCGACGCTGGGATCGCCGTGCCGATCGTCAGTGTCGGCTCGACCCCGACCATCACGCACGTGGACCACCTCGAGGGCGTGCAGGAGGTCCGCGCCGGCAACTACATCTTCCACGATGTGACGCAGGTCGCGCTCGGCACCTGCGCGATCGACCAGTGCGTGCTCTCGGTTCTCGCGTCCGTGGTCCAGCGCAGTGCGGTCCAGCGGCACGTCGTACTCGACGCCGGGGCGATCGCCCTGAGCAAGGACCGGGGTCCGGTGGAACTCGATGCGACCGCCGGCTATGGGCGCGTGTGCGCGCTCGACGGCGCGGATCTCGGACTTCGGGTCGCGAGCGTCTCGCAGGAGCACGGAGTCGTGCCGGTCGCCGATCCGGCGATGCTTGAGCGCCTGACGGTTGGCACGCGCGTCCGGGTGCTCGTCAATCACTCGTGCCTGACCGCGGCCCAGCACGCCGAGTATGCGGTCCACGAGGGAATGGACGTAGTGGACCGCTGGGCGATCCATCGCGGGTGGTAGGATGCGATTCCCAGCGGCGGACGTCCCTCATCCGTAAGAGACTTGTGCCTGTCCCCCACATCGAAGTCCTTTCCCGGCCGGCCTGTGCCGGCACGGTGTTCGCGTGCCTCGTCGCGCTCCTCACGACGACGGTCGATGCGCGCGCCCAGTCCGGTCTGCCCCCTGGACAAACTGCTCGCGCCGCGCGGAGCTCCGAAACGATCCAACTCGACGGCAGGAGCGACGACCGAGTGTGGAGCAGCGCGCCGATCTCCGACGAGTTCTTCGAGTTCACGCCGGCCGAGGCGGCGCCAGCGCGATATCGCACGACGGTGCAGGTCGCGTACGACGACCGCACGCTCTACGTCTTCGTCCGCGCGTTCGACCCGCGTCCCGATTCGCTCGTGATGCTCCTCTCGCGTCGCGACGTTCGCACGCCGTCGGACTGGATCAAGATCGTGATCGACGGCTTCCACGACCGACGCACCGCCCTGCAGTTCATGGTGAACCCGGCCGGTGTCAAGCGCGATGCGACCGTCTACAACGACATCCAGGAGGACAACGCGTGGGATGGCGTATGGGACGTCGCCGTGCAGGTCGACTCCCTGGGGTGGACCGCCGAGTACGCGATCCCCTTCAGCCAGCTCCGCTACACGCCGAAGGATTCGCCGGTGTTCGGTTTCGGCGTGTGGCGCGACATCGCGCGTTACGGTGAGCGCGTCTCGTGGCCGACCTACCGTCCCTCGCGACAGACCTTCGCCTCGCAGCTCGGCGACCTCGTCGGCATCGCGGGGGTGGGACGGAACCGCCGGCTCGAGGTGCTCCCCTATTTCGTGAGCAAGAATGTCAGTCTTCCCGACGTCGCGGGATTCACCCACCCGCAGCAGCAGAGTGCGGGGTTGGACATCAGGGCCGGGCTCACGAGCAACGTTACGCTCGACGCGACCTTCAATCCCGATTTCGGACAGGTGGAGGCCGATCCAGCGGTGCTCAACCTGTCGGCCTTCGAGGTGCGATTCGAAGAGCGCCGCCCCTTCTTCCAAGAGGGGATCAACCTCTTCCGCTGTAACGGACCCTGCGAAGGGATCTTCTATACGCGCCGCGTCGGGCGCTCGCCTCAGTTGCGCACCGATCCGCGCGACCCACGGTTCAGCACGATCCAGGCTGCGGCGAAGGTGACCGGTCGGTTCGAGGGAGGGACGCAGTTCGGGTTCGTCGTCGCGTCGTCGGCCAAGGAACTCGGGGTGAGTGGCCAGACCATCGAGCCCCGCACGACCACGCTCGTCGGTCGACTCGTGCAGGACTTCCGCGGCGGCCGTTCGCAGGTCGGCACGATGGTGACATCGCTCACCCGTGACCTCGATGCCAACACCGAGGACTTCCTGCGGCGGAGCGCCTCCTCCCTGTTGATCCAGGGCTACCACCGGTTCGCCGATCGGTGGGAGCTCTCCGGCTACTCCGGCCACTCGATCGCCAGGGGGAGTCCGGTGGCGATCGCGGCGACGCAGCGGTCGAGTGTCCACTACTTCCAGCGCCCCGATCACGAGATGGAGTACGACTCCACCAGAACGCAGATGGCGGGAGGGGTCACCTCGGCGACGATCCGCCGGTACGCCGGTCAGGTGCGGTGGGAGACGACGACGCGCTACGCCGAGGCAGGCACCGAACTCAACGACCTCGGCTTCGTCACGCTGGTGAACGACGTCCAACTCAGGAACCAGCTCGTCCTCCTCACCACCGCGCCGGGCGGCTGGTATCGGCAGTTGAATGGCGTGGTGAGCGTCGAGAACCACTGGACGACCGGTGGCCTGCCGACGGGGCTCACCCTCCAGGCCCACGGCTCGACGTCGCTCAAGAACTTCTGGTCCGCGGCGTTCACCCTGAATGGGTCGCAACTGGGAGCGACGCACTGCGTCTCCTGCGCCCGCGGCGGACCGGCCCTCCGGCTCTCGCCTCGCACCCGACTGAGCCTCTACCTCGCGGGTGACGACCGCCGTGCGGTGCGCCCCGAGTTCGACGTCGAGTTCGCCACCGCTGATGATGGACGTTCGTGGTCGAGCGAGATCTCGGCGGGATTGCTCGGGCGCATCGGGGCTCGGACGTCGATCGAGATCGACGGGAACCTCGAGAAGAGCGTCAACAATGCGCAGTGGGTCGCGACCTACGGGTCGACACTCACCGACACCGCGCACTTCACCTTCGCGCGGCTCCGGCAGCGCACGGTCGAGCTGTCGGCCCGGACCAACGTGACCCTGACGCCCGAGCTGAGCGTACAGCTCTACGCGCAGCCTTTCATCGCGACCGGCGTCTACAGCGATTGGCGCGAGATGGTGGATCCCCGCGCGGTGGCCTATGCGGACCGGTTCGCGCCGTGGGGGACGGGAGCGGCGCCCGAGGGATTCAACGAGTGGCAGTTCAACTCCAACCTCGTGCTCCGCTGGGAGTATCGCCCGGGCTCGGTGCTCTTCCTCGTGTGGCAACAGGGTCGCGACGGGGAGGGCGTGCCAGGGGCGTTCGACGCGAGGGGTGATTTCGTCGATCTCTTCGCCACGCGCCCCGACAATACCATCCTTCTCAAACTGTCGTACTGGTTCAACCCATAAGCGAAGCGGCATATTCCTGCATGCCGCTCTTCCCCGACACCACGCGCGATGTCCGCCGTGTGATCCTCGCGTCGTCCCTCGGTACGGTCTTCGAGTGGTACGACTTCTACCTGTACGGATCGCTCGCGGCGATCATCAGCCGACAGTTCTTCTCCGGCGTGAACCCGACCGCGGCCTTCATCTTCGCGCTCCTCGCCTTCGCGGCCGGGTTCGCGGTGCGGCCCTTCGGCGCGCTCTTCTTCGGGCGACTTGGTGACCTCGTCGGGCGCAAGCACACGTTCCTGATCACGATCGTGATCATGGGAGTCTCGACCTTCGTCGTTGGGATCCTCCCTTCGTACGCGACGATCGGATTCGCCGCGCCGGTGATCCTGGTGCTGCTGCGACTCCTACAGGGACTGGCGCTTGGCGGTGAGTACGGTGGTGCCGCCACGTATGTCGCCGAGCATGCGCCGCACGGTCAGCGAGGGGCCTACACGGCGTGGATCCAGACGACCGCGACGCTGGGTCTCTTTCTCTCGTTGCTCGTGATCCTGGGCTGCCGGGTCCTCCTCGGGACCGAGGCGTTCGAGGCGTGGGGTTGGCGCATCCCCTTCCTCGTCTCGCTCCTGCTGCTCGGCATCTCGGTCTGGATCCGTCTCAAGCTCGACGAATCGCCGGTCTTCAAGGCGATGAAAGCCGACGGGACCCGGTCGAAGGCGCCGCTCCGCGAGTCATTCGCCGAGTGGGGGAACCTCAAGATCGTGCTGCTCGCACTCTTCGGGCTCACCGCCGGGCAGGCCGTTGTCTGGTACACCGGCCAGTTCTACACCCTCTTCTTCCTCACGCAGACGCTCAAGGTGGAGTCCGGCACCGCCAACATCCTCGTCGCGACCTCGCTGCTGCTGGGCACGCCCTTCTTCGTGGTCTTCGGCACGCTCTCTGACCGGATCGGACGGAAGCGGATCATCCTCACGGGCTGTCTCCTCGCTGCGGCGACGTACTTCCCGCTCTTCCGGGCGCTCACGCACTTCGCGAATCCGGCGCTCGAAGCGGCGCAGGAGCGCGCACCAGTGGTCGTCTTGGCCGACCCGGCGGGATGTTCGGTGCAGTTCAACCCGGTCGGGACCAGCAAGTTCACCTCGCCCTGTGACGTGGCGAAGGCCGCGCTGGTATCTCGTGGCGTGCCGTATCACAACGAGGGAACGGCGTCGGCGACGGTGGAGATCCGCGTGGGCGCGACGACGATCCCGTCATTCGACGCGACGGCGAGCGATGCCGCGGCACGCCGCACGAGCTTTGACGGCGCGCTGCGCGCGGCACTCGACACCGCCGGGTATCCGGTGAAGGCCGATCCGGCGCGGATCGACAAGCCGATGGTCGTGCTGGTCCTCTGGGTCCTCGTGATCTATGTGACGCTCGTCTACGGACCGATCGCTGCGATGCTGGTCGAGATGTTCCCGTCACGGATCCGGTACACGTCGATGTCGCTCCCCTATCACATCGGCAACGGATGGTTCGGCGGATTCCTGCCGACCACGGCGTTCGCGATCGTCGCCGCCAAGGGGGACATCTACGCCGGTCTCTGGTATCCGGTGGTGGTCGCCCTGATGACGTTCGTCATCGGCGCGCTCTTCCTGCGCGAGACCAAGGACGTCGATTTCCTCGCAGTGGACAACGCGCGCCCGGCGCGCCGGACGGCGTGATGGGAAGGACCGCGGTGCTTCTCCGTTCGGCGGCGGCGTTCTTCGCGACGCTCCTGCTCCTCCTCGGGCCACGAGCGCTCGCGGCGCAGGCCGATGCGACGAGGCCTCCGCGTGGGCATTTCGAGGTCTGGGGAGGATTCGCGCGAGGCTCGTCGGAGTGGGGTGCCCTCGGCGAGACGCCCGGGATGAACCTCGGTCTCATCGCGCTGCGATGGTCGAGTCCACTCGGGCAGCCACGAGCCGTCGGTGCGATCCCTCGTTGGGAGATCTCGTTCGACGTGATCCCGCTCGCCCGGATCTCGACGCCGCTCAGGAGCTTCAGACCCTGTCTCGTCGGGCCGATCTGCGTCTTGCCGCCGCCGCCCAACGGCGATGAAGGGTTCTTCCCTGATGAGTCGCCATTTGCGGTGGGCGTCAACCCGATCGGTCTCACGCGGCGTTTCTCCCTCACGCCGATCCTCACTTCGACGATCGGCGCAACCGCGGGCGCGCTTCTCTTCGGTGAGCCAGTTCCCACGACTGCCGCCTCGGCCTTCAACTTCACGGCGTCGCTCGAACTCGGCGTTCGGATCGGCCGGCCGACCGGCCGGACCTTCAGCGTCACGTACCGCGCGCTCCATCTCTCCAACGGTGGCCTTCGGTTCGAGAATCCCGCCGTGCTTTCGCACGTCGTTTCGCTCGGACTCCAGGTGCCACGAGCGGAGCGTCGCCGCGAGCGGTAGACTGGTGGGAACCGCTTGCGCCCGGAGTAGTCGTGTGAGCCGACTCCCCTTCGTCCCACTCCTCGTCGCGACAGTCGGCGCTTGCGCTGACCTTCGCGGCGCCCCGGTGCAGAACGAGGCCATCCGCTCCCCGACACCACCTTCGATCGAAGGTGTGGTGCGAGCCGAGACGGTGGCGCGACGGCTCGAGTGGCCCTGGGCCCTCGCCTTCATGCCCGACGGTCGTCTGCTCGTGACCGAGCGGCCGGGGCGACTGCGGATCGTCGGGATGGACGGGACGGTCTCGGCGCCGCTCGGCGGCGTGCCCGCCGTATACGCGCAAGGACAGGGTGGGTTGCTCGACGTCGCGCTCGACCCCTCCTTCGCGACGAATCGGCTCGTCTACCTGAGTTACGCAGAACCGGGAGAGGAAGGCGCCGGCACGGCGGTGGCTCGTGGGACGCTCGGCGCGAGCGGCCTCGAGAACGTGACGGTGATCTACCGCCAGACGCCGAAGCTCGCCGGTTCGGGGCATTTCGGGTCGCGACTCGTCTTCGCGAACGACGGGACCCTCTTCCTCACGCTGGGGGACCGGCAGAACTACCGTGAGCGCGCGCAGGATCTCACGATGGGTCAGGGGAAGTTCGTGCGGATCAATCCCGATGGGAGCATCCCATCCGACAATCCGTTCGTTGGTCGCCGCGACGCGCGGGCCGAGATCTGGTCGTACGGCCATCGCAATGGACAGGCGGCGACGCTCGATCCGGAGACCGGCCAGTTATGGACGGTCGAACATGGTGCACGCGGGGGCGACGAGCTGAATCATCCCGAGCGGGGACTCAACTACGGCTGGCCGGTGATCACGTACGGCCGCGACTACTCGGGCGCGAAGATCGGTGAAGGGACGGCGAAGCCTGGGATGGAGCAACCCGTCTACTACTGGGATCCGGTGATCGCGCCCTCGGGGATGATCATCTACAACGGCGATTCGATCCCGGGATGGAAGGGAAGCTTCCTGATCGGCTCGCTGACCCCGGGCGCGCTCGTGCGGCTCGAGATGCAGGGCGGCCGCGTGATGAAGGAGACGCGCTACCTCGGCGACCTCCGCGAACGGATCCGCGACGTGCAGCAGGGACCAGATGGATTCGTCTACCTCCTGACCGACAGCCAAGCGGGTCGGGTGCTGCGGGTTCGCCCGGTCTCGCGATGATCCGGCGTACTTTTCTCGCGGTGGCGTGCGCGACACTCCCCATCGCGCCTCCGGCGGCCGCGCAGTTGCCGGACGCTGAACTCGCGGTCGTTCTCACGTCAGGGGACCCACGCTCATGGGAACCCTACTTCGATCTTGGTGTCGCGCGGTTCGCGAAGCTCCCGCGCGAGTCCGCGTCGGCGTTCCTCGTGGCTTCGCAACTCGATCCGTCGCGTGCCGAGCCGCTCTTCGGGCGCTGGGCCACCGCGCTGATGTTCCTCAAGCTCGAGGACCTCGCGCGGTACTTCCGCTATGACGGCGCCGTGCTCCGACGCCCGGACATCGTCGTTGCCGATTCGCTCCGGGCCCTCGCGCTTGCCCGGAACCCCTTTGTCCATCGTGGACTCGAGATCCACGTCTACGACCGATTCCCGGGGGACTTCTCCGACCGTCGCGATGTGCGCGCCTGGATCGCCTACTCGAACGGCGAGTTCAAGCGGGCGATCGACCTGCACTCGCGCAGCATCGACCAGAACATCAAGGACGCGGTCTTCCGCCGCTACGACCGCGCGCTCGCCTACGTCGCCTCGGGGAATCTCGCCGCCGCTCTGGAGGACCTGCAGGTCCTGCTCACCGCGCTCCGGCGCGAGGACCAGCAGGCCGCCGAGCTCGTCCGGTACCAGTCGAAACATGCCATCCTCTACATGATCGGCCGGATCCACCTTGAGATGCGCAAGTACGATGCGGCCCGGACTGCTTTCGGCGAGGCACTCGTCGAGGACGCCGGCTATGCCTATGCGCACCTGGGGATGGCCTGGGTCTCGCGCGCGCTCCGGCAGAACGACAGAGCCGCCGAAGAGTTCGCGTTCGCGATCGACCTCGCGCCGAACGACGGTTACCTGCGCTACCAGCACGCACTGGCGTTGTTCGACCTGCAGCGCTTCGAGGGGACGGGGCGCGAGCTGGAGAAGGCAATGGAGCTCGAGCCGCGCTGGGCGGCGCCGGTCGCCTTCCTCGGACGGCTGCGCGAGCGCCAAGGGCGGCTCGACGAGGCGTTCACGCACTACGCGCGATACGTGGAGATGTCGCCCGGCAGCGATGCGACGGCGAAGACGCTCAAGATGCGCATCGACCTGCGGCCGAAACGCGCCCCGTAGGCGCGTCAGACCAGCAGGAGCGTCGCGAGGCCGAGGAAGAGCCCCATCGAGCAGACGTCGGTGGCGGTGGTGAGGAAGATGCTCGAGGCGGTCGCTGGGTCGGCGCCGACGCGTCGCAGGGTCAACGGGATGAGTGCACCCGAGATCCCGCTCACGACGCAACTCCCGATCATCGCCAGCGCGACGATCGCGCCGAGGGCGAGTGGCGAGGCCTGCCCCTGCATCCGCGCCACGATGTACATCCCGGTGCCGGCGGTGATTCCCACGAAGGCACCGTTCAGGAGTCCGAGCAGGGCCTCCTTCGCGACGAGGGCGCGCTCCGCTCCGGCTTTGAGTTCCCCGAGTGTCATCCCTCGCAACGTCACGGCGAGCGCCTGACAGCCGGTGTTCCCCGACTGGCCCGCGAGCACCGGGAGGAAGAGCGCCAGGATGACCATCTGGTCGAGTGTCTCCTGGAAGATCCCGACGACAGCGGCGGCGATGAACGCGGTGAGGAGGTTGAGCTGGAGCCAAGGATGCCGGAAGCGCAGGCTGCGCTGCCAGGGCGTGAGCAGTCGCTCCTCCTCGGCCACGCCGACCATCCGGCCGGGTTGGGCGCTGAACTCGAATGCCTGCTCCTCGAACATCGCGCTGCCGCGCACCTGGCCGATCAGGAGACCCGTCGCGTCGCACACCGGATAGACCGGATAGTGGCGATGGACGACGAGCCGCATCGCGTCGGCGAGTTGCATCGTCGGCGAGAGCGCGAAGACCTCCTTCAGCATGATGTCGCGCAGCGTCGAGTCGTCGTCGGCGACGACGAGGTCGCGCATCGTCACGACGCCCGCAAGCTGTCCTGCCTCGTCGGTCACGAAGAGGTAGGTCAGGAGCGTTCGCTTCGCGAGGTCGCGCACCCGCGTCGTGACCTCGCGCACCGTCTCGGTCGGCCGGAACTGCGCCGGCACCGGCTCGAGGAGACGCCCGATCGCGTCGTCCTCGTAGGTCAGGTTCATCGACCACTGCTGCGTGACGGCGTGCGGCGCTGCGGCGAAGAGGGAGTCGCGGCGCCCCTGCTCCATCTCGGGGATGATGTCGCCCGCGATCGCCGGATTGATCGATCGGAGGACCTCTACCGCGACCGCGTTATCGACCTCCTCGAGGCGATCAGCGGCCTCCGCAGGTCCGAGCTTCACGATCTGCGAGGCGACGCGCTCGGCCTCGGTCCACGGTGCGCGCTCGAAGCGCCGGCGATTCTTGCCTGCGTCCACGGTCAGGACTCCGGAGAGAGGGCGGGTGCGGCCTCAAGATGCCGCGCGTCGCGGCTCCGCACCACCCGCTCAGCGCGCGGGGAAGCGCTCGTCGAGCCAACCGGTGAGGGTCCGGAACACCTCGTCGGACGACGGTTCGTTCAGGATCTCGTGCCAGAGCGCGTCGAAGCGTCGCACTCGCACGACCGCTGGCGGCGCCGCCGCGGCGAACGTATCGCTGCCCGACGCCGCGACGAGGCGGTCCTCGCCAGCCCACATCAGCAGTGTCGGCACACGCCACCGCGGGGCAGCGAGTCGCACCTCTCGCCCTCCCTTGAGGATCGCGCTCGCGAGGCGCGCGGTGATCCGGTCGTGTACGAGCGGGTCGTCGCGGTACGCCTGTACGACCGACCGGTCGTGGCAGAGCGCGTCGACCACCAACTGGTTCCCCATCGGGAGGTCGGGCACGAGAGCGCGTCCGACGCGCAGTTGGATGCGCTGGGCCAGCGAGAGATCGGCGGCGAGCGCGGGTGAAGTCAGGATGAGACCTTCGACCGGTCGGACCGCGCGAGCCACGAACAACGCCGCGACAAGCCCTCCCATACTCTGGCCGAGGAGCAACAGCGGGGACCCGGCCGCGACGCGCGGACGCACGACCCGGTCGAGCACGAGCGACAGGTCATCAACGAGCGTGTCGGCGTGCGGCACCGCGCCACGCCGACCGAGTGAGAGGCCGTGTCCGCGATGGTCGTAGCCGACCACCTCCCAACCGCGAAGCTGGAGGAGATCCGCGAGCCTGCCGTAGCGCCCGCTATGCTCGCCGAGTCCGTGCACGATGAGGATCGTGCCGCGCGAGGCAGGGGTCGCGGCCGGCCATCGGCGCAACGCCAGCGTCACGCCGTCTGGCGTCGTCACCGACTCGGGGGGGCGGAGGGCAGCGGGCATCGGCTCGGCTGGCGGGTTGAGGGTGCGGTGGTGAGTTTCCGGGGTACCCTAGAATATTGCGCCCGCGGAGCCCAATGATCAGCTACGAGGTCACGGCGGAGGTGCGGCAGGATCTGCGCTCCCGCTACGAGGTCTACATGAAGGACCGGCACATCCCCGATGTGCTGGTGACCGGACTCTTCATCGGCGCGCAGCTCCTGCGCACCGACGAAGGGCCCTACTGCGTGCGCTACCGGCTCGCCGACCGTCCCTCGCTGGATCGGTACCTCAGCACGCACGCTCAGCGACTCCGGGCCGATTTCACCGCCCACTTTCCCGAAGGGGTGACCATCTCCCGCGAGGTGCTGCAGGAGATCGCCGAATGGCCGCACTGATCCGGCGCGCGCGTTGGCCGCTTGTCGCGGCCACGGCGCTCCTACTGATCGGTGCCCAGACCCCCACCCACCAGCGCGGGGATCTTGCCCCGCACGAACTCGTGGTGGTCGTGCACGGGATGGGCCGATCGTCGCTCTCGATGTGGCCGATCGCGCGCGCACTCGAGGCCGAGGGATATGAGGTATTGCGCTACGGCTACTCGAGCTATTGCTGTACGATCCCGCAGATCGCCGCCGACTTTCGCCTCCATCTCGCCGACCGCATCGGACCGCAGCACACTCGGGTGCATTTCGTCGGTCACAGTCTCGGCAACATCCTCGTCCGCCACGTCCTGACCCGCGACACCATTCCCCCGAGGGTCGGGCGCGTGGTGATGCTCGCGCCGCCGAACCAGGGCGCGCTGGCGGCGAACCGGCTCTCGCCGTATGTGGGGTGGCTGCTCAAACCGACCCCCGAGTTGCGGGCGACCAGCGGTGCAACGGTCCTCGCGATCCCGCGGCTCAACGGCGTCGAGATCGGGATCATCGCCGCGAGTGGCGACCGGACGGTGAAGCTGGCCGAGACTCACCTCCCCGAGGAGAAGGCGCACGTGGTGGTCGGAGGGGGCCACTCCTTCATCATGTACCGCGAGGATGTGCAGCGACTCACCGTCCAGTTCATAAAGTCCGGGAGCTTCGCAGCGGAGAGTTCGCGCGGACCTTGACGGGTTAAGGGCTGGGGAGCGATAATCGCGGCACGAAATCGCCACTTTCCCCTCTGCGCCGGACGCCGCGATGCGACGTTTGACCTGGCTCCTGATGTTGGCCGCGATTCCCCTGGCGTCCCTCACCGCGCAGCAACGGCTCGGCGCGGCGCAGAAACGTCCGCCGCTCGCCGCTGACGTCGACTCCAACGACGCGCGCGCGTATCTGAGCCTCGGCACTCGGATGATCGAGAGCGACCCCGAGATCGCTGCTGCGGCGTTCTACTGGGCTGCGCGCCTCGACCCGAGTTCTCCGGAGGCGCTCTACGGCCTCCGGATCGCCCATCTCCTGCGGCGTCGGCAGGTCCTCAAGCTCTGGTATGAGGGTGGGCGGAAGGCGCGGTCGAACAAGGAGTTGATGGCCCTCGACTCGCTCACGATGCGCGCGAGCCGGCTCGACCCGTTCCTCTATCGGCGCTGGGACGCGTCGTTGATCATGGCGTACTACCGCGATCTGTTCCTGCGGGATAACCCGCAGGCCTCCAAAGCCGAGATCAACTTCGGCATCCAAGTCGGCATGGATCGCTGGGGGCCGGTCACTCGCGGTTGGCTCGCCTACTCACAGGGGCGTCTTCCCGAGGCGCTGCGGAACTATCAAGACGCTCTCAAGGTCGCGAAGCGCCCAGCGGGAATCCATCTCGACATGGGCCGCACCCACTACATCGGGGGGCAGGTGGGCCCGGCGCTCGACGCCTTCAAGATGGGGATCGAGGCGCTGCGCAAAGAGGATGCGGATCCCGACGAAGACGTGATCCTCTACTCCTCGAAGGCGATCGTCGAGCACGGCATCGGCATCCTCTATCAGAAGATGTCCCAGCCCGATTCTGCGAAAGCCGCATTCGGGAGGTCGATGACGGAGGACCTCTCGTACTTCATGGCGCACGTCGCACTCGGGCAGATGGGGCTGGCGCTGCGGGACTCCGTGACCGCCGTGAGCGAACTCGGACTCGCCGCCGAGGTCGCGATCGACGAGCCGTGGGTGCACTTCCTCTACGGCAGCACGCTGGTCGCCGTCGGCCAGCACACCGAGGCCGTCGTACCTCTGAAGAAGGCGGTCGAGCTCGAGCCGCTGTACGCCGCCCCGCAGTACGCGCTGGGCCAAGCACTCGAGAAGACCGGTGACGCGGCGGGCGCCAAGGCGGCGTTCGCGAAATACTTGACGATCGCCCCGCGCCGCGAGGACGCGAACCGGATCATCGCGACCCAGCGGCTGACGGCCCTCGGCGGTGCCCCATGAACCGCGCGGTTCGTCGACTCCTGCTCGTCGGCGCAGTCGCCGTCTGCCTCCCGCCGTCGGCCGTCTTCGGTCAAGCGGCAGCCGCCCCTGTCACGCGTCCGCGCACGGCGGCCGAGGACCTGCAGCTCTTCTCGCAGGTCTTCAATCAGATCCGAGTCAACCATCCCGACTCGCTTGACTCACACCGCCTCTTCCTCGCGGCGATCCAGGCGATGGTGCAGGCGACCGATCCGCACTCGTACGTTATCCCCGCGGTGCGGCTGAGCGCGGGGAAGGAGGCGGAGCTGCGAGCTGGGAAGCTGCATCCGCTGCCGATCACGTTCGCCGTCATCGGCGGGACGCCGATCGTGGCCTCGGTAGCCGAAGGCACGGAGGCGAAGCGACAAGACATCCTGATCGGCGATGAACTTGTGGCGGTCGACGGGAAGCAAGTACAAGTGGACAGTCCCCTCGAGCTCGAGATCCAGCTCGCAGGACCGCGCGGCAGCTTCGCGAGCCTGGAATTCGAGCGCCGTCGCTCCGATGGGACCTTCGCTCCGCACACGCGGCGGGTGAAGCGGGAGAAATTCTCCGACGAGAGCGCGATTCCCGCGTCGCTGATGCTGGATGGCGAGACTGGATACGTGCGGGTGACCTCGTTCGCCAACAACAAGGTCGCCGACGACCTGCGCAAGGCGATCTCGACGCTCGACGGCGCCGGGATGAAGCAGATGGTCCTCGACCTCCGCGGGAACGGGGGCGGCCTGGTTGACGAAGCCGCCGCCGTCGCCGGGGAGTTCCTACCGACCGGGGCGATCGTGTACACCTCGGAAGGACGACGCGCCGAGACCGCTGACACCGGCCGCGTGAAGCGGTCCTTCTGGAAAAGCGAGCGCGACTATCCGCTGGTCGTGATGATCGACGATGGCACCGCGAGTGCGAGCGAACTCGTTGCGGGTGCGCTCCAGGACCACGATCGAGCGTTGATCGTCGGCCAGCCGAGTTTTGGGAAGTCGCTCCTGATGCGCGGATTTCCCCTGTCGGACGGTTCGTTCCTGTCGCTCGTGATCGGGCAGATCCACACGCCGTGCGGTCGCGCCGTTCAACGGCAGTACCGGGACGTCTCGAACCGCAACTACTATCGCGCGGCGCGCGCCGAGCGGGACACGGTGGGGCGACCGACCTGCACGTCGAAGAGCGGTCGCACGCTCTACGGCGGTGGCGGGATCTATCCGGACGTCCGAATGCCGCGGCCGGCCCCCGATCCGGCGTGGGCCAATCGAGCGGCGGAACTGGACCTGCCGATCAAGTGGGCGAACACCCTCGTCGGCGCGTCGGCGAACACGCTCGGTACGATGGAGAGCTTCACCCAGAAGCCGACGCTCCCCGACGCGGCGGTCGCGCAGTTCCGCGCGTCGGCGAAGGAGAATGGTGTCACTATCCCCGAGGACGCCGAGAACGAGGCGAAGTTGCGGTCGCTGCTCTACCAGGTGGTGGCGTACGTGCGCTGGGGGAACCAGGGCGTCTATTCGCTCGAGGCGCGCATGGACCCGGATATCCGGGAAGCGATGAAGAACTTCCCGACGCTGAAGAAGCCCTGAGTGAACCGGCTCAAGGCACCAGCGTCAGCAGTTCCCCGTAGTTCGTCACGCGCCCCCCGCGGATCGCCGCCAGCATCGGCTCGACGCGCATCGTGAGCTGGGCCATCCGCGAACGCGGATTTCGCATCGGCACCCAGCCGCGGTTCGACGCCGAGCGCACGAACGTACTCGCCGAGTCGGTGGGGAAGGCGGCGAGGTTCTCGTAGAACGCACCTGCGGCGGGCCCATTCTGGAAGAGGTACTGCTCCACGTTCGACGCGTAGAACACGCCGACCGTCACCTGCCGGCTGCTCAGCCAGTTGGCAACCGCGCGCAGTGCGTGGCCGCCGCCGAAATCCCCGACGACCGGCACGATCAGGTTCCGCTCCTGCCGGTCCTTCAGGTACCGGTATGCCGCTTCGGTCGCGAGATACGAGCGATGCGCTCCGGAGTCATCGGTCTCGGTCATCATCTCGTGCAGCGTTGGCATCCACGACCCGAATCGCCCTGGGCCCCCCATCTGCCCGAACGAGTAGGTGATCTCGGTGCCAGCGGTGCCGAAGGCCGAGAGGATGTAGCGCATCGACTCCAGATCCTCGGGCGTCAGCGCGAAGCGGTTCACGTCGATGAGATGCGTGCGCACGTCCTCGAGCGTCCGCCGGAAGATCATCGTGTCGCCGGGAACCACTGAGTACGCCGCCATCAACGGCACGACACCGGTCGTCGCGTCGAGTCCCGCCGGCTGGGGACGTGAGAGGAGGCGCGAGAGGTACGTCGCCCGATCGGGCGACAGCTCCATCAGGGCCTTGAAGACGAGATGCTGCACGAGATTCTGCCGCCTGATGTCGACGATGAAGGAGATCCCGGGATCGAGCGCGGCGACGTACGTGAGATTCTGTTCGGGGCCCACGCCGACGTACGCCCGCCCACGCGCGCCGGAGCGCTGCAGGTCGCCGATCACGTACTGCAGTTCGCCCTCGTTCGAGATGAAGTTGTCGGAGCGGAAATAGCCGCCGGGTTCGGAGAACTCGGTCACCATCCGCCAGAACGTCGAATCGTCGAGGCGGACGGGGAGTACGACGCGCGCTCCGGGCGCGGCCGTGGGCGTCTCGGCGGCGACGAGCGCGAGCACCGCCGTGACGACGGCCGCCACGCGGACCGTGGACATCACCGGACGAGGGCCTCGTAGTCGGCGGGCGTATCCACGTCCTGCAGGTCGGCGGCGGGCCACTCGTGGATCCCGGCTTCGTCGCGGTGCGCGAGGACGACCGACTTGCCGCAGCCGTCGCCGCGATACTCGAGGAGTTCGGACCAGAGGGTGCGGCGGAAGAGCAGTGGCGGCGCGAAGACGTCGCCGTAGCGCGACACCTCGAGTGGTGCCTGCCCCTTCCGCGCGGCGGCGACGAGCGCGCGGATCATCGTGCTGGTGACGTGCACCATATCAGCGAGCAGGACCAGCGCCGCATCAACGCGCGCCTCGGGGCCAAGTTCGCGGATCCCCGCGTGCAGGGAGGCACTCGTCGGTCCGCTGGGATCGTCGCTCTCGACGAAGACGCAGTCGAGGCCGAGCAGGGCCTCACGCACCGCCGCCGAGTCCGCTCCGACCACGACGAGTACCGGCGCGAGGCCCGCGTCGAGCGCGCGCGCGACGATCCGTCGCACCATCGGTTCCCCTTCCACCGGCAGGAGCATCTTGTCCCGCCCCATCCGTCGCGACCGGCCAGCCGCGAGGATCACCCCAGCGACTCGCGTGACCTCACTCGGCATCGTGGTGGATCGGCGCGCGACGCTCGCGCAGCGAACGGGGACGCCGGCCGCTGCGCACCGCAAGGAGTTCCGCCACCACCGCCAGCGCGACCTGCTCGGCGCCGTCGGTGCCGATGTCGAGCCCGACCGGGCCGAAGATGCGCTCCTCGTCGAGCGGCCCTTCGGCGCGAAGCGCCGTCAGGATGCGTTCGGTCCGCGACCGCGGCCCGAGGAGGCCGAGGTAGCGCACTGGACTGCGGAGCAGGGCCCGCAGGTAGTCGGCGTCGTCGGCGAAGTGGTGCGTCATCACGACCGCGAAGTCCTCCCGCTCGAGGACCACGCGCTCGCCGATCCGGGCCGCGTCGGTCTCGACGAGACGGATCGGGGGGGAGAACCGTGCGCCGGTGAGGAGGCCCGGACGACGATCGGCGACCACCACGCGGAATCCCACGTCGGACGCGAGCCGCGCGAGGTGGCGCGCGTCGTCGCCGCCACTCACGACGAGGAGTCGCGGCGGTGGGAGCTGTACGTCGACGAACACCGATGCCCCTCCGACCTCAGTGATTCGCGATGCGCCGTCTGCGAACCACTGCGCGGCGTCACTGCCAGTGAGCACCCGACGCGGGTGATCCCCGTCGAGCGCCGTGAGCACGACGAAGGGCTGTTCGGCAGCGATCAGCGTGCGCTCCGCGACCCGGTCATCGGTCACCGGTTCGATCAGGAGCTCGACCTCGCCCTCACAGCCGACTCCGAGGTCCCACGCCGCGATCTCGTCGTGGCCACCGCACCAGCTCTGTCGCTCGGCGACGCCCGTCCGGATCACTCGACGAGCGACTTCGCGCACGTCTTCCTCCAGGCATCCACCGCTCACGTTGCCGACGATCGTCTCGTCGGCGGCGACCAACAGCTTGGCTCCCTCGTGGCGATACGCCGACCCACGGACGCGGATGACCGTGGCGAGCGCGGCGCGCGTGCCGTTGGCGTGGAGCGCACCCAGCCGCTCCAACACCTGCCTCGTCTCGAGCCATCCCTTCAATCGCGCCTCAGCTCCACCGCAGGTCGTGCCGCGTGAGCGGCAGCGATCGCACACGCTTTCCCGTCGCTGCGAAGATCGCGTTGGTGAGGGCGGGGATCACCGGCGGCAGCGCCGGTTCGCCCATCCCCGTTGGCGGGAACTCGGTGATCCGGTAGTGCACCTCGACCGGTGGCGCCTCGGTGATCCGGAGGAGCTCGAAATCGTCGAAGTTGCTCTGCACAGTGCGGCCGTTCTCGATGGTGATCTCCTGCTTCAACGCCTCGGCGAGTCCGTCGAGTACCGAGCCCTGGACCTGCTGCATCGCCCCGCTCGGATTGATGATCTGGCTCCCGACATCGCCGGCCGCCCAGACCTTCACGACCTTCACCTCCCCGGCCTGGCTGACGGTCACTTCGACCACTTCGGCGAAGTAACCGCGATGGCTGTAGTGCATCCCGACGCCCATCCCAGAACCCTTCGGCAGGGTGCGCTTCCCCCATCCCGATTTCTCGGCGACGAGCTGGAGCACGCCGCGCATCCGCTCGGCGTTCATCGGTGGGGCCGCGCGCTCCGGGATCGGCGCACTCGGGTTCAACTGGGCGAGGAGGTCGAGCCGGAACTGCACCGGATCACGCTTGGCGGCGTGCGCGAGTTCGTCGATGAAGGACTGGTAGACGAAGGCGATCGCATTGCTGGTCGGCGCGCGAAGGAACCCGGTGGGGACTCCAAGGGGCATCTTCGAAACACCGAAGCTGAAGTTCGGGATGTAGGCGACCGGGAACTCGGTGACGCCGATGCCGGCGGCCTGCGCGGTGCGCTCTCCTTCGCCAAAGGTCACGAAGTGATTCTCCCACGCGCTGAGCTTGCCGGCGCGGTCGACCGCGCCCTTCAGCTTGTGGTAGCCCGCCGGGCGATAGAAATCGTGCTGGATGTCATCCTCCCGGGTCCAGACGAGCTTCACCGGCGCGCCGGCCTGACGCGCGATCCACGCGGCCTCGACCATATAGTCGTTGTTGAGCCGGCGACCGAAGCCGCCACCGCTGCGCACGATGTGGATCGCGATGTCGGCCTCGGCGATCCCGAGCGTCCGGGCGACGAGCACGCGGCCCGACTGTGGATTCTGCGTCGGCGCCCAGATCTCCATCTTGCCGTTCGCGAAGTTCGCCGTGCAGTTCATCGGCTCGAGAGGCGCGTGGGCGAGGAACGGGTATTCATAGTTCGCCTCGACCACTGCGGCCGCGTTGGCGAACGCGGCGGCGAGATCGCCATCGGTACGCACAACAGTCTGTGGCGCGCCAGCCAAGAGTTCCTTCGCCCGCGCGGCGAACTGCGCGCTCCCCTGCTGCGCGGTCGGATGGTCGGCCCACGTCACCCGCAGCCGCTTACGCGCCGAGCGGGCGGCCCACCAACTGTCGGCGACGATCGCGACGCCGGCGAGCAGCCCCGGCAAGTCGGTCCCGCCCTCGACCACGAAGGCCTGCTTCACGCCGGGGAGTGCTTTCACCTCGTCGATATTCGCGCTGGCGACCTTCGCCGCGAAGACCGGCGACTTCTCGAACGTCGCGTAGAGCATCCCCGGGACCGTGACGTCCATCCCGAAGAGCGGCTTGCCGGTGACGATCCTGAGGTTGTCGACGCCGGGGATCGGCTTGCCGATGATCTTGTAGTCCTTCGGATCCTTGAGCTTGACGGTCGCGAGGTCTGGCGGCGAGAGCGTCGCGGCCTTCGCCGTGAGTTCGCCGTAGCTGAGCTTGCGCCGCTTGGCGTGGTGATGCACGGCGCCGCCGCCGGTCGTGAGCTCGGCGGCGGGCACATTCCACGTCTGTGCCGCGGCCTCGGTCATCAGCTGGCGACCCGCAGCGCCGGCGCGACGAAGGGGATCCCAGTTGGTCGGGGTCGCGGTGCTGCCTCCGGCGACCTGCGAACCGTACTTCGCCGGGTCGCTCATCGCCTGCTCGATCGTGATGCTCTCCCACGGCACATCCAGTTCCTCGGCGATGATCATCGGGAGCATCGTCCGGATCCCTTGGCCGATCTCGGGATTCTTGGCCATGATCGTGATCTTGCCGTCGGCGGCGATCTTGATGAACGCGTTGGGCATGAACTCCCCGGCGCCCGTGCCGAGTGAGCCGGGGATCGTGAAGTCGAGCCACGTCCCGATGAGGAGGCCGCCCCCGGCGAGGGAGGTGACGCGGAGGAAGTCGCGGCGGTCGTAGCCGCCAGGCGCCGCTGAGGTGTCGCGCATCTCGGTCGACATCAGCCCTCCTGTGCGTCGTTCGCGGCGATCGCTGCCGCGCGGTGGATCCCGTCGCGGATGCGGAGGTAGGTCGTGCACCGGCAGAGGTTCCCGTACATCTCGGCGTCGATGTCGGCGTCGGTCGGCTTCGGGTTCCGCGCGAGGAGATCAGCGGCCTGCATGATCTGGCCGGCCTGACAGTAGCCGCACTGCGGCACGTCGAGCTCCTGCCAGGCGCGCTGCAGCGGATGGTTCGCCTCGGCCGCGAGTCCCTCGATCGTCGTCACGCGCCGGCCCTGGAGCGTGCTTGCGGGGACTTGGCAGGAGCGGGTCGCGCTGCCGTTCACGTGGACGGTGCAGGCGCCGCAGAGGGCCACCCCGCAGCCGTACTTCGTGCCCTTGAGATCGAGGGTGTCGCGGAGCACCCATAGGAGGGGCATATCCGCGGGGACGTCCACCGTGCGGGGCGTCCCATTGACCGTGAAAGTGACCTTCATCTGGCCTTCGTCTCCGGGAGGGGTCTGCCACCAACTTCGCACTGGTGGAGTTACCCCGCAACGCGTCGAAGCGCTGAACCGATCGGTGCTCCCTCGGTAGATTGGACGCATCCTGTTCGGGATCCCGATGCGCAGTTCCGTCGTCAATTCGCTCCCTGGCTGGTGGCCCTACGCGGTCGGCGCGCTCGCGATCGCGATGAGCCTCGTCGCCGGCATGCACGTGGTCGTGCGCAAGCGCGATGTGCGGTCAGCGATCGGATGGCTGGGGCTCATTTGGTTCGTCCCGGGGGTCGGGGCGCTGCTCTATGCGATCTTCGGTCTCAATCGCATCCAGCGGCGCGCGAGCGTGCTGCACCGCGAGCGCCGACGGTTGCCGCTCTCGACGCCGAGTTCCACCAGCATAGCGCGAACCGGGAGCGCGTCGGCGGTCGCCTCGGGGCTCACGACGCTTGCGCGTCTCGGTGAACAGGTCTCGGGCCGTCCACTGCTCACCGGGAACCGGATCGAGCCGCTCCAGAATGGCGACGAGGCGTATCCGGCGATGCTCGCGGCGATCGCGGCGGCGCGACAGTCAGTCACGCTCGTGAGCTACATCTTCGCCGCCGACCGGTCAGGGCACGCGTTCGTGGAGGCGCTGGCCGCGGCGGTTAAGCGCGGGGTCGAGGTGCGCGTGCTCGTGGATGGCGTCGGCGTCCGCTACTCGTGGCCCCTCGTGCACCGCGCGCTGCGCAGCGCTGGGGTACGGGCCGAGCTCTTCCTTCCGACGATCACGCAAGCGGGACTCGCGTTCTTCAACCTTCGCAACCACCGCAAGGTGCTGACGGTGGACGGTCGCATCGCCTTCACCGGCGGGATGAACATCTGGGAGCGCTGCGTCCTCGCCGACGCGCCACCGAACGCGGTCCGCGACGTGCACTTCCGCATCGAGGGGCCACTCGTCGGCCAGATCCAGGAGGCCTTCGCGGAAGACTGGCTCTTCACCACACGCGAAGTGCTCGACGGACCCATCTGGTTCCCAACGCTCCAGCACACAGGACCGACGACGGCCCGTGTCATCACCGACGGACCGGACGGCGACCTCGAGGTCACCCGCACCCTGCTCCTCGGGGCGATCGCGACCGCGCGCGAATCGGTGCGGATCGTCACGCCCTACTTCCTACCCGACCAGGCGATGATCGCCGCGCTCGCGGTCGCGGCGCTGCGCGGCGTGCGGGTGCAGATCGTCCTCCCCTCGAAGGTCAATGTGTGGCTCATCCAGTGGGCGTCCACGGCGCAGTTCTGGCAGGTGCTCCGGCCCGGCTGCCACATCTACCTCACGCCGATGCCCTTCGACCACACGAAGCTGACGGTCGTTGACGGGATCTGGACCCTGCTCGGATCGACCAACTGGGATCCGCGGAGTCTGCGTCTCAACTTCGAGCTCGACGTGGAGGCTTACGATCCGACCCTCGGCGCGCAGCTCAACGCCTTCATTGACGCACGGATCGCCACGGCGCGCGAGATCACCCTGGCGGAGGTGGATGCGCGGAGCTTCCCGGTGAAGGTGCGCGATGGGCTCGCGCGGCTGGGTTCGCCCTACCTCTGATCGGGGAGCTCAGCGCAGCGCGTCGAGCACGAGGATCACCGAGAGCATCACACCGAGCGCGACCTTGGCGCCGGTCGCGAAAACGCGGCCGACCAGCGCGCCCCAGGCGACCCGGCCAGCCTGCGTTCCCTCCTGCCGGTGCGTGTACTCGGCGACGAGCGCCCCGAGGAACGCCCCAGCGAAGGAGCCGAGGATGGAGCCGATGATCGGGATCGGCACCCCGACGATCGCGCCCGCGATGCCGCCGATCAACGCGCCCCAGCCGGCCCGGCGCGACCCGCCGTACTTCGCCGTGTAGCGGCTCGCGAGCCCGAACTCGATCACCTCGGCGATGGTGGCGAGGGCGAAGGCGATCCCGAATCCGGCCCACGAGATAGGCGCCGACGGATCGACGGACTTCCAGATGCCCACACCGGCGAGCAGGAGCCAACTGCCCGGTAGTCCCACCGCGGTGAGCGGGAGGCAGAGGACGGACGCGATCGCGACGAGCAGCGCTGGGGACATATCAGGGAAAGATGGGAGATGGGGGAGGGAAGACGGGAGGTAGCAGCCGTCGTTCTCCCCCATCTCACATCTCACATCTCCCATCTCTCATCTGTAGTTTGAGTGATGCCCGCCCCGAAGCCGACATTCCGCTCGACCCTGCTCCGGGTGCTCACGATGCAGGTCGTCGCCCTCCTCCTCCTCTGGCTGCTCCAGCAGCGCTACGCAGGGTAGGGCGGGATGCACTGGATCAACTGGGTCATCGTCGGCGTCTATCTCGTCTTCGTCGTTTCCGACGGACTCCGGCGCGCGCGTGGCGCGACCAACATCGAAGCGTACTTCCTCGCCAACCGCTCCCTCCCTTGGTGGGCGGTGGGGCTCTCGGTGATGGCGACGCAGCTCTCGGCCGTCACCCTCATCGGCACCACTGGGCAGGGCGCGACCGACGGACTCCGATTCGTCCAGTTCTACTTCGGGCTGCCGATCGCGATGGTGATCCTCGGCGTCACCCTCGTCCCCTTCCTGCACGGTGCGAAGGTCTTCACCGCGTACGAGTTCCTCGAGAAGCGCTTTGACGCGCGTACGCGATCGCTCACCAGTCTCCTCTTCCTGATCTCGCGCGGGATGTCGTGCGGCGTGATCATCAGCGCGCCGGCCGTGGTGCTCTCGGCGATCTTCGGCTGGGACCTCACGTGGTGCGTCGTGCTCATCGGCGGGCCAACGGTGCTTTACACCGTGCTGGGCGGCGTGCAGGCGGTCACTTGGGCCGACGTGAAGCAGATGGTGGTGATCGTCGGGGCGCTCGTGGCGATCGTCGTGGTGCTCGTGATGCGGATGCCGGTGCCGCTCGACGACGCGTTCGCGATCGCCGGCGCGGCCGGACGGATGCGGGTCTTCGACTTCTCCTTCTCGCTGAGTGACCAGTACACCTTCTGGTCGGGGATCATCGGCGGGACCTTCCTGATGCTGAGCTACTTCGGCACCGACCAGAGCCAGGTCCAGCGCTACCTCACCGCGAAGTCGGTGGACGAGGCGCGGAGCTCGCTCCTGATGAGTGCGTACTGGAAGATCCCGCTGCAGGCCCTGATCCTGATCGTCGGCGTGCTGGTCTTCCTCTTCTACCAGTTCGAGCGCGCGCCTCTGTTGTACAATCCGGCGCACGACCGCGCCGTGCGCGCGGCGGAGCCGACCGAGTATGCGGCGCTCGAGGTGCGGTACGATGCGGCGCTCGCGTCGCGCGCGGTGGCGGCCCGCGACCTCGTCGCCGCCCGTCAGGGCGACGTCGGCGGCAGCGCAGAGGGCGCGGCCCGCGAAGCCTATCGCACGAGCGAGGCCGGAGTCACCGCGATCCGCACCGAGGCGCTCTCCTCCGCCGCACGGGTCACCGGCGCGTCGTCCCGCGACGTGAACTTCGTGATGCCGCGGTTCGTCCTCGACCATCTGCCGCTTGGATTCGCCGGACTCTTTCTCGCTGCGGTGCTCGCCGCCGCAATGTCGAGCATCGCCGCCGAGCTCAACTCCCTCTCGACCGCGACGGTCGTCGACTTCTACCAGCGCCGCATCCGACGCGAGGCGAGCGATGCCCACTATCTCTCTGTCTCGAAATGGGCGACCGCGCTCTGGGGTCTCTTCGCGATGGCCGTGGCGACCTACGCCGCGACGCTTGGCTCCCTGATCGAGGTCGTGAACCGGTTCGGGTCCTTCTTCTACGGCTCGATCCTCGGTGTCTTCCTCCTCGCGATGATCCCGCGCGCGCGCGCGACCGGCGCCTTCTGGGGCCTGATCGCCGGGATGACGGCAGTGGGGCTCGTCAACTGGCGCTATCCGAGTGTCGCCTTCCTCTGGCACAACGTCATCGGCGCGGTGGTCGTGGTGACGGCCGGGATGCTGGTTGGATATGCTCGCCGGGACGCATAGCGCACGCATCCCCTGCATCGACATGCGTGATCCAGCCGGGAGCCCGTCCGGCGAGTAGGCTCCCGGGATGACCTCCGTCCGCATCATCGGTGTCCCGATGGACCTCGGCGCCTCGCGCCGTGGTGTCGATATGGGCCCCTCCGCCGTCCGCTACACCGACCTCCGCGAGCGCCTCGAGAAACTCGGCCACACCGTCGAAGATGTCGGCAACGTTCGCGTCCCTTTCCGTGAGGATGCCGCACGCGGAGCGCAGCGTGGGGCCCGCTACCTCGGCGCGATCACCGAGGTATGCACGGAGGTGGCGATGCACACACGCGCCGCCGTCGAGTCGGGACAGATGCCGGTGGTACTCGGTGGGGACCACGCCCTCGCGGCCGGCTCGATCGCCGGTGCGGCGGCGCACTTCGCGACGAAGGGACAGCGGCTCGGCCTGGTCTGGGTGGATGCGCACGGCGACCTCAACACGCCTGGCACCTCGCGCTCGGGCAACGTTCACGGGATGCCCCTCGCCGCGCTGCTCGGGAATGGGGACAAGGCGATGTCCTCCATCGCCGGCGCGGAGAGCGCGCTCAAGGGGAGCGACGTCGCCCTCGTCGGGCTGCGTGACCTGGACCAGCCGGAACGAACGCACATCAAGAAGTGGGGACTCGCCGCCTACACGATGCGCGCACTCGATGAACGCGGTGTCCGTGCCGTGATGGAGGAGGCGATCGCGGTCGCGACGCGCAACACCGCGGGGCTCTGGGTCTCGTTCGATATGGATGTCATCGATCCAGCCGAGGCGCCGGGCGTCGGCACGGCCGTGCCCGGCGGGATGACCTATCGCGAGGCCCATCTCGCGATGGAGATGTTCGCCGACACCGGCAAGCTCGTCGGGATCGATGTGGTCGAGGTGAATCCGGTGCTCGACGAGGTGAACCGCACCGCCGAGATCGCGTGCGAGCTCATCCTGAGCGCGCTCGGCAAGCGGATCCTCTGAGCGGGGCCTGACGATGCCGAACATCACGTATCGCCCACCGGACTTCACGAAGGCCCGCCTGATGAAGGCGCCGCCGGCGCGCACCGTTGTGGCAGAGCGGGACGGCGTGCTCCCCGATGACTTCTTCGCGACGACGAACCTCCCGACCTATGTGAAGGGAAGTGACGGCACCTGGACGCTGCCGCGCGAACCGCGGATGGACGGCGTCCTCGTTCGCGAGGCGACCGGCGGCTGGTGCGTGCGTGAAGGACGTCGCGTGAAGAAGGGAGACGAAATCGTCGTCGGGCTGGCCGAGGACGGGAGCGAAGGGGTCTTCGTTCACTCTCGTGGCTTCGTGGTCGACGGCGGGGCCGGCGGGGACTTTCACTTCATGTCGAGCCAGGTCTCTCGCGAGAAGCCGATCGACTATCGGTTGATCGCGAAGATGCTGGTCGACGAGAAGCGGCGCGGGGGATATGTCGTCTGGGTCACCGGGCCCGCCGTCGTGCACTCGCGTGCCCGCGACAACCTTGTCTGGTTCATCCGCAACGGATTCGTGCAGGCGTTGCTCGCGGGAAATGCGGTGGCGGTGCACGACATCGAGGCGGCGATCGTTGGCACCACGCTCGGGATGACGAGCGATGGGGAGCCGACCGACGGCGGACACGCCGCGCATATGCGGGCGATCAACGCTGTCCGGCGCGCCGGCTCGATCGCGAAGGCGGTCAAATCCGGCGTCATCAAGGACGGGATCATGCACGCCTGCGTGGTCGAGGAGGTGCCATACGTGCTCGGCGGTTCGATCCGCGACGACGGACCGCTCCCTGACGTGATCACCGACGCGGTGGCGGCGCAGGAGGCGACGCGCGAGCACGCCAAGAGGGCGACGATGGCGGTCATGATCGCGACCGCGCTCCATTCGATCGCGGTGGGGAACATGCTCCCCGCGTATTACGAGGATGCGACCCGCGGGATCGTCGAACTTCCGACGATCTGCGTTGATGCAAGCGAGTTCCTTGTGAGCAAGCTCAAGGACCGCGGGACGCACCAGGCGGTCGGCGTGGTGACGAATGCGCAGGACTTCATGAGCATCCTCAAGGCCGCGGTGGAGCGCGAGGTTGCTGAGGAGATGTGAGAGGGGAGAGGGGAGAGTTGAGAGGCACCGCGGATACTTCGCCGCACCTCTCCCATCTCCCATCTCCCATCTCCCATCTGCCGTTAGGCGACCTTCGCCCCCGCCGCCGCCCACCCCGCCGCATCCTTGATGCTGTCGATCTCGACCGCCTTGTCCACCAACACCTTCCCCTCCTCGACCTTCACTGTGAATCGGTCGAGGCTGCGCGGCGCCTTTCCCTGGATCCGCGTCCCCTCGGGTTTGAAGGTGCTCTTGTGCTTGGGGCAGTAGAAGCGCCCATTCTGTGGCTCCCACGTGATCATCGTGCCCTTGTGCGGGCACTCGAGGGAAAAGGCGTGCACCATCCCCTGATAGCGCACCAGGATCACGCGATTCACCCGATCGATCGTCGCGCCGTCGGCGGCGGGCAGGGGATAGGTCACGACGTTCCCCGGGAGCACCCGGCCCACACTGAACTCACGGGCCAAGGCGTGAAGCGGCGCCGCAGAGCCGGCCACAGCGGTGAGGGCCGCGACGGCGAGCAGGCCATCTCGTAGGAACGAGCGGCGGTCGGTCCCGATGCCGCACGCGTGCGATTCGGTCGTGTCGGAGTGATTGCTCTGGTCTTTCATTGGTCGGTAGGGGTTGTCAGAGCTACTCGGAACTGCGCCAACTGGTTCCATCCATTCGCCGCCGACTGGCGCAGCCCGTTAGCGTACCGCATCGTTCCAATACGATGACCTTCACGACCGATGCGCAGAAGGTGTGGGACCAGGTGCCGGAGGCCACGCGGACGCGGCTGCTGAACAGCGGGTTTTGCGCCCATTGTCTCGCCACCCGCCACTTCGATCTGCTCGAAGGGGAGATCCGTGACAAGTCCCTCGCGCTCATCGGCAAGTGCGGCACCTGTGGGCACCGCGTCGTGCGGCTGATCGAGCTCTGATGACGCGGTTGCTGCTGATCCTCGCTGTCGCCGCGTCCCTCGGTGCGCAGGGCACGCGGTGGAAGCAGATCGGCACGACGACCACCGGGAACCCCGTCTTCGTGGACCCGCGAAGTGTCTCGACGAAGGACGGGATCATCACGGCGAAGGTCCGGGTCACCTTCGCCGAGCCGGTGAAGATGCCGAGCGGGCTCGTCACCGCGACGCAGACGACGGCGATGTTCGACTGCCCCAACAAGAAGGTCGCGGTGAAGGAGAGCGTCTTCTTCGCCGACGAGTCCAAGGGAATCATCGCCGAGCGGCGTGCGCCGAAGCAGCCCGGGTTCGGACCGGTCTTCCGGAGCAACTTCTCAGGGGTCGCGCTCGACTACCTCTGCGTACCGCCACCCGCGCCACTCCCGCCGCCGGCTCCGCCGAAGCGCCCGCCGGCACCCTGAGCGCCTACTTGATCACGATGTAGCGCTCGAGACGCGCGACCTCCTTCGCGTCAACGTACTTCCCGATCTCGCGGCGGAACTGCTCGACGGTCTTCCAGGGCCGGTACTCCTTGAACTCCCGCAGCATCCGGCGACCGAATCCAGGGATCGTCATCAGGTCGTCGTCGCTCGCGGTGTTGGGGTCCATCGGCACGAAGGTGTACTGCTCGAGGCGGGCGACCTCCTCGGCGTTCACGTACTTGCCGATCTCGCGGCGGAAGACCGCCATGTCCTTGTACGGCCGGTACTCGAGGAACTCGCGGATCATCCGCGGACCCATTCCCGGGATGAGCTGGATCTCCTCGCGCGAGGCCGAGTTGAGGTCCACGTGGATGAAGAGCCGCGGATAGAGCGCGGCACGCTGTTCGGCCGAGAGCTTGGCGGCGAGGTGCGCGTCGAGCGCGGTCGCGCTCGCAAATGGGCGGGCGGCGACGAGCGCCTTCGCGAGATCCGTCGTCATATGCGGCATCGTCGCGATCTCGGCCTCGGGAACGGTGTTCGCGTCGCGCACGCCGACCGACCGGCCGACCTGGGCGGCGAGGGGCGAAGCCGTAAGGAGGAGAAGCGCGAACGCGGAGCGTGTCGAGCGGATCGAAGTCACGTCAGGAGTCCTTTGAAGGTCCGAGAGCGGGATGCCGATAGGCGTAGAGCAAGCCGAGAAGTCCGAACTGCACCAGCGTGCCGGGCGCGAGGGTCGGGGACTCGCCGCGGACGACTGCGAGCCAGAGGTCGAACCCGAGGAGCGTCGGGTCGAACTCCGTCTCGCTGAGGAAGTTGCCGCGAAGATGCAGGAACATCCCGACCGGGCCGGCGATCACGAGGAGGATCATCACCGCTTGGAGAACGCGCAGGCTTCGACGCCCCTCGTCCCACCAGTGCCACGCGATGACCAGCAGCGTGAGCGTGAGCAGGATGAACGGTGCGAACTGCAACTTGTCCTCGTAGTGCTCGAGGAGCACGAGCTCGCCGATCAGGCCGGCGGCGCCGATGGCGAGGAGGACGAGGAGGCCGCGTCGGAGGAGCGAGAGGATCGGCATGGTCACGCATTGAACCTACGACAAATGCGGCGCATCTTCACGTCGGGCGTGTTCGCTGCGCCCCTTCCCGAACCTGGATGTCCCGATGGCTAAGCGCGCGCTCCTCTCCGACGCCGAGATCACGCAACGGCTCGCCTCACTGCCCGGCTGGACCCGCGAGGGCAACACCCTGCGCCGGACCTACGCTTTCAAGGGCTTCCCCGAGGCGGTCGCGTTCATCGATCGCCTGATCGCGCCGGCCGAAGCCCTGAACCATCACCCCGACGTGGACCTGCGGTACAACAAGGTGATCGTCACGCTGTCGACGCACGACGCCGGGGGGATCACGGCGCTGGATCTGGAACTCGCGCAGAAGATGTGAGATGGGAGAGGTGAGAGCGAAAAGGCGCGCCGAGCACTTCCCGGCGCGCCCCTCCCCTCTCCCATCTGCCGTTCGTTCAGCTCCGCCGGCCACCGAGCAGTCTGATGATCGCCATGAACATGTTCAGCAGGTCGAGGTAGATCGCGAGCGCGGCCTGCACATAATCATCGGGCCCGTAGACGTTCCGCAGCCGCCACGTATCGAAGATCAAGAGGCCGCTGAAGACGAGCACCGAGGCGCCGGCGAGCCAGAGCGACGCGGTCTCGTTCTGGAAGAAGAGATTGAGCAGCGAGGTGCCGATGAGCACCCAGAGCCCGACCACCAAGAAGCTCCCCCACGCGCTGAAATCGCGCTTCGAGACCCAGGCGTATCCGGTGAGCACGCCGAACGTCGAAAGGGTGAGGATCGCCGCCTGCGGCAAGAGCGCCGGCTGGGTCGCCGCGTAGAAGTACATCACGGGGCTGATCAGCACGCCCATCGTGAAGGTGAAGAGCAGCGCGAGGCCGATGTTCGCCGGGAAGGCGGTGCGCGCCCGGCCCGCCAGGATCAGCGGCACGAAGGCCGCGAGCATCGACAGGAAGGGATGGTCGGCGACCGCCTGTAGCAGCCGTGGCTGCGTGAAGGCGAAGGCCACCCCGGCGATCGTCAGGACGACGCCACCGAGCACGAGGAGGTAGGTCCGCCGCACGAGCGTCGCACGCTCGGTGCCGCTGCGGACGATGACACCTGGTACCGCGAAGGATTGGTTCATCGGATGTGGGGTGAGGACACCGGAATATACTCGGCCGCGTAGCTCTTCAGGTCAGGGGGCCCCGGCGCCGCCCGCGTTCTCGAGCCGGCGCAGGGAGGCCGAACCGTTCGTCGTCCGCAGCGAGACGGTCCGAGTGGCGGTACCGAGCACGGCGCGCAGGCTCCGCCGGTTCGCCTCACCGGTCACGATCACGGGGAACTCGGTGGAGACGCTGCCGGTCATCGTCTGGAGGTCGATCGCGGCGTCGGGCGCATCGGGCAGGTACACGAACACGTCGCCATTGAGGGTCTTCGCGATGACCGAGTCGGTGCCGACCAAGGAGGCCATCCGTAGGTCGACGCTCCCGTTCATCGTCACGCCACGCGCCGGGCCGACCGCCGTCACGACTCGAATGTCCCCGTTGCTGGTGCGCGCTTCGACCGGCGCGCTCGCCGCCGCCGCGATGTCGCCATTGATCGCGACGAGTTCGAGCTTCACCCCCGCGGGCGCCTCGATGTGGAAATGGACCTTGGCATCGGTTCCGCGCGCGGACCGGAATTCCGAGTCGTACTTGGTCGCCGTGCAGGTGCCCTTGCCCCAGACGGCGCAGATGATGATGTCACTCCCCTCGCGCCAGCCGGTGAAGTGGAGCGATCGGTCAGGGTCGCCGCGGCGCCAGGCGATATCGGCGCGCACCCGCACCGTGTCGTCGGCCGAAGGCGAGACTGTGATGTCCCCGTTCATATCGCGCACCCGGAGCGTGTTGCCAGCTGCGGCGGGGCCACGCCACTCGAAGGCGCCCGCGCGCTCCTGCAACGGCCCATCGCTCCCGTCGCAGGCGGTCCCGAGGAGCGCGGCTGCGGCGAGAGCGATATGGAAGGGACGAGTGTGTTGCGACATCAGGGCTCCCTGAAGGGATGCCCCAATCTACGATCCCCGAACGATCAGAGTTTCCGGAGTCGGATGCTCCCATTCACCGTCTTGGCGCGGATCGTCGGCCCGCCCTTGCCAATGGTGGCGCGGATACGCCGCGGGTTGATCGTGCCGTCCAGGGTCATCGGGAAATCCGATGAGATGCGTCCATTCACCGTCGAGAGATTCACCTCGGCGTTGATGTTCGCCGGCAGCTCCAGCGTGACCGAACCATTGACAGTCGAGTAGTCGAGCCCGCTCTCCGGCGACGCGGTGCGCACGAGGATATCGCCATTGACGGTCGAGGCCTCGACGCGCCCGCCATTCGAGCGGGCCTCCACGCCACCGTTCACGGTGCTTGCGTCGATGTCGGCGCTGGTGCCATCCACGACCATCTCGCCATTGACGGTCGAGGCGTCCACCCGGGCGTTCGCCGGTATCCGCACGACGAAGTCCACCGAGACGTCGTTGTCGTTGTTCCGGCGCCAGCCACCGTCACGGTCGTTGTTCCCGTGGTAGCCCTCCTCGTCGCAAGTCGCGCGTTCGTTCCAGAGGGCGCAGATGATGATGTTGCCGCTGCCACCTCCGGTCACGCGGGCCTCGATCCGCACATTCCCGGGGTCGCCGCGACGCCAGCGCTTCTCGGCGCGGACTTCGACCGTATTCCCTGTGCCCTGCTCGAATCGCACGCCGCCATTCACGTTGCGCAGGTACACCGTGCGGCCGCTGCCGAGCTGGCCGTTCCAGTTCCAAGTGGTCATCTCCTGCGCCCCGGCGGCTGCGACCGAGAGGACGAGAAGGGTGCTGACGAGCGTGGTCCGGTTCATTGCGATCACTCCTGTGGACGCGCCGCGAGGCGCCGAATGGTGATGTTGCCGCTGAAGGTCTCGGCCGAGATGCGCGCGCCGCCCGCTCCGATCGTGAACTGCATCCGCCGCGCGCGTCGGCCGAGATTGCCGTCGGGCTGGAGCGTGAGGGGGAAATCGCTGGAGATATTGCCGCTCCAGGTCTCAAGCTCGAGGTAGGCGCCGGCATTCGCCGGCAGCGCGAAGTAGAGCGACCCCGAGTGCGAGTTGAAGCGATAGATGCCGTCGTTCGCGAACGAACCGTCGTACGTCAGAGTGCCCGAGACGGATTCGGTGCGGAGCGCACGCAGCCGGCCGCGACGGATGTCGATGTTCGCACTGACGGTCGTCGCCTCGAGTTCGCCTGTCACGTCCTCGACGCGCACCTCGGCGCTCACCGAGCTCACGTCGATCCGGCCGTCGAGAGAGCGGAGGTCGATGTTCCCCGAGACGCTGCCGATGTCTATCACCTGCGAAGCCTCCTCGACGACCACCTCGCCGCTCACGGTGTTCGCCTCGACCTCGGCCTTCGTGCCGCGGATGGTGATGTCGCCGGAGACGGACCCGGCGTGGACGCGCGTGCCGACCGGGACCGTGACCTCGTATCGGCCCGCGCCAAGTCGGTTCGCGATGCTCCGCGCCTCGATGGTCACGCGGCTGCGGGAGAACGAGGTCTCGAGCCGCCCACGCTCAAGGGTCGCGATGATCCTGATCTCGTTGGTGGCGCCGGCGATCACGCGGATCTCCCCACTCACGAGCGAGAGGCTCACGCTCCCGGTGGGATCGAAGGCGAAGGTGGTGTCCACGCGTTGCCGAGACGCCTGGGCAGCGAGGTCGCCGGAATGGAGGAGGAGCGTGGCGCCCAAGAGGGCGCCGAGGAAGGAACGGAAGGAAGGCATCTGGGTCATCCGGATCAGGTCCCCGCGGGCAGCTTCGCCGTCTCGCGGAGGAGGGTGAGCTTGGTGTTGTACGAGCGCGCGAGCTGCGCGGCGAGGAATCGGCTGGCGGGATCGTTAGCGAGGGCGTCGCGGCTCTCGAGTATCGCCTTGTCGATCAGGGCGAGGTTGCGCGTGAGGACCGCGAGCGTGTTT
Source organism: Gemmatimonadaceae bacterium (assembly GCA_031430835.1). Classification (GTDB taxonomy): domain Bacteria; phylum Gemmatimonadota; class Gemmatimonadetes; order Gemmatimonadales; family Gemmatimonadaceae; genus Pseudogemmatithrix. The sequence goes on from JANPCH010000052.1 coordinate 83,412, forward strand.
GGATCGAGACGCTCGCTCTGCTTCTCGACGACGAGTTGCAGGGCGCGGATCTCGAGGTCGAGCGATTCGAAGCCCCCTTGGAACGCGGCAGCGCGAAAGAGCACCGCATTCGAGGGGTCGGCCAGCGTCGCGGTGTTGGGGATCGGCGTCTCGCCGGTCGAGGCGACGATTGGGAGTTGCTCGCCCAGCGTCGCCGTCGCGAGGCGCCAAGTGACGGCTGCGGTGGCGGCGACGAGCAGCGACGCGGCGGTCGCGAGGCGCACCGTGGGGTGCAAGGTCCACCGCCGCCAGGGGCTCGGCATCGGGCGCGGCGCCGCAACACCGCCGATCCGCGACTCGATCCCGGCCCAGAGGTCGCGGCTCGGCGTGAGGCGGGGTAGCGCCTTCGCCTCCTCGCTGATCCGGTCAAGGTCGGCCCACATGGCGGTGCACTCGGCGCAAAGCGCGCGGTGCGATTCGTTGGTGATGTCGTGTTCGGTCATCGGGTCAGCATCCTCCTCAAGAGCATCCGGGCACGGTGCAACTGCGCCTTGCATCCCCCACTGGTCACGCCGAGCATCGCGCCGATCTCCTCGTGCGTGTATCCCTCCACGTCGTGCAGCACGAACACCTTCTTCGCTCCCGGCGGCAGGGAGGCGATCGCCTGTTCCAAGTCGAGCGAGAGACCGGGCACGGGGAGTGGATGCACATCGTGGAAGGCGATGGTGTCCATATCCTCGATGCCCTCGTCGTGCCGATTCCTCCGCCGTCCCTCGGCCTCCCGATCGTTCAGCACCACGTTCACAGCGAGCCGGTGGAGCCAGGTGCTGAACTGCGAGTCGCCGCGAAAGGTGCCGAGCTTCTCCCACGCCCTCACGAACACATCCTGCGTCAGGTCTTCGGCCTTGCTGCGGTCCCCGACCATCCGTGCGCAGACCGAGAAGACGCGGTCCACGTTCGCCCGATAGAGGCGTTCGAACGCTTTCCGATCGCCGGCCGCCGCGAGTGCGGCGTCCGACTGCGGATCGGCAGTGGGGGACGGGGTGAGGGGCAGCGGACTTGTCATTCGGCGCCGGGTTGCTTCTTGGCGCTGGATAGGATGGTGCAGGGGGCCTGAAGGTTTGAAGAGGGTTACTGCGTCCCAAGGCGTACGGTATGCTTCGGAGTCCCCTGCGGCGACACCCCCGGCGAGGGGCGACGTAGTGGAGGGGGACCAACCACCCAAGGGAATGGCAAATGGAACTGCGGCCGGTAGAGGGGCTGGGATCGGGACAGGCGGTGCCGCCGCCTGCCGCTCCGCCAGCGATCCCGGCGCTGCCAGCGGTCCCGGGTGCTCCCACCGCGCAGGGTCCGACGAAGGTGGTGATAACCGACGTCCAACCGCCTGTGGTCGCCGGGCAGACGCCGTCGGGCACGTACTCCGGCACCGGGAACCCCGACTTCCCGTTCGATCCCACGCCGATCATCCGGGAGACGATCCCGATCGTCGGGATGGTGCTCTCGATGGTCTTCGTGATCTTCATCGGGTGGCCGATTGCGCGGGCGATCGTGCGGCGGATGGACCGTCGCACCGAGACAGGCGGACTCACTGCGGCTGACATCGCCCCGCAGATCCGCCAACTGCAAGAGAGCGTGGATGCGATGGCGGTGGAGTTGGAGCGGATCAGCGAGGCGCAGCGGTACCAGGCACGGCTGATGACCGAGCGTCAGCCGGCGGTGCTGCCGCATCGCGAGGGGCCGCGGGCCTAAGCAAGAGCAGAGCGATCAGGCGCGGCTTCGCGCTGCGGTCGCTACGCCCCGCTACTGCGGCGGGCCGGATCCGATCAAGCAGGGCGCTGGCCGCTAGCACGAGATCGACCTCAGGTCGCCACACTCGCAGGAGGTTCGCGAGCTCGCGCTCGAGCCCGATCTCGACGCGGTCGCCAAGCCGATCGAGCAGATCCCGCTGAAGTGACGCCAATGGCGTGCGCTGGGCGGGAGTCGCCGAAGCAAGGAGCGCATCGAACCGAGTGAGGAGGCGCTGGCGTGCCCCTCGCGCTCCAGAGGATGAGGCGCCGAGCGCGCCTTGAGCGGCACGCCGCATGAAGAACCGCCTGAGCAAGCGTCGGGCGACGCGCACGTCAACGTGATCCGCGACCGATTCCACGGCGGAGGCGGCTCGGCAGATCCGCGCACACTCACTCGGACTCGTCGTCATCGTCCATCCCACCGCAGGTTCGGCGGGCGCACGTCCTGCGGCGATCACCACCTCGGAGCCCACGCGCACGGCCGCCACGAGTCCCCTGAACGGGGCGTCGGCGGCTGCGATCCGCTCTCCCGGTTGCAAGATGGCCCACTCGCGCATCGTCTCATCGAGCGCGTCCCGGTCCAGCGCGACACGCAGGGAACGAGCAGCTGAGTGTCGCTTGCGCGCGAGCAGTCGCCCGAGTCGCAGCAGCGGCTCGGCGCCCTCGGGGATCGCGAATCGCGTCTCGATCACCTCACGCGCCGAACTGCCGACCCGGATGATGCGGCCGCGCCGCTGCGCGAGCCTCGCCGGTGTCCACGGAAGGTCCGCGTGCACGACGATCCCGATGCCCTGCATCTCCACGCCTTCTGAGAGCAGGTCGGTCGCGAGGAGGATCCGGATGGCGCGATGGTCCGCCGGGTCGAGCGGCCGGGCCCGTGGTCCGATCGCGGCCAGCACCTCGCGGCGAGTCCAGCGACCCACGGTCGCGTGCACCGCCTGTCCGGTGACGGCGAGCACCCCGGGATCGGCCCGCAGTTGGCGATGCAACGCGCGCACCGTCTCGGCGTGCCGCGAGAGCAGCACGATGCGCGTGCGCGGGTACGCCACGGCGAGCGAACGGATCGCATCGCGGCGTGCGCGGGAGTCGGCTTCGATGCGAGGGCCGATCAGACGGCGGAGTTCGCGGACGGCCGAGAGGTGCGCGTCAAGAGTCTCCAGGTGAACAGCGCCGTTCGCCGCGACCGCTGCTCCGATGAGCTCAGGCATTGCGAGTTGGGTGTCATCGTCGCTGATCGTCCAGTAGCGGAGCGCATCTCGCGACGGAGTCCGTCCCGCCGAGATGAGATCCCGTAGCGCCTCGCCTCGCTGGACGCGCCGTCGCAGTGCCGCATCGAGCGCGGCAAGACTCGAGTGCCAAGCGAATGCGAGTGAGATCCGGATCAGCGCCGTCGCCGCGGAGCCTCCATTGATCGGCTGCGGCGGAGGAAGGCGTTCGAGTGTGGCTGCGAGTCCGGGGACCTCGGCGTCGCCTCGGAGATCGGGGAGCCGACGAAGGGTCGGACGGACCGCATCATCACGCTGACGGCTGATGATGCAGTGGCTGAGTGTCTCCGTCGTCGGTGGGTCCGCGCCGAGGAAGAGCGCGAGAAGCGCGTTCCGGTCGGCCTGTCGATTCACCACCGGCGTGGCGGTGAGCAGGAGGACGCGCGCGCCGGCCGTGAGGGCCGCGAGCGCACGGTACCGCGCGGTTCGCGGCGTGCGCGCGTGGTGGGCTTCGTCGACGATCACGAGCGGAGCGCGGGGCGGCGCATGCCCGTTGCTCAGGCGTTCGTGCGAGGTGAACTCGATTCGCACGGAGGCCCTCGCGGACATCTCTTCCCAGTGCGAGCAGAGCGCCGCCGGAGCAACAACGAGTGCGCGTTCGAAGCGGCGGGCGACCGCGAGGGCGACGAGCGTCTTCCCCGTGCCTGGGGGATCGGCAAGGAGCGCACCACCGAATGTCACGAATGCCTGTTCGATCCGCGCGACGGTCTCGGTCTGCGAGGGCCGTAGTGTGAATCCGCCGAGTCGGCTGTCACCGCCCGTGGCGCCAAGCCAGGCGCGGGCGATCAGTCCGCGTGCCACGCGAGCAATGGTGCGAGTTGTTCGGCGCTGAGGCCGAACGCTGCCGCCACTTCCGCATCAAGGATGGAGGGATCAGGCACCTCACCTCGTGCTGCCCGGCGGGCGATTCGCGCGAGCGGACGCCGAGCGTCGTCCCAGTGACGGGGGATCGGCAGGCGTGCACACGTCCAGCCGAGGTATCGGCAGTAGCCTCCGCGTGCCGGTTCAGCGATCGCGGCCAGCCACGCGCCGATGACTCGCGAGTTGAGCAGGGCCGCGAGGCCGTGGGCGTCCTCCTCGGATGGCGCGCGGACGACGTAGCAGGTGTTGAGCGGTACCGTCGGGTCGCCCGCCGCGAGCACCAACGCTCGCGGCTCTCGACCGATGTCCCCCCAGATGACGCGCGGGAGATCGCCCCGTGCGGCCTCGGTGCGGAAGAGGGACCACCACCGCGCCCCGCGAGCATCGGTCCGCGATTCGAGCGTGTGCCTCCAACGACTCAACCATCGCTGCGTCGCTGGGTCGAGCGCTGCCACCGCCAGGCCGCGTGCGTCGTGAGTCCAGATGATCGCGGCAGCCGATGCAGACGCTCGCCACGGTCGCAGATCCTCACCGCGCAACAATGGCCGCAGCCTTCGCGGATCGACGGTCGAACCGCCCTCGACCACGAACGCCTCGTTGCAGCCGGTCTTCACGCCGAGGATCGGCCGGCCGAAACGGGAGCGGGCGAGTGGAACACCGGCCGATGCAAGTGCGTCGAACGCTATGCGTGCGTCGGGCGGCAGGAGGAGCCAGGGGGCGCCCACGCTAGAGTCGAGTGCCAGTCGCGCGGTCGGGATCTCGAACCGATCGACGCGCCTGTTCCCGATTCGTGAATAGCTGAGGGTCGTTCCGTCGATCTCACGCCTCGCGCCCTCCACCCGGGCGAGAAGGGCGGTGGGGTACACCGCCGCGTCGAATCCCGCCGAACCCCGGCTCCAATCATCGAGCGCGAGCAGGCGCGTACGCCGTTCGAGCAGCGCGCGAATGCCGCCGCCGGCGAGGGCGCGCCAGAGCTTCGAGGGCAGCAGCAGCGCGATGATGCCCCCATCGCGAGAGAGTTGCACAGCGCGTTCGGTGAAGAGCGCGGCGAGATCGGCCTGTGACGCGAATCCGCGCCCGGCCGCGGCCAAGGCGGCTCCCTCCTCCCACGCCGCATTCCTCAGGCTCTCGAATCGCGAGCGCAGCGCGACCCGCTCCTCGAGCGGGACGGCGTGTGGACGCACCCAGGGCGGATTGCCGATCACCAGGTCGAAGCCGCCCGCTGCGGCGACCTCGGGGAAGTGCGTGGCGAACGAGAAGGGGAGCGCAGCGCCCTCGCGCAGGCGTCTCCCGGCAGCACGCTCGGCACGCATCGCGGCTCGGAGGTTCGTGAGTCGCCGGCGTTCCTCGACGTCGAGTCCCCGCCGCGCGCGGAAGAGATCCGGGGAACGCGCGACGAGCAGCAATTCGCAGCGCTCGTCGGAAAGTCGCGCGAGACGGTGGGTGACCGCGCCGATCGCTCGCGCCCGTTCGGCACGGTCGAGGGCGCGCGCGAGGGTGTGCTTCCGAGCGCCGCTCGACCGCACGTAGCGGAGCCGCAGCGGATCCAACCGCGCATCGGGGAGCACGATCGCGTCGGCGAAGGCATGGCCAGCCAGCGCGTCCCCCTCGCGCACATTCCGGTCGAGGTTCGGCAGCGGAGGAAGTCTGAGCGGATCATCCACCTCCTGCTCGACCACGACCGAGAGCCAGAGCCGAAGCTGGCAGAGCCAGACCGCCGTCGGGTCCCGGTCGACGCCATAGATGCACCGCGTGAGCACCTCACGACGGGCGGCGGCCCGTGGGAGGTCGAGGCGCGCGGCCAGCGTCTCGAGCGCAACGACGAGGAATGAGCCTGACCCACAGGCCGGATCGAGAACGCGCACCGCCGTTGGCTCCATTCCAGCGCGCGCCTCATCCAGCAGGGCCGCGACGGCCCGTTGCGTGACCCGCGTCGTCAGGGCGTGAGGCGTATAGAAGGCGCCCGCTCGACGACGCGCCTCGGAACCCATCAGCGATTCGAACGCTCGGCCGAGCATCTCCGGATCGACGGTGGCATCGGAGAGATCGGTCGTCGCTTCGCGTGCGGTCAGGCGATAGCGCACGAGCAGGTCTCCGAGGATGCCGCCCAGCGCGTCGTCAGTGAAGCGCAGGGACCGGCACCGCGTCTCCACTCCTCCCCGGGCAAAGAGGCCGCCATTCAGGAAGGGGACGCGTCCGAAGGCACGTGCGGCGTTCGCGCGAGCGCGGAGCGGTGTGTTGAGTGTGCCGAAGAAGAGCGGGTCGAGGAAACGACGATGCAGACCGTTGCCTCCAGCGAACCGCTCGAGACCGTGGCGCAGGAAGGCGCGATTCCCGTCGAGACATCCCATTGCCTCGAGGAAGGCGAGAAAGAGGAGCCGCGACGTCGTGAGCAGGGCGATCGTGCGACGGTCCGCCACTGCCGCGAGCCCGGTCGCCGAATCGGCGAGCTCCCCGACGTGCGACTCCAGCTCTCGATAGAAACGCGCGGTGAGTGCATCGCGCCCGAGGGTCTCTCGCCAGCGCAGGTGCACCAAGCGGTCCACACCATCGGAGCCAGCGGCGATGGCCGCAAACGTCTCTGCATCCGATTCCCGGATGCTCGCCGGATCGACGAGCAGTACTGGCAGCTCCGCACCACCCTCGGGCGATGGCGCAGCGATCAGAAGCTCGCCGGTCCCGCGATGCGTGACGAGCAGCATCCAGCGCATTCGCGGCGCCTCGCGGACGAGTTGTCGGCAGAGTCCCGACGCGGTGAGACGCAGGGGAGGTGTGTCTGCCTTGAACTCGACGAGGAGGGCGCGCAGCGAGCCACGACCTTCGCCGACCGCCACGCGATCAGCCACTCCGTTGAGTGCGAATCGATCCCGTTCGCGCCGACCGAGGGCGAGGGCCGGGGAGAACCCGAGCAGTGCGCCGAGGGCGTCGAGTGATCCGGTGGCGAGGGCGCGGGCGGCGTCGCGGGTGGTGAGCACGGGCGCACGGTGGGAGCACCGCCGGCGCGCGCCGACATCACTTCATCGCGAGCCGCTCCACGAGCGTGCGGACGTCGCCGAACGACTCGAGCCAATGCGTCGGCGCGGCCGCGGCCAGTTCGTCGCGGGTCGACGGTCCCCAGAGCGCTGCGCCCGTCGCGACACCGGCGGCATTCCCCGACCGCAGATCGTGCACCGAATCACCGATGAAGAGTGCTCGTTCAGGCGAGAGGCGGCCCAAGCGTTCGAGTGCGTAGTGCACCGGCTCGGGGTCGGGCTTGTGGCGCGTGGTCGCATCGAGCCCCACCACCGCACCGAAGCACTTCTCGATACCGATGTACTTGAGGGAACGCCGTGCGCCGACCTCGAGCTTCGACGTGACGACCGCCATCGGATGACCCGTCGCGTGGAGCGCCCGCACCGTCTCCACAACGCCAGGATACGGAGTTGTCATCTGGTCGTGATGGTCGTTCTGGTACTCCCGGTACCGCGTGCGCAGGCGCACCACGTCCGCATCGTCGCGCGCCCAACGCCGGAGCATCCCATCGAGCGGCGTGCCGATCGCCGCGAGCCAATCGGCCACCGGCGGCCGGTGCGGGCGGTCGTCGTACGCGTACTCCATTGCCGCGACGATCAGGCCGATCGAGTCGATCAGGGTGCCGTCGAGGTCGAAGAGGACGGCGAACGGCAGAGGGGAGATGGGAGATGGGAGATGGGAGGTCACGACTTCTCTCCCATCTCCCCTCTCCCTTCCCCCATCGCGTACGAGCGTCCCTTCCATCTCACTTTCGTCCCTCGCCACGCCGCCTCGGTGCAGATCCACGAGAACACCACGGCGCCGAGCGGATGGAAGAGCGCCCAGAGCGGGTTCTGCCGTCCCGCGACGTACACGCCCCCCCAGAAGAGGACATTCACCGGCGCGGTGATCGCCGCGAAAATGATCGCCCCTGGGCCGAGTATTCCGAGCCATCCGAGCAGGAAGGCGATCGCCGGCGCCGCCGCCAGGAGTGGCGGGAAGGGAAACACGAACGGGAGCAGCCGGCGCGTGATCGGCCCGACCGCCATCGTGTCGAGCCCCGCCGCGAAGATGTTCTTTCCCCAGCCCCGCCGGATCTCACCCAGCGAGGTGTACATCCGCGTGTTCAGGTGCCGAAGGGCGAGCACCATATGCATCGCGCCTCCCATCCGCGTCACACGCTGGGCGAGCATCAGGTCCTCAGCCACGTGATCCTTCACCGCCGCGTGCCCGCCGATCCGCTCGTACTCGGCGCGGGGAAAAAGAAGGAACTGCCCATTCGCGATCTTCGAGAAGGGCCGCGTGGAGCGACTCATCGCTTCGAGACCCCCGTAGCGGCTGAACATCATCGCGAAGACCATCGGCTGCACGACCTTCTCCCAGAAACTCCCGAGCACCTGGTGGCCGGCGACGGTGAAGAGTGTGGCGCCGCGCACCGTCATCGCATTCACCGATCGGGCCAGGAGTTCG
>JANPCH010000053.1:0-85807 GCA_031430835.1 Gemmatimonadaceae bacterium
CATGATCTCGTCCTTCTCATCGGCCGGCAGCCGCCCGTGCAGCAGGGCGATCCGTTTCCCCCTGAGCGCGCCCGCGGTCAGGTCCTTGTAGGCGGTGGTCGCCGCCTTGAGCATCACCTTCTCCGACTCCTCGATGAGCGGATAGACGATGTAGGCCTGCCGCCCCGCCTCGATCTGGCGAACCACGAAGTCGAGTACTCGCGCGCGGCCATTCTCGGGGCGGAGCGCGGTCGTGATCGGCTGCCGCCCGGGCGGCAGTTCGTCGAGCACGCTCACCCCCAAGTCGCCATAGAGCGTGAGCGCGAGCGATCGCGGAATCGGCGTGGCGGACATGAGCAGCACATTGGGCTTGGCCTCGGTCGACGCACCCGACTCAGACAAGATGCGACGTTGGTCCACCCCGAACCGGTGCTGCTCATCAATGATCGCGAGCCCGAGCTTCGCGAACTTGGTCCCCTCCTGCACCAGTGCGTGCGTCCCGATCGCGATGAGCGGCTCCCCACTCTCCAAGCGCGTCGCCGCGAGCTTCCGTTCCTTGGCCGAGCGTGAGCCGGTGAGGAGCACCGGGATGATCCCGAGTGGCGCGAGGAGCGTGTCCACCGTCCGCGCGTGCTGCTCGGCCAACAACTCGGTCGGCGCCATCAGCGCCACCTGGTATCCGTTCTCCATCGCCAGCAGCGCAGCAAACAATGCCACCACGGTCTTGCCGCTGCCGACGTCGCCCTGCAGCAAGCGGTTCATTCGCGATGGCTGGCCCATTTCGGCGACTATCTCCCGAACCGCGCGCACCTGAGCTTTCGTCAGTGTGAACGGCAGCTTCTCGCGAAAACGCGACGTGAGCTCCCTCTTGTTCGCGAACGCGATCCCGTCCCGCTTGGCCGCCGCGATCGCCCGCGCCCGCCGGTGCAGCAGGTGCACGAAGAAGAGCTCTTCATAGGCGAGTCGTGCGCGTCCACGGAGTGCCTCGGCCACCGACGTCGGCCGGTGCACCGCGCGGAGCGCCTCGCCCAAGGGCGGCACCCCCGCCTCGGTGAGCAGGTGCGCCGGCAGGTACTCCTCGACCAACGGCAGCAGCGCGCCCAGGTGTTTCTCGAACAACCCACGAATGAACTTGAAGGTGAGCCCTTCAGTGGCCGGATAGACCGAGAGCACAAGTCCTTCCTTCGTGTGCTTCGTGTCTTCGTGGTGAGCCCCTAAATTCACGAACTCGCGGGGAGCCAATTGGCGCCCGTGGTAGAACCGCACCGGTCCGCTGAGCAGGAGCACGTCGTCCTTCTCGATCTGCCGGTCCAGCCAGGGCTGGCCCGGGAAGCTGGCCTCGATGTGCCCGGAGTCATCCCGCACGATCACCTGGAAGACCCGCAATCCTTTTCGCGTCGGCAGGATCCCCTTCGAGACCACGGTGCCGATGACCGTCGCGTCGTCGCCGATGCGAAGCCCGGCGATCGGACGCACGGTGCTCGCGTCCTCGTACCGGTGCGGGATATGGAAGAGGAGGTCCCGCGCGGTGAAGATGTTGAGCCGCTTGAGCAGCTCGGCGCGCCGTGGGCCCACCCCGGAGAGAAAGTTGACCGGGGTCTCGAGCGTGAGGCGGGGAGGCGCCGCGGGGCTCACCCCTCGAGCAACTCCCGGGTGAACTGCGCGGCGTCGAATAGAACGAGATCGGCCGCCTGTTCCCCCACGCCCACGAACTTGACCGGCACGTCGATCGCCTCGTGCACGGCAAGCACCACGCCGCCTTTCGCCGTGCCGTCGAGCTTGGTCACGACGAGACCAGTCACCGGGATCGCAGCGGCGAAGATGGTCGCCTGCTGCACGGCGTTCTGCCCCACGGTGCCATCGAGCACGAGCAGCGACTCGTGCGGCGCGCCGGGGAGTCGCTTCTCCACCACGCGCTGCACTTTCTTGAGCTCTTCCATCAGCGCGCCGCTCGTGTGCAAACGCCCGGCGGTGTCGATGATGATCACGTCCGTGCCGCGCGCGACGCCGGCGTCGATCGCCTGCCACGCGACTGCGGCCGGATCGCCTCCCGGCGTTCCTCCGACGAACTCGGCCCCGGTGCGCTCGGCCCAGAGGCGCAGTTGATCGGTCGCCCCGGCTCGGAAAGTGTCGCCGGCGCCGAGCAACACGCTGCGCCCCTCGGCGCGAAGGCGCGACGCGAGCTTGCCGATGAAGGTCGTCTTCCCCGCCCCATTCACGCCGAGGACGAGGATCACCGTCGGCTTGGCGGCGGCGAAGGTGAGCGTCGCATCGCTCTTTCCGGCGCGCAGCGCACTTTCGATCCCTGACTGCAGGGCGGCGAGGAAGTCGGCCTGCGACTTCACCGTGCCACGGGCCGCCTGGGCGCGCACGGCATCCACGAGCCGCATCGTGACCGGCACGCCGAAGTCGGCCTCGAGCAGGGTCTGCTCCAGCATCTCGAGCGAGCCCTGATCTACGCCTCCGCGTGCCACAACGGCGACGTCGGTGAGGGCGACGTCCTTGATCCGCTGCCAGAGGGACTTCCGGGGGGCTTCGCCTTTCCGGCGGAAGAGGAGGGACATCGGTGCGCAAGCTACAACGCCTACGTAGGCGAAGGAAACGGGCGAGCACCATCAACCCTTTGATTCGGCGCTGGAGATCGACGAAGTCGCGGTTCCGCGTGACCGCGATCCACCCCGCCTCGCGCTCCGTCCTACCCCCGGTCGTGCCCCTGAGCACCAGAACCCGCAAGTGAGCCGTCGGCACACTGGCAGGGAGGTGCTTCTGGCTCCCCTGCCCCGTCACGAGTGGGAGTCCGCGCGCGGGCGCGAGAGCTTCTCGTGATGTCCTGAACCGTGCCGGTGAGCTGTAGGAGAACGCCGTCGGCGTCATACGCCGCGACGTGGCGAGCGAGGAGTACCCGCTCCTCGCCCTCGCTCGTCGGCACCCGGAACTCGAAGTCGAATGTCGCAAGGCGCTGCGCCGTCGCGTCGGCGGTCGCGGCGCTCACGCGCTCGCGGTCGTGGGGATGCACACGACTGAGGAACTCCGCTCGACTCGGTTCGGCGGTCGTCGGCGCGCCGTAGAGCCGGTAGAGTTCGCGCGACCAGGTGGTGGTGCCCGTGGCGGCATCGAACTCCCAGCTCCCGACCTGTGCGAGGCTCTGCGCCAACTCCAGATGCGCCTCGGCGTGCGCGAGATCGGCGACCCCGTCCGTGCGCCGGTGGTCCAACACGAGCGTCAGCACTGCGGGCGAGCCGGCGAAGATCACGCGCACCGCGCGCAGTTGGACGCGGCTGACGCTGCCGTCCTTCCGGCGATGATGCCACGCCCCATCGATGATGAAGGGGGCGGTCATCCGCCCGCGCAATGCGTTTCGCAGGGCGGGCGCTTCCTCCGGGAGTTGGAGCGCATCGGCGGTCATCTCGAGGAACTCAGCGCGGGTGTAGCCGTACTGACGGATCGCTGCGTCGTTGACGAGCAGGAATCGTCCCGTCTCATAGTCGGCGATCCACGCCGGCAGTGGACTCGCCTCGAAGAGCAGGCGGTACATCGCCTCGTCGGCCTGCATGGTCGCGCCCGCCCACATGCTGATCACGTCGCTCCTGATCGGTGTGCCTGTCCGTCCCCGCCGAAGGATAGGCGCGCCGGGGGCCGCACCCCAGCCGCACGAAGGGGTGTCATCCGTTCGTATCAGCCGCCCGCTCTACGCCTCTCGTGCGCTGGCCCCGAGTACCGCCTTCTGTCTATACTGGAGGTGCTTCCGCGCGGGCATCCTTCCTACCTGGGCGGCTCCCTCTCTGGTGCCCTGAATGCTCCCTGCTTCGCGTCGCAACTCCGACAACGCTGACATCTTGCACACCGAGGCCCTGCTCACCGCCGAGGCCCTCCAGAACGCGATCTTCCACAGCGCGAACTTCTCGAGCATCGCCACTGACGCGAAGGGCGTGATCCAGATCTTCAACGTCGGCGCCGAACGGATGCTCGGCTACACCGCCGCTGAGGTGATGAACAAGATCACCCCGGCCGACATTTCCGACCCGCAGGAAGTGATCGCGCGCGCCAAAGCGCTGAGTCTCGAGCTCGAGACCCCGATCACGCCAGGGTTCGAGGCCCTCGTCTTCAAGGCGTCGCGCGGCATTGAGGACATCTACGAGCTGACCTACATCCGGAAGGATGGAAGCCGGTTCCCGGCCGTCGTGTCCGTCACGGCGCTCCGCGACGCCCAGGACGCGATCATCGGCTACCTGCTGATCGGCACCGACAACACCGCCCGCAAGCAGGCCGAGGAGGCGCTCCTCAAGTCGGGCGCCCTGCAGCGCGCGATTTTCGACAGTGCCAACTTCTCGAGCATCGCCACCGACGCGAAGGGCGTGATCCAGATCTTCAATGTCGGCGCCGAACGGATGCTCGGCTACGCTGCCGCGGACGTGATGAACAAGATCACCCCGGCCGACATCTCCGACCCCGCCGAGCTGATCGCCCGCGCCACGGTGCTGAGCGAGGAACTCGGCACCCCGATCGCCCCGGGATTCGAGGCGCTCGTCTTCAAGGCCTCACGCGGTATCGAGGACATCTACGAGCTCACCTACGTTCGCAAGGACGGCAGCCGCTTCCCCGCCGTGGTCTCGGTGACCGCCCTCCGCGACGCCGGCGACGCGATCATCGGCTACCTGCTGATCGGCACCGACAACACCGCCCGCAAGCTCATCGAAGAGGAGCGGAAGAAGCTCGACCAGCGGCTCCGCGACCAGCAGTTCTACACCCGGTCGCTGATCGAAGCGCAAGTTGACGCCATCGTGACCACCGATCCCGCCGGCATCGTCACCGATGTGAACACGCAGATGGAGGTCCTCACCGGCCGCACGCGTGACGAGCTGATCGGCTCCCCCTTCAAGGTTCACTTCACCGCCCCGGCCAAGGCCGAGGCTGGGATCACGCTGGTGCTGCGCGAGAAGAAGGTCTCCAACCTCGAACTCACCGCCCTCTCGCGCGACGGACGGGAGACCGCGATCTCCGCCAACTCGAGCACCTTCTACGACCGCGACCGGTCGCTCCAGGGCGTCTTCGTCGCCGCCCGCGACGTCACCGAACGCAAGCGCCTCGACAAGCTCCTGAGCGAGAAGAACGAAGAGCTCGAGGGCTCCCGCGCCCTCGCCGAGAAGGCCAGTCTCGCCAAGTCCGACTTCCTCTCGAGCATGAGTCACGAGCTGAGATCGCCGCTCAACGCGATCATCGGCTTCGCGCAGCTGATGGAGACCGACACGCCGCCCCCGTCGCCCTCGCAGAAGGCGAGCATCGACCAGGTGCTCCAAGCGGGCTGGTACCTGCTCACGCTGATCAATGAGATCCTCGACCTCGCCGTCATCGAGTCAGGAAGGATGACCCTCTCGCTCGAGCCGGTCGCCCTCGCCGAGGTGATGGCCGAGTGCGAGGATCTCATTGCCACGCAGGCGGTGCAGCACGGCGTGACGACGCACTTCCCCGCCCCGAATCTCTCGCTGACGGTCTCTGCCGACCGCACTCGCCTAAAGCAGATCCTGATCAACCTCCTCTCCAACGCGATCAAGTACAACCGGCCCAACGGCGCGCTCACGGTGGACTACGCGGTGCGCGAGAGCGGCCGCATCCGGATCACCGTCACCGACACCGGTGCTGGTCTCGCGCCCGAGCAGCTCTCCGAGCTCTTCCAACCCTTCAACCGGCTCGGACAGCAGGCTCTCGGCGAGGAAGGAACGGGGATCGGGCTCGTCGTCAGCAAGCGCCTCGCCGAGGCGATGCATGGCACGATCGGCGTCGAGAGCACCGTCGGCGTCGGCTGTGCCTTCTGGGTCGAGTTCCAGCCAGCCGACCTCCACGGCCAGCCGGAAGAGGTGCACGTCACGCCCGTGAGGGCCGTCGCGATCCAAGCCCCGACCACGCCGAAGATCCATACGCTGCTCTACGTCGAGGACAATCCGGCGAACCTGATGCTCGTCCAACAGCTGATCGCGCGGCGACCGGATTTCAGGCTCCTGAGCGCCGACAACGCTAGTCTGGGCATCTCCCTCGCCCGGTCGGAGCAACCGGACGTGATCATCATGGACATCAATCTGCCGGGGATGAATGGGTTCGCCGCGCTACGCATCCTGCTCGCCGACCCCCTCACCGCAAGCATCCCCGTGATCGCGCTCAGCGCGAACGCGATGGCGCGCGACATCGCGCGCGGGATGCAAGCCGGCTTCATCCGCTACCTGACCAAGCCGGTCCGCGTCCCCGACTTCTTCGAGGCGCTGGGCGAGGCGATCGCTCGCGGACCACGCCCGGCGGATCACGCGGTCGTCAGCGCGACGCCCGAATGATCGGGCCCGCCGAGATACGCAACGCCGGGATCCTCATCGTCGACGATTCCTCGGTCAACGTGACGTTGCTCTCACGGATGCTGGAGACCGAGGGATACACCAACGTCTCGTCGACCACCAAGTCGATCGAGGTGTTCGCGCTGCATCGCGATCATCGGTACGACCTGATCCTCCTTGACCTGATGATGCCGGAGATGGACGGCTTCGAGGTACTCGAAGGCCTCCGCTCACTCGAGGCGGGCAGCTACGCCCCGGTCGTCGTCCTCACGGCGCAGCCGGCCCACAAGCTCCGCGCCCTGAAGGCGGGGGCGCGCGACTTCATCACCAAGCCCTTCGACCAGACCGAGGTCCTCCTCCGGATCCGGAACACCCTCGAGTCACGTCTCCTCTTCCAGGAGTCGCGGAACAACGCGACCTTCCTCGAACAGTACGACCAGCTCACCGGCCTGCCGAACCGCCGGCGGTTCCGCGACCTCCTGCTCAAGGCACTCGCTCGCCCCGAGGCTGCGACCGAAGTCGTCTCGGTCCTCGTTTTCTCGGTCGACCGTTTCAATGTCGTGAATGATGTCCTGGGGCGCTCGGTCGGCGGCGCGATGATCTCGGCTGCCGCCGACCGCCTAGTGAGCTGCCTCAGCCCGATGAGCACGCTCGCTCGCTTCGAAGAAGCAACCTTCGGCGTGATCATCGTCTCGCCGGCGGACGAACCGCCACCGGCGAACGGCATCGCAAAGCAGATGCGAGAACTGATGCGCGAACCCATCCACCTGGACGGACACGACGTCGCCGCCACCCTCAGCGTCGGCATCGCCATCTCGCCGACCGACGCGCGCGAGGCCGACCTCCTGCTGAGCTGCGCCTCACGCGCCCTCTCTGATGCGGTGCAGGCCGGCGGTGACACCTTTCGCTACCACTCGACCGAGAGCTCCGCACGCGCCAAGGAGTCCCTCGCCCTCGAGACCGCTCTTCGTGCGGCCCTCGACCGGAATGAGTTCGAGATCCACTATCAGCCGAAGATGCGGATCCGCTCCGGCGAATGGACCAGCGCCGAGGCCCTGCTCCGCTGGAATCGCCCCGGCCTCGGCCTCCAGCCACCGAACATCTTCATCCCCGCGCTTGAGGAGAGCGGGTTGATCATCCAGGTGGGATACTGGGTCCTCGACGCCGTCTGCGCGCAGATCGCCGCCTGGCGCCGCGACGGGCTTGGCGAACTCCGCGTCGCCGTGAACACCACCGCGACCCAGATCGAGCACCCCGGGTTCGTGGCCAGCGTGGAGCGGGCGATCCGGGAGCACAGGATCGCGGCGACCTCACTCGACATCGAGATCACCGAGAGCGCCCTGATGTCGCGGTCGGCCGAGACCGACGCCGCACTCCTCGCCCTCAAGACCCTTGGCGTCACGATCGCGATCGACGACTTCGGGACCGGCTACTCCAGTCTCTCCTACCTGAAGCGCTACCCGATCGACGCGCTCAAGATCGACATCAGCTTCATTCGCGAGATCACGACCGACGCGGACGATGCGGCGATCGCGATCGCGATCATCAACATGGCGCGGATCCTCAAGATGACGGTCATCGCCGAGGGCGTGGAGACCGAGGCGCAGCTCGCGCTGCTGCGCGAGCACTCCTGCGACGAGATCCAGGGCTACCTCTTCTCGAAGCCCCTGCCGGCGGCCGCGCTGGCCGCCTGGCGGCGCTCGCGCGACCCGGCAGTCCCTACCGCCTGAGCGTCAGAAGACCTTGCGGCCCTGCACGACCCGCAGGATGAAGACGACCAGCGCGATCACGAGCAGCAGATGGATCAGGTTGCCGGCCACGAAGCCGCCGAAGAAGCCGAGGGCCCAGAGGATCAGCAGGACGATGATGACGGTCTCGAGCATTGTGTCTCCTAGGTGAGGGTGTGCCACCGCCTCGGGAGTATGTCGGCAGGGTGAAATCCGACCCATCGCTCGTTGTGATGATTTTGGGCTGATGCACTGCGGCGGCAGGCCTCACGCGACGGGCTCGCCCGGAGGAACTACTGCTTTCGCGGCACCCTTGGCGCGCGAGCCTTCGGCGCCGGGACGATCGAAGGTTCGGGCTCGTCCTCCACTGCGGCCGCGTCGTCCCCGACCGCCAGCGGCACGGTCACCGCGAACTGTGCATCGATCAGGCGCAGTTCCGCTTCCAGACGCTGGTTCACCTCGTGGTCGAGTTTGGGCGAGTCGCTGATGACCAGGATATTCGCCACCCGCTCATCGACCACCAACCGACCCTTCCACGTGCCCTCTCGAAGGGTCGCTTCGGCCGCCTCGTGCTTGAGGAGGGCCTTGATCCGCGCGAGACGCTCGGGGGACTGCGGCGGCACGAGGCGATACGTGTAGGCCCAGATGGGTCGCACCGGAGGGGACATGCCCGCAACCTATGAGGCGCGCCTATGCGACGATATCGCTCAATGTGATGAGGAAGTGGCTGGCACGCGCTGACCAACTTGGACTACTCCCTGTCCTCGGTGTTCGCGTAGGCCGCGATCTGGAGCCGGGTGTGGAGCGTGAGCTTCTCCATCACGTTCCGAACGTGGCTCTTGACGGTGTGGGTCGCCACGTTGAGCCGCGCAGCGATCTCCTTGTTGCTCAGGCCTTCCGCGATCAGGTCGATCACCTGTCGCTCGCGCGCGGTCATCCGCACTGCCTCGCGCGTCCGCGGCCGTTTGTTGGCGACGGCTTCGTGAGCGATGTGCGAGAGGAGGGTGTTGACCATCGGCGGCGGGAGCACGCTGTCCCCACGCGCAACGGCGCGGATGGCGTCCACCAGTTCCTCGAGCGACGCGTCCTTCATGATGAAACCGGCGACGCCGACGTTGACGAACTCGACGATGTCCTCCCGCGCCGGCAAGAGGTCCATCACGATGACCCTCGTCGCCGGGCACTCGATGCGCACCCTGGCGGCGACTCGAAGACTGTCCCCCTTGATCAGGCCGACATCGAGAAGGACGACCTGTGGGCGCGTACGGCCGATCTCGTCAAAGTCGTCGTGGGCCATCCCCGACACGACCGAGAGGTCGGGCCAGCGACTGAGTAGCGAGATGAGCCCTTCGCGAACGAGGCGGTTGTCCTCGATCAGCGCGACGGTGATCCGGGATCCCGGCATAGGCGGCTAAGATACGACGTTTTCCCCTTCACCACATCCACGTCGCGGCGCTGCTCACCTCGAAGGCGTAATGCTCGAATCACACTCTCGGGCGATAGGCCGCCGTCCGCCGGAGTCCTATCGTGACCGGTGATGATTCCGCCGACCCTTCGACCCCTGATCGCCGCCGTGGCACTGGTCGTCGTCGTCGGTACGTTGGGGGCCTTCGCCAGGGGCGAAGTCGGGGCGGCGCGCTTCTCGGCCCGCGCTCCGCGCACACCGGTCGGCCCGATCACGCAACAGGGTCCACGGATCGTACGCGACGGATCATTCCCTGACGATGGCCGGGCGCGCTTTCGAGTGATCCCGGCAGCAGGGGGCACGGTCACCACGATCATCCTGACCGGCACCGGCAGACTCGGTTCGTTCCGCTTCACTGACGCCTTGATGAAGGCGACGCCGAAGTCGTGACGCCGAGCGGGTGGCGGGGGCGACGGGATCCATCCCTCGCCCCGTCATCCGTTGTCCGCTCCGCTCAGGACAGCAGGACCCGCCGCGGTCGGCGCGGGAGCTGCAGCGTCTCATCGACGCCGTTCATCGGATGCAAGCCTCCGGTCGTCACGATCGTCCACCCCTCGATCGGCGTGAGGAGACTCACTCGCCAATCGATCACAAGGATGGATGTTTCGGAGGAGGCGAACACGGATTCGCTCGTGGTCTCGGGAGGCCCTATTCGCCGAGCGCCGCTTCGGCCTTGCCGACCACCTGCTTCGACTGGCCGACGAGCTGCTCCGCGATCCCATTGGCTCGGAGCATCTCGTCATTCGCGATCGCGCCGGCCTGCTCCTTGATCCGGCCCTTCATCTCGAGGACCTTCCCCTCGACCTTGTGCTTGGTGCTCTTCTTCATCGGTGCCTCCGCCGGGTGGCGCGGCGCGGGGGATCCGCAGCCACAACCCTATGATCGCCTTCGGAGAGCGACCGCAGCAATCACTCGATGTGACTAGGGCTTCGGAGCTAGTGCCCCGAGCGTCGAGCTAGCGTAGGCCGATCCGCCGCCGTAGGAGCCACTCGGCGCAAAGCGCAGCGATCGCGATCAGTGCGAGCCACCACGCTCCGAGCGCGCGCGGCGCGCGGTCGAGCGCGGCTCCTTCACCGACGGCGCCCTCGGCCACGGTCGCCCGGCGCGGCACCCACTCGGCGGCCGGGTCCCGGCGCGGCGAGATCGGCCCGCCCACCCGCGGATCCGCACCGACCCAGTCGAAAATGCTTCCCCACACCGCATCGAACGCGTCCGCCGAGCGTTCGCCGCGAAGGCGCCACCGCCAGAACCCTGCGGCAGGCACGATGACCACGCGCCGCGGCGCGTCCACGAGCAACACTGCGGCGCGCTCCTCGAATCTCCGCCCGCGGCGGGTGAGCACCGCTGGGTGCACCGCACCGCGCGCCTCGCGCGTCGCGGCCACATCAAGCGGTGGCAGTGAGTCCCAGGGTACGCCGGCGAGCGCCGCCGCGATCGGAGAGTCACCGGTGCCAGAGGGGTAGTAGTCCTCCGCCGCTGGCGGAGGGACGTAGAGCACCAGTGCGCCGCGCGTCAGCGTGCGTGGCGGTCCGAAGATCGCGGTGTCGCCGTGCAGGACGAGCAACGGTGTCGCGGCAGCGGCCGCACGCACCACGCGCTCGGTGACCGGGCGGAGGGAGCCGTCCACGCGCCACTCCCCGGGCGCCACCCGCCAGAAGCCCTGCACCGGACCCCGGCGCGTCCCGCGCAGCACCGCGAGCGCGAATCGCGCGTCCTCGTCGGGGGCGCTTGAGATGAATGTCGCAGCCGCCGCCCCCGAGACGACCACCGTCGTGCTTGCCGTATCGTTCGTCGCGACGGCGTCCCCCGCTCGGAGGGCGACGGCCACGCGACGAGTCGCATCGGAGGCGGGGAGCACCACCGCGAGGCGTAGCTCGCGTTCCTCGAAGGCGTCGAGCGCCGGGATCGCGCTGTCCACGACCGTCCGCCCGTCGAGGGTCAACCGCAGCGCCGTCGCGGCCGAACCCGCCCCGCCCGACTTCACGACGATGCGCGCGGTGATCGTGTCGCCACCCAGCGCACCACCGGGGAGGTCGAACCGAGCGACCGCGCCGTCGGGTCGCGTCAGCGGGGCGACGACGCGCACGGACGATCCTCGCGGCAGGCGCGCGATCCGCTCGGCGTCATCGATCGCGCCATCGGTCACAAGGACCAGTGGCCGTCCCACTGCGAGCGCCGCCTCGACGAGGTCACCGACACGGGTCGCAATGTCCGATGGAATCGGTGGGGCGTTGCCAGCGCGGATCGAATCGCCGAAGAGGATCAAGGAGTCGGCGCCAGCATCGAGCAACGAGTCAACGACCGCCCGCGCCCGGATCCACGCCGTTGAATCGCCGGTCGCGCGCCAACTGGCGGATACATCGAGCCCGATCCAGGGGGCAACCGGCCGGCTCGGGCCGAGGGGCACGTTGAGCAGCAGCGCAGTGGTCGCCGCGCCGGCCAGCGCGCGCAGGCCGAAGACGAGGGTCGCCGGACGTGCGGGCCGCAGGCGGTAGGAGAGCGCCGCGAGCGCCACGCCAGCGGCGAGGGAGAGGAGCCAGAGGATCATGAGAGAGGACGGTCCGGCAAACTACGCGCGGCGCGGCTGGTCAGTTGTCGGGATTCCGCACGACTCCAGCTGGTTGGTCGAGGGCGTACACCGCCGCCGACCGGATGCGCTCGAAGAGGGCAAGGTCCCGGCCCGCAAGCGGCGGGCCAGCCGACTGCGTGAGCGCGCGGCGCGGATCGCGCTGCACGCCATTCACCAGCACCTCGAAGTGGAGGTGCGGGCCAGTCGCGAGCCCCGTCATCCCCACGTAGCCGATCGTCTTGCCGATCTCGACCCGGGAGCCGACCCGCAGACCCGTCGCGAAAGCGCGCAGGTGGCCGTAGCGGCTCACAAATCCATTGGGATGCCTGATCTCGACCGCGTTCCCGTATCCCCCTTTGCGCCCAGCGAGGATCACGATGCCATCGCCGATGGTACGCACCGGCGTGCCGGCATCGGCCGCGTAGTCCATCCCTTGGTGCGCGCGCCACGTGCCGAGGATCGGGTGCTTGCGCCGTCCGAAGTTGGACGAGATGCGACGGAAGGAGACCGGTGTGCGGAGGAACGAGGCGGCGAGGGAGCGGCCGGTCTGGTCGTAGTACTTGCTGCGGCCATTGTCGATCGGCATCCGGATCGCTTGAACCTCGGACCCCGCGCGCTGCAGGCCGGCGGCGAGCACCGTGCCGACCCGCACCGCGCCGGTCGGCAGCGAGAGACGCTCGAAGAGCACGCGGACCTCGTCGCCCTGCTGGAGTTCGCGCGACATATCGACCCGATACTCATAGATGTCGGCGATGTTCCAGGCGAGTTCCTGCCGTGCCCGCGCCGGGAGCAGCCCGGTCGCACCCGCCTCGACCGCCTCGTATAGTGAGCTCGTCACCGTGCCGCGAACGATCAGCGTATCGGTCTTCCAGGGGATCCGCTCATCGGCCATCGCCCACGCCGAGTCAGTCCGCCAGACGCGCACGATCCGGTCCAGCCCGAGGAAGAAACGGACTTCGCTCGCTCGCGTGTCGGCGGTGTCGCCGCTGACCTCGATCTCGAGCCCCGCCGGGATGCGGCGCGGATCGATCGGCGTCGCGGTCGCGATGACGTTGGCCGCGTCCTTAGCGCTGAGGCCCCGGCCCGCGAGCAGCTCAGAGAGCGTCTCGCCAGCGCTCAGGGTGTCGCGCTGGAACCAGCGGCGCGGCGTGGGAGGGCTATTGAAGAGGTCGCCGGGACGTCCCGGACGAGGGGCGGGTAAGCGAAGTGCGGCGGCCGCGAGCACCGCGACCACCGCACCGGTAAGGAGCCGCGTTGCGCGCGGACTCAATCCATCTGTCTCCGGATGAACGTCGGGATCTCCATATCGTTCAGATCCTGTGCCGGGCGCTGCGAGGGCCGCGGACGCGACGCCGGGACGGCGTTCCCGGTGTTGACCGCGCCCGAGGGACGTGAGTTGCGCTGGTCGATCGGGATCACCGGGGTGCTGTTCCGCGAGAAGCCCATCCCCATCCCAACCCCCTGCGTCTTCCGCTCGAATCCAGTGGCGATGACGGTGACCCGCACCTCCCCCTGCATCGCCGGTTCGTTCACCGCACCGAAGATGATCTCGCTCTCCTCGCCGACCGCTTCCTTCACGATCTCGGCGATGGTGTTGATATCGCCGAGCGTCATCTCGTTGCCGCCGGTGATGTTGATCAGCACGCCGCGGGCGCCGGCGATCGAGACGCTGTCGAGCAGCGGGCTCTCGATTGCCATCTTCGCGGCTTCGACGGCGCGGTTGTCGCCGCGGCCGACGCCGGTGCCCATGATCGCCGATCCGCCATCCTTCATCACCGTGCGTACGTCGGCGAAGTCAACGTTCACGACGCCCGCCTTGGTGATGATCGAGGAGATGCCGCCGGTCGCTTGGAGGAGCACCTCATCGGCCTTCTTGAGGGCGTCCTGGAAGGGGATCCCCTTCCCGACCACGGCGAGCAGGCGTTCGTTCGGCACGACGATCATCGTGTCCACGTACTTCACCATCTCAGCGATCCCTTCGTCGGCCTGGCGCATCCGCTTGCGGCCTTCGAAGAGGAAGGGCTTGGTGACGATGCCGACGGTGAGGGCGCCGGCTTCGCGGGCGAGCTCACACACGATGGGCGCGGCGCCAGTACCGGTGCCGCCGCCCATCCCGCAGGTGACGAAGACAAGGTCGGCGCCGGAGAGGGTGCGCGCGACCTCGTCGCGATTCTCCTCGATCGCCTGACGCCCGATTTCCGGGCGGGCACCGGCACCGAGTCCGCGGGTGAGCTTCTTGCCGATCTGGATCTTGACGTCGGATTTGGAAGCGAGGAGTGCCTGGGCGTCGGTGTTGACCGAGATGAACTCGACGCCCTCGAGGTGCTCCTCGATCATGCGGTTGACCGCGTTGCCACCGCCACCACCGACGCCCACCACCTTCATGCGGGCGTTCTGTCCGGCGGATTCCTCGAACTCGAAGATGGTCATCGGGCGAGCGGCTCCCAGGGTTCACGAAACAAAGCAGGGCTGCCGCGCAATATAGCCCTCACGGGGCGCGGCTTCACACAGGCAAGACGAGTACTCCGCTCATCCGATACGGGCGGGGTGTCGTGGATTTGTCCACCTCACGGGAGCCAGGGGGACACTTTTGTGATTCAAGGTTCAGGAGAACTGCAACTGCCCACCACAGAGGCACAGAGGACACAGAGAACTGCAAGGGCAAGCCGAAGTACAAAGGCAACGACAAGAACGGGGGGAACGACAGCGCGGGCGGCCTACGCGCTGAGTTCCCCCTAGTATTTGCAGTTGCCCTTCTCTGTGCCCTCTGTGCCTCTGTGGTGATCGCCTTTCGCCGTTTGCCGTTCTCGACGCAGGCCCTACCAGAAATCCTGCAACCACGTCTTGAACCGGGCCGCGAGCGCATCCATCGACGGCGTCTGGCCAGCGAAGCTGAGCCGCTTGCTCTTCCCCGCGTTCCCGGTGAGCGCCACGCGGTGGGCACCGTACTGCACGAGGCCCGTCACGGTCGAAAAGCGCGGCGCCTGCACGCTGTCGGCGAGGCCCCCGAGGAACTCGCCCGGCACGCCGAGCCGCGCGCCGGTGCCGAAGACGTCGCTCGCCAAGTCGGCCGTGCCGGGCTGCGCCGCCGCGCCTCCAGTGACCACGACGCCCGCCGCGAGGCGCTTGATCAGCCCCGCATTCTCCACGTCGCGCAGGACCATCTCGAAGATCTCCTGCGTACGCTGGTGGATGATGTGCGCCAGGAGCGACCGCGGGATCTCCCGCTCCCCCTGGGCGCCGGTGCTGGGGAGGCGGATCCGCTCCTCAGGAGGCACGAGCGCCTCGAACGCCGCGCCGTACTGCTCCTTCAATCGCTCGGCGTCGGCCGCCGTCACGCCAAGGCCGTGCACGATGTCACTTGTCACATTGAGTCCGCCGTACCCGATCGTGCCCAGGTAGCGGATCTTCCCCTCGTGAAACACAGCGATGTCGGTCGTCCCCGCGCCCATCTCGACCAAGGCCACGCCGAGTTCCTTCTCGTCGTCGGTCAGCACGGCGAGGGAGCTCGCGAAGGGCTCCAAGACCAACTCGGCCACACGATACCCCGCGCGCTCGACCGCCTTCCGCAGGTTCATCGCCGGCGAGGAGCCGATCGTCACGAGGTACATCTCGGTCTCGAGCCGCGTGCCGATCATCCCGATCGGATCACGGATCCCGGCGTTGCGGTCAACGGTGTATTCCTGCGGGATCGCGTGGATGAGTTCGCGATCCTGCGGGATCGCTTGGGCGCGGGCCCCCGCATTCGCGCGATCGACGTCACTCTTGGTGATCTCGGCGCCGGTGATCGCGGCCACGCCGGTCGAGGTCATCGCCGACATATGCTCGCCGGCGATGCCGGCATACACCGACTCGACCTGCACCCCCGCCATCCGTTCGGCGTCCTTCACGGCCCGCGTGATCGAGCGCTGGGTCTCCTCGATGTCGGCGACCACGCCTTTCCTGAGGCCGGTCGTCTTGGCCTGCCCCACACCGAGGATGTTCACGGTCGGGTGCTTCGGCCGATCCCCCACGACCTCCGCGATGACGGCGGTGGTCTTGGCGGATCCGATATCCAGTCCAGCGACGAGGCGATCGAGGTTCATTCGGTTTTGTCTTGGTCCTACGGAAGGCGGGCGACCACCTGGTCTCGGAACCGGAGATCCAGTTCGACGACCTTGAGGGCGCGTCGGGCGAGATCGTTCTCTACGGGCAGCACATCGGAGAGTCGCGTCGCGGTCACGTCGGCGAGCGCGATGATCCGATAGTCCGGGAGCACGAGGATGACCTCGCCGCGCGAACCACGCCGCGCCTCGCTCACACGAGCGAAGAGTGCCGGGATCCGAGCGCGCACCTCTCCCAAGAGCCGGAGGAGGAGCGTGTCCCGCGACGCGAGCACCGGGAGGTCCACGTCGGTGCGCGTGGGATCCACCGGCAGCGATTCCCCGGTCGCATCGGTGACCACCATCCCCTTCGCCGTGTTCACCAGCGCGATCGGAGGGTCTTCGGTCACACGGACGACAAGGGTGCCCGGGAGCCGCCTCCGGATGCGCACGTCACGCACCTGGGGGTGTTCCCGCACACGCGCCTCGAGGGGCGACACGTCGTCCCACAAGGACGCCGTCGTGTCGACCTTCATCCGCGAAACGATTTCAGCAGGGGAGGCGTAACGGCTTCCCTCGACTTCGACTCTACGGACGCGGAAGAAATCCATCGAGCGGAGTACGGCGGCACCCCAGATGGGGGATGCGAGAAGGGAGATGGCAGCGAACGACAGGCCGAGGGTCCTAAGCCGTTTCTTCCAGCGTGGCACGTCGGGCCCCGCTCCACTCCGCGATCGGCGCGGCTGCTGGGCGTCATTCCCGCCGGCGACGGTCACCCGCCAAGCCTCGCGAGGAGCTCCGGGCCCGTCTTCGTGATGTCCCCCGCCCCGACAGTGAGCACCACATCCCCTGGCTTCACGAGACGCTCGAGCCCCTCGGCCATCGCACTGCGCGGTCCTTCCCACGCCGGCGCGCGGCCGACGTGGCGCGCCGCCGCCGCGATGAGCGCACTTGTCACCCCGATGATCGGCTTCTCTCGCGCCGGGTAGATGTCCGCCAACGCGATGACATCGGCCTCGGCGAGTGCGGCGCCAAACTCGCCCGCGAAGTCGCGAGTGCGCGAGTAGAGGTGCGGCTGGAAAGCCACCACGAGCCGCCGGCCCGGATAGGCCTCACGCGCCGCAGCGAGCGTGGCCCTCAGCTCGGTCGGGTGGTGCGCGTAGTCGTCCACCACCTGCACCCCGTTCGCCTCACCGATTCGTTGAAACCGGCGCTCCGCACCAACGAATGCCGCGAGTCCCTGCGCCATCGTGGAGAGCGGGAGCATCCAAGGCCCCACCCCGCAGGCGATCGCGGCGAGCGCGTTCCGCACGTTGTGGAGTCCGGGAACGCCGAGCGAGACGTCGCCGAGTGGCTTCCCGTCGTACTGCACGGTGAAGTGCGTACGTCCGTCGCGGTGCGTGATGTCCCGCGCGACAAGGCGCGCGTCGGGGCTCTCGATCCCATACCGGATCACCTCGGCCGTTGCGGGCGAAGGGAGCTCGTTGGCGTTCGGATCGTCGGCGCAGAGGATCACGTACCGGGCCCGTGAGACGAACTCGGCGAAGGTCGCGCGGATGTCGTCGAGGTCCTTGTAGATGTCGAGGTGGTCGGCCTCGACGTTCGTCACCACCGCGACCGTCGGCTTGAGCGCGAGGAATGATCGGTCGTACTCATCGGCCTCGACCACGAAGAGGTCGTGCCCACCCGCCGAGAGGTTGCCACCCCACGCCGTGACCCGCGCACCGACCACGCCAGTGGGCGCCTTCCCGGCAGCCGTGAGTGCCTCGGTCGTCATCACCGTCGTCGTGCTCTTTCCGTGAGTTCCCGCGATCGCGATGAGCATCCCGCCGGCAGTCGCTTCGGCGAGTGCTTCGGCGCGGCGCACGACCTCAAGGCCGAGATTCCTCGCGCGCAGGAGCTCGATGTGGTCCTTCGGTATCGCACTCGATACGACGAGCGCCCGGTGCCCTTCGACGTGGAGCGGGTCGTGTCCGCGCGCGACCTCGATCCCCAGCTTCAGGAGATCGGCGGCACCGTCCGGGTTCTGGTCGCAACCGGTAACCTTCGCGCCGCGGCGGTGGAAGAGCTCGGCGAGAGCGGACATGCCTGCGCCGCCGATGCCCTGGAAGTGGATCGGGCGATCATCGGAGGCGCTGAGCAGTGACACGACTGGAATCTAGACGGCTGGTGGAGGGTGGAAGGTGGAAGGGGGAAGGTGAGAGGTGCTTTACGCTGAGTTCCCTCTCTCCTTCCCCCTTCCACCTTCCACCAGCAGTTCAGCGATGTGCGCCGCGATCTCGGCCGCCGCCTTCGGCCGTCCGCGCTGCTTCGCCGCCGCCGCCATCGCCGCGAGCCGCGCGCGATCGCCGAGCAGCATCGCGACCTCGGCGCCGAGCCGCACCGGCGTGAGTTCCCGCTCAGACAGGTGCCGCGCCGCGCCCGCCGCCTCGAGCACCTTCGCATTGGCCGTCTGGTGATCCTGCGCCGCGCTGGGCAGCGGCACGATCAGCATCGGCACGCCCCACGCGCAGAGCTCGCTCGATCCCATCATCCCGCCGCGCACCAACGCGAGGTCGGCGGCGGCGTAGGCTTCGGCGATCGGCGAGAGGTAGTCCACCACGCGAACGTCGGGCCGATCAAGATGCTTGTAGGCCGCGTGGTGTGCCCGCCCCGTGGCCCAGAGAACGCATAGACCCTGGGGGAGTTCGCCCTCGAGCCACGACGCCACCGCTCGGTTGATCGCGCGCGCGCCCTGCGACCCACCGAACACGAGCAGGACCACGGCGGACGCGGGGAATCCCCAGCGCGCCCGCGACTCGGCAGCCGCCGGGTGGATATCTGGCGGCGGCTCGATCGGATTCCCAGTGTCGCGATAGACGCACCCGCTGCGGGGCAACTGTGATTCGGCCTCCGGATAGCCGAGGTAGGTCTCGCGCGAGAGTCGTGCACTCCACCGCGCGGTAAGCCCCGGCACGGCATCGCCGATGTGCTGCACCAGGGGAGTCCCGCGTCGCCACGCCCAAAGTGAAGTGACTCCGGCGGCGTACCCTCCGGTGGCGACCACGAGCGCCGGCGGCGTCTCGCGGCGCAGGCGATCGAGCGCGCGCCACGCCGACGCGGCGCCTCTCAGCGTGCGCCAGTTGAGCCAGACCTTCGGCCGGTAGAGCGGGTGAAGATCGAGGAGCAGGTGCGGGAACTCCGTCGTCGGCAACACGTCGCGCTCGATGCCGCGCTCGGCGCCGATGAAGAAGGGCTTCGCGTCAGAACGGAGGCGGACGAGCGCTCTCGCGATCGCGAGCCCGGGATAGAGATGCCCCCCCGTGCCGCCTCCGGCGAAGTAGACGTTCACGCCGCCGTCACCGCGAGGCCGCGAGAGGGTCGGTGGCACGCCCCCCGCTCACGCGCTCCTGCAAGCTCCCGATGTTCACGAGGATGCCGGTGATCAGAAGCGAGATCAGGATGTTCGATCGTCCGTACGAGATGAACGGCAAGGTGAGCCCGGTCGTCGGGAGAAGCCCTGTCACGACGCCAAGGTGGAGATACGCGGTGACGAGCATCGTCACGGTGAGGCCGATCGCGACGAGCTGTTGGAACGGCGTGCGCGCCGCGCGCGCGATCCGGAAGCCGAGCCATCCCCAGAGCGCGTAGGCGACGATCAGACCGCCAAGCCCGACGAACCCCCACTCCTCGCCGACGTTGCTGCCGATGAAGTCGTTGTACGGCAGCGGGAGGAATCCGAACTGCTGGCGTCCCTGCCCGAAGCCGACGCCGAGGAAGCCCCCCGAGCCGACGGCGATGAGCGACTGCTGCAGCTGGTGCATCACCTGGTCCGTGGACTCCGCCGCGCCCCCTGTGAACCCGACGATGCGACGAATTGCGTACTCAACCTTCTGGACGTACTGCCACCCCGCGACCATCCCGATTGCGCCAAGCAGCACGAAATGTCCGATCCGCGCGCCGGCGGCGAAGAGCATCACGCCCATCACGCCAGCATAGAAGACCGCGACCGAGAGATCAGGCTCCGCCACCGCAAGAGCGCCAAGAACCCCGAGGACGATCGCGAAGGGGATGATCCCCTTGGAGAGTCGGCGGAGTCCCGCTTCCCCGCCCTTCTTCACGATCAGCATCGCCGTCCAGACCACCACCGCGAGCTTGCCGAGTTCCGAGGGCTGGATCGATCCACCGAGGAGGAAGCGGCGCGAGCCATTGATCGGCGGCGCGATGCCGCGTGTGAAGGGGAGCACCGTGAGCAGCAGCGCGAAGATCGTCAGGCCCATCAGGGGCCAGGCCCACGCGCGCCAGCGCTCGGCGTCCATCTTGGCCGCTATCGCAAAGGCCACGACACCGATCACGACTCCGGAGAGCTGTCGGAGCAGGAAGAACCAACTCGGGCGCCCCGCCTGCATCGCTACTCCCGCGCTCGCCGAATAGAGCGTCGCGAGTCCAAAGGCGAGCAGCACCGAGGTAACGATGACTACGCCGCGCGCCTCGAGGCTCATCCGCCAGCGCAGCCGATCCGGCGCGGCTGCGCTCATTCTGCCATCGCGAGACGGCGGAATGTCGCGCCCCGCTCCTCATAGTTGTTGAACATGTCGTAGCTGGAGCAGGCGGGGGCGAGCAGGACCACGTCCCCGGGGACGGCAAGTGCCCGGGCACGCGCGATGACCTGCTCGAAGGACGATCCGAGTCGTTCGACCGCCACGTGTTCCTTCAGGTCCGATTCGATGAGCGCCGCCGATTCGCCGTAGGCGAGCACCACCTTCGTGCGCGGGCGTAGTGCACCGAGGAGCGCCGAATAGGGCTCCCCCTTGTGCCGGCCGCCGAGCAGTAGGACCGTCGGCCGGCTCATCGCCTCGAGCGCGACACGGGCGGCGCCGATGTTGGTCGCTTTGGAGTCGTTGATCCAGAGCACGCCATCCCGCTCCCCAACCGGCTCGAGCCGGTGCTGGATCGAGCGGAAGCTCCGGAGACCGCCGGCGAGCCGGGCCCGCCCGATGGTCGTTTGCTCCTCGGGTACGGCGTGCCACACAGCGAGCGTCGCCGCGAGCGCGTTCGCGACGTTGTGCGCGCCGAGGAGCGGGAGCAGCGGCCGCTCGAGCAGCGGTGTTCCGCTGAGGTGCAGGAGGTCGGTCGCTTCCTCGAACCACGCGTCGGCGCTCGCGTCGCGCAGCGAGAACCGGCGCGCGGTCCCGGCAATCGCCTGTGTGCGGCGCATCACCTCGGGATCATCGGCGTTGACAACTCGCTCCGAGCCCGCAGCAGCATTGGCGAAGAGGAGCATCTTGTCGGCGTAATACTCCTCGAGGGACGTGTACCGGTCGAGATGGTCGGGCGCGAGGTTGGTCAGCACCGAGACGCGTGGCGCAACCGAGGGAGAATCGTGCAATTGGAACGAGGATAGCTCCACCGCGATCCAGGCTGGCCGATGCGCCCCGAGCGCCACTTCGGAGAGCGGCGTGCCGATGTTCCCCGCCTCGATCGTCTCGCGGCCGAGCGCGCGCAGCAGGTGCGCGACGAGCGCGGTCACGGTCGTCTTCCCGTTGGTTCCGGTGATCCCGATATACGGCACGCCGGGGAGCGCGCGCAGCGCGAGGTCGATCTCCGAGAGGATGGGCACGGCCCGCTCGCGCGCCGCACGGAGAGGCGGCGCCGAAGGAGGAACACCCGGGCTCACCACCACGGTCGCGGCGCTGCCGATCCGCGCGAGGTCGTGGCGCCCGTACTCAGCGTCCACCCCCTCGGCCGCCAGGAGAGCAGCAGTCTCGCGCACATCGGCTCCCGCGCCCGCATCGCTCGCGTACACCCGCGCACCCGCGCGCACGAGGAGCCGGGCCGCCGCCGTCCCGCTGCGCCCGAGCCCGATGACTGCGACCTCCCCGGCCGCCGCGAGGAGGGCGAGCGGGGAAGGAGGAACGGTCACCGGATCTTCAGCGTCGAGAGCGCGAGGAAGGCGCAGAGCACGCCAAGGATCCAGAAGCGCACCACGACCTGCGACTCCGGCCATCCCTTCAGCTCGTAGTGATGATGGATCGGCGCACGCAGGAAGACGCGATGCGCCTTCGCGTACACCTCCCCGTGACGCGCCTTCCGCACCTTGAACACCGTGCGCTGGATGATCACCGACACCGTCTCGGCCACGAACACGCCGCCGACGATGAGCACGAGGAACTCGCTCTTGAGCAGGATCGCGACCGCGCCGAGCGCGCCGCCCAGCGCGAGCGCTCCGGTGTCCCCCATGAAGACCTGCGCGGGATGCGCATTGAACCAGAGGAACCCGACCGCCGCACCGAACACCGCCGAGCAGAAGATCGTGAGCTCTCCCGACCCGACGAGGTAGAAGATCTGCAGGTACTCGGCGGCGTCGAACCGGCCCATCACGTAGGCGAACACCGCCATCGTCAGCATTGCGATCGCCATCAGTCCCGTCGCGAGCCCGTCGAGTCCATCGGTGAGATTCACCGCGTTGCTCGTCCCCGTGATCACGAAGGTCACGAATGGGACATACAGGAACGGGATCGTTGGGACGATGAGTACGTACTTGTAGAAGGGCAGCGTCGTGGCGGCGCCCGGGAGCGAGTTGAGAGGCACCTGCCAGAGGTAGACGCCAAGTGCGACGCCGATGGTGACCTGACCGATCAGCTTGTAGCGCTCGACGAGCCCCCGATTCTCCTTTCCTTCGCGCTTCTGCTTGAGCTTGAGGAAGTCGTCGAGGAAGCCGATCCCACCCATCAGCAGGGTGACCGCGAGGGCGAGCCACACGTATCGGTTGTCGAACCGCATCCAGAGGAGCGTCGAGATGAACACCGACGAGAGGATGATGAGCCCGCCCATCGTGGGCGTCGTTCCCTTCCCCGCATGCGAGTCGGGTGTTCCGGCGCGCACGACCTGATGGATCTGCATCCCTTGCAGCCGTCTCAGGATCACGGGGCCGATGATGAAGCAGAAGAGCAGCGAGGTGATCACCGCGCCCGCCGACCGGAACGAGATCATCCCGAAGAGGCGGAAGGCGCCGACCCGGTCCGTGAGCGGCAGCAGGAACTCGTACAGCATCAGGTGGCGGCCCAGGTGGTGAGGAGTGGAACGAGACGCTCGAGCTTCACGCCCCGCGAGGCCTTGAGCAGGATGGCGGCATCCTTCGCGAGACGCGGCGCAAGGAGAGGCCAGAGGTCGTCCACATCGCCGGCCGTGATCACGCGCGGGTCGGATGGCGCCGCCGTGCGAAGCGCCGCCGCGAACTCCCCGATCCCGCAGATCACGTCGAGGCCCCCAGCCATCGCCCATTCGGCGATCTCCCGGTGGGCCCGTTCCGACTGTTCCCCCAGCTCTCGCATCGTACCGAGCACCGCAACGCGTTGACGCCCGCCGCCGACGTCCCGCAACAGCGCGAGCGCGGCGCGCGCCGACCCCGGGTTCGAGTTGTAGGCGTCGTTGAGCAGGAGCGCTCGTCCAAGCGGCCCGACCGCCGAGCGCATCGGGGGCTGGGGCATCGCGGCGATCCCCTCGGCGGCATCGGTGGCCGAGATCCCGAACTCCCGCGCGACCGCGAGTGCGAGCGCCGCGTTGCGGAGGTTGTGCCCGCCCCGCAGTGGCACTTCGACCCGGACGCCATCCCACATCACCCATCCCCGCCCGTCGGGATGGAGGCCGTGGGCCGCCGGCAGATCGGCAGCGATCACGCGCGCTGCGCGCCGACGCGCCTCGGCCACGACCTCCGGCTCTCCGCCAGGCACCACCGCGAGCGCCACGCCATCGGCGAGCGAGAGCTCCTCGGCCATCACGCCGGCCAAGTCACCGAAGCCTTCGAGATGCTCCTCCTGCACCGTCGTCACGACCGCGACATCGGGCAGCACGATGTCGCGGAGCAGCGCGATCTCACCCGGGATGTTCGTCCCCGTCTCGATGATCGCCACGTCGGCGGCGTCGGCGAGGGCAAGGAGCGTGAGCGGCAGGCCGATCCGGTTGTTCAGGTTGCCGCTGGTGGCGTGCACGTTGAACCGGCTCCCGAGCGCGGCTTTGAGCAGCTCCCTGGTGCTCGTCTTCCCGTTCGATCCGCCGACGGCGATCACCGGTCGCGCCCACGCGGTGCGACGATAGCGGCCGAGCGCACCGAGCGCGACGAGCGTGTCCGGCACTTCGAAGAGCGGTACCCCGAGCGGCCCAGCACGGCGCGCATCCTCGACCACGAGCGCGGCCGCGCCTGCCTTCACCGCAGCGGCGAGGAAGTCGTGCGCGTCGAATCGGTCGCCGCGGAGAGCCACGAAGCACTCGCCGGCGCCGATCTTCCGCGTGTCGGTCGTGATCCCCGCGATCGGGCGCGCGTCGGATGGCCCCTCTCCCAACGCCTGGGCGATGCGCTCCAGCGTCCAGAATGTCATCGCCACCCACCGAGGAGTTCGGCGACGATCGCCTTCTCGTCGAAGGGATAGGAGGTCGTGCCGCGGATCTGGTAGGTCTCGTGGCCCTTCCCCGCGAGCAGCACGACATCGCGCGCGGGGTCTGCCAGCGCGATGGCGTGCGCGATCGCGGCGCGGCGATCCTCGATCCGGTCGTAGCTCCCCTGCAGCAACGGCGCGACGATCTCGTCGAGGATCCGCTCGGGATCCTCGGTGCGCGGGTTGTCGCTCGTGACCACCAGATGATCGGCGTGTGCGCGCGCGGCCTCGGCCATCAACGGGCGCTTCCCGCGATCGCGGTCGCCGCCGCACCCGAAGAGGGCGATCAGTCTTCCCGGCACGAAGGGCCTGAGTGCCTCGAGTGCTCGCGCGAGCGCGTCGGGTGTGTGCGCGTAGTCGCGGAGGACCGTCGGATGTTCGCTCAGCACCTCGAGCCGGCCCGGGACTTGGGGCACGGTTGCGAGCCGCTTCGCCACCCTGCCGATGGGCACGCCAAGCGAGAGCGCTGCCGCTGCAGCGCCGAGCGCGTTCGCCACGTTGAAGTCACCGATCAGTGGGAGGCGCACTTCGGCCACCGCTCCTTCGTACCTGAGTGTCCAGCTGCTGCCTCGTGCCTCGAACTTCACACCCCCAGCGCTGACATCGGCGCTCGCATTCAGCGCAAAACGGAGCGTGTGCGCCGTCGAGGGTAGGCCGCGCCACGCGGGATCGTCGGCATTCACCACCGCGGTCCCTGTTGGCGTGAGCATCCCGACGAGCCGCGCCTTCGCCGCGAGGTACGCCTCCATCGTGCGATGATAGTCGAGATGGTCGCGCGTGAGGTTGGTGAACACCGCGGCGTCGAACGCCACGCCGAGCACGCGCTGCTGGTCGAGGGCGTGGGATGAGACTTCCATCGTCACGGTCCGCACGCCGGCATCCACGAGCGCTCGCAACACCCGCTGCAACTCGAGTGGACCGGGCGTCGTGAGCCCCGCGCCGCCGGGAAGCGCTCGCCCCTCACTGCCGACCAGCACGCCGAGTGTGCCGATGCTCGCCGCCGGTGCGTCGGGGGCATCGAGCAGGTGGCGGAGGATCCCGACGGTGGTCGTCTTGCCATTCGTACCGGTGACGCCGACGAATCTCAGCCCCGTCGCGGGCTCGCCGAAAAATGCGGCCGCAGCGACGGCGGCGGCGACGCGGCTCTCGCGCACCACGATCGCCGGCACCGCGAGCCCGCTCGCCGACTCAACGATCGCGCAGGTGGCGCCCGCCTGTGTGACCTGCAGAAGGAAGTCGTGACCATCGCGGGCGCTTCCCTTCACCGCGACGAAACAACTCCCCTGCCGCACCGACCGGCTGTCGTCGGTGATGTCGTCGATCGCGGCCGGCAGGGTGCCCGTCACTCCGACGAACTGCCCCGCACGCTCGAGCGCCGCGCGCAGCCGCTCGGTCGGCACGGGGGGGCGCCCGGGCGCGTTCACCGCTGGGCCGCGAGCCGTACCGTGGCGCCGGCCGCGAGCAGCGTGCCGGCGGCCGGGTTCGTCTCGCGCGAGGGGGCCCTCACGAGGGCCACACGGAAGCCCGCCCGGTGCAGCTCGCGCACCGCCTCGCGCGTCGGAAGTCCCGCGACATTCGGCACGGCGCGCGCAGCGCGGGCCGCGGGCGCCTCGGCTGCACCACCACCGAGTTCGATCACGACCGAGTTGTCCTCGACCTCGCGCGACTCGACCGCTGCCGCTTCGCGCGACTCCTCCTCCTGTACCTCGGCCTCGGCGATCACCGCCTGCCGCGGTGCATCGAGCCGTGTCGGATCGAGTGCGCCATCGCGCGCCGCGATCGCCGCCTCGAGTACCGCCTTCGTCACCGGTGCGGCGATCTTGCCGCCGTAGTACGTCCCCTTCGGGTCGTCGAGCTTCACCAGCACGACGAACTGCGGCTCCTCCGCCGGGAAGAGTCCGACGAAGCTCGCCGTATAGGAGCCCTCTTCGTATCCCTTGCCGTCGGGCCGCATGCGGCGCGCCGTTCCCGACTTCCCGGCAAGCTCATACGTCTGGAGGTCGGCCGAGGTCGCGGTGCCTTCGGTGACCACTTCGCGCAGCAGGCCGCGGAGCGTGTGCGCCGTGGACTCGCTCATCATCCGCCGCACCACCCGGCGCTCGGCCTTGAAGAGGCGCTTCCCGTCAGGGTCGCGGATCTCCTTGACGAGGATCGGCTCGAGGAGCTCCCCCCCATTGGCGATGGCCCCATACGCCAATGCGAGCTGCAACGGCGTCACCGCGATCTCGTAGCCCATCGCGAGTGAGGCCGGAGACTGCCTCGACCACTCCCTGATCGGACGCAGCCGCCCCGACGACTCCGAAGGGTAGGGCGCGCCGGTGGTCATCCCGAAGCCGGCGTCGCGCAGCGATTCGTACTCCTCGCGCGGCGAGAGCCGTTCGGCGAACTGCACCATCCCGATGTTCGACGAGTACCGGATCACCTCGGCGAAGCTCATCGCCTTGGCCCGGTGGATGTCGGTGATCGTGCGGCCGTGCAGACGGTAGGTCCCGTTGTACGTCGCGACTGATTCGTCGAGTCGCACCCGCTTCTTCTCGAGTAACGCCGCTGCGACGAATGGTTTTAGCGTCGAGCCCGGCTCGTAGGGCTCGGTGAGTGCGGTCGCTCCACTCGCGTCCTTGCGTGCGCGCCGCGACGCGAGGGCGCGGATCTCCCCGGTGTGCGGGTCGAGCACCACGATGTCGCCGCCACGAGCATCCATCCCACGGATCGCGTCGGCGAGCGCCCGTTCGGCGATGTCCTGCAGCCCCTGATGCAGGGTGAGCACCGCCGACCGTCCGGGAGTCGCTGCTTCGAAGCCCTCATCGGGTGAGGAGAGCACGCCGGAGCGCCCGGCCTTCACGAGCGTCGTGCGTCCCGCTGTGCCGCGCAGCACGTCATCGAGGGCCTGCTCGACACCGCCGACCGCGCGGCCGTCGCCGTCGATGGTCCCGAGAAGCCGCCGGAGACCGTCGGTCGACGGCGCCACCCGGTCAAGCACCGGACGCGGATGCACGCCGCGCATCGCCGTCAGATCCTCGACATCGGTCGAGAGGAATCGCCCGGGGAGTTCCACCCACTTGCGACTCCGATCGGTCGCGCGCCGGACGAACTCTGCCGGCACCCCGATCCGCTGGAGTCCTGCTCGCAGCGCCGCCGGCTTCTTCACCTCGGTCGGGGCGACATCGAGTCGCACCAAGGCGCGACTCTCCACGAGCACCGACCCCGTCGCATCGAGGATGGCGCCCCGTGGGGCTGGGAGTTCGCGCGCGACCATCTGTTGCCCGCGGGCGCGGGCACGCCAGCGGTCGGTCTCGCCGAGTTGGACCCAGGCGGAGCGGCCGACGAGCGCGATGGCGAACACGACGAAGGCGCCGTGGACGACGCCGACGCGACTGACGCGGATCACTGAGGGACGGTATCCCGGGTGGGGCGTGGCAACCGGATCACGAGACTCTCTGGCGGCACGCGCATCCCGAGCCGATCCTCGGCGGTGCGCGCGAGCCGTGCCCGTCCCGATGCGTCGCGGATCGCCCCGGCGAGGGCGGCCTGCTGCGCAGCGAGTGCGTCACGGCGCTGCCGAAGCTCCCGGAGTTCACGCGCCTGCGCGACCCCGGTGCTCCGTCTCCATATGACGCCCGTGGCCACCAACACGAAACCGAGAAGGCCGAGGAAGACGATGGACCTGCCGCGCACGCGCTACTCCTCCCCGCCCGAGGCCTTTTGCCAGACCCGGAGGTGTGCGCTGCGCGCCCGCGGGTTCACGGCGACTTCCGCCTCCGACGCCGTGACCGCCTTGCGCGTCACGAGGCGCCCGAGCGCGGTGCCGCCGCAGGTACAGACCGGCTGGCGAGGCGGGCAGGTGCACGCGGTGCTCCACTCCCGGAAAAGGTGCTTCACCAGGCGGTCCTCCCCGGAGTGGTAGGCGATGACGGCGAACCGGCCCCCCGGCGCGAGTCGATCCCGTAGCAAGGGCAGGCCGCGCGCCAGTCCGTCGAGCTCGTCATTCACGGCGATCCGCACGGCCTGGAAGATGCGCGCGAAATCGGGCGATCCACTCCGCGGCCCGAGCACAGCGCGGATCACTCCAACGAGGTCGTCGCTCGTCTCGAATCGCCGGGTCTCTCGGCGCCGCACGACCTCGTGGGCCATCCGTCGCCCCCGTGGTTCGTCACCAAACTCCCTGAAGGTCCGGACGAGCTCGGTCTCGCTCGCTTCATTGAGATACGACGCGGCGTCCATCTCCTGACCCGGATGCATCCGCATATCGAGGCGCACGCCGGGACGGAAGGAGAAGCCGCGACCATCGGCGTCGATCTGGTGCGACGAGACGCCGAGGTCGAGAAGGATGCCGTCAAAGGTCGCCCCCGCGAGGACGGCGACGTCATCGATCGCGTCGTGGTTTCCCTGGACTGCGAGGAACCGTCCGGCACCCTCCTCCGTCGCCAGTCGCGCGCGGGCTTCGCCGAGTGCGCCCGGATCGCGGTCGAGCCCGGTGACCTGCGCTCCCGCGGCGAGGAGCGCGGCGGCGTGCCCGCCGCCACCGAGTGTGCCATCGAGGATCCTGCGGCACCCAGCGAGGTGCTCCACCACCTCGTGCACGAGCACCGGGGCGTGCCATCCTGCGGCGTGGTCGGAGGGCGCGGTCACACGAGGAAAGATGTCACGACGCTCCCCTGAACGCCGACACCCGCCGTCGCTGGGGCGACGGCGGGTGTCGGTCAGCCGATGGAGCCGGCCGGTTACTTGCAGTTCCGCTTCACTTGATCGTCGAGGTACGGCTGGAGCTGGCCCGCCGCAGTGAGCACCGTCGCCGCGTTCTGCGGCGAGGTCCGTGCGCCGCGCTGCGTGAAGAGTTGCGCATCGATCACTGCCGCCTGCGCCCTCTTCGACTCGTCACAGCTCTTCGACTTCTGGAGTCCCTCGGCCAGCGTCGCCGCCACGTAGTACGAGGTGACACCGATCAGGAAGTTCGCGCTCGACTTCTGCGCCGGATCGGCCAAAGTGCTGTCGGCGAAGTGGAGGTACGGGAACGGCGCCTCAAGCGAGGCGATCTTCTTTGGCTCCTCCGCCATCGCCGCGCGATAGAACTTGTTCCCGAGCGTGACCGCGTAGCCGCCGACGTTGTTGACGTCGTCGCCGGCATCCCGCGCCAAGTGGAGGGCGATGAGCGCACTATCGGGGAAGTTCAGGTCGTTGTAGGCGATCGCGACCTGCGTCCATCCGTTCGGGATCTTCGGGTTGATCTCGAGCGCCCGCTTGGCGGCACCGATCGACTGCTGGAGTTGGCCAGCCGCCTTGAGCGTCTGCGAGTAGGTCTGCCAGAGCTGCGCATTGTCCGCGAACTTCCGCGTCGCCCGCGCCGCCGCTTCGGCCGACTTCTGCGGCTGACTGTCTGCCGCGTAGAGTGCGATGAGCCGGTTGAAGAACGACAGGTCGGCGAGGCTCGTGTCCATCTGGATCATCTCCTCACCGGTCACCAGCGCCGCCTTGAAGTCGCGGGCCGCCGCGAGGATGCGGAACTGCAGGGAGACGAGGGCCACGTCGCCCGGGTTGTCCTGCACTGCCTTGAGGACGATCTCCTTCGCGATCGTGTAGTTGCCACTCGCGGCGAGCGCGTCCACCACGTCCGACGCCAGCTTCGCATTCGTCGGTTCGAGGGCGAGCAGCCTCACGAGCAGCTCGTTCGCCTTGTCGACGTGCCCTTCCGCCTTGTGCGCCTCGGCGGCGACTTGCAGGGCGGCCTTCGCATTCGGATCGATCGCGAGGATCTCGTCGGCCATCGCGATGATCTGGGTGTTCGGCGCCTTGCGGCGGTAGAGCACATTGAGCTTGCAGTAACGGACCAGGGTCGCCCGCGGATACTCGACGACCGCCGCGTCGGCCGCCTTCACCGCTTCATCGAGCTTCTCATCGCGGGCGAGATCTCGGCACCGCTTCTCATTGACGAGCTGCTTGCGGGCTTGCTTGATCTCCTCCACCAATCCGGCCGCGGCGCGGTCCGGACGATTCCCCGTCATCGTCGGCAGGGGCTGGCTGAGCGCGGGGTCCCGCGTCAGCACGAGCGACGCGTTCACGCGATAGAGATCGCCCTCTTTCGTCACGGCTCCGCGGATGAAGTCGTCGGCCCGCAGGATCTTCGCGAGCGCCGCCTCATCAGCGACACTGAGTTGCTGGTCCTTCGGGAATCCTGATTGTTCCAGCATCGGGAACTGCTCTTCGGGCGGCACAACGTAGAGTGTGCGCGACGGAAAGGCGCGGATCAGGCGGTCGCGCAGGTCGTTCGCCGCACTGGGTCCGGCGATCCGATCGGTCGATCCGAAGATCTGCACGACGAAGCGCGGCGTGTCGGGCCGGGGTGGCAACCGCGTCGGCCGCGGCGGCTGTGCTCCGAGCGAGACGGCTCCGCCGGCGGCCACGAGGGCCGCGAGCACCGTAAGCGAGCGGGAGTGGAACAGAGAAGCCACTGTCATCTCCTCAAGAGCGTTGGACTTAGTACCCCGGAACCACCCAACGTGGTCCCGCTTCCGAACTGACTGGATGGGCGAAGAGGGACTCGAACCCCCGACACCCTGCGTGTAAGGCAGGTGCTCTAACCAACTGAGCTATTCGCCCCGCGCGCCGTCCCCAGCCGCGGGGAGGGTAGAAAAGAAACTCATTTCAGGATCGCGATCGGGACGAGGATGCAATAGCCGATCACCAGCAGGATCGGGGCCACGGTCTCCCCACCGCGCCACAGGTCGGCGTAACCCAGCGCCAACGTGAGTGCCGCGAGACCCCACCAGAGGGCGGGGCGCGACGCGGGCACCGCTTCAGTCTTCGATGAGACGGCCATAGGGGGAAGAGTCTAGGCCATCTATAGAAGGGTGTCAACCAAATCCTGACTGCCTTCATCGTCCGTTAATGCGGCCGGTCGGTGGGTCCGTCGCTCGGATCGGACACCACCTCCCCCAAAAGTGCGGTGAGGGCGCTCTCCCGCTCGCGTGCCTCGCGAGCCGCGTCCGCCGCTCGCATCACCTCAAGTCGCCGGCGTTGCCTCTTGCGGCGCTGCCACCACGCCGGTCCCAACACGAGTACCAAGAAGACGGAGAGCAGCGAGAGGTCTGCGACCAGCGCCAGTGCTCCATACTGCCGACGAACCCGCGAGCGCCAATGGCGTTCGAAGTCATCACTCCCCATTCCGTACGCCGACCGGAGTGCGCGCTCGAACGTCCCCTGCCCTCGCCAGTACTCGAACAACAACCCCAGTCCCCGCTCCCGACCCAACGCCGTGAGCTCGGCGACCGCGCGATGCGCGAGGGCATACGTCCGCTGCGCGCGCTCGGCGCCGGCATAGAAGCCCGAGTCGAGGCCGGCGAGCGTCGGTACGCCGCGCCAGACGAGCCCGAAACTCGTCGCGAGGACCTCCTCCCTGCCCCACTCCCCCGCAGCGACCGATGCGTACCCCTCGTCGAACCACCGCGGCACTCCCGGCCCGATCGCCTCCCAGAGTGCCAGGTGGGCCAGCTCGTGACGCAAGGTCTGGAGCGGATCGCCGGCATCCGCCCCGGCGTTCGTCCCCTGCATCACGATCCGCTGTTCGCGCAGGAAGGCGATTGCCGCACCCCACTCCGGCGCCCCCGCACCCACCCACTCCCGGAACCTCCCCTCGTCAGGCGCGAGGGAGATCCGCACCCGCGAGCGCGGCCGCGGCAGGCCGGGGAAGGAATCTCTTCGTCCGGCATCCGCGAGGAGCGACCGCGCGAGTCGGGCCTCGGAGGGAAAGGCGACGATCTCGAATCGCCCCGCAGCGTAGACCTCGGCGCCCGGCGGCAGCAGATCCTGCCCCCGGATCCGCACCGGCAGGAGCACGATGCCTCCGAGGAGCGCGAGGGCGCCCAGCGTCCGCATCAGCCTGCTCACGCCGCGCGCGGTGGCTCCCCTCCGGCCTCCACGACCTTGAGCAACTCCGCGCACTTCTTCCCCCACGGATTGAACTTGTTGGTCGTGAAGCCCTGCTGCCACATCGCCTTCGCCTCGTCCTTCTCCTCGTTGAACCAGTGCGCGCGACCGAGTTCGTAGTACGCCTCGATCAGGTTCGGCCCGAGCACCAGCGTCTTCTTGAAGAAGGACTGGGCATCCTCGTACATCTCGCGCTCGAAGTACACGAGCCCGAGATAGAAGTGCGCGTAGAGTGACGCCTTGCGGTCATTGTCGAGACGGATCGCCTTCGAGAGATGCTCGATCGCCTCGCCGAAGATCCGCTTCTTGAGGCAGATGAACCCGACGTTGATCCGCGCGAGGGAGTTGGCCGGTTCCCGCACCAGCACCTTCTGGAAGTTCATCAGCGCGTCGTCGTACTTCTCCTGCAGCATCTGCGCCCAGCCGAGGAGCGCCTCGCTCTGCGGATCCCCCGGCGAGAGTTCGATCGCCTTGAGCAGCGCCTGCTCGGCGCCTTCGTGGTCGCCGAGCGAGAGCCGGCTCCATCCCTTCTCGATGAACGTCGACGCGCCGATGTGGTCGGCGTGGACCACCGGCTTCTCGCCCGTGAACTGCGGGGCCAGCGTCGCCGCCGCCGCCTGGCTCTTGAACTTGTCCACGAGCTGCTTGATCTCGTCCCTCAGCGCCGAGAGATCGGCGATCTGCGCCTCGACCGATTTGAAGAGGCCGACGATCTCCCCCTTCACGGTGTTCCGTTCGGCATCGGCGAGACCCGCGTCGAGCCGCTTGTCGATCGCCCCATACTTCGCGCGAAATACTGCCAACGTCTCGTCAGCCATCCCGACCTCCCGTCGTGAGCGCCCGCTCCATCTCCACCGTCTCAGTCGACGTCAGGAGATGCCGGGTATCCAGCAGCACGAGGAGGTCTCCCCCATCGCGCACGACTCCCTCGAGGTACTCCTTCGCGAGGCCGCGATAGATCGCCGGCGGCGGCTCGACCGCCGCTGCCTCCACGGTGCGCACCGCGTGCACCACATCCACCGTCACGCCGACCCGCGTCTCTCCCACGACCACCACCAGGATGCGGGACTGCTCGGTGGCCGCTCGGGCCGGCAACCCGAGTCGCTCGCGCAGGTCCACCACCGGGATCGCCGCACCGCCGTGGTCGATCACACCCCGCAACCAGGGCGCGGCGTTGGGGAGGAGGCGCGGTGGGGTGAAACGCAGTACGCGCTCCACCGCAAAGATGTCGGCAGCGAAGCGCTCGCCCGCGGTCTCGAACACCACGAGCTGGCGCTTCACCGCGATTGTCGGCGACCCAGTCATCCCACCTCCATTGCCAAGCGCGCGAGCACCGAGGCTCGCAGCACGTCCGTGTCCACCAGTCCGGCCAAGGCACCGTCCAGCGCGAGCACACCACTGAGCATCCCGGCGGCCGCCGAGCCGGTCGCCGGCACCGGCCGCACCGCCGACGCGGGTGCCGCGGCGACATCGACCACGTCGTCCACGAGCAGACCCACGCGCTCCGATTCGGCAGCGAGAATCAACAGCACACCGTCCCCTCCGTCACGCGAGACACCGACCAGCGGACCCAAGTCGAGCACCGGGATCAGTCTGCCACGATGCACGCACTGTCCGGCGACGCCCGACGGCAGGAGTGGCACGCCCTCGACCGCCGGCGCGTCCCTGACTTCCAGGATGTCGGCGAGCGGCAACGCGAATCGTTCGTCGCCGACCCGCACGAGGAGCACGCGCGCATTCGTCATCGAGTCGTTCTCGCGCGCGACTCGAGGAGCGACGTCACCGCTCCCGCGATCTCGCGCAGTGGGGCCTCGCGATCGG
This sequence comes from Gemmatimonadaceae bacterium, assembly GCA_031430835.1. Taxonomy (GTDB): domain Bacteria; phylum Gemmatimonadota; class Gemmatimonadetes; order Gemmatimonadales; family Gemmatimonadaceae; genus Pseudogemmatithrix. Next base: position 34,298 of record JANPCH010000053.1, read on the forward strand.
CGCCCGCCTCCGCGAGTGCCTGTTGCGGCATCCCGTAGATGACCGACGTCGCGCGATCCTGGACCACCGCCCCGCCCCCCGCCGCGCGGATCGCGCGCAGTCCCGCGCTCCCGTCGCGGCCCATCCCGGTGAGCACCACGCCCACCGCGCGTCGCCCGAAGTGCCGCGCGACCGACGCGAAGAGTGGATCGGCGGCCGGCCGCACGCCGTGGATCGAAGGCCCATCCTCGAGCGAGATCGTCGCGCCCCTCTCACCGCTGGTGACCGTCATGTGGCGGCCGCCGGGCGCGAGATAGACCCGTCCCGGCTCCACCGCCTCGCCGTGCGTCGCCTCGTGCACGGGAAGGGAGCCGAGTTGGTCGAGCCGACGCGCGAGACCAGCCGTGAACCCCGGCGGCATATGTTGCGCGACGAGCACCGCCGCATCGAGTTCGGCGGGGAAGGCCGGGATCACCTCGGCGAGCGCGCGCGGGCCTCCGGTGCTCGACGCGACCGCGATCGCCGCGTCGGCGCGACGCGGGGGCCGGAGCACCTGCTCCCCAGTGCGGAGCCGCGGGCGGGCGAGCACGGGAACGCCGCGCACATTCATCTGCGCCGCGGCGCGGAGCGCGTCCTCGATCCGCCGCCGACTCCCTTCCCACGATGCGGCCGTCTGCCCTTCGGGTTTGCGCACGAACTCCACGGCGCCGAGTTCGAGGGCGCGGATCGTCAGGTCGACCGACCCGCGCGTCGTCGCCGCACTCACCATCACGACCGGCCGCGGCGCCTCGCTCATGATGTAGCCGAGCGCGGCAAGACCATCGACCCCCGGCATCTCGACGTCGAGCGTGACGATGTCGGGGTCAAGGGAGTGGACGAGGCCAAGGCCCTCCTCGCCATCGCGCGCCGTTCCGACGACGCGGAAGCCAGGGATCCGATCGATCAGGTCGCGCAACACCGCGCTGAGGAGCGCGTTGTCGTCCACGACCAGCACGCGGCGTTCAGAGGACACGTTCCCCTCCCCGCACCGAGCGTACCGTCACCTCGCCACTTTGCACATCCATCACAACGCTGCGTCCGGCGGTACCGCCGGTCTCCTCTGCGAGCAACGGGATCCCGGCGTGGGCGAGTGCGGTCCGCGCCGCAGCGACGTTTCGCGCGCCCATCTGGCCAGCCCCGGTCCCGAGCATCGCGCCGAAGAGCGCCGCGCCACCGGCGAGCTTCGCAGTGATCGCGCCACGCGCGCCGAGAGCGCGCATCTCCTCGACCAGCATCGGCACCGCGGTCGAGGCGAATCGCGCCGGATTCGTCGTGTCGCGCGCGACGCTCGGGTCGGGGAGCAGGACGTGCGCCAAGCCCGAGATGCGCGACCGGGGTTCGTGGAGCGCGATCGCCACGCACGAGCCGAGCCCGATCGTGACGAGACGCCCGCTCCCGCGGGCGACGGCGTGATGGGCGATCCGCACGTGTTGGTCGGTCACGCGGCCCTCCGGAAGATCCGCTGACGCTGATCCACCGTCTCGAAGAGCGCGCGGGCGGGTCCCATCAGCGTCTCGACCTTTCCCAGCATCAGGAAGCCACCCGGCGCGAGTGCGGCGTGGAACTTCCGCATCAGCGGTTCCTGACTCTCGCGTCCGAAGTAGATCACCACGTTGCGGCAGGTGATCAACTGGAGGCCGCTCACCGGCGCGTCCTCCTGCAGGAGGTCGCGTTTCTCGACCTCGACGAGCGCCCGTAGCTCCGGCACCGCGGTGAAGGGCGCCGTCGGTGTGAAGTAGCGCGCTCGCAGTGCGGGCGGCATCTCGGCGAAGGCCTCGGCGGGGAAGCTCCCTTGCCGCGCCGCCTCGAGCGAACCCCGGTCGATGTCGCTGCCGAGGATCCGCAGGGTGCGGAGCCGCGAGAGGGTCGCGGTGCGCGTCGCGTGGGCGTGGAAGAGGGCCGCGAGCGTGTAGAGCTCCTCGCCCGACGAACAGCCCGCGCTCCAGACCTGCAGGCGCGACGGCGCCGCATCCCAGAGCGGCGCCACGACGAGGTCGCGGAGCGCGTCCCACGCCTCGGCGTCGCGATAGAGCTTCGTGACGTTGATCGTGAGCGCGTCGAGCAGCAACTCGTACTCCTTCGGGTCGGTGTCGAGCAGCTGGACGTATCCGGCATAATCGCTGACTTGGCGGGCGCGCATCCGCACCGCGATCCGCCGGCGCAGGCAGCCATCCTTGTAGTTCGCGCATCCGAAGCCGCGCTCCTTCGCGATCTTCGCGGTCAGCACGCGGAACCCCTCGAGGTCGGCTGGTACTCTCACCGGGCCCCCTGCTGCGCGGCGTCGAGGCGCGCGCGCGCATTCGCGTGCGCGGGATCGAGCACGACGGCGCGCTCCCACGCCGCCACCGCCGCCTCGCTCTCGTCGTGCTCCCAGCGCAGGTCCCCGATCCGCGACCAGATCTCAGGGCCAAGGGTCTCGTGGTGCTTCACCGCTCGCAGGTATTCCTCGAGGGCCTGATCCCCCTGCCCCGATGCGAGGAGGATGTCGCCACGATTGCGATGGAGCGGCGCGAGCCCTGGATCCTCGGTGATGCCGCGGTCGAGCGCGGCGAGTGCCGCCGAGGAATCCCCAGCGGCGACGAGGGCGACGGCGAGGTTGTTGTGGAGCGCGGCCGCATGTACGTGCGTCTCAGTCCCCTCCCGCAGCAGCGCGATGGCCTTCTCGAGCTGGCCTGAGAGTCCGGCCGCGAGCGCTGCCGAGTGGAACCAGACCGCCGACGGCGGCTTCTTGCCGAAGAGCGGACGGGCGCGCATGAAGTGCTCGTCGGCGTCGGCGAACCGTCCCTGGCGGAGCGCGAGCACGCCGAGTGAGATGTGGACCCTCGGGTCCTCCTCGCTGCCACGCGAGCGCGCCTGCTCGAGCGCCGCGTGCGCCTCGTCGAGGCGCCCGAGCCGTTCGAGGGCCAGCGCCAGATTGTGGAACACCGCGCCCTTCGCCCCTCGCTGCCGCGACGCGGCCTCGAAATGCGTCAACGCCTCCGCCCATCGCCCGAGCCGGAGATGGGCGAGTCCGAGATAGAACCGTGCCCCCGGATCGTCGATCCGGAGCTCGGCCACGCGACGGAACTCGCGCACCGCCTCATCGAGCATCCCGGTCCGGTAGAACGCGATCCCCAGGTTGCGGTGCTCCTCGACTCGCGTGTCAGGAGCGGCGGCCTCGACTGGCTTCGTCTTCCCGACGCGGTGGAGGAATCCCGCCGTCGCCAGCCCGAAGAGCGCCTTCCCGACCTCGAACTCGACGAGCCCCGATTCGTCCACGAGCGCCGCGACGTCCTTTCGTCCATCGACCATCGGCACGAGCAATCGCTGTTCCGCGGTGAGTTGGGCGTCGCTCTCGTCGAGACGCCGGCGGTCCACCTCGAAGACGATGTCGAACGAGGGGATCTTCTTCTCGATCAGGCTCCACTCGTCCACCCGGCGCGCGCCCTCGAGCAGCAGCGATTCGGGGTTGATCGAGACGAGGAAGTCCTGCTCCTCGGGGCGGATGTCAGCCTCGAAGTTGAAGGTGCCTTCGACCCAGGTGAAGAGGAAGAAGACCGCCTCCTCGATCTGTACGCGGATCTGCCCATGCAGATCGTCACGGGTGAGCAGGCCCCGATCGACGAGCAGTTCGCCGAGGCGCTTGCCGCGGGTCTTCCCCTGGGCCTGGATCACCTCGTCGAGTTGCACCTGGGTGAGGATCCCCCCTCGCACCAGGATGTCGCCCAGTCGGTCGCGGCGATTGACGATCGACGCGTAGGAGATCTTCCCCTTGTCGAAGAAGATCGAGCCGAAGTTGTTCCGGTGAGTGACCGAGAGACAGCCGCTCTTCTTGCCCATCGAGAGGAGCTGCAGCACGTCGGGGAGGGAGGCCTCCTTCAGTGAGCCCTTGATCGCCACTAGCGGAACTCCTCGATCAGCCGGCCACCGATGTCAGGCCACTCCCAGACGACTCGTTCCCGGTCGAGGAAGGTGCGGTCCACGGCCGCATCGGCCAGCGCCGACGGCGCCATCGTCGAACCAGCCGACGCCCCGAGTCCGAGTTCCTCGCGGGCGACGGTCGCGTCGAGCACGTCACCGCGCGCATCGGCGGCGGCGGCAAGCCGATTCACCACGCCGATCAACTCCCGCACGCTCTGGACCGGCGGGTCGCAGATCACGTCGAGGAGGTCAGGCGTCGCCGGCCGCCCGATCCCGGCGAGGAAGCGCGCCACCAGCTTCTCGCGCAGCGGGCGATCAGGTGGGAGGATCTCGGCGGTGAGTCCCCCTTCGAATCGCGAGCGCAACCGCGCCGCGAGTTCGGGGATCTCGGCCGGCGGCCGATCACTCGAGAGGATGATCTGCCGTCCCGCCTCGGCGAGCGCGTTGAAGACGAAGAAGAACTCGTCCTGCGTCCGCTCCTTCCCGGCGAGGAACTGCACGTCGTCCACGATCAGTGCCCCCGCCGCGCGGTAGCGCGTGCGCCACCGCTCGACGGTGCCACCCTGGATCGCCGCGATCAGCTCGTCTACGAGCGTCTGCGCGTGCACACAGGCGACGACGATCGCCCCACCGGACGCGGCCGCGATCGCGTTGCCGATCGCGTGAACGAGGTGCGTCTTGCCGACCCCGCTCGTGCCGGTGACGAGGAGCGGGTTGTAGCGCGCGCCCGGTGATGCGATCACCGCGTCGGCAGCGTGCGCCGCCAGTTGGTTCGCCATCCCGATCTCGAATCCGACGCGCGTGAACGCCGGATTCGGCCCGACCGGTGGCGTCTCCCCGGCGAGTGCGCGCTCGACGAGGTCCTCGGCCTCCGACAGAAGCTCGGGATCGCGAAAGACCTCGTTGCCGCCGAGCGCAGCATCGGCCTTCGTCGCCTCGGCCTCGAGCGCCCGCAGGTGCTCCACCGCCTGCACGTACACGGCCACGAGCGCCGGAACGTCGGGGTCGCGCGGCAGTTGGAGGGCGCGCTCGAGCACCGCGGTGCGATAGCCCTCGCCCTGCCAGTACGCGATCACCTCGCGCAGCCGCACCTGCCACGACTCGACGTGCAGTTGCACGACGTTCGCGACGTCGCTGAGGAAGTTGAGGAACTCCCCCGATCTCGCCATCGTCGCGATGTCGCCGGGGAGCGGCGTCGCGCTCTTCCCGCTCGCTCCAAGGGTCTCCTTCGCGATCCACTGGTTGAGGGCGCCCTGCAGCTCGCGCACCGACTGCACCCCGCGTTGCGCAAGCGCGTCGAGCGCCTTGTCCGGGACGGTCACGCCTCGCTCGGCGCAGGAGGCGCGCAGGATCGCGACGCGCGTCTCGTACTCGGGCGCGCTCACATCCACGACGAGTCCGCCGGCGAGTCGGCTGATGAGCCGCTCGTCCACGTCGGCGATCTCCGAGGGCGGCCGGTCGCTCGTGCAGACCATCTGTCGCCCCGCTTCCTGCATCGCCGCGAAGAGCCGCAGCAGCTCGGCCTGCATCTCGCGCCGGCCGGTGAGGAACTGGATGTCGTCGAGCAGGAGGAGCTCGACCCCGGAGAGCCGCCCACCGAATGAGGTCGTCTCCCCCGCCGAGACCGCGGCGTGCCACTGCTCGGAGAACTCGTCGAGGGTCATCGCGAGGACTTCGGCGTCGGGCTGCAGTTCGAGCAGCCGATGTCCCGCCGCCGTCAGGAGGTGCGTCTTCCCAAGACCGGACCCGCCGTAGATGAAGAGCGGGTTGTAGGTGATCCCCGGCGCCTCGGCGACTGCGCGCGCCGCCGCGGCGGCGAGCCGGTTGCCGGCTCCCACGACGAGGCGCTCGAAGGTCAGTCGGGGATCGAGCCGCATCTCAGCCTCGCCCGCTCCCCGCGCTCAACTTGCGCAACACGAGTTCGGAGATGCCGCGCAGCGTCTCGAAGACGCCGGGGCCGTGCAGCGCGTCGGCGGCGAACGACGGCACGTCGCGGAAGTTCAGCGCCTCGTCGAGCTCTGGCACCGGAGTGATGAGCTCCGGTGGGAGGTCCTGCTTGTTGTACTGGATCACGAGGGGCATCGTGCGCGCGTCGACGCCCTGCTCGGCGAGGTTCGCGTGCAGGTCCTGCATCGACTCGATGTTCTCGTCGAGCTGTCGCGACTGGCTGTCGGCGACGAAGACCACCCCGTCGGCGCCCTGCAGCACGAGCTTGCGGGTCGTCTGGTAGTAGACCTGGCCGGGTACCGTGTAGAGCTGGAAGCGCGTCGTGAAACCCGAGATGCTGCCAAGGTCGATCGGGAGGAAATCGAAGAAGAGCGTGCGGTCGGTCTGCGTGGCCAGCGAGACCATCTGGCCTTTCCGGTCCCCGGGGACCTGCCCGTAGATGTAGTGCAAGTTCGTCGTCTTCCCCGACCGTCCGGGGCCGTAGTAGACGATCTTGCAGGTGATCTCGCGCGTCGCGTAGTTGACGAGGCTCACGGCGTGGACCGGTGACGGTGGCGGGAGCGGCGATTCACGCGCCCCTCCCGAACAACGAAGCCAAGTTGCGATTCAGTTCGTTCTCGAAATCCACCGCGAGGGCCGGGGGAGCATCCTCCCGCTCCGGCGCCGCCGCCGCGAGACTGCTGCGGAGCTCGGCGAGGTAGAGTTGGACGATCCCGAGCGAGCTCTCCTCGTCGAAGACCGCCAGGAGCACGAGCATCCCTTCGCGCATCGAGATCTGGGCGATGTACAACTGCCGTTGTTTCCCCGAGTAGTGCAGGCCGCGGAATGGCGCCCCATCGACCATCTGCCCGAGGTGCTCAGCCGACGCGTTGATCGCCGCCGAGAGTGCACACGCCGTCTGCACGTCGATCGAGCGCTGGAACCCGACCTGCGCCAGCACCTGGCCGCTCGACTCCATCAGCACGGCGAGTTGGCACCGGGCGTCATCGACGAACCGCTTGAGCGGCGCATCGGCCCACGGGACGGTGATCGAGTGACGCATCAGAGCGACTCGGCCGCGCGCAGGAGTTCGACCCGGAGGAGCCCGACGTTCACCCTGGGTTCCCCGACGGCAACGACGACGAGGCCGTTGCGACCAGCAGCGAGCACGCGCCCCTGCTCCGCCTCGAGCTCGAAGTAGCTCACACTGCCGAACCCAGCCGCTCCGGCCGCCCGGCCGGCCCTCCGGTAGAGCGACGCAGTGAGCGCCGCGAAGGCCGGCGTGCTCACACCGATCTGAGCCGTGCCGTCGACGACGATCCCATCCTCCTCCGACACCACGAGGCAGGCGCTGACGCCGCGATGCCGCGTCACGGCAAGGATGATGTCCGCGAAGGTGCTCACGCGCCCTCCCCGAGCCACTGGCGGGAGAGGATGAGACAGCGTTCCAACGTCCGTCGCACGAAGCCGAGCGGTACGTCGCGCGGCGCCGCGACGAGCAGCACCGAGTCGCCGATCGGTGCCATCGCGACGGCGGCCGCCTCAGTCTCGATCGCGAGCCGCGTCCACTTGCCGAGGCCGAAGTGCCGGATGGCGCGATCGGCCTCATCACCCACGCCGGAGAGGTGCGCACCGATCTCGGCCCCGAGGTCAGTGCCGTCGGCGGTCATGTACTGCCCCGCAGCGACGAGCCCCTCAGCGTCGAGGAGCAGGGCAACCTGCTTGCTCTCCTCGAGGATCGGGTCGAAGAGCGCGGCCGCCGATTCGCCGCCGGCATCGTGGCCAGCGCGGTCGTCGGTGGGCGTGCTGGCGGCGGCCGCCGCGACCGCCGCCTCGAGCACACCGGTCGCACGCGCGTCGCGGGTGCGCACGACCCCGTGCACCGCCTCGAGCGCCGCCCGCACCGTCGTATCCGCGGGATCGTCGTGCGAAGCCGTGGTGAGGTGCATCAGCGCGTCGTCGAGCCGTCCCTGCCGGTACCGCACGAGCCCGAGTCCGCGATGTGCGGTACCGAACGCGGGGTCGATCAGGAGCACCGACTCCCACGCCTGCTCGGCGCGCGGCTCGTCCCCTTGGGCGAGTGCGATCCGCGCGACGAGGTCCCGTGCGTCGGCGCGATTCGGGTGACGCGCCGCGCCCCGCTGCGCGACCCGAGCCGCGTGGGCGAGGTCGCCGCGCCCGAGCAGCGCCTCGGCGAGCGGGACGAAGACCAGACTCTGCGGGTCGGCGGCGAGGGTCTCGCTCATCGAGCGGATGTCGTCAGCGAGCATGCGGCGCCTCCCGCTCGAGGATCGTCTGCAGCCGCGTCGCGGCCTCGACGCCCTCGCGCAGCGCCGACGCCCCGGCGTAGTGCGGCGTCGCCTCAACGAAGCCACGCCACGTGCTGATCCCTTCGGCGAAGTCGCCGCGACGGAAGGCGGCGGCCCCGCGGCGCACCGGCTCGGCCATCGTGTCGAGCGGAGTCGCCCGGTCGTCGCGACGCGTTGCCGGTGTGCTCGCGTCGTCGGGCAGCGGCGTCACGCGCGACGAGCGCTTCGGCTGGTAGAGCCGGATCACGCCGGTGGTGACCAGCCCGTAGACGACGCGCGCCACATCGAACTCACTCATCGCGAGGATCGCCGCGATCTCACGCAGGTCGTGGCTGCCGTCGATCAGCGAGAGCACCTGCCACTCCTGCGGCAGGAGGTCGAGCAGCGCCGGATGGTCCTCGTCGGCGGGCGAGAGTTCAGGGACAACCGAGAGGTTCGGCACGCGGTCGGCGATCCGCGACCACTCGTCGATCCGTCGTGCCCCTTCCATCAGCAGCGACTCCGGCGAGAGCGGCACGACGGCATCGCGCAGCAGGTCCTCGGCGAGTCCCTCTTCGAACCGGAAATGCCCTTCGCGCCAAGACATCAACTCGAAGACGACTGCCTCGATCTGCAGCTTGACCTGACGCTCGATCTCCTTCGGCGTGACGAGGCCGAGCGCGACGAGGATCTCGCCGAGCCGGCGCTTGTCCCCGCGTTGTTGCAGGAGCTGCGCGCGCGCCATATCCTCGCTCGTCAGCCGACCCGACCGTACGAGGAGGTCGCCGATCCGATGCGGATTCGAGCGGATCGCACCGCTGATGATCCGTCCCTTCTCGAAGAGCACCGTGCCGTCGTTGTCGCGCAGTTCGCTCATCACGCGCAACGTCCCCGTCTTCCGGCTCAGGTCGAGGAGCTGGAAGACGTCGTGGATGCCGAGTTCGCGGAGCGGGCCCTCGATCGCCATCAGCCCTCCCCATCGGGCGTGGTACCCTCGAGGCGGTGCTGCACCTTCCGCGACTCGCGGAAGGCGCGGCGCGCGTATTCGCTGTCGGGCTGCAGCACCGCCACCCGGCGCCAGCTCGCGAGCGCCTCGCGGAAGCGGCCCTGCTCGACCAGCAGCAGGCCCTGATAGAAGATCGCCCCGACGTGCGTCTCGTCGAATCGGAGCACCCGCTGGAAGGCGATCGCGGCGTCGGCGTGCTTCGCCTGCTCGAACAGGAGTTCGCCGAGAGCGATCAGGCCGTCGAAGCTGTACGGGTCGCGTTCGAGGAACTCGACCAGCAGGAGCAGCGCCTCGCGCGTGCGCCCCCCCTGTTTGTAGACGCCGGCGAGCGCCAACGTGGCATCAGCGTAGGTCGGCACCGACTCCAGCGCCGCGTGCAGTTCCTTCTCCGCCTCGTCGAAGGCGCCGCGCTGCATCAGCAGGCGCGCGAGGTCGTAGCGGACGGCGGCGAAGTCCTCGTCGAGCGTGAGGGCGTGTCGGTACGCCGCGATCGCTGCATCGAGGTCACCGACGGCTCGCGTGATGTTGCCGATGCCACGCAGCACGTCGGCGCGCTGCGGCGCGACCTCGCGTGCGTGAGCGAGCGCGGCGAGGGCCAGCTCGGCGTCTCCCGCCTCGAACCGCGCCGTCGCGACGAGCATCAGCGCATCGGGATCGTCGGGCGCGCCCGCGATCAGCGACTCGGCGACGACTCCTGCCTCCTCACCGCGCCCGAGCATCAATAGTGCCTGCGTGCGGCCGCGGAGCGCGCCGAGCGACGCGGGATCCTTCGCGCACGCCTCTTCGAATCGCTCGAGCGCGTCGCCCCACGCGCCTTGCCGCCCGAGGGCCTCGCCGAGCAGGACGTTCCCGACCACCGGGTCAGCGCCACGCGCGAGGGCGCGCCGCGTGTCGGCCATCGCCCGGTCGGTCAGTCCCTTCGAGAGGAAGTCGGCGGCGAGGCGGTAGGGATCGCTCTCGAGGGGCGCGTTCGCCGGCTCGGGTGGCGGCGCGAGTTCGGTGAAGAGCGAGTCGAGGAGCGTCGGGTCGAAGGTGAAGGTATCCACCTCTCCCGTCATCCGCTGCTCGCCGCCGAGATCGGGGATCACTGAGAGGTCGGGGTCCTCATACTCGAGGTCGATCGCGAGCGCGAACTTCTGCGCGACGTAGTAGGGATCGAGCTCGAGGGCGAGCTTGGTCTCGCGCAGCGCTCCGTCGAAGTCGCCGAGGTTCGAGAGCGTGAAACTCAGGTTGTAGTGCGCCTCGGCGAACTCCGGCTTCGACTGGATCGCCCGCGCGAACGCCGTCTTCGCGTCCTCGAACTTCCGCAGCTCGGCGAGCACCATCCCGACGCCGTTCCAGGCGGTCGCACTGTCGGGCGCCGTCTCGAGCACCTGACGGTAGGCCTCGAGCGCGAGTTGGTACCGGCGACCACGCGTGAGGAGGAGCGCGAGGTTGAGGCGGGCCTTCACGAAGCTGGTGTCGAACTTGAGCGCCTGTCGGAACGCATCCACGGCGTCGTCGGGCTTCCCGGCGTGGAAGAGCGCGACCCCGAGGTTGTTCCGCGCGAGCGCGTACTTCGGATCCACCGCGAGCGCCTTCTCGTAGCTCTCGGCGGCGGCGGCGTGTTGCCCCGCCTGGTGGAGCGCGACCCCGCGCTCGTTCCAGAGCTTGGGGCTGTCGGGCCGTTCGGCGACCAACGAGTCGTAGAGCTCGATCGCCGGCCGGGGGTCCTTCTGCAGCAGGTGGAGCTCGGCCATCGCCTGCATCACGAGGGCGCGATCCTCTCCCTTCTCGAGCGCCATCTGGTAGGCCTTCATCGCCTCGGCGATGTAGCCCTGCTGGCGGTAGGCGAGGCCGAGCGTGTAGTGCGCGAGGGGCTCTCCCTCGGCGATCGTCATCTGCGCCTGCGACCGGCGCGCCTGTCGGCCGGGAAGGAGCTCCTCGTATTTCCGCGGGTCGTATTGATCGAGCGAGAGGTTCGCCTGGGCGCGGGAGAGCGCGGGATTCAGCTGCACCGCGCGCTTCGACGCCTGCTGCGCCTCGGCGCGCTGTCCCATGTCGCCGAGCACGAACGAAAGGAGGAAGTGCGCGTCGGGGTTGTCGGGATTGAGTTGGATCGCGCGCCGCAACTCTGCGAGCGCCTCTTCGAACGCCCCCTGGTTGTAGAGCACCTCACCGACGTAGAAGTGCAGCAGCGAACTCTCGGGGTCGAGCTGCAGTGCGGTCCGGAACCATTGCAGCGCGTCGGCGAGGCGGCCGTTCGCCTTCTCCGCGAGCCCGAGCTGGATCCGCGCTGGCACGTCGTTGGAGCGCTGCTGGAGGATCGCGCGGAACTCCGGCATCGCATCCTCGTGCTGGCCGAGGAGGGCGAACGCCCGGCCGAGGTCCCAGCGCGCATCACGATCCTCGGGGCGCTGACGGATCCGCTCGCGCAACTCGGTCACCCGCTGGTCATAGTACCCGGTGTTGAAGTACGCGACCTCGAGGTTCCGCTGGGCCACCTGCATCTTCGGGTCGAGCTCGAGCGCCTGCGTGAAGGCGGCGACCGCCTCCTGATAGAGCCCCTTGTTGAAGTAGAGGACGCCGAGGTTGTTGTGCGCCCCGGCGTCGGAGGGGTCGATTCGACGCGCGAAACCGCGCAGGACCTCACGGTCCCGGTCCGAGATCCTCGTGGCGGTGGGGCTGCTCACGCGACGTGGATCGCCTTCAGCATCGCGCGAAGACTCGGCGGGTCAGGGAGCAGCAGGAAGAAGCCGCGCAGGCGCTCGCCGCCATCCTCGAGTTGGAATTGGGTCTCGACGCAGACGACGTGCGAGCCTCCCTGGGCGCTCGCGACGTAGGTCGAGGTGAGCACCGCATCACTCATATCCACCGCGAGGATCGGCGGTGAGTTGAGCAGCGTCATCTTCATGAAGTCAGCGAGTGCGTTGAGATAGGCGGCGCTCAGTATGTTCCCCGCCTCCTTGATCGCCGACTCCTCGATCTTGCCCAGCGAGGTGACCGGGCGGTGCATCATCAGGCTCGCGACCCTCAGCGCGATCGGCTGCGGGAAGACGAGGAGCGTGAGCCCGGTGAGGTCCCCCTCCATCTTCATCAGCACCGCCGCGACCGGTTCCTCGGGCCCGGCGATCTGGTTCGGCACACTCTCGAGCGGCGCGACCGAGAGCTCGGGCACGCTGATCATGATCCGTTGCTCGGTGATCTGCGAGAGCGCCGTCGCGGCGTGACCGGCGCCGATGTTCGCGACCTCGCGCAACGCGTCGAGCTGCATCTTTGTCAGCGAGCGCAGGTCGTCGGGGTTGAAGTTGGCGTCGATCACAGGAGGCTCCCCACGTCAACGATGAGGGCCGGGGCTCCGTCGGCGAGGATCGTCGCCCCGCTGAAGAGGGTGGCCCCATCCCGCACCGCATCGAACGACTTCACCACGATGTCCTCCTGTCCCGTGAGCTCATCCACGACCAATCCGGCGCGGCGGTCGCCGCGCTCGATCACCACGATCTCCTCGTGCGCCGCGCCCTTCCCCGGCGGGAGCCGCACCACATCACGCAGCCGCAGGATCGGCATCACCTCGTCGCGCAGCACCAAAACATCGCGCCCCTGGACCCGCCGGATCGTCGCCGGCCCGTGCTCCATGGTCTCCCGCACATGGGTCAGCGGCAGCGCGTAGCGCTCGCCTCCCACCCGGGCGAGCAGCGCGCGCACGATCGCGAGCGTCACTGGCAACCGGATCGTCACCGCCGTCCCCGTACCGGCCGCCGTCTGCACCTCGAGCGACCCACCCAAGAGGCGCACTTTCGTCTGCACCGCGTCGATCCCCACGCCACGTCCCGACACATCGGTCACCGTCGCCGCGGTCGAGAAGCCGGCGGCCGAGATGCAGCGGATCATCGTGTCGTCGTCGAGCGTCTTGGTCGCCGGATCCACCAACTTGAGTTCGATCGCCCGCTCGAGGACCCGCGCCCGGTCGATCCCTCGGCCATCGTCGCGCACCACGATGAGCACCGAGGAGTGGTCGCGCTGCGCGGCCAACGTGAGTCGTCCGGCCCGCGCCTTCCCGGTCGCCTCCCGCACCTCGGGGCGCTCGAGGCCGTGGTCGACCGCATTCCGGAGGAGGTGGACCACCGGCTCGCCGATCTCGTCGAGCACCGAGCGATCGATCTCGATATCCTTGCCCTCGATCGCGAAGAGGACATCCTTGCCGAGCTGCCGCGCGACATCACGCACGAGCCGCGGGAAGCGGTCGAAGATCTGCCCGACCGGTACCAGCCGGCTGGTCATGATCTCGGTCTGCAGGTTGGACACGAGACGGGTCGCGTCGGCCAGTGCCTCGTGCAGCGTCGGCGCGTGCAGGCCCGCCGCCAACACCTGCAGTCGCCCACGCACGATCACGAGCTCGCCGATCAGGTTGAGCAGGGTGTCGAGCCGGGAGAGCTCGATCCGCACGTGGCGGGCGCGCGGCGCGGCCCCGCGCTCCACTGGCTGCCCGATTTCCTCGACCCCGAGTTGGTCGCTGATCCGGCGACCCTGCGCCCGACGCTCGGTTCCAGGCGCCACTGGCGGGGCGGATGGCGCGGCCGCTTCGCGCCGATCGACCGTCACGGCGTCGATATCCCCAGCGCTCCGTACCGCCTGCTCGATCTCCGACTCCCCGGCGCTGGTGATGAGCCGCAACCGGAATCGCTGCGGGGTCGTCGCGGCCTGCAACGCGTCGACCGTCGGGACTGCGGCCGCTACCTCGCCGATCGCCCGCAGCCGTTGGATCACCATGAAGGCCCGCACTCCCGGCAGGAGCACGCTGGCCGACTGCGTCACGGTGATCAGCACGCCCGGTCCTTCGAGCGCCAGCGCCGGCACCGGCTGTTCGGAGGTGATGCGCAGGACATCGCTCGGCTTCACGACGCGGAACTCCGCCGTCGAGCGGCCGCCGGCGACGTCATTGAGCCGTTCGAGCACGCGCTTCATCGACGCCGTCATCGGCGCATCCTCCTTCGCCTGCTCGATCCCGTCCTCGAGCGCATCGGCCGCCGCGAAGAAGGCGTCCATCAGGTCGGGGGAGAGCATCTGGTCGCCGGCCCGCACCTTGTCGAAGAGCGACTCGAGTTCGTGCGAGAACTCGGCGACGGCCGTGTAGCCCATCGTCGCGCTCATCCCCTTGATCGTGTGGACACCGCGGAAGATCGCGTCGACCGGCTCGCGCGTCGCCTCGCCCTGTTCGAGCGCGAGGAGTGCGCGATTGATCACCGAGAGCTGTTCGCGGCTCTCGGTGCGGAAGAGCTCGGCATAGCGGGAGGGGTCCACGCGACGCGGTCGGTCAGCCGGGTGTCGGCCGGGTCAGCCGAGGACTCGCTGCACCGCCTCCAACACCCGGCTCGGCTGGAAGGGCTTCACCACGAAGTCCTTCGCCCCGGCCTGGATCGCCTCGACCACGAGGGACTGCTGTCCCATCGCGCTGCACATCAGGACCCGCGCCTTCGGATCGAACTTCGTGATCTCCCGGACCGCGTCGATGCCCCCCATATCGGGCATCACGATGTCCATCGTCACGAGATCGGGACGCAGCTGTTTGTACTTCTCGACCGCTTGCGTCCCCGTCTCGGCTTCGCCGACGATCTCGAATCCCGCCTGCTGCAGGATGTCGCCGACCATCGTTCGCATGAAGATCGCGTCGTCACAGATCAATACCGTCGGAGCCACGCGTTCCCCCGTCCCCAGAGATGAATGTCAACCTGCATCAGACTGTCGCCAACACCGACTTGAAGAGCGCCGCAGCATCCATCAGCGCCGCCGGTCCCTCCTTGAGCCGGACCATTCCGCTCACCAGCCCCTCCGCGCCGCGCGCGGCGTCCACCGGCTCGACCGCGGCATCCGCCGCATCGGCCACCGATCGCACGACATCCACCCGAACGCCGAGCGACCGCCCCTCGACCTCGAGCACCACCACCGATTCCCCGGCACCGGCCGGCAGGCCGAGTCGCGTTGCAAGGTCCATCACCGTCAGCACCATGCCGCGCAGATTGAGCAGCCCCAGCACCCACACCGGCGCTCCCGGCAGACGCGTCACGGCTCGCGTCGGGACGATCTCGCGCACCGCCGAGAGTTCCCACGCGATCCGCTGGCCGGCCACCTCGGTCACGAGGTAACGCAACCCCTCGGGTTCAGTCATCCGCTCTATAGAAGCCAAGGTACTCCAGGGAGTCGGGGTGGGCAAACCACGACGGTTCGCCACCCGCCGCCTGCAGCGAGTGCACGAGCTCCGGCGGGAGGGGGGAGCGGAGTTCCATCCGCGTTCCCGACACCGGGTGCTGGAAGACGAGCCAGGCCGCGTGCAGGAAATGTCGCTTCGGGGGCAGCCCGACGAGCCGTCGTCCACCGCCGCCGCCATAGGTATCGTCGCCGACGACCGGATGCCCGATCGCCGAGAGATGGACGCGGATCTGATGCGTGCGACCGGTGAAGAGGTGCGCTTGCAGGAGGTCGCAGGACTCGAGTCGCGCGAGGCGCCGGAAGCGAGTGCGTGCGTTGCGTCCCTCGGGCCGGACCGCGACCCGCGTCCGGTCGTTCGGATCGCGTCCCAAGGGGCGATCCACCGTCACCTCGTCCTGATCGAGGTGCCCCCACGAGAGGCAGGCGTAGCGCCGCGTGATCCGACGCTCCGCCATCGCGGCACTCAAGGCGCGATGCGCGCGCTCGGTCTTCGCGACGAGCAGCAGCCCTGAGGTCTCCTTGTCGAGACGATGCACCAGCCCGGCCCGCTCCGGCGCGCTCCCGGCGGCGAGTCCCTGCCCTCGGCCCATCAAAGCGTTCACGAGTGTGCCGCTCCAGTTCCCGGGAGCCGGATGCACGACCATTCCCGCCGGCTTGTCCACGACGACGAGATCGGCATCCTCGAAGACCACCCGGAGCGGGATCTGCTCGGGGAGGATCTCGCGGCCCGGCGGCACGGGGATCTCGACGGTCAGGTGCATCGCCGGCTCGAGACGGAAGCTCGCACGCTCGACGTTCCCGTCGACGTGGACCTTGCCCGTGGCGATCAGCGTCGCGGCGCGTGTCCGCGAGTGGTGCGTCAGTCGCGCGATCGCGAGGTCGAGCCGTTCGCCCGACTCTGTCGCGTCGAACTCGTAGCGCCCTGGAGCTAGCGGCTCACCCACGCTCGGCGGCCACCCGCGCCTCCTCCTCCCGCCAGAGGACGATCGCGAGCAGCACCGCGCCGGTGCTCACAGCCATATCGGCCACGTTGAACGTCGGCCAGCGCCAGCCGCCGGCCACGCCCACATCGAGGAAGTCCACCACCCCGCGCCCCGAGCGGATGCGATCCACCAGGTTCCCGATCGCTCCCGCCGTCACGAGACAGAGCGCCCGCGCGCGCCAGCGAGCCGAGAGGGGGCTCGCGCGGTAGAGCTGCCACATCACGACGATCGCGATCACCGTGAGCGCGATGAAGATCCACCGCGACCAGGGGCCGAGATGCAGCCCGAACGCCGCGCCCTGATTGTAGACGAGGGTGAGCCGGACCCACTCGCCGAGGACCGGATGCGGCACATACGCCGGCGACAGTCGGTCGACCGCCACCACTTTCGTCAGCTGGTCGAGTGCGACGATCGCCGCGATGATCGCGAGGAATCGTCGCGTCGACATCACCACGCCGTCACTTCTTCCCATCTTCCTCTCGCTGCTTGCATTCGATGCAGAACCGCGCGTGCGGGAGCGCGTCGAGCCGGTCGAACCCGATCTCACCGCCGCAGTTGTGGCACTTGCCGAACTCCTCGGGCGTGCGGTAGAGCCGGCGCAGCGCTTGGTCCACGTGCCAGAGGAACCGTCCCTCCTTCGACGCGAAGAGGAAGGCCTTCTCCCGTTCCATCGCGTCAGTCCCCTGATCCGCCATATGGAACGAGTAGGCGCTAAGGTCGCCGTCGGCGCCTTGCGGCGTGTTGCCGAAGGTCTCGTCGTAGTGACCCAGCTCCTTGAGCACGCGCTTGCGCTCGTCCATCAAGCGCTTCTCGAAGTACGCGATCTGCTTCTTCGAGAGGGACTTGAACTTCTTCTCGCCGCCGGGGGTCGAGGGTGCCATCGTCAACGGTCCTTGGTGAGAGCGATGCGCGCCACGGGGCCGTCGAGATCCACCTCGGCGGTCGCGGGCCACGCGGATGTCTCGGGCAGGGCATCGCCGATGATGCACTCCCGGGCCAACACTTCCTGCGCGATCCACGCGGTGTGCGCGCGGAGCGCCTCCTGCACTTCCATCGGACCGGCGAGCGCGAGCCGGATCCGGTCACTCACCGCGTACCCCGCTTCCTTGCGGAGGCGTTGCACCCGGCTCACGACCTCGCGAGCGATCCCCTCGGCGCGAAGCGACGGCGTCACCGTCGGGTCGAGCGCCACCGAGAGCCCCTCGCCCTGCTGGACGACGAGCGACGTCGACGCGCGGGCCGTGATCGCCACCCGCGTCGCGTCGAGCGTGAGTGGGCCGTGGCCCGGTACCTCGATTGTGATCGTGCCCCCCCGCTCGATCGTGCGAAGATCGTCGGGTCCGAGCGCCTCGACCAGCGGCTTCGCCGTCTTCATCGCAGCGCCAAGCACCTTGCCGAGGACGGGGAAGTTGGGTTTCCCCTCGAGCCGCACCCAGTCGGCCGCCGAGTCGTGGAAGATCACCTGCTTCACGTTGAGCTCGGCCGCGACGAGCGCCGCAATCGTCGGATGCCACGCAGCGTCAACGCCGGGCGCCACGCAAGTGAGCAGCGCGAGCGGCTGGCGCACCTTGATCCCCGCCGCCTCGCGGGCCGCGCGACCGAGCGTCGCGAGGGTTCGCGCCGCGCCCATCGCACGCTCGAGTGCCGCATCGGCGTGTGGCGCGCTGGCGCGGCGGAAGTCGGCGAGGTGCACCGAGCGGCCAGTGAGCTCAACGTGCAGCCAGTCGGAGATGAAGGGCGCGAGCGGCGCGAGAAGTCGGCTCGTGACGACGAGCACTTCGTGCAGCGTCGCGAAGGCCGCGCGGTTCTCGGCCCCCTCCACGGCGTAGAAGCGGGCGCGGGAGAGTCGCACGTACCAGTTGGCGACGTCCTCGGTGACGAAGTCCATCAGGAGTCGCGCCGCCGCAGTAGCGTCGAATCGCTGCAACAGATCGTCCACGCTCTGCTCGACGTTCGCGAGCCGCGAGAGCACCCAGCGATCGAGCACCGCACGCTCGGCGATCGGCGGCGCACCCGCCTCGGGCGACCAGCCGAAGTTCGCATACTGCGCGAAGATCCCGCTGTACACGTTGCGCAGCGTGACGAGGAACCGGCCGGCCGTCTCCCGGATCACCGATTCGTCGAATCGCCGTGGCACCCAGACCTGCGAGTTCGCGAGGAGGAAGAGCCGCACCGCGTCGGCCCCGTGGCGCTCCATCACCGCCCGCGGCTCGACGGTGTTGCCCTTCGACTTGCTCATCTTCTGCCCAGCCGCATCCAGCACCAAGTCGTTCACCACCACCGCGCGGTAGGGCGCCGCGAATCCCGCATCCCCCTGCTCTCCGCCGTCCGCCGTCCGCCGTCCGCCGTTATTCGGCAACGCATCGCCCAAGCCTGAAGAGATCGCGAGTAGGGAGTAGAACCACCCGCGCGTCTGGTCCACGCCCTCGGCGATGTAGTCCGCCGGGAAATAGCGCGCGACCTGTTCGCGGCTCCCCGCCTGGTGCGGATAGCCCCACTGCGCGAACGGCATCGACCCTGAGTCGAACCAGGTGTCGATCACCTCACTCACGCGTCGCATCGTCCCCGTCCCGCTCGTCGCCGGCCAGGTGTACTGGTCCACGGTCGGCTTGTGCGGATCGAAGTCGGTCGGCAGCGGCTGGCCCATCTTCGCCGCGAGCTCGGCGAAGGAACCGATCACCTCGATCTCGGCAGGGTCCGCGTCGTTCACCCAGACCGGCAACGGTGAGCCCCAATAGCGGTCGCGCGAGATCGCCCAGTCGATGTTGTGCTCGAGCCACGCGCCGAATCGCCCCGATCCGATCTCCGGTGGGTTCCAGTTCACCGCTGCGTTACGCGCGAGCATCTCGTCGCGGTACGCGGTGGTACGCACGAACCAACTGGTGCGGGCGTAGTAGAGCAACGGCGTCCCGCACCGCCAGCAGTGCGGATAACTGTGCGTCACCTTCTGCGCCTTCCAGAGTTGGTCGCGCCGCTGCAGTTCCTCGATGATGAGCGGGTCCGCGTCCTTGACGAACTTTCCGCCGACGAGCGGCATCGCCGCCGGGAACTCGCCGCGCGCATCGACCGGATTCACGAAGGCGAGACCGCAGCGCTTCCCCGCCTCGTAGTCGTCGGCGCCGAAGGCGGGCGCCATATGCACGACACCTGAGCCGTCCTCGGCCGAGACGAACTCGGCGCCGATGATGATCTCGCGCGCTCCCTCGTCCGGGTAGGCGACCCAGTCGAGCGGCCGGCGATACGTCGCGCCGACGAGCGCAGTGCCCGGCATCGTTCGCACGACGTCCCACCGATCGGCGTAGTCCGCACCGAGCACCGCCGCCGCCCGCGCCTCGGCCAGGATGATCGTCCAGTCAGTGACGTTCTTCTTGCGCAGCTCGACGTACGCGAGCTCGGGGTTCACCGCGAGTGCAACATTCGAGACGAGCGTCCACGGCGTCGTGGTCCACACGATAATGCGGCGACGAACAGCAGGGGAAAGGGGGAAGGGGGAAGGAGAACGGCTGTTCCCTTCCACCAGATCCAATGCCACATAGACCGACGGATCCTCCACCTCCTCGTACCCCTGCGCCACCTCGTGCGAACTCAGCGCCGTGCCGCACCGCGCGCAGTAGGGGAGGATCTTGTGCCCCTGATAGAGCAGTCCCTTCTCGTGCAGCGTCTTGAGCGCCCACCAGACACTCTCGACGTATTCGTTCTCGTACGTGATGTAGGGATCGGAGTAGTCGAGCCAGTACCCCATCCGCTCGCTCACCCCCTCCCACTCCGACTTGTACTTCCAGACGCTCTCGCGGCAGAGCCGATTGAACTCGGCGACGCCGACCTTCTCGATCTCCGGCTTCCCCGAGATTCCAAGCGACTTCTCGACCTCGATCTCGACCGGGAGTCCGTGCGTGTCCCATCCGGCCTTCCGCGGCACGTGGAAGCCCTTCATCGCCCGATGGCGACAGAAGAGATCCTTGATCGTCCGCGAGAAGACGTGGTGGATCCCCGGCTTCCCATTCGCCGTCGGCGGTCCTTCGTAGAAGACCCACGCCGGTGCGTGCGCGCGCTGCGCCTGTGACGCTGCGAAGACGCCGTCACGCGCCCACCGCTCCATCACCTCGCGCTCGAGCGCATCTCCCGAGAGTTCACTCGGCAGAAGGCGAAAGCGCACCGGAGTCGTCGCCACGCTCACATCCGCTCCAGCACGCCGCGCACGAGCGTGGTGAGATCCGGCTCCGCGTTCGCCGCCACCGCCAGGATCCGGCCGAGTGACGCGGGCTCGAGCGCGTCAGGCAGGCATTGGTCGGTGATGATCGAAAGTCCGAGGACCCGCATCCCTCCCTGCACGGCGACGATCACCTCGGGCACGGTGGACATTCCGACGACGTCGGCGCCGAGCGCCCGCAGCATCCGGTACTCGGCGCGCGTTTCGAGGTTCGGGCCGGCGACCGCGACGTATACACCTTCGCGCAGCGTGATCCCCTTCTCCCGCGCGACCGTGCGAGCGACCTCGCGCAGCGCGACGTCGTAGGGCGCGCTCATGTCGGGGAAGCGCGCACCGAGTGAGGCGTCGTGCGGACCGACGAGGGGATTCTCCCCGAGCAGGTTGATGTGGTCGGCGATCAACATCAGGTCGCCCGGCGCCCAGAGCGGGTGCATCCCGCCGCACGCATTCGAGACGAACAGCGTGCTGGCCCCGAGCGAACGCAGCACGCGCACCGGGAAGGTCACCTGCTGCAGCGAGTAGCCCTCATACCGATGAAAGCGTCCCTGCATCGCGGCGACGCGTTTCCCGCCGAGGGTGCCGAGGAGGAGCCGGCCGGTGTGCGACTCGACGGTCGAGAGTGGGAACCCGGTGATCTCCGCGTAAGGGATCGCCGCCTCGACCTGCATCGCGTCGGCGAGGCCGCCGAGTCCGGTGCCGAGGATGACCGCGATCTCGGGTACGAGCGCGCTTCGGGCGCGTACCGCGTCCACCGCACGGGCGATCGCCGCTGGCGTGTGCAGCTCACTCCCCGGTACGAGCACCGCGGTCATCGCGCTTCGCTCACTTCGCCCGCGGGAGGTCGTCACTCATCGCGCGCTGCTGCTCCGCGGCGGCGACTTCGGCGAGATGACGCTCGGCGAACATCTTGATCTGCGCGAGGTACGCGCGACGCGCCCGCTCGAGCCCTTCGATCTCGGTGCGCAGCGACATCGCCTCCGAACGCGCGGACTCGACGATCCACTGCGCCTCGGCCGCGGCTTCCTTGACCAGCAGTTCCTTCTCGCGCGCCGCCTGCTCCTTCACCTCGGCGCGGAGCTCCTGCGCCGAGATCAGGGCCTCGTTGAGCGCGCGGTCGCGTTCGCGGAACGCGCGCAGCTGTTCGTGGAAGGCCCGCGCCTTCTCGTCGAGATCCTGATTGGCGCGGGCGAGCCGCTCGAGCTCGTCGGCGACCTGCGCGCGGAACTGATCGACACGCGCGCGATCGTATCCACGCATCGTGGTCCCGAACTCGTAGCGCCGCACATCCACGGCGGTCAGGTGAAAGGCGTCTTCAGATTCCATTCGTCTCAGCTCCTCGCGCCGAAGAGGACAGTCCCCAAGCGCACCAGTGTCGCCCCTTCCTCAACCGCCACTTCGAAATCCCCCGACATCCCCATCGAGAGCTCTACCGCCGGGTGGCCGGCACGCTGCAACGTCTCTCGCGCACCGCGCGCACCAGCGAACACCCGCCGCAACTCCCCTTCCGCCGCATCGAGCGGCGCCATCGTCATCACCCCGCGCACCACGAGACCACGACAACCCTTGAGCCGATCCGCGAGCGGTTCCAACGTCGGAAGTGCGTAGCCGCCCTTGGTCCCCTCCCCCGACACATTCACCTGCACCAGCACGGCGATCGGCGAGGCCTGTCGCAGTCCCACTGCATCAACGGCTTCGACGAGCCCATCCCGATCAAGCGAATGCAGCAGCGTGAAGTCGGGCAGCGCCTTCGCCTTGTTCGTCTGGAGATGCCCGATCAGGTGCCACCGGATGCCGCCGCGCGTCGCCTCGGAATCCTTCAATGCCTGCTGCTTCGGGAGCGCCTCCTGCACTCGGTTCTCTCCCACGTCCTCGATGCCTGCCGCCCACGCCGCCTCCACCGCCTCGGGGCCGTGGGTCTTGGTCACGGCCACCAACCGGACCTGCTGACCGTGCCCGCCGCGCCGCGCCGCGGCCTCGATTTGCGCACGCACCGCGGCCACCCGGTCCGGGAGGTCCGAAAACGCCATAACATTTGAAATTACGGGACGTTACGCCGAGGCGAAAGTGACGACTCGCACTCCCTCAGCGGAGGTCCGAGCGTCGCCGGAGCACCGGTTCGATCCGCGCGCGGACCACGGCCGGCAGACCATCCTCATCGCGCTGCAGGTACCAGACCACATTGCCCTCTGCCTCCATCCACTGCACACGAGCCGGGAATCGGATCCGCCCGGCGAACGTGCCGTCCTTCTCGAACACCTCGTACTCCGTCGGCTGGCGATACCGCTCCACTGGAAAGGAGTTCGGCCGCTGCTCTTCGCGCTCGGTGACCGGGATCTCCTCGGAGGGAGTCGCCACGAGCACCCAGATGCGTCCGTCACGCGCGAGGTCGAGTCCCGGCACCGGGGCCTTCTCGGTGGGCAGCGGCGGACCGCTCCATAGCCAGGACGGCTGTGTCTGAAGCATCTGGAAGAGGATCATCTCGCGATCCCACTCCCGCTCCCCCTCGGGGATCGGGATGACCGGCGCCTCGCGCACGATCCGCAGCGCGCGCCCCGGGCGGCTCGCCTCCACCCGGTACCGGCTCGAGGCGATCGAAACGAAGTGGCCGTCGGGGTGCCAGCCCCAGAGTGCGCGCGGCGAATGCGACGCGTACGTCGAGGAGCGGCTGCGAAGCACAGTGCCGTCGCGGAACTCGGCGACGTAGGCGATCGGCTCGATCGGGAGATCGGGAGGGAGGATCGAGTCGCTCATCGCGCCGTTCGCGCGCAGAGTGACGAGTCCGATCCGCCCGACGACCTCCCCTGGGCGCTCATCGGCGACCGAGCGCCTCCAGCGCAGCGTACCTGCCCTGTCGGTGTGCAGCGCCATTCTCGCGAAGTGGTCGCTCGGGACCCTCCATTGCTCGAGGAAATCGCCGTCCGCGGAGAAGAAGCTCACCCGCCCATTGCCGGAGTCCCACACCGCGAGACGTCCGTCGGGCAGCACCACCATCCCGCCGTTGCCCTCGAGCTCGCCGGGGCCGCCTCCCTTCCGACCGATCCGCCTCACCAGAGTGCCGGTCGAGTCGAAGAGGAATATTGTGTTGCCACTCTCATCGTGCACATAGAGTCGGCCATCGCGACCGACATCGAACTCGTAGGTCTCGCCGAAGAGCGTCGTGTCGTCGGCAGTCGGCGCGACCCGCAGTTCCTCGACGAGCCGGCGGACCGCGGATTGCGGTACACTCCCGGCGGTCGTCGCGATCACCGTGTCGCTGCGCGTGCTATCGAAGACCGTCGTGAGGCCGCCGGTCGACGCGGCCCCGCCGCCGCAGCCGGCTGCGATGAGGGTCGCGACGAGCAGCGGCGCGCGGGCGCCGCGCGCCGACCTCACGCCGGCGACGGCTCCGGCCCGCCGATCGGCGGAAGCGCGCGCCGAGGTTCGGCCGCACTCGCCGCCGACTTCTCGGCCGACTGGAGTGTGGGCGGCGCATCAGGGCGGGGCGGCAGGGTCTCCCCCTTCTCGAGCACCGCGATGTCCTCGCGCGTGAGTGTCTCGTGCTCAAGGAGCGCCGCCGCGATCGCGTCGAGCAGCGGGCGGTGCTTCGTCACGGTGTCCATCGCGCGATTGTACGACTCGTTGATCACCCGCGAGACCTCGTCGTCCACCTGCTGGGCCGTGCGCTCGGAGACCTGACGCCGGCTCATCAGCTCGCGGCCGAGGAAGACCTCCTGTTCGTTGTCGCCGACGAGGATCGGACCGATCGCGTCGGAGAGCCCCCACTGCGAGACGTAGCGCCGCGCGATCCCGGTCGCGAACTGGATGTCGCTCGCAGCGCCGGTCGTCACGCGGTCACGTCCGAACACGAGTTCCTCCGAGACGCGGCCGCCGTACGCCATCGTGAGGCGCGCCTCGAGCTGCTGTCGCGTGATGCTGACGCGATCGTCCTCGGGCATCGTCCACGCGACACCGAGGGTCCGGCCGCGCGGGACGATCGTCACCTTGTGCAGCGGGTCGTTCCCCTTCACGTGGATGGCGCAGACCGCGTGCCCCGCCTCGTGGAACGCGGTGAGCCGGCGCTCATCCTCCTTCATCACCAGGGACTTCCGCTCGGCGCCGAGCATGACGCGGTCCTTCGCGTTCTCGAAGTCCACCATATAGATCTTGTCGTGATTGTTCCGCGCCGCGAGGAGGGCCGCCTCGTTGACCAGATTCGCAAGGTCGGCGCCCGCCATCCCTGGTGACCCGCGTGCGAGCCGATGGATGTCGACATCGGCGGCGAGGGGCTTGTTGCGCACGTGCACCTTGAGGATCCCCTCGCGGCCGCGCAGGTCGGGAAGGTCCACGACGATCTGGCGGTCGAAGCGACCCGGACGCAGCAACGCGGGGTCGAGCACATCGGGCCGGTTCGTCGCCGCGATCAGGATCACGCCGTCATTCGACTCGAAGCCGTCCATCTCGACGAGGAGCTGGTTGAGCGTTTGCTCCCGCTCGTCGTGCCCGCCACCCAGGCCGGCGCCACGATGGCGCCCAACGGCGTCGATCTCGTCGATGAAGATGATGCAGGGCGCGTTCGCCTTCCCCTGCTCGAAGAGGTCGCGCACGCGCGACGCGCCAACGCCGACGAACATCTCGACGAAGTCGGAACCGGACATCGAGAAGAAGGGACGTCCCGCCTCGCCGGCGACGGCTTTCGCGAGCAGTGTCTTGCCCGTTCCCGGCGGGCCGACGAGGAGCGCACCCTTGGGGAGGCGGCCACCGAGCTTCGTGAACTTGAGCGGGTCCTTCAGGAACTCGATGATCTCGCGCAGTTCGACCTTCGCCTCGTCGGCGCCCGCGACGTCGGCGAACGTCACCTTCGGCGTGTCGCCCGAGAGGAGCTTCGCCTTCGACTTGCCGAAGGAGAACGCCTTGTTGCCGCCGGCCTGCATCTGGCGGAACAGGAAGATCCAGATGCCGATGATGATGATCCAGGGCAGGATGTTGATCAGCAACGCCCCGAAGCTCGGCCGCGGATCCTCGGCCTTGATCGCCACCTGCTTGTCGCGCAGGCGTTGGATCTCCTGCTCGCTGTTCGAAATCGCGAGCTTGGTCGCGAATTTCTTGGCGTCCTGGCCGCGGATCAGCACGCGGTTCTTGAACTCGCCATTCACTTCCTTGCCGCCGATGATCGTCACCCGCGAGATGTTATCCGCGGTCAGTTGGGCGTCGTAGAGCGAATAGTCGATCTCGACCGCCTGATCGCCGCCGCGGCCGGCGAGCTGGATCAGCACGACCGGCACGAGGATGGCGATCAGCCAGAACGAAAGGGTCTTCGAGTGCTTCCCGAAGCCACTGGGCTTCGGCGGGGGGGTGGACGACATAGGGGGTCCCTACTGGAGACTGGCGACGTACGGGACATGGCGGAAATCCTCCGCGTGGTCCAGTCCGTAGCCGACGAGGAATTCGTTGGGGGCATCGAAGCCGATGAAGCGCGTCGGGTGATGCAGTTCGGTCGCGATGTTCTTGTTGAGCAGGGCGCAGATCTCGATCGACCGCGGGTTCCGCTCGGAGAGGAGCGTGATGAGGCGCTGCAGCGTGCGCCCCGAATCCACGATGTCCTCGACCAGCAGGATGTGCTTCCCGGCGAGGTCGGTCTCGGGGTCATACACCAGTCGGACGGTACCGGACGACACGGTGGCATCGCCGTAGCTCGACGCGACCAGGAAGTCGACGTGGAGCGGCCGCGTGATCTGTCGCACGAGGTCGGCGAGGAAGACGAAGCTCCCCTTCAATAGACCGAGCACGAGCAGGTCGCCGTCGGGGTAGGCAGCCGAGATCTCCCGGCCGAGTTCCTTCACGCGACGGGCAATGGTCGCCTCGTCAAAGGCGATCCGCTTGACGGCGCGCCCCTTGAGGCGGGCGTCGGCGACGACGGCGGTCATTCGTGGAATATATAGTCGCTCACGACCTCTGTCGTTCCCCGGACGACGAAGGTGCTGAGCGTCCGTTCGATGCGGGCGCCGCCGGCGAGCGGGATCGCCCCGCCGGCCTTGGCCGTCGGGGCCCACGCGGCCGCCCGCGCGATCCCCTGCCGCTCCATCACGACGCCGGCCCGCGCCGCGATCTCCGGCCAGAGCACCGCCCACTCCTCGGGCCCGAGGGCGTCGAGCGACGACACCGCCACCGTCACGCTCACCGGGCCGGTGCGACGGAGGCCGAGCGTGTCCACGAATCGCTCGACACCGGCTCGCCACGCCGCAGCGCGCTCGCCAAAGTCCCAGCACCATTGGGCGAATCCGGGCGCGGCGCGCTCAAGGGCCGGGAGGATCTCGTGGCGCACGCGGTTCCGTTGGTACGAGAGCGACGCGTTGGTGGGGTCTTCGACGATCCGGAGTCCTCGCAAGGCAGCGTACTGCTCAAGCGACGAGCGTGAAAGTGCGAGGAGCGGGCGCACACCGACCCCCCCGCGCATTCCTGCCAGACCGCGAGCGCCAGCGTCGCGCAAGAGTCGCTGCACCACGGTTTCGAGCTGGTCGTCTCGCGTGTGCGCGGTGACGATCGTCGCGTCGAGTTCGCGCGCCCACCCGTCGAGGAAGGCGCGTCGTGCGCCGCGCCAATGCGCCTCGGTCCGCGGGAGGGCCGCCTCGGCGACGCCGGTCACGACCGGCAGCTGCCGGCGCTGCGACTCCCGCTGGACGAGTGTGACCGCACGACGCGCGGCGGCGCCGGTCGCGTGGTCGAAGGTCGCCACCGCGGCGACCTCGCGCGGTCGCGCCTCGGCCATCGCATCGAGGAGGACCATCGAATCGAGCCCGCCAGAGACGGCGAGCAGCCATCTCCCGTGGGGCAACGCCGCGATCGCATCACGCACCGCGGCCAGCGATTCCGTTCGGGGCGGCACCCTGATAAGATATTGCCACGCACTCGCGACGACCCTTCCGCACTACTGGAGCCAACGCGTGGAACACTCTTTCGGCGGCCCCCTCGGCACCCTGATCGCCGGTCTCGGCATGGGCGCCTACTACGTGGGCCTCACGTGGATCAACATGCTCCTCGGCATCATGCTCACGCCCTTCTTCATCATCCCGCTGACCTGGTTGCAGGACGCGATGGCGAAGCGGAAGGCCGCCAAGGCCTAGGGACCCGGCTCGAAGCACACTACGGGAGGTGGCGCCGGTGGCGTTACCTCCCGTTCTCAATTCGCGTACGTTCGGGGTCGAGAACGGCAACGGCACCTGCTGTCACGACAGAGGCACTGAGGACACAGAGAACCGCCGGGACCCCTGCTCAGCACGAGGACACGAAGGCGACGAAGCACGCAACGACACAACTGGGGGAACGACCGCGTAGGTAGTCCAGTCGCTGAGTACCCCCAGCATTTGCACCTGCAGTTCGCTGTGCCTCTGTGTCCTCTGTGGTGAATGCAGTTGCGGTCGCAGTAGCAACCCTGAGAATGGAGCCGAGATGATCTTCTTCCTCATCGTCGTAGCGGTCGTCGTTGTGTGGATGGTGATGGCGTACAACACGCTGATCGCCCTCCGCAACCAGACCGCGAACGCGCTCAAGCAGATCGACGTGCAGCTCAAGCGTCGCCACGACCTCATCCCGAACCTGCTGAATGCGGTCCAGGGCGCGATGGACTTCGAGAAGGACACTTTGGCCGCCGTGATCAAGGCGCGGAATGGCGCGATCACCGCCGCCGCTGGGCTCGACCCGCAGCACGTTGCGGCGAGCGCCGCCGCCGAGGCGCAACTCACGGGCGCCCTCACCAAGTTCATGGCGGTGGTCGAGGCCTATCCCGACCTCAAGGCGACCGGGAACGTGAAGCAACTGCAGGAGGAGCTCACCTCGACCGAGAACAAGGTCGGCTTCGCGCGGCAGCTCTACAACGACACCGCGACGCACTACAACACGAAGCAGCAACAGTTCCCCACCAACCTCGTCGCGGGACTCGCGAACGCGACCACCGCCGAGCTCTGGGAGATCGAGGACGCGGCCGAGCGCGCCGTTCCCAAGGTCGAGTTCCGGCGCGGGTGAACCTCTTCGAGCAGCAGGCGGCGAACCGACGCAAGTCGCGCTGGCTCGTCGTCTTCTTCGTCCTCTTCTTCGCCTGGCTCGGCTTCGGCGGCGATTACCTCGCGTGGCAGTACACCCTCGGCACCCCGCGAGGGAGCTACCACCACGTCTTCCCCTGGTTCGGCGCGCTCCTCTCGGTGGTGGCGCTCTTCCTCGTGATGCACATCCGTCGGACCGGAGCCGAAAAGGTGCTCTGGTCCACGGGAGCGTGGGCCCTGATCGAGCCCGCGACCGATGAGCAGCGGCGGCTGGTCAACGTCACCGAGGAGATGGCGATCGCCGCAGGGGTGCCGGTCCCCTCGATCCACATCATCGACGACCCCGATCCGAACGCCTTCGTCACCGGCACCGATCCGCTCAAGAGCCATCTGGCGGTGACCACCGGGCTCATCGCCGCGCTCGACCGCGACGAGCTGCAGGGGGTCGTCGCGCACGAGATGGGCCACGTCAAGAATCTTGACATGCAGCTGATGACAATGGTCGCGGGACTGGCTGGCGCCATCGCCCTCATCGCCGACGGAACAGGCCGGGTTCTGTTCCGCAGGGGGCGGATCGGCGGTAGGGTCGGTGGGGGAGGAGGGGGCGGGGGGCGGGGCGGAGGCAAAGGGGGGAACCCGGTCCTCGTGCTGATCCTGGTGCTCTGGCTAGTCAGCTGGGCCCTAGCCCCCCTCGTCACCCGGATGCTGGCGATGGCGATCAGCCGGAAGCGCGAGTACCTCGCCGACGCGATGGCCGCCCAGTTCACCCGAAACCCGATGTCGCTCGCCTCGGCCCTCGACAAGATCGAGAAGGCCGGCGCACCGACCAAGACGATCCGAGGTGGCGCGGCCCACCTCTGCATCGCGGACCCCCTCGGGTGGAAGGTCAGTTCGGCAGAGAGCGCGGTAGCCGGGTTCTTCGCCACGCACCCGCCGATGTCCCTGCGGGTGGCACGGCTCAAGGCGATGGCGTACCAGGCACAGAAGGCGTCTCGTGACTCGGCCGCACCCTGAGCGTCCCTCTCTTGCGGATCGCCGCCGTCGCAATGTTGATCAATAATCCATCGGACGCTTTGTGATGCAGGCCGGCGCTCGCGAAGGGCCAAAGCGCGGTATGCAACCTCCGCCGCATAGATTCTCGCCCGTATGCAGTCGTGAAACTACATTAGCATACGCGAGTAAGTGAGCATATTAAAGCGATTTGCGATGTTCATATCAGACGAGTTCGAGAAGAAACGCCCCATCGCGCCGGTGGACCCATCCGGACGGAGCTAAATCGATGAAACGCGTCGCGATCCTCGTCGGACCAGACTATGAAGAGCTCGAGGTCTGGTATCCGAAGTATCGGCTCGAAGCGGCAGGGTTCGAGGCACCACTGGTGGGGGTTGGCGGAGCGACCTTCAAGGGGAAGTACGGCTACCCTGCCCCGGTGGACCTCGCGACGGGATCGGTGGACCCCGCCACTTTGGCTGGGGTGGTGGCCCCCGGAGGATGGGCTCCCGACAAGCTCCGGCGCGACCCAGCGGTGCTCGCACTCGTCCGCGCGGTGCACGAACGCGGCGGGATGGTGGCGACAATCTGCCACGGACCCTGGGTGCTGATCAGTGCAGGCATCGTCCGGGGACGCCGGATGACCTCGACCGTGGGAATTCGCGACGACGTCGTGAACGCGGGCGCGGAGTGGGTGGATGAGGCTGTCGTGGTGGACGGAAATCTCATCTCAAGCCGGGTTCCGAAGGATCTGCCTGCCTTTGGCGAGGCTCTCGTAGGCTTCCTGTCCGGAATCGCGCCAGCGTAGCGGAGCTAGTCGCTATTGCCCCTTTTGTGCCGCGCCACAACAATCCGTTGTGGCTCACACGGCAACGACATCGCAGCTCTGGTCAAAGGCCGCGCACGCGGTGATGTCGTGTGCGCTCCTGGAGGGCGTGGCCACCAGTGGCGACGACGTCCTCCTCCACGCCCAGAGCGTGACTGCCGACGCGGGACTGGCCGCCACCACGTTCACCGTGCGGTTCGACATCGCGAGCAGACTCACGATCGCCGCTGATGGCGGGCCGCGCGTGATCGCGAACGAACCCGGTTCGACGCTACTCGACCTGCCCGTGCGTGTGCGTGCGAACGTCCGTTGGCGGCTTCTCGTGTCGCACCCCGCTGCGCCACGCGAGGATCCTGAGATGGAAGTCCTCGACTGCACCGGTGCGTGGCGTCCCCTCTCGATGGGCGCCGTCGTCGCGGTGACCGACGCCTCCGACCCGACCAACCTATCGCGCTTCTCGATCCGCCTCCGTCTGCGACGACCGGGCACACTTGCCGACGATGTCCCGCTCCGCCTCGAGCTTGAGTCGGTCGAACGACCCCTCTAGGGTGCCGTGATGGTGAGCTGGAGTGGCAGCGAGTAGCTCCCAGGCGTGTCGAGCAGCCAGGCGTACTTCACCCTGAAGGAGAGCGATACGGTGGTACCCGCGCTCGCGGCCGCACCCGAGGTGAGCGTGGCGGCAGTCGTGGTCATATTCACGAAAGGCCCGCCGGCCGCGAGAGCCCACTGCAGGTCACCCACCGGCTTGTTCGCGCGCGCCGGTGATGGGGACGCGGTCCAGATCGCCTGGGTCCCGCGGAGAGTGACGTTCCAAGCGGCGTTCGCCTTGATCGTGAGGGTCGGTCCGCCGGTCTGGCCATACCCGGCGTCGAAGTCGCTGCTGCTGGGCGTCCCGAGCGGCACCGAACTTGAGCTTGCCCCAAGCCGCGTCGCGCGGGTAATCGTCACGGTGATGGTGTGGGTCACGTCCCCACCCACGAGACAACTGCCCGTGCGGGTGCGCTGACAGGTGCCTTGGGCCAGCACCGGCACGGCTTCGAGGAACACGAACGCAACCAGGAACGACACGCGGCGGACCGCTCGCGTCCCGTTCACGGCAACGCTCGCACCGCGCGGAAGCTGCCGCGAGCGCCCGAGGTGAACTGGATCCAGGTTCCCGACATGGTGTCGGCCGAAAGTCGCGCGACGTGACGCCGCACGACTCCGTCGACGACGATATCGAAATCCGCGTCGCTCGACTCTATCACGCGCCCCGACACCGCACCGGCGCGCCAGACCATCGAACCGGTCCCATCGCGCTCGGACCACGACGCGCTCCCGAGGATGAGGTCGCCCTCCTGCCGCTCGATCAAGAGGGTGCCTTCGAAGCTCGCCGAGGGCACGGCCTGGTCGGCCGATAGCTGCCAGGAGCCGCGAAGGTCCGCAGCGCCGGCATTCGAGCCGGTGGGCAGACTGCACGCAGCCAGCCCGCAGCCCAGGATCGCGAGAGCGAGGTGCCGCATCAGCGGGTCCTCTCGGGATCGTGCGGCTCCGTGGTCAGCGAGCGGGTCGGCGGGGCGAAGATCCGGACCGCGCGGCCTCGGACCGGGACGTAAGTCGTCGAGCGCACGTGCGGTGCGATCTCAACGATCAGGTCTGCGGGTCCCCGCAGCGGCTCGCGAAGCCGTGAGAAGTCGAAGTGCATCGTGTAGCGTCCAGTCGGGATTCCCTCGAATGTCGCGGTCCCCTTCCCCGTGCGGCGTCCGACCCAATCGAATCCGCTCGCGTCCCGCAACATCACCGTGACGGGCTCGAGGTCGACATCGGGCACGCGGCCCCCCTCGTCCGCGACGATCTCGAGTTGGATCGTCGTGCTCCCGGTCGGGAGCACGGGAAGGTCGAGCCGCTCGAGTGAATCCGCCGCAAGGAGGGGATGTGCGATCAGTCCGGCGGGCAGGGTGCCTTGGTCGATGCGGGTGCGACCCCGCGCATTCAGCGGCAAGCGATAGTGCCCGAAACGATCGGTCGTCGCCTTCGCCTCGCCGCGGCGGACGATCACGCCGCCGATCCCTGATTCGAGCGGGTCGCGCTTGCCGTCGCTGTCGCGATCCTCATAGACCGTCCCTTCGGGACCCATCGGATGGGGCGCGTAGAGGCGAGTCGCCGCCGAGAGGCGCATCGCCGCGCTCCATCCCGGTCGTCCATTGGCGTTCTGGAAGTAGGGATTCCGCTCCGCCACCACGGCGAGATCGAGACCGGCTGGCAGCGCGACGCGCATCGAGGTGCGCAGCACGACGGTCGTCCGAAGGTCGCCCATCCGCTGGAGCGAGGCCTCGGCGCCAAGCTGGATCTGGCGTGTGCCGAGCGCCAAGGGGACTTCCGACCAGCGAAAGGTGCCGGCGAGCACCTCACCGGGAACACCTACGCCTGCTGCGGTCTGTTCCACCGAGAGGTTCCCACCGACAACGCCCCACCGATCGAACGCTTGCGACGCACCGGCCCGCAGGTGCCGTCGAGGGGCGACCGATTCACTCAGCGCGCCGCCCAGTAGTTCGGTGCTGCGACCCACCATGCCGAGCGCCCCTTCAAGCGACAGCGCCAGCAAGGCGCGCCGCCACTCGACCGACGCCACGCCGCTCCGTTCGCTCGCGCCGAAACTCCCGATGCCAGACCCCTCGTCATTCGCGAGAAAGTCGGACGACGTCCCACGCAACGCGAGACTCGTGCTGCGCGACAGGGCGAGGCGCTGTCCGATCGAGAATCCGCGAACCTCCATCCCGGTGAATCGCAGGCCGGCGTCGACCGAGCGCTGGGCCGCGAGATCGAGGGTCCACCAGCGCGTGACCTCACGCGCGCCTTCGAACTGCCATTCGTCGACCGCGCGCGCGAACGCACTCGTCCCGCCGGGCGCGTGCGTCAGGCGCAGTGACGCACGACTCTTCGCCCCAGCGTGCATCGCGTTCACGGAGTAGCCGAGACCGTCGACTGCGGCTGAGGACCGGTGCGCGACCGACGCACCGAACGTCAACGTCCCCAGCTCGGGGGTGCGATAGTCAATCCCGACTGCCGTCAGTTCACGACCCGGCGACGTCGCCCCTCGCTCGGCGAGCCACGACGCCGTTCCCCCGATGCGCCCGATGCCGAGGTCACGCCAGAATCCAGCGCCGACGAGCTGGCCGCCGAGTTCCTGAGAGCCCGAGACGGGGCGTGCGACGATCGCGCGCGCTTCGAGGCCCGGCCGGTCGATCTGGGCGGTCACACCTTGGCCGATGATGTTGACGCCACCGAGGTCGGACAGCTGGACCGAGGTATTCCCCGCGTCGATATCCCACCAGCTGCCATAAAGTGATGCCGAGAAGGGCGCGCTCATCGCGCCGACCGCGCTCAGCGCCTGCGTGGTGAGGCCGGTGCGCTGCGTCGTCGGCGTGAACCGCGCCCGCATCCCGATCCCGGTGGTCACCGGCCCCGCGATCTCGACGCCAGAATACGCGGCACTCCCGCCGCTCCCGGTGGCCGCCGCGACCGTCGACCGGACAACGAGTCCCGGGGACTCCCCGGCGCGCCCGGTGATGCCGAGCGTCGTGTAGGTCACCGGACCGCCGTTGAGGCCGTCGACCGGCCGGAGCGTCACCGAGAGCGCGTGGTCGCCGATGTTCGCCGATGGCGGAATGCCGAGCGCCACAGTGAACTCGAGCTGCCTGCGCGCTGGGATCTCCGTGAGCGCCGGACGTCCGAGGCGCGCCATCCAACCCGCCGGCGTCCGAATGACGATGCGGACCGAGTCGCTCGCGTTGCCAGCGTTCACGATGCGATAGATGAGTTCCACGCGGTCGCCTGACCGGAGCCCGCGCATCTCGAGCGGGCCGAGGAGATTGAGCGAACGGACCACCGAAACGCGAAGGACGAGCGGCACCACATACTCGCGCCCGTTCGATCCGCGGAAGATGACGTTCGCGGCGTTCTTCTCCCCAGCGTCGGCGAGCGCCGGCACGCGGAGCGTGAGTACTAGGGGCTTGGCTGGGCCACCGCCGATGCGCGCCGGCCCGCTCAAGCGTCCGAGCACCTCGATCTCCCCAGTGACACGCACTTCGTAGCTGACCTCAGCGTCATTCGCGAGTTCGGCCGGGAGGGGGATGATCATCGTGACGAGGCCGCGCGGAACCCCCTCGGAGATGACCTTGGCGAGCCGGATCACGTCCACGCGCGCGAACGCCGACCGCGGCGCGAGTAGGGCGGCGCCGAGGGCCCCGATGACGAGCGCGCACCGGAACCCACATCGCCCGTTCACGGCGCCGTCACCGTCAGGCGGAACTGCACGGGGAACGCCGTCGGGGCTGTCGGCGGATTCGCGGTCCAGTTGAGTGCGTAGCGCCAGAGGATGCCGCGCGACCACGGGTCGTTCAGGCCGCCGAAGACGAGGGAGCGCGTCTCGATCACGACGAACGCTGTGGTGAGCGTCGTCCACGTGACCTGGTCATCGCGCCGCCATTGCAGCCCGCTCAGTGGCAGCGTCCCCGACGAGGGACAGGGGGCCAGGCAGAGCACCTCGACAGTCGTCGTCCGGTTGCTGAAGCCGGTATTGTTGACCGTCGCATCGACGGTGACGGTCGTCGTCCCGATCGAGACGGCGCCATTCTCGAAGTCCGCGCCCGTCGTCGACGTCGCCGAGATGGGCCAGCCAGAAGTCGTCAGAACAGTTCGCGCCGGCGGCCCTTGGGCGCCGGCGCCGTTCGCGATCATCGCGTGAATGAGCAGGGCCGCGGCGGCAGCAACGAACCCCTTCAAGGGACCCGGAACTCGAGCTGCGCCGCCGCGATCTCATCGCCCCCGTAGTCGAGCAGGATCACCGCGACGTAGTCGCCCGGACCGAGCTCGGGGATGCGGAGAGAGATGGATCGCGCGGAACCGGGGGTCATCGGAGCCTCAGGCCCCTCGACCGTCTTGAGGAGCCGCGCTTGCTGGTCGCGGATCTCCATCGTGCTCTTCACACGGAGATGGCCGGTGCCCTGATTCACGAAGAGGACTTTCGCCTCGCGGACGCGAACGGAGTCGCGCGTCGACCCAGCCGGCGCCTTCGGTCTCCATACCATCCCGACCTCGGCTCCCTCGACCACGCCGGCGCGCGTGGCTCCTTCACGGTGGACGTAGATCTTCACGCCCGTCCGGATCTCCAGTGTGACGTAGGAGCCTTGGCCATCGCGGCGCGGTGCGGGCGGGGCGACAGTCTCAATGAAGACGATCGCCCAGCATCCTTCATCCAGCGCAGTCGGCGCGTAGGTGACGCGAACGAACTCGGTCGCTCCGGGCGCCACCTGGAAGGTGGTCGGGAAGACGCGGAGCCGCGTACCGCAGCTGGCCGAGCTGGTCCCTCCCTCGCGGAACACATTGTTGCCGACCGAGTCTCGGGTCCAATCGCCGATCGAGACACGCACCTGCTGCGCACGCTGTTCCTCGTTCTTGACCGGGATCACGGTGCTGCGCAGGAGCGTGTCGCGTCCGAGCGGGATGTGCACTTCGAGGTCCTGCACTGCGACCTGTGCCCGCGCGGTGGCTGGAGCCGCCGCGAGGGTCAGGAGGCCCACGAGAGCGATCGCGGTGTTCCGCGACCGCCCCCGGGACCGGAGGAACGGGTTGGCCCGCCGCAGGCGAGTACTGCCCCACCCGCGACGGGCCGACACCTTAGTTCGCCGCAAGCGTGAGCGTGAGGGCGAGGGTGTAGCTGCCGGGACGGTTCTTCACGTTGGTGTAGTCGTTCGGGAAGCTCGTGCGGAAGCAGACCGAGGCAGCCGTCCCATCGGTCAGCGCACCCGAGGAGATCGCGGCCGCGGTGCCCGACACGCCCGCCCAGGCGCCGGCGCAGTTGGCCTGGAACTCGAGATCGGCGGCCACACGCGAACCACCGGCCGCACCAGCAGCCGGAGTGTACGTCCAGTTCGCTGCTGCGGCGCTGACGTTGAGCGTCCACGCGTGGTTGGCACGGACGCTGATGCCGCCGAAGGTCGTCTGCGTGGACTGGTTGTCCAGCGAGTCAGTGGTGAAGTCGGGTGTGTTGAGGGTGATCGCCGACGAGGAGGAGGCGAGGCGCACGACCTTGGGGATCGTGAGCGAGGCTGAGGGACTGATGTTGCACGTGTTGATGCCGACGCAGACCAACTGGGCCTGGGCGGCCTTGGGCGCGACGACGAGCGCAGCGGCAGCAGCGACAAAGAGGGCACGACGCATCATTGAAGAGTTTCCTCGTGAGGTGGGTGGTGTGCGGATGAACGAGACGCTTCTCGAGTTCGTCTTAGGAACCGAACTCGCACGACGACGAGTTCGGGAGTCGCGAAGTCACGGAACTGCTTCATTCCTGCTGCGACGGAGGGGCTCAGGCGGCGCTTGGTCGCGCGGTGAGGCCCCACGATCACAAAACGCCGTGGCACGAACGGAGGTTCTTCAGCCAACGTTTGACCCTTGGGCGGCCAACGGGTTTCGCGTTCGCAGGATGGGCGGGGGTGTCCGCCGGCGTCACGGACGAGCGCGCCATCGTGTGACAGGCAGTACTCCGACTTCCGAAGGGACCCGACCTGACGGTATTTTGAGGCGCCGCACTGGCGAACGACGCACTCTCTATCGGTCCCTCTCAAGAATGAACATCGGCGTACCCACCGAGCGATCCCCGGGCGAAGCGCGCGTCGCCCTCGTTCCCGAAAGTGTCGGCCGACTGACCAAGGCCGGTGTCATCGTCCTCGTCGAACGCGGTGCCGGCGCCAAGGCCGGCTTCACCGACGCCTCCTACGAGAAGGCCGGCGCCAAGCTGGAGACCGCCGCGGCCGTCTTCTCCGGCGCCGACCTCCTCTGCAAGGTGCAGAAGCCCACGGCCGAGGAAGTCGCTTCGATGCGCGCGGGGGCGCACCTCCTCTCCCTGTTGCAGCCGGCGACCAGCGTGGCAGCGATCGCCGCCCTCGATGCTCGCGGCGTGACGGCCTTCGCTCTCGAGCTCGTTCCGCGGATCACCCGCGCACAATCGATGGACGTCCTCTCGTCTCAGGCGACGGTCGCCGGATACAAGGCGGTGCTGGTCGGCGCCTCGGCGATGATGAAGTTCCTCCCGATGCTCACGACGGCGGCCGGCACCATTGCGCCGTCCAAGGTCTGCGTCCTCGGCGCTGGCGTCGCCGGTCTGCAGGCGATCGCGACGGCGCGGCGGCTCGGCGGCATCGTCTCGGGCTTCGACATCCGGGCAGCGGCGGCGGAGCAGATCCGGTCCCTTGGCGCGACGGT
The DNA here is from genome assembly GCA_031430835.1 of Gemmatimonadaceae bacterium. Taxonomy (GTDB): domain Bacteria; phylum Gemmatimonadota; class Gemmatimonadetes; order Gemmatimonadales; family Gemmatimonadaceae; genus Pseudogemmatithrix. Next base: position 71,888 of record JANPCH010000053.1, read on the forward strand.
CGTCGCCCAGAACCTCATCACCGCCGATTCGCAGACCGCCGGCGGCTACGCGAAGGAACAGACGGCCGAGCAGCAGGAGGCGATCCAGGCGGCACTGCGAGCGCATCTCGCGGGCATGGATCTCGTGATCACGACCGCGCAGGTACCGGGGCGGTCGGCCCCGCGTCTCATCAGCTCGTCCACGGTTCGGACGATGGCCTCTGGCTCGGTCATCGTGGATCTCGCGGCCGAGTCGGGAGGGAACTGCGAGGCGACGAAGGCGGGCGAGACGGTCGATGTTGGTGGGGTGCAAGTCATCGGCCCGGTGAACCTCCCGGCGACGATGCCACAGCACGCGTCACAGATGTTGAGCCGCAACATCCTGACTTTCGTCCAGCACATCCTGACCAAGGAGGGCGCGCTCAACGTCGACAGGGCAGACGAGATCACCGGAGCGATGATCGTGACCGGGAAGAAGGCCGCGTGACCGAAGCGCTGATCGGAGGGATCGTGGTCTTCGTCCTTGCGACGTACCTCGGCGCGGCGCTGATCGGGCGCGTGCCCCCGACCCTCCATACGCCGTTGATGTCGGGAGCGAACGCGGTCTCGGGGATCACGGTCGTCGGCGCGATGCTCGTCGCCGGCGCGGGATTCGGCTGGCTCTCCTCGGTGCTCGGGTTCCTCGCGATCGTCTTCGCGATGATGAACGTCGTCGGCGGCTACGCGGTGACCGACCGGATGCTCCAGATGTTCAAGAAGAGCCCGACCGAGGGCGCGAAGTGATCCCCGAGACCTGGGTGCGGCTGCTCTACCTCGTCGCTGCGGTCCTGTTCATCACCGGACTGCGCTGGCTCCAGAGTCCCGAGACCGCGCGCCGCGGGAACCAGCTCTCCGCCGTCGGGATGCTGCTCGCGATCCTCGTCACGCTCGTGGACCGGGAGATCGTGGGGTACGGGACGATCGCTGCAGGGATGGTCGTGGGAAGCGCCCTCGGCCTCTGGCTGGCCTACACGGTCAAGATGACGTCGATGCCGCAGATGGTCGCGCTGCTGAACGGTTTCGGCGGCGGCGCGTCGCTGCTGGTCGCGACCGCGGAGTTCATGCACGGGCGCGCCGAAGGGATCGCCCCGCCGACCGACGTGGCGATCTCGACCCACCTCGGTGTGTTGATCGGCGCGGTCACCCTCACCGGCTCGCTGATCGCCTGGGCGAAGCTGCAAGAGGTGATGACCGGCAAGGCGATCGTCTTCCCCGGGCAGAAGTCGGTGAACCTCGGGCTCTTCCTCGTCACGGCCGCGCTGGCCGCGTGGCTCGTCGCAGTCCCGGGCGCACCGGCGTGGGCGTTCTATCTGGTGATCGGGATCTCGCTGCTGCTCGGCGTCACGCTCGTGATCCCGATCGGCGGCGCCGATATGCCGGTGGTGATCTCGCTGCTCAACTCGTACTCGGGCCTCGCCGGCGCGATGACGGGCTTCATCATCCAGAACGAGGTGCTCGTCGTTTCCGGAGCGCTGGTCGGCTCGTCGGGGATCATCCTGAGCCAGATCATGTGCAAGGCGATGAACCGTTCGCTCTGGAACGTGCTCTTCGGGGCGTTCGGTGCGACGACCGCGTCCACCGCGAAGAGTTCGGCCGGGCTCGCGGTCAAGACGACGAATATCGAGGAGGCCGCGCTCCAACTCGCCTATGCGCAGCAGGTGATCATCGTCCCGGGGTACGGACTCGCGGTCGCCCAGGCACAACATCAGGTGCGTGAACTGATGGACCTGATCGAGAAGCGCGGCGGCACGGTGAAGTTCGCGATCCATCCCGTCGCCGGGCGGATGCCGGGTCATATGAACGTGCTCCTGGCCGAGGCGAACATCCCGTACGACAAGCTGCTGGACATGGATGACATCAATCCCGAGTTCGAGCGCACCGATGTGGCGTTGGTGATCGGGGCGAACGACGTGGTGAACCCCGCGGCGCTGACCGATCCCGGGAGCCCGATCTTCGGGATGCCGATCCTGCGGGCGGACCAGGCGCGGCGGATCATCGTCTTGAAGCGCGGGATGTCGGCGGGTTTCGCCGGTATCGAGAACGAGCTCTTCTACGACGCGAAGACGCAAATGCTCTTCGGCGACGCCAAAGGCACGCTGAGCAAGCTCGTGGCCGAGGTGAAGCAGGTCTAGCTTCAGTCACCAACTGCATTCACCACAGAGGCACAGAGGGCACAGAGCAGGGCAACTGATTCCACTGGGGGAACTGCGCGCGGTCGGCAACGCGCAGTTCCCCCAAGTCTTTGCCGTAGCGGTCCCTTCGTGTTCTTCGTGTCTTCGTGGCGAGCAGTTGGTTTTTGTGGTGGAAGGTACAAACCGAACCCGGCCCGTCGCTGTCGAATGGAGCGGAACCAGACGGGCGCGAGGCCCGTAAGGTCCCTGTCCTCCACTGGAAGCCGACCGATGCCGACCGCCACGAAGCTCCTCGCCACCGCTTTCTTCGCCGCCACCTCTCTCAGCGCCCAGGAGCGCCACACACTGACCGGTGGCACCGGCGTGATCTGGAACCTCGCCGGTGAGGTGCGCTTGGAACCGGGCACCGGCTCCGACATCGTGGTCGAGGTCACCCGCGGAGGGAGCGACGGCCGTCAGCTCGAGATCACCGCGTCGGGGTCGCAGCTCAAGATCCGCTACCCCGACACCCGCGTGGTCTATCGTGACGGTCGCGGCAACGACTGGCGCAGCTCGACGTCGCTAGACGTGCGCTCGGATGGGACGTTCAGCGGTGACTGGCGCGACAATGGACGCAGGACGACGGTCCGCACCTACGGCGACGGACTCGAGGCATACGCCGACCTCGTGGTGCGCGTGCCGAAGGGTCAGCGGGTCGAGGTGAATCTCGCGGTCGGGACGATCGAGGCGACCAACGTCGAGGGCGACCTCCTGCTCGACGTTCACGCGGCGAGCGTGACGGCGACTGGGACGAAGGGGCGGCTCACGATCGATGCCGGCTCGGGGTCGGTCCGCGTCGAGAACGCCGAGGGCGACTTGAGCGTCGACACGGGCTCGGGTTCGACCAGACTCAGCGATCTCAAGATGACGAGCGTCGTGATCGAGGCGGGGTCGGGATCAGTCACCGCCCGCGCGATCGAGGCGCAGCGGTTCTCGGTTGACGTGGGTTCCGGTGGTATCACCGCCGAAGGGCTCACGACCGACGACCTTTCGATCGACACCGGGTCGGGGAGTGTGCGGATGGAACTCGGCCGATCGCCGAAGCGGACCGACATCGATACCGGTTCGGGAAGCGTCACGCTGACGCTGCCGGCAGACCTGAGTGCCGACCTCGACATCAGCACTGGGTCGGGTGGGATCACGAGCGACTTCCCGGTGACGATGCAGGAATTCGGACGGCGGGAACTCCGCGGGCGCATCGGGGCCGGCGGGCCGATGATCCGGGTGAGTACGGGGTCGGGCGGAGTGCGGCTCTACAAGCGCTAGAACTGCAACGGCATTCACCACAGAGGCACAGAGAACGGCACCTGCTGGTCAGCACGAAGCCACGAAGAACCGCAACTGCGACCATTGGGGGAACTGCGCGCGGCCGGACGAGCGCAGTTCCCCCCAGTCTTTGCGGTCGTAGTTCCTCGCGTCTTAGCGTCTTCGCGGTCGCGTAGGGCACTTCTCTGTGCCCTCTGTGCCCTCTGTGGTGACCGCCGTTGCCGTTGCGGCACTTACTGCACGAGCCCGACTCGAACCTGATCCACGATGAACGCATACCGGAACGCCTGCTCCTTGAGCCGCTCGTAGCGTCCCGACGACCCGCCGTGGCCCGCGCCCATGTTCATCTTGAGGAGCAGCGGGTTCGCATCGGTCTTCGTCGCCCGTAGCTTCGCCACCCACTTCGTCGGCTCCCAGTACGCCACGCGGGGATCGTTGAGCCCGCTCGTGACGAGGGTCCGCGGATAGGCCTTTGCCACGACATTATCGTAGGGTGAGTAGGCCTTCATGTACTTGTACTCGTCGGGCATGTTCGGATTCCCCCACTGCTCCCATTCCTGCGCGGTCAGCGGGATGCTCGCATCGCGCATCGTGTTGATCACATCCACGAACGGCACGTCGGCCACGACGACCTTGAAGAGCTCGGGCCGAAGGTTCGAGATCGCCCCCATCAGCAGGCCACCTGCGCTCCCACCATGCGCCGCAAGGCGATCGGCCGAGGTGTAACCCTCCTTCACCAGATGGTCGGCGATATCGATGAAGTCGGTGAAGGTGTTCATCTTCTTCATCATCTTCCCGTCATCGTACCATCCGCGCCCCATCTCCTGCCCCCCACGCACGTGCGCGATCGCGTAGGTGAAGTCGCGGTCGATGAGCGAGAAGCGCTGCGAGCTGAAGGTGGGTTCGGTGGTCGCGCCGTACGAGCCATAGGCGTAGAGCAGGAGGGGCCGCTTCCCGTCCCTCTTGAATGGCTTCTTGTACACGAGCGAGATCGGCACGCGGGTCCCGTCGCGCGCGGTCGCGTAGAGCCGCTCGACCGCGTACTGCTCGGGGTCGTATCCCCCCAGCACCTCGTCGCGCTTCAGCATCGCGCGTTGCTTCGAACCCATGTCATAGTCGAACACCGAGTTCGGCGTGACGAGCGATGAGTACGTGAAGCGGAGGAGCCGTCGATCGTACTGCGGATTGCCGCCGAGGAAGACGCCGTAGGCCGCCTCGGGGAAGCTCACGTCGTGCGTCGCGCCGCCGTCGAGGGCGGTCACGCGAAGGCGGCGCAATCCATCGCGGCGCTCCTGCACGACGATGTGGTGCTTGAACGCCATCAGGCCCTCGACGAAGACGTCAGTGCGATGCGGGAGCCACTCGCTCCAGGAGCCGCGTGAAGGGTTCGACGTCGGGGCCCTCATCACCTTGAAGTTCTTCGCGTCCTCGTTGGTGATGATGTAGAAGACCCGCTCTCCCGCCTCGACCTCGTACTCGATCCCGGCCCGGCGCGGCGCAATCACCCGCGGCGCGGTCGCCGGGCGCGCCGCCGGGATCACGTGGTACTCGCTCGACGTGAAGGACCCCGACGAGATGAGGATCCACTCCCCGTTGCGCGAGCGGCTGACGCCGACATTGAACAGGACGTCGGTGTCGCGATACACACTGACGTCCTTCTCCTGCGCCGTCCCCACGGCGTGGCGCCAGACCCGGTCGTTCCGCTTCGCCGAATCGGTGGTCGCGTAGAAGATCGTGCGGTTGTCGCTGGCCCAGGCGAGACCGAATCCGAGCTTCTCGATCCGGTCGGGGAGCCACGCGCCGGTCGTGAGGTCCTTCACCCGCAGGACGAAGTCCTCATAGCCGCTGGTGTCCACCAGCACCGCGAGCCGATCGTGTGCCGGACTCACTTCCATCCCGCCGAGGTTGTAGAAGGCGTGACCCTCGGCCTCCTTGTTCTGGTCGAAATAGATCTCCTCGGGCGCGTCGGGGATGTCGCGCTTGCGGACGTAGATCGGATACGCCTTCCCCTTCTCGGTGCGCGAGTAATACGCCCAAGTACCTCGTGGGACAGGGACCTGCGAATCGTCCTCCTTGATCCGCGCCAGCATCTCGTCGTAGAGCTGTTTCTGCAGTTCGACAGTGTGCGCCGTCATCGCCTCGGTGTACCGGTTCTCCGCCTCGAGGTAGGGGATCGTCTCGGGGTGCGCGCGGTCGCGGAAGTAGGCGTAGTCATCCACCAGTGTGTCGCCGTGGAGGACCGTTTTGACGGGGATCCGCTTGGCGACGGGGGGAATGACGGTCGGCGGCTGGGATGACATGACTGGGGCGAAGGCCAACGAGCTGAGGAGGATGGCGCGGCGGAACATGATCCGGCTCCTGTGAAGACTCGTCGAAGTTAGGGATGGGAGAGGGGAGATGTGAGGAACTCAGCGCCGCGCGGAGTAGCCGCTACCTTACATCTCACATCTCACATCTCCCCTCTCCCATCCACGTGGCCACGCCTTCACCGGGAAGAAAGCTCCTCCGCCTGTGGACCCGCCTCAGCCAGTTCCCCGGCGGCAAGTGGCTCTTCTCCAAGCTCTTCGGTCGGATGGTCCCCTACTCCGGCTCCGTCGGACCGCGGATCGTGCACCTTGAGCCGGGCCACGCCCGCGTCGAGATCCCCGACCGGCGATCGAATCGGAACCACCTGGGCTCCGTCCACGCCCTCGCCCTGATGAACGTCTGCGAGATGACGAGTGGCCTCGCGATGATGGCGGGGCTCCCTGACGATGTGCGCGGCATCGTCACGAGTATGAGCATCGAGTACTACAAGAAGGCGCGCGGCACGATCACCGCGGTGAGCCGCGTCGAAGTCCCCACCGTGACCACGGACATCGACTTCGCTGTGACCGCCGACTGCCTCGACCCAGATGCGGTCGTCGTGGCGCGGGCGACCATCACCTGGCGGCTCGGTCCGGTGAAGGTGGCCGTGACGCGTGGTCCGCGGACGCGCGGGTGATGGAGACGCCCTTCACGCGCCACGCGCACGTGCAGGTCCCGCTCATCTGCGGGCCGATGTACCCTTGCTCGAATCCGGAGCTCGTCGCCGCGGTGAGCGAAGCCGGCGGGCTCGGCATCATCCAGCCGATCTCCCTCACCTACGTGCACGGGTACGAGTATCGCGCCGGACTCCGCCACCTCAAGTCACTCACCTCAAAGCCCGTCGGCTTCAACGCCCTCATCGAGGCGAGCAGCAAGACCTACTTCGAGCGGATGACGCGGTGGATCGACATCGCCCTCGAGGAGGGGGTGCGCTTCTTCCTCACCTCACTGGGCAATCCGAAGTGGGTCTGCGAGCGCGTGCACGCGGTGGGGGGCGTGGTCTATCACGACGTCACCGAGCGGAAGTGGGCGCAGAAAGGGGTCGATGGCGGCGTCGACGGCCTTATCGCGGTCAACTCCCGCGCCGGTGGTCACGCCGGTGGCCTGGGCCCCGAGGCGTTGCTCGCTGAGCTCGCGCCATTCGGGATCCCCGTGGTCGCGGCCGGCGGCGTCGGCACGCCGGAGCAGTTCGCGGCGCTCCTTCGAATGGGCTACTCCGCCGTCCAACTCGGCACGCGATTCATCGCGACGCCGGAGTGCAAAGCGAGCGACGCGTACAAGCAGGCGATCCTCGACGCCGAGGAATCCGACATCGTCCTCACCGAGCGCCTCACCGGCGTGCCAGTCGCCGTGATCCGCAACGCGTTCGTCGAGCGGCTCGGCACTCGCGCGGGTCCGTTCGCGCGGTGGATGCTGCGGGGGCGCAAGACGAAGCACTGGATGCGCACCTGGTACGCCCTCTCTTCGCTGCGCCGGCTCAAGCATTCGCTGAATGCGAAGGAGAGCACCGACTACTGGCAGGCGGGACGCTCGGTCGCGGGCATCCACGAGATCAGGCCAGCCGCGCAGATCGTGCGCGAGTTCGCAGCCGCGCTCGACTAGGGCTCGGGCGTCGCGGTCGCGACAAGGCTCGGTGACCCCGGCCACCACCGATGCGTGAGCACCGTGACCGTCCCGCCGCGGACCGTCACGCGGCCGAGTGAGATCGCGACGCCATCGCGCGTGACCTCGATCTCGTGCTCCCCCTCGGGGAGGCGCATCCGCGCGACCACCACGCGGTCGGGCAGCACCTGCCAGGCGCGCAGGTCGGGTTGGTCGAGGATCGCCGACGAGGAGTGCACGACGAGGAGTACCATGCCGAGGAGGATCCCGCCGATCACGCCAAGCCCCGACCCCTTCTTCTTCTTGTCGTCATCGTCATCGTCGTCCTTCTCCTTCCGCGCCTCATTGGCTGCGTCGAAGGCGGCCCCCGCGCCCTTGAGCGCCAGGTCGCGCATCGCTGACCGCGCGATGGCGCGTGAGAGGCGCCCCGGCTGGTTGCGCTGGAAGTCAGCGTACACCGCCGCGCTCACGTCGAGCGAGAGGCTCGGCGCGTACGAGTAGTCCGTCCCGTCCCACGCGCGGGCCCCGAGAGTGCCACGCTGGGCATCGATCCCCTCGAGCGACATCGTCGGCCAGCTGAGACTGACGAGCCGGTAGTCATCTTGGCCCCACGTGCGCCGCTCGCCGCGACGACGGTCGACACGGCCGAAGACCTCGAGGCGCGCCCCGTCGTCCTTCCCGTCGAGCGCGTTCACCTCGTCGTCGTTCACCCAGAAGTCGAACGCGCGCGGCTCCGGACGCGCAACGAATCCCTCCTCGATCAGGATGACGACATCCCCCTCGCCCGCGCCGGGAGGGACCGTATCCAACGGAAGCGCGCCACCCAGGAGCGCGGTCGCGTTGCGGTACGCGACCTGGGCATCGTTCCATTCACCGACCGACTCGAAGAGTACGCCATCCACGTAGCGCATCGCGCCGAGGAAGGGCTTCGCTGGAAGGTTGTCGTCGTCGCTCGCCAGCAGGACCGAGAGCCGGCGCGCCTCGACTGCGGCATCGTCGCGTTCGTTGCGCGCGAGCCAGTTGAGCGCTCCGTAATACGGGATGAACATCCGCTCGGCAGGTTCCGGATCGTAGGGCAGCGCGCCCTCGCCGGTCATCATGCCGGCGGCAGCGTCACCGATGCGCTTCGTCCACCGCTGATAGGCGATCTCCCAGGCGCGGTCGAACGCGCGCGTGCCGACCTCCCAGTCGCCCGCGTGGAGCGCCGCGACGCCCCTGTACATATGCCGCAGGAGCTGATCGGCCGGCGCGATCTTCTTGTTGCTCATCGACTGCAACGCCGCCGTGTATTCCCCGCGCGTGAGCTGACTGCGGATCGCCTCTTCGGCGGGGATCCCCGCCGGTCCCGCGCGCCACGCCTGCCCCGCCGACGCGCAGCCCGTGAGGGCGAACGCGACGGCGGCGACGAGCGAGACGGCGCGGAGCCGGCTCATTTCACTTGCTTCTCAAGGATCACGATCCGTTGCTGCGCGAGTGCGATCGCCTCGGCCATCTTCGCGTTCGCCTCGCCGTGCGCCTTGATCCGCTCGATGTCCATCGAAAGGAGGAAGCGCTGGTAGCGCATCAGCGCTTCTTGTGGGCGCATCTGCAGGTCGAGGAGACGCGCGGCCTTGAACTGCACGTCGCTCGCCTCGGGGTCGAGCACACTCGCGCGGTCATAGCGGTTGAGTGCTCCATCGGGATCGTTCGCCATCACGAGGTCATCCCCTTCCCGCACCAGCTGCGCGGCGGCCTGCTTCGCCATCGCGGCGGCGCCGGCGTCCTGTGGTCGGCTCGCGACGAGGATCCCCTGCGGCCCGCGGCGGCTGATGACCGCTGTACGCGGGCCGTCGAGCTGCACCATCACCATCTCACCGAGCCGATCGGTGGGAGCGGAGCGAGTGGCCGGGACCATCACCGCGCCGCCGCCGGAGCGACGGACGACCCAGGCCGAAGGCAGCGAATGCGTGGCGGCATAGACCTGCACCTCACTCATCCCGAGGCCGACTTCGCCCCGCGCGATCAGGTCGCAGGTCTCGGGTGCGCATCCTGCGGTCGCAGCCGCGCGCACCGAGTCCATCGTCGCCTGCATCGCCAACTGGTCGGCGGCGACAGTCGGCGCCACCTGGCCCGCGTCGGCGGCGACAACGCGATCGCCGTTCATCATGATCGGCGCTTCGTTGATGCGCTGAGGATACGGCGCGCAGGCGGAGAGACCCATTGCCACGATGGCGGCGGCGCGTGCCCTCGCGAGGAAGATCGTTGGACGGAGCATTCTGGAACTCCAGATGGGAGATGTGAGATGGGAGGTGTGAGAGGACTCAGCGAAGTTGCCGCCGTCCGCCCTCTGCCGTCCGCCGTCGGTCACGGTGTCAGTCGCCGGCGCTGGATGTACTTCTTGATCTTGTGTTGCCCGACCCAGATCTTGGCATTCGACTCAAGGTCGATCAGCGTCGCGTCGATCTGGTAGAAGACGATCTTCTCGCGGCCCTCCGAGTCCTCGATCGCCTGCACGTCGCCTTGCAGCAGGAACCGCGCTCCCTGCTCGCGCGCTACGCGGGCCCGTGTTTCGGCCGTCGCGTTGGTCTGCTGGTCCACGCGCTCGGCGCGCACTTCCGTGCGCTCGTCCGAACTCGCCACCACCCGGACCGAGCCGGAGGTGATGAAGGCGCGCTCCAGGTCGCGGACGAAGGTCCCGACTGCGATGTGCTCGAGCGTCCTGTTGCGGAACTCCCCGACGATCAGCGTGGGTGCGGTTCCGCCGTTGGCCGCCGACCACTCGCGCGCCCAAGTGGCGCCGAGTGACTGGCCGATGAGCTCGTTCGCGACGAGCCGCGAGTCAGTGTCGTTCCATCGGCCAGAGAGGTCGGTTACCGATTCGGGATCCACGCGCGAAACGCGCTTGATCCCGCACGCCGAGAGGGCAACGCCGGCGACGGCCAGGGTGAGGAGGGACTTCAGTCGCATCATAGGGACTCCCGACGAGGAGGGGGGGTTCTCTTTCTTCGCGCTCGAATACACTGAATGCACTGTTTGCACCAAGTGGAACCAAAGTCGTAAGTTGTTGCCGTACAACACGAAGGCGGACAGTGGACGGCGAGCGGCGTCCTCGCTTTAGGACGCTTCTGTGTCGTCCTCACATCTCCCCTCTCACATCTCTCATCCATATGTCAGCAGACGTGATCGACTATCGAATCGTTGGTGATGACATGCAGGGCGTCATCATCACCCTCGACCCCGGCGAGGCGGTCTTCGCCGAAGCCGGCGGGATGATGTATATGGAGGATGGGATCGAGGTGGCCACGACCCTCGACCCCAACTCGAACAAGGGCGGGATCTTCGAGAAGCTCGTCGGCGCCGGGAAGCGCGTCCTCGCTGGCGAATCCTTCTTCATCACCCTCTTCGGCAATGGCGCCCCCTACCGCCGCGACGTGGCTTTCGCCGCGCCGACACCCGGAAAGATCTTCGTCGCCGACCTCTCGCAGTGGGGCCACGAGATCATCGCGCAGAAGGACGCGTTCCTCTGTGCCGCGCGCGGCATCGAGATGGACATCGCCTTCACCAAGCGGATCGGGGCCGGCTTCTTCGGCGGCGAGGGATTCATCCTCCAGCGCCTCAAGGGTGACGGCCTTGCCTTCCTCGCCGCCTCGGGCACGCTGATCGAGCGCGAGCTCAAGGCCGGGGAGATCCTCCGCGTCGACACCGGCTGCCTTGTCGCGATGTCGAATACGGTGGACTACGACATCGAGATGGTGAAGGGGATCAAGACGATGTTCTTCGGCGGAGAAGGACTCTTCTACGTGAAGCTCACCGGCCCCGGCCGCGTGATCCTCCAGACCCTTCCCTTCTCGCGCTTGGCCGAGCGGGTGATCGCCCACGCGCCGCGGATGAAGCAGCAGGGCAGCGCGCGCGGGATCATCGGCGGGATCCTCGGGGATCACGGTTGATGCGGCGCTGGCTCAATGGCGGCATCGCCGCGCTCGCACTCGCCGGCGCGCTGCACGTCGGATTCCGATCGGTGGGAGGTGCGCCGCCACTCGGCCCCTTCCTCGACCCCGCGCACGGGATCTGGGCCCTCGCGCGCGTCGCGGATCTCCCGCTTCAGCAGTCGGTCTCGATCGAAGGGCTCGGCGCGAAGGTGGACGTCGTGTATGACGATCGCGGCGTGCCGCACATCTTCGCCACGAATGAGTTCGACGCCGCGCGCGCTCTCGGCTGGGTACACGCCCGCGACCGCCTCTTCCAGATGGAGCTCACGCAACGTGCCGTCGCCGGCACACTGACTGAACTCGTCGGCGCGCGCGCGCTCCCACTAGACCGCACGGCGCGACGCCAAGGTCTCGCCGAGTCGGCCGATGCCAAATGGGCCGCGGTGTCCGACAAGTCGGCGACCCGTCGGGCAGTGACATCCTATATGGGAGGAGTCAACGCCTATGTCGCCGCGATGCGCGCCGAGGATCTCCCGCTCGAGTACCGGCTGCTCAGCAAGCGCCCACGCACCTTCGAGCCGCGCGACACGTACTATCTACTCGCGCGGATGTCGCTCACCCTCGCCTGGCAGGACGACGAACTCGAGCGCGGCGCGATGGAGGCGCTGATCGGCGCCGAGGCGACACGCGCGCTCTTCCCCGTCGAGTCTCCGATCCAGGAGCCGATCGAACCCGTCGCGGGCCGCAACGCGCCACGCTACGCGAGCACGCCGCTCCCGGCGCCGCGACTCGCCGACGCGCAACGGGTCGCTGAGGCGCGCGCCTGGCTCGACGCGGCCGCGACCTTCGGGCGCGCCGGTGGCGAGATCGCAGTCGGCAGCAACAACTGGGCGGTGGCGCCGTCGCGTTCCGCGAGTGGATTCGCGCTGCTCGCCGGCGATCCCCATCTCCAGCTCACGCTGCCGAGTATCTGGTACGAGGCCCACATCGTCGTGCCTGGGGAGATGGATGTGTATGGCGTGACCCTGCCCCTCTCGCCGATCACGCCGATCGGATTCAATCGCAACGTGGCGTGGACGGCGACGAACACCGGCGCCGACGTGATGGATTTCTATCGAGAGGCGGTGGATGACACCGTGGCGCCCAAGCGGTACCAAGTGGATGGGGAGTGGCGCGATGTCGCGGCGCGGGTGACCGAGTTCCGCGACGGCGAAGGCCGTCTCCTTGCCACCGACACGCTGTATCGCACCCACCGCGGCCCGATGTCCCGGAGTGCAGTCGGTTGGGTGTCGATGCGGTGGACCGCGCTCGAGCTCTCCGACGAGGGGGATGCGTTCCGACGCGCCTCCCGCGCGACCTCGGCGCGCGATTGGTATCGCGAGATGGAGAGCTACCGCGCGCCGGCGCAGAACTTCCTCGTCGCCGACCGTGGAGGACACATCGGCATCCGCTCCACTGGGCGCTATCCCGTCCGGCCGGGTGACGGACGTGGGGACGTGGTGTTCGACGGCAGTAAGAGCGCGAGCGATTGGACCGGCCAGTGGCCGCTCGCCAACTATCCGCAGGCGTTCGATCCTGCGCAGGGGTATCTCGCCAGCGCCAACCAGCAGCCGCTCGATCCCGCGGTGCGGAAGGGCTACCTCGGATGGAGCTGGCCCTCGCCCTGGCGCGCGATGCGGATCAACAGGATCCTGCGCAGCGACAGCGCGATGACGCCCGAGAAGATGCAGCGCGCACAGACCGACCCGTACAGCGAGTACGGATCCCCGCTGAGGGAGGCGATCACCACGGTGGTCGAGAATGCGCGTCGCCGCGGACCGCTCGCCGCCGAGGTCGCCTTGGCCGATTCGGCGATCGCGATCTGGACGGGAAGGTTCGAACCATCGAGTCAGGGTGCGGTGGTGTTCGACGCCTTCGCGACCGCGCTCACGCGACTCGTGTGGGATGAACTCGCGCCGCCCGGTGAGGAGCGTCGGGTGGCAACGCCCTCGGGGGCGGCGCTGGTCCAGTTGCTGCGCGACACCGCGTCGGTCTGGTGGGACCGCTTGGAGACGAAGGATGTGCGCGAGACGCGCGGCACGATCGTCCTCGCCGCGCTCAAGGAGGGGTGGGTCGCCGCGCGTCAGCGTTGGGGCAACGACCCATCCGCTTGGCGTTGGGGCGACGTGCGGCGGATCAATGTTCGTCACCTCCTCGGGCTGCCCGGTCTGGGTCGCGAAGGGCTCGAGGTAACGGCCGGCTTGGGCACCCTCTCCCCGGCCGATGCCGGGGGCACGCACGGCGCGAGTTGGCGGTTCGTCGTGGAGATGGGTCCAGAAGTGCGGGCCTGGGGGACCTATCCTGGTGGGCAGTCCGGGAATCCGGCGTCTCGGCGCTACGATGACCGGCTGGAAGAGTGGCGGAAGGGCGATCTGTCGCCGCTCCGGGTTCCGATGGCTCCCGATTCGCTGGCGCCGGGGCAGACGCGCAGTCGGCTCACGCTCACGCCGGCGGGTGCGCCATGATCCGCCGCGTGGTGGTGTTCGTCGGTGCGAGTGCGATGCTCGCGGTCGCGACGTGGATGATCGCCTGGTGGATGGTCCCCGTCGTGGTCGCCTTGTGGGCTTTCG
>JANPCH010000054.1:0-4673 GCA_031430835.1 Gemmatimonadaceae bacterium
GGTGGTCGGGTCGCGGGCTTCGATCGCGGGGACCGCCGCAGTGACGAACCCTTCGAAGAGGCGCTCGATGTCCTCGTAGAGCCGACTGTTCGCGATCGCGACCGCCGCCTGCGCTGCGAGCGCCGCGACCAGCTCGGCGGCCCGCTGGTCGAACGGGATCACCTGCTGGTCGACGACCTGCTGCGACGTGAGGGGGACGGCGCCGTCGCGCTTGCGGTTGATCAACTGCAGCACGCCGATCGTCTCGTCGCGATGCGTCCGCATCGGAAGCACGAGCATCGACCGCGTGCGGTAGCCGAACTTCTCGTCGAACGAGCGGTTCTGCCGGTAGGTGACGTGCTCCGGCAGGAGGTACACATCACTGATCATCAGCGGATTCCCGGTCGCCGCCACGTAGCCAGCCAGACTCGTATGGTCGATCGGGATCGTCGATTCGCTGAAGGGGAGCTCGGGGAGCGTGATGTTGAGCGAGAGCTTGAACCGCAGTGTGCTCGGATTCCCGGCGGCGTCGCGCTCCATCAGGTAGAGGGAGCCGGCGTCGGCGGCGGCGAGCCGTAGCGCCTGCGAGAGGATCATCTCGAGCAGGGTGTCGAGGTCGCGCTCGGTCGAGAGGGCGGCGCCGACGCGCGAGAGCTCGCGCAGGTCGAAGGCGCTGGACTGCTCGAGACGCGCGGCGCGAAACGCCTCGATCAGCGACGCGGCGTGTCGCAGCGCTCCCTGGAGCGTGGCGCTGCCCTGCCCAGGCGACGCATCGGCGGGGAGCCAACTCGTGAGGGCGACCGCGTTCAGGAGGTCACCTGGCTCCGTTTCCCCGGCCTCACCGAGCCCGACGAAGGCGACGAACGGAGTGAGCGCGCCGAGCATCCCAGGCCCGCCGGATGCGGTAGCGAGCGCCGCGTCGACGAGGACCACGGTCGGTCGCTCGGGATTGAGCTCGTCGGGGCCCGGCAACCGATCGACCCGCCGCACGTCCATCGCGTCGCCGGCGCCAAGCGAAGGCAGGGCGGCGATCGTACGTCCGACCGGTGCGAAGATCAGCGGTTGCACGGGGTGGGGGCGGGGGTGGAACGGCGAACCGCCGGTACCGTTGAGCAGGTACCGGCGGTTCGAAGGTTACCGTGTGCGGTCGCTCAACCGCCAGTACTCGATCACGACCCGCCTTCGAGCTTGGCCTTCGCCTTCTTGGCGTCGTCGAACTCGGGGAACTTGGTGATGGTCTGGTTGAACAGCTCGATCGCCTCGGCCTTGTTGCCGGCGTCCTGCGCGGCGATCGCGCGGGAGTACATCATCACCGCCTGGAAAGGCACCTTCTTCTGCTTCTCGACGCGTGCCTCGCTGGTCTGGCGCGCTTGCGGTGTCAACGCCGGAAGCTTGAGTCCGGAGTTCGCGACACCGGCGATCTTGTAGACGAGCGAGAGGAAGTTGTCGGTCTTATCCTGATCGCGGTGGGTCCATTCGATTCGGCCGGTCTCGGTGTCCACGCTCTTCAGCGTGATGACCATCGTCCCCGAGCGGTCGGTGATGAACGACCCAGTGACCATATGCTTGGCGCCGAGGAGCTTGCCGATGCGCGCAGCCGTCGCGTCATCCACGCGACCGTCGCGGCCCAAGTTCTGCTCCTCGATGAGTTTCTGGATGTTCTCGCGCTCGACGACCCGGATGCCAGTGTTCTGGGCCATCTCGGTGAGGAGGAGGTCGGCGATCCCCTTCGAGAGGGGGGCGAGTTCGGCGTTGCTCGCGCCGATCGCGCTGTTCACGAACGGCAGCACGGCGACCGTCGGCCGGGTGTCGTCTTGCGCGAGCGCGGGGGCCGCGATCAGGGCCAACGCGGCGGTGGCACGAACGAGTTGCTTCAACATCTGGCTCCTCCGGAGAGGGTTAGAGAGTCAGCGTGAGTCCTTCGGCGGCGACCACGACCTGGAGCGCACCGCCTCGGGCCTTCACCAGCGCCCGGCACTCCGCCAGGCAGTCATCCAGCATATCGTCGGTCCGACGGGGTTCGTGGTGGAAGAGCACCAACGTCCCGACCCCGCCATCCAACGCCAGTTCGACCGTGTCGCGGTAGGTCGAGTGCCCCCAGCCGCGGTGATGGTCGTATTCCTCAGTGGTGTACGTCGCGTCGTGGATCAACACCCGCGCCCCGCGCACGAACTCCACCATCTGCTCCCGCCAATCCGGGGGCGATCCATACCGCGGATGCGCCTCCAGCTCATTGTCCGAGACGTACACCAACGCACCCCCGCGACCTCCTGGCTCGGTGAAGCGGTAACCGAGTGCGCCTCCGGGGTGCTGCACCGCGAATGCCGTCACTTCATACCCCGTTCCCTCGCATCGGGTGCCTACGGCGAGGTCCCGGAAGTCGATTGTTGCGTCGAGCTCCTCGAATGTGACCGGGAACACAACCGGCGACATCTGGTCCCGGACGATCTTGTCGACACTGCGTTCGAGCGACTGCGATCCCCAGATGGTGAAGTGGTTCCCCCGGCCGAAGATCGGAGCGAAGAAAGGGATCCCCTGGATGTGGTCCCAGTGCGCGTGCGTGAGGAAGATGTCCCCACGGATCGGCGCACCACCGGACCGTTCCAGCAGATCACGCCCCAGCTCGCGGATGCCGGTGCCGGCGTCGAGGATGATGAGCCATCCCGAGTCGGTCCGCACCTCAGTGCAGGGCGTGTTCCCTCCGTACCGCACCGTCTGCGCTCCGGGGGTCGGGATCGACCCGCGTGTGCCCCAGAAGCGGACACGCAGGCTCATTCGCTCCCCCAGTCCACGTTGAAATGTGGTGTGGCGCAGGGGCGAACACCAAAGCCGACGGTCACCGGGACCACGTGATGATGGTCACATCGCGTCTCGTGCATCGCCGGTCTCAGAGCCGCTGCTGCGAGCGCTTCTCGAGCGCTGCGCGATCGGTGATGCGGATCCGGCGCCGCTCGGTCGAGACCCAACCCGCCTCGACGAACTCGCGCATCGCGCGCGAGACCGTCTCGCGGGAGGCGCCGATCACGTGGGCGATCGTCTGGTGAGTCAGGGCCTTCTCGATCGAGTCGCTCCCCCCCTCGGCCGCCGCGTCGAGGAGCATTCGCGCGATCCGGCCCGGGACGTCGAGCAGCACCAGCGATCCGATCTTGTCGTCGGCGCGCCGGAGCCGGCGCGAGAGTTCCATCAGGAGCGCCCACGCAACGGCGGGGTTCTGCTCGACGCGGCGGCGGAAGTCCTCGCGTCGCAGCACGAGGAGCGTGCTCTCCTCCATCGCGACCACGTGGGCCGAGCGGGGCTGGTCGTCGATCAGCGAGAGTTCGCCGAAGTGTTCACCGATCCCGAGGATCCCGAGGATCACCTCGCGGCCATCCTCGGCGACGAGCACGACCTTCACACGCCCCTCGCGCACGACGAAGAGCGAGTCGCCCGGGTCGTCCTCGAAGAGGATGACGCTGCCCTTGGGGAAGGTCTTCTCTCGCGCCAGCGTGGAGAACGCCGCGACCTCGGCCGGGGCGAGGGAGCGGAAGAGCGGGACAGTGGCGAGAAAGTCGGCGGTGTTCACGGCGGGTGGGGAGGGGGCTGGGAACCTGTCGGCCCGCGGCGAAGTTAGGTCACTGTGCGAGGGCTGTCAAACAGCCAAGCCGTTGTCGGCTTGCATTTTATGGTCGGTTCCCGATATCTTTCCCCGCTCGATTCGAACCAGCTCCTGAGGCACCGATGAAGCCCGAGATCCATCCCACGTACGCCACCGCGACCGTCACCTGCGCCTGCGGAAACACCTTCCAGACGCGCTCGACGCACTCGGAGATCCATACCGACATCTGCGCCGCTTGCCACCCCTTCTTCACCGGCAAGCAGAAGCTCATCGACACCGCAGGTCGTGTCGAGCGGTTCCGCCAGAAGTACGGGACCAAGGCCAGCGTCTGAGCATCCGCGATCGCCTCGCCGACGCGCTCCGGCGCGCCGCCGAGGTCGAGCGCGATCTCCTCGATCCCAAGACCGTAAAGGACGCCAAGCTCTACGCGTCCCTCGGTAGGGAACACCAGCGCCTCGGCCAGGTCGTCGAGCGCGCCCAGCGGCTGGAGAAGTTGGACAGGGAGCTCGCGCAGTCCCGCGAGCTCTTGTCGTTCGAGGAGGCCGAGATGGCGGCGGAGGCCCGGCAGGAGGTCGCGCGGCTCACCGCGTCGATCGAGACCGCGGAGGCCGAGCTCAAGCCCCTCCTCCTGCCACCGGATCCCCTCCACGACCGGAACGCGATCTTCGAGATCCGCGCCGGCACCGGCGGCGACGAGGCGGCGCTCTTCGCCGCCGACCTCTACCGGATGTACACCCGCTACATCGAGCGGCACGGGCGCTGGAAGATCGAGATGATCACCCTCTCCGACGGTACGCTGGGCGGGATCAAGGAAGCGATCTTCAAGGTCACGGGACCGACCGCCTTCGGTGAACTCCGGTTCGAGTCGGGCGTCCATCGGGTGCAGCGCGTCCCCGCCACCGAGGCACAGGGGCGCATCCATACCTCGGCAGCGACAGTCGCCGTCCTCCCCGAAGCCGACGAGATCGACCTCAAGATCGAGGACAAGGAGCTGCGGATCGACGTCTTCCGCTCGTCGGGGCCGGGCGGACAGAGCGTGAACACGACCGACTCGGCGGTGCGGATCACGCACATCCCCAGCGGACTCGTCGTCAGCCAG
>JANPCH010000055.1:0-4667 GCA_031430835.1 Gemmatimonadaceae bacterium
AATAGGCCGCGCGATCCGCCCTTCCATCATCGCCGCCTGCCACGCGAACGTCGCCATCACGATCGCCTGCTGCCTGAGTTCGTCCTCGAGCATCCGCTCGGGGAAGTCGGCGTTCGTGTGGCGCGTGCGTTCGTCGTAGGCGGTGAAATCCTTGACGGCATTGAACGCAGCCATCCCCGCCTCCTTGAATGGCACGTGATCCGTGGAGCCGATCCCCTCGACGACGTTCCGCGTCATGCCGAGGTCGCGGAGTGGCGTGAGCCAGCGGTCGAACGTCGCCCTGGCCTGCTCGTTCCCTTCCATATAGAAGCCGAGGGTCTTGCCGCTCCCCGGGTCATCGTTGAGATAGACGGCCAACTTCTCCTTCGCTTCCGGTGTGGCGAGGTGCTGCGCGATGTACGCCCGCGCGCCGAGCAGCCCCTGCTCCTCTCCGCTCCAGAGCGCCACACGGATGGTGCGTCTTGGCGCGGCGCCGATCGCCTTCAGGATGCGCATCGCCTCCATCACCGCGACCGCGCCATCGGCGTTGTCGGTCGCGCCGCTCGCGGTGTGCCAGGAGTCGAGGTGTGCGCCGATCAGCACGACCTCGTCGCGCAACGCTGGATCCGTTCCACGGATCTCGGCGATCACGTTGTAGCTATTCCTGTCCTCGTCCAAGTGGCGCGTGCGGAGTTCGATCGCGACCGCCACCGGTCGACCCTGCGCGGCGAGGCGCGCCATCAGGTTGTACTGCTCGGTGGCGACGATGGCCGAGGGCACCGCGTCGCGGGCGGTCGCGCGATTCCCGAGCACGCCGACGGTGCCATCGCGATAGGTGCTCGGCCGTAGCGTGACGCCAACGCCCAAGCGTTGGAGGAGCGGAATCAGCTCGCGCGCAGGCATCGGACCGCGCGCCTGTGGCAGTGGCGGGTTGCCCGTGGCGACCGGACCGTCCAAGAGAGCGGGCTGCGGCCGGTCGCGCTCGACGAACTCGGTGACCGGCGGATGCGTGAGTACGATCGCACCACGGAGCTGCGTGGCCATCGCCTCGATCTGCGCTGCGGTCTTGTCACCGATGTACACCACGCGGCCACGCAACGCGCCAGCGGTCGACGGCGTCCACGCCTCGGCGTAGGCCGTGAGGGGAAAGTAGCGGGGTTCGGTCATCGCCGCGGCGATGTGCTCGAGCTGCCATCCGGCGCCGAACTCGTACGGTTCCAGCCTCGAGTCGGCGAGCCCCCACGCCGCGAAACGACCCTGCGCCCAGCGCGCCGACGCGACGTGGGCGGGCGAGCCGGTGAGGCGCGCGCCGATCTCGTCGGTGAGGGTGAGGAAGAGTGACCGCGCCTGCGAGCGCTCGAGGCCCTCGGCGCGGATACGCGCCACGACGGCGTCGGTGGAGTTGGACGGTTGCGCCGAGATCGGCGCGGAGGCAAGGAGGGAGGCGGAGAGGATCGCGAGGATCGCGCGGAGCTCTCGGGCGGCGGATGGGGTCATGCTGATAGGGTACGCCCTGTGGCACGGCGGTGGCAAGGAAGCCGTTCCGCGATGGCCGTGAATCCTACGGAACGTTGAAGACGCTGTCGTAGAACTCGACGAGATCGATCTCGAGTGGTGGGATCGACTCGACAGGCTGCCACGTGATGCGCTTCGTCTCGATGATGGGTTCCGGTGCGTCGGGAGTCCACGCGGACACGCGGGGCTCTTCGTGGTCGAAGACCCAATACGTGGGCACCTCAGCCTTCTGGTACTGCTCCCTCTTGGACCCATGGTCGGCTCGCGCCGTGTACGCCGTCTGGATCTCCACCACCAGCCAGGGGATCCCCGCGTCGGGCCAGTCCGCGAAGCGGTCGCCATTGCGGTACGGGATCAGGACGAGGTCAGGCTGGAGCTTCTGGTCAGCGAAGAGATCAAGGTCCACCGGCCCCGGGAGCAGTTCGCCGAGCGCGTGCTTCTGAACGTAGGGGTCGATGAGGCGGATGAGCGCCATCAGGGCGCGCTGATGATCCGCGCGGTGCGCCGGGCTCGTGAGGAGCTGGCCGTCGATCAGCTCGTAGCGGTAGCCGTCGTCGGGGAGGGCGAGGACCTGTTCGCGGGTCCAGATGCGGTGCGGCGGGAGCTGGGTCACGAGATTCCCTCTGCGCGCAGGTTCACGTTCACCCCGCGTCGTGCACCGCGGCGAAGAACGCGGGAAGGTCGAGGACGAACGGTGCGATCGCGGGGGTTGGCGCCCAGGTGAGCGAGCTGGTGGCGAACACAGGCCGGTCGACCTCCGGGGTCCAGACCTCGACCAAACGCGCGTCGAGGTCGACGATCCAGTAGGTCGGGACCCGAGCCTTCATGTATCGCCGGCGCTTCTTCACGCGATCGAACTCAGGGTTCGACGGCGAGAGCACCTCCACGACGAGCAACGGAATGCCGGCCTCCTCCCATTTGCGGACGCGTCGCCCCTCGACCCGGGCCAGCACGAACACGTCCGGCTGGACGACCTGCCCCGCGCGGAGATCGAGATCGGCTGGCCCGGCGGTAAGTGTGCCGAATCCGTGCCCGGCCACGTACGGATCGAGGAGCACCGAGAGGCGGTGCACCGCGAACTGGTGAAGCGGACGCGGGCCCGGGCTCACCAGCAACTCCCCATCGACGAGCTCGTAGCGATTCCCGTCGTCGGGGAGGGCGAGGACCTCTTCGCGGGTCCAGACGCGATCGGCCTGCTTGGCGGGCATGCCCACAGGGTACGCTCGGCGGAGGGGAGAATGCAACTCGGCACGCCGAGCAAACTGTGACGATGCAAGTCAGTCCTTGCATCGAATCATCTCGGTCGGGCGCCCAACATCGCTGTAGCTGGAAGCGTATCCTCTAGGTCCAACGCAATTCTTGACCCGCTCGGTCTATTCCCCTACTCCTACATGCGAATCCGCCACCTCCTCGCCGCGCTGCTCGTCCCCGCGCTCTCTCTTCAGGCACAGGCGCCGGCCGCCGCGAACACACCCTCCGGCACCGTGCCCTTGACCTTCCCCACCGCCGACCCCGTCATCAAACGGATCTGGTCAGTGGGAATGGACAGCTCGATGGTCGAGCGCTTGGGGCAAGTGATGTTCGACTCCATCGGCCCGCGCCTCACCGGCTCGCCCGGTTTCGCCTCGGCGAGCGACTGGGTCGTGGCGATGTACAAGTCGTGGGGCATTGACGCGAAGCGTGACGCCTATGGCACCTGGCGCGGTTGGCGGCGCGGCGCGTCGCACGTGGACCTCGTCGGCCCGCGCGTGAGATCACTCGAAGGGATGATGCTCGCCTGGAGCCCGGGCACGAAGGGGCGGCCGGTGACAGCCGAGGCGATCGTGCTGCCCAAGTTCAAGGACTCCACCGAGTTCGTGAAGTGGCTTCCGCAGGCGCGGGGGAAGATCGTGCTCCTCTCGCCCGCGTGGCCTACCTGCCGGCCTTCGGAGGACTGGAACCGCTGGTCCACTCCGGCCGCGAAGGCGCGGATGGATTCGCTCGTGGCCGCGATGCAGGCCGACTGGGCGGTGAGCCAGGCCGACGCGCGCGACAGCACGCGGCTCTATCGCGGCACCGGTAGGTCGTTGGGACTCGGCACCGGCACGCTTGGCATGCGCCTCGAGCAAGCCGGCGTGGTCGCGATGATCACCTCGCGCACGAAGCTCAGCGGCTTCGGCACTGGTGGTGGCGGTGGTGGTTTTGGCGGCGGCGGACCGGGTGGCCAGAATCAGGGCACGCCACCGACCGGCAATATGAGTGGCGGCGGAATGTCCGCAGCACTCCGAGCACCTGCTGCGCCGCGCGGCACCGGTGGCTGGGGTGTGATCGAGGTCTTCGAGACTTACAACACCACCGCGCCGGCCGTCACGCTCACCTGCGAGGACTACTCGCTCGTCTATCGGCTCGCCGAGAATGGCCAGAGGCCGACGGTGCGCATTGATACCGACGCCGAGCTGCTCGGCGAGGTGCCGGCGTTCAACACCATCGCCACCATCCGCGGCCGTGAGAAGCCCGACGAGTACGTGATCCTCTCGGCCCACTTCGACTCGTGGGACGGCAGCTCGGGCGCGACCGACAATGGAACCGGCACGCTGATGGCTATAGAAGCGATGCGGATCCTGAAGAAGGCGTATCCGAATCCCAAGCGCACGATCTTGGTCGGGCACTGGGCGAGCGAGGAGCAAGGACTCAACGGCTCCCGCGCCTTCGCCAACGATCACCCCGAGGTGATGCGCGGCCTGCAGGCGTTGTTCAACCAGGACAATGGCACCGGCCGAGTGCAGTCACTGTCGTCGGCCGGGCTCACCGCCATCGGCCCGCGCCTCAAGGAGTGGTACTCCAAGCTGCCGAGCTTCTACACCGACAGTATGAGCGCCAACGCCGTGTCGTGGACGTTCAACGACCGGCCGACCGGGAACCCGGGTGGCACTGACGGTGCCGTCTTCGCCTGCTATGCGACGCCGTCGATCGGGATGGGTGCGGTGGGTTGGAACTACAACACCTACACCTGGCACACCAACCGCGACACCTACGACAAGGTCGTGTTCGACGATGTGAAGCACAACGCGACGTTGGCGGCGCTGCTGGCGTATCTGGCGAGCGAGGACCCGGTGTTCATCGATCGGACGAAGAGCCCGGGGACGTGGCCGGCGAACTGGCCGGAGAACTGCGGAAATGCGCCAAGGCAGACT
>JANPCH010000056.1:0-4697 GCA_031430835.1 Gemmatimonadaceae bacterium
ACAGCGGCATGCAGCCGACGCCCACAAGCGGCGCGGCTGATGCCAGTCGTTAGGTGGATGTAGAATAAGTCCGCACCTCAAATGCGAGATCGCGATGTTGAGAATCCGACCTCCCCAGATAGCGCACAGTCGACGATCGGCGCCTCGGAGAGCATCGGAGGACCCCTCGAATCCGGGGGATTCGCGGCTCGAGTAGTTTTCCTACAACCTCGTTATGCCGACGTGAACTGACATTGCGGCACAGGAGCTTTCTCGCCATCCTTGAGTCATGGTCGAACGCTCGCAAACCCTTGAGTCCCTGACCGCCGAAGAGCGCATCGCGCTCATCGGCCGCCTGTGGGATAGTCTCGACCCCGCCGCCGCTGCGCCCATCTCGCCCGCCCTCGCCGCCGAGCTCGATCGCCGCGAGGCAGAGGCCGACGCGAATCCGGACGCTGGCATTCCGTGGGCCGCCCTCCGCGACGAGCTCCGCGCCCGGATTCGCTAGATGGCCGCGCTCCGCGTCCGGGCCCTCGCCCGCGCTGAGATTGCGGAGATCTTCGACTGGTACCTCGCCCGCTCGTCGGAGGCGCCGGCGGACTTTCTTGCCGAGATCGACGCGGCGCTCGCACACATTGCTGAAGCGCCAGAACGTTTCCCCGTGGTGCGCGGCCGGATGCGGCGCGTGTTGCTGCGTCGATTTCCCTACGCGGTCTACTACAAGGTGTATCCGAGCGTGATCAGCGTCGTCGGTGTCATCCATGGACATCGCCACCCGGAATCTTGGTTGTGGCGCGCCGCGCCATAACGATGCTTGGTGCTGCCAGTCGGACTATTGAAGCGGCCGCTGCGCGGCCGCATCTTATCTGATCGCCTGCAGCACAAGCCAACGTTGATCGCTCAAACAGTGTGTGTCAATGCATATTCCCGAGTCTGACTGGAAGCGCCTCCGACGGCTGAAGCCCATTGCCCTGGATCGCTCATACGCCGACCGCTCCACCGACGAGCACAGTTGGCCGATAATCTCCTGGCGCCTGATGGCTCTCATCCCTTGCGTTCTCGTCCTCCTAGGCACAGCGCCTCGCGGGCTGTCGGCACAGCAGGTGATCGACGCTGCATACCGGCCCCGGATCTCGGAGCCGACTTATCCGGTTGGGGCCGGTCCGGTCGTCCTCGTCGACGCAGGCCACAACGCCTTCCACGCTCGCGACGAGCATTTCGCTCAACTCGCCGACATCCTGCTCCGGGACGGCTACCGCGCGGCGGCCCTGCGCGACGCGTACTCCGCTCGAGCGCTCGCGGGTGCGGACGTGCTGATCGTCGTGAACGCACTGGCCGACCGTGACGTCGACAATTGGGTGCTGCCCACTTCGCCGGCGTTCACTCCCGAGGAAATCTCTGCCGTACGTGAGTGGGTCGAGAACGGCGGCTCACTGCTTCTGATTGCGGACCACATGCCTTTCCCGGGCGCCGCGGCCGACCTGGGCAGGGCGTTCGGGGTGGAGTTCATGAACGGTTTCGCGATCGTCGAATCCGAGTGGGATCCGCTGGTCTTCCGACGCTCGCGTTCCACGTTGCGCGCACATCCGCTCACGGATGGACAGCGCGCGGGCGAGCGGGTCGATTCGGTCGTGACCTTCGTCGCCGGGCAGGCCTTCCGCGCGACCCATGCGCGGGTGTGCCCGCTACTAGTCTTCGAAGCCGGGGTGGTGTCAATCAACATGGAGCGTGCCTGGGAGTTCGACGATGCGACCCCACGCGTGCCAGTGGAGGGGTGGCTGCAGGGCGCCGCCGTCGAGCCGGGCGGCGGCCGCGTCGCCATTTTCGGCGAAGCGGCGATGTTCGCGGCGCAGCTCGTCGGGCCGCGGCAGCAGCCGGTCGGCATGAACGCTCCGGCCGCGAACCAGAACCTGCAGCTCCTTCTGAATACGCTCCGCTGGCTCTCGCGGGCGCCGGGCGTCGAGGGGACGGCATCGGCGGAGCGACCTCCTCTTTGCCCCGGGTAACGAGGTTCCGTGACGAGACGCGGTCCGACGCCGGAGTATGTTGCGGAGAAGCTCCGTGTGGCGATCTAGGAGCCTGATCCATCTCGCTGGATCGACTTTCGAATTCGCAGGTGTTGAGCCCTGTGTGGTCAATCTACGCAGCAGCTCGGGAGAGGCCGGTTGCCTACAGCGTCGACTTCAATGGAAAGCTTGTCGTCGTTGAAAATCTGTCCGCCTGGGTGAATGACGACACCGGTATGCGCTTCTTCGTGCCCGAGACCGTGGATCGCCTCCAGCGCATCGTCTGGGAGCAGCGGTCTCCAACCCGTGTTATTCACACTCCGGTTTTCGATTGCGCCGCGTAGGAATCGCGGTCTAACAATGGAGATGAAGCCGACCGGGAGCGCGGGCGTTCGAGTCGCTTCGGCATCTCGTTCGCTCCCGGCGGCTTATCTCTGGACGTTTTGCTGGCCACACTTCCGTTTGAGATGGAGAGAGACTGTTGACATTTGTGGGCCTCAACACCTCCATGGGAACCGGCGCCGGTCCCAGCGAAGGCGGTCGCATGACGACCCCCCGCGCGCGTAAGCGCGCGCTCGCACTTCTCCTCGTCGCGCCGGTGGTCGTGGTGGCCCTCGGCGCGCGGGCCCCGCGCGACATCCGCAGCGACGCCATCACCAACGACCATCGCGAGATCGCCGGCGTGCTTCGCGACGGCGAGTACACGCTCGCGCTCGAGCTCCGGCGAACGACGTGGCATCCCAACGCGCCGAGCGAGCTCGCCGTCGATGTCCCTGCGTTCGCGGAGCTGGGGCGGTCGGCGTCCGTGCCCGGTCCCCTGATCCGCGTACCCGCCGGCACGCGCCTGCGCATCACCATCCGCAACGACCTTGCTCAGCGCGCGACGGTGCACGGACTGCACGAGCACGAAGGTACGCGCGACTCCGTGGTGCTCGCCCCCGGCGAGTCGCGCGAGCTGCGCTTCGTCACGCGGCGTGTCGGGACGTTCGCCTACTTCGCGCGCACGACCGCCGCGCCGACGCTCCTTGGCCGGCGCGACGACTCGCAGCTCGTGGCCGCGTTCATCGTGGACCCCGCTGGCACAGACCCGCACGCCGCGAACGCGCGCGAGCGACTCCTCGTCATCACGGCGTGGGACGACTCGCTGCCGAATCCCGCCTCGCCCTACGGCCCGCGGCAGGTCTACGCGATCAACGGGCGGTCGTGGCCCTTCACCGAACGCCTGACGTACGACGAGGGCGACTCGATCCGCTGGCGGGTGCTCAATCTCAGCCAGCACTCCCACCCGATGCACCTGCACGGCACGTACTTCCGCGTGTGGTCGCGGGGCACACCGTTCACCGACACCACGCTTGGCGCCGCGTCGCGCCTGGTCGTGACAAAGTTCCTCCCGCCGGGCGCGACCATGGCGATAGGGTGGAAGGCCGAACGCTCCGGGAACTGGCTCTTCCACTGCCACACCATCAACCACATCGACGAGGCGCTGCGGCTCGGCGATGCCGCCGCGGGCAGCACTCACGCTGACCACGGAACGGCCACCGATGTGATGGCGGGGCTCGTGACGGCGATCAGCGTCCGCCCCGCGGCGACACCGGCCGCGGCCCCCACGGTTCCGCAACATCACCTCCGGCTCATGGTCACGGAGCGCGCGGCGCCGGGCCGTGGAAGGCCGTCGCTCGCGTATGTGCTCCAGCGCGACGCGCGCGAGCCGGCGCGCGATTCACTGGAGCTGCCGGGCTCCACGCTCAACCTGCAGCAGGGTGAGCCGACCGCCATCACGGTCGTCAACCGCAGCATGCAGCCGACGGCGGTTCACTGGCACGGCATGGAGCTCGAGAGCCTCTTCGACGGTGTCGCGGGGTGGAGTGGCGCCGGCACGCGCGTTGCACCGATCATCGCGCCCGGCGACTCGTTCGTCGCGCACATGACGCCGCCGCGCGCCGGCACATTCATCTACCACACACACGCCAGCGAGCTCGCGCAGCTGACGGGCGGGCTCTACGGCGCGATGATCGTACACCCGCGCAACGGTGGGGCTGATCCGTACGAGCGGGTGATCGTGCTCGCCGATTCGACCGCCGACTCACTCCCCGCCCGCACGCTGCCGTCAATGATCAATGGTCGGCGTGACCCGGCGCCCATCGAGCTACACGCAGGCGCGACCCACCGGCTGCGGTTGATTGCCATCGGCGCCGTAACCCGGAAGCGGGTGCGGCTCCTCGATGGCGGGACAGTGCTGCGCTGGACGCCAGTGGCGAAGGACGGTGCCGAGTTCCCGTTCGCACAGCGGGAGGAGTCGGTGGCGGATCAGGTGCTCGCTGCGGGCGAGACGATGGACGTGCTCGTGACCCCGACGCGTGCGGGGGACCTCGTGCTCGAGGTGACGTCGTCCTACGCGCTGCCGATCATTTCGCGCGTGCTGGTGCGGGTGCGACCACGATAGTTGCGCTTGAAAAGGTGCGAGGGCCGCAACCGCCTGCCCTAGCGCGCGCCCCCATAACGAAGCTTGCTGCTGACGCGCTATTGAAGCGGCCGCTGCGCGGCCGCATTTTATCGGAGTGTCCGCATCAGAAGCCAGCGTTAGCCCGCAGCGGGTATAGCCCGGGTACATGGGTAACACTTTAGTCCGGCAACATGGGTGACACTTTCTGGTCACTCCCGAATGATGTAATCCCGCTCGTCGAGCGTCGCAATGAGCACGGTGTTGAAGTG
>JANPCH010000057.1:0-31494 GCA_031430835.1 Gemmatimonadaceae bacterium
GACGTAGAAGCCCTCTTCATTGAGCCTGTAGTCCGCGGCGACACCGGGCAGCCGGCCCGCCGCGATGGTCTGGTCGAGCTGCGTTGCCGTCCGGATCCACCGCTCGCCGTAGATCACGCCGAACTTCTGTCCTGCGGCGACACGGAAGAGCTGTGTGTTCCCGTTCGGCCCGGCAAGGAACGGCTCCACGTCCAGTTTGGTGATCTCCTGCGTCGTCTGATCAGCCGTGACGTTCAGGCGCCAGAACATATCGCCCCTCGACAGGAGCACGGCACCGAGCGCGAACTCGTGCGTGGTACCCTCGAGCGTGCCGGCGTTGTCCCAACGATCCTGGAACCCCGACGCCGCCGAGAGCGGGACCCGCATGATCTGGTCGCTCGTCGCCTTGTTCGAGAGACTGTACTCGAAGGTGTAGTTCGTCAGGAAGTTGACGTTGAACCCGACTTCAGTCTCCTTCGAGAAGGCAGGCTTGAGACTGCTGTTGCCCAGTGTCACGCCCTTCGGCAGTCCACCGGCCAGCGCATAGATCTCGTACTGCGCTTCGAACACGGGACGGAGGCCCGCGGTGCCGAACGAGCCGCGCAGCTTGAGCTCGTCGATCCCGGGAAGGGTGAAATCCTCCGAGACGCGCCACACCGCCGACACGCGATTGTACATCGCCGCGCGATTGTCCGCGCCGAAGAGCGACGACTCGTCACGCCGGATGAGCGCGTCGAAGATGTACTTGTCCTTGATGTCGAATGTCGTGATCGCGAAGATGTTCTGATTACGGATGGTGACCGACCGCGACCCAGGGATCAGCGTCTCCGCCGGATCGGCGGCCGAGAACTCCGGCACCCGGTTCACGGTCAGCGCCGAGGAGTAGACGTTGACGTTGGCCCGCGTCTGATCCTCGAGGACGTAGGCGAGCTTCGTCGTGTTCGTGAACCACTTGGTCTCGCGGACGGCGGTCAGCGTGGCGCCGAGGTTGCTCCCGCGATCCGTGGTCGAGCTCTGGTAGAGATTACCCGTGCTGGCCGCGCCGCTGGAGTTCAGGAACCCGCGCGGTGTGAACTCCTTGTACATGTTCGCCGACTGCTCGTAGTTGACGTTGCCCTCGGCAGTCAGCCACGTGAGCGGCTTGTACGTCAGCTTGAACGTGCCATTGAAGCGGTCACGGTCGTTCGTCACCGGCGCGTTGTAGAGCGTGTACAGCGGATTGACGACGTTGCCGGAGAGGGGCGGCTGCTTGATCACGGCGTTGTACGGCGACCCATCCACATTCGGCGCCGAGAGATCGACGTTCGGCTCAAGGAAGCGCAGTCCGAAGAAGATGTTGGCGTTCTCGCCCTCGTCCGAGTGCGAGCGACCGTAGAACGAACCCGCCGAGACGGTCACCTGATCGCTCAGCGCCTGGTCGATGTTCATCCGGAAGTTCTGACGGCCGAAGCCGTCGAGGAGGCCGAGCACGCCTCCTTCCTGGGAGTTGTGGAACGAGAGGTTGTAGTTGGTCGACCCGCGCTTCTGTCCGACCGCTATGTAGTTGGTCATGAACGAGCCGGGCTTGAAGACCTGACCGAGCTGGTCGAAGTACTCCGGATACGCGTTATCCGAGACGAGGTTGGCTTCCGGAATACGGTTGCCGTTCAGATCGCGGATGAAATTCCCGGTGCCATCGAGCTGGTAGTTGTGGCTCATGTTGCCCGGCACCTTCCGGGGCAGGTAGCTCTGCCCGTACTCGTTGCGGAAGGTGAAGATCGTCTGCCCTTCGGCCAACTGCGCCCCGCGCTTCGTGAAGATCTGCACCACGCCGTTGGCGGCGTCGGAGCCGTAGAGCGAGCTGGCGGCAGCGCCCTTGATGACCTCCATCCGCTCGACGTCCTCCGTATTGATGTCGGCGAGCGTCAGGCGGGAGATCGTGCCATCGACGATGATGAGGGGATCCGAGCTACCCGTGAGGCTGGTGCTCGAACGGAGCCGGATCGCCGGGGCCGCTCCGGGCTGCCCGGACACGGTCACCACCGAGGCTCCTGCGACCCGCCCCTGCAGCATACCGCCCGGCGAGGAGGCCGGCGCTTCCTTGATCTGCGTCGCGTCCACCACGCCGACCGAGAACGCCGTCTTCTTCTGCGAGGTCGCGTCGCCGACACCGGTGACGACGATCTGGTCGAGGTTCAGGATGTCC
Organism: Gemmatimonadaceae bacterium; assembly: GCA_031430835.1. Lineage (GTDB taxonomy): Bacteria > Gemmatimonadota > Gemmatimonadetes > Gemmatimonadales > Gemmatimonadaceae > Pseudogemmatithrix. The sequence continues at coordinate 2,165 of JANPCH010000057.1, forward strand.
TTGAGCAGCTCGAAATCCTTGTCGACCCGTCCGGCTGCGAGAGTCACCGGCGCCTGCTTCGGCGTGTAGCCGATCGCACGCACACGCAGCGTCACCGAGCGCCCCGCGTTCTGCGCGATGTTCACGGTGAAGTTGTAGCGGCCGTCGACCGCTGTCGTTACACCGACACCGAGTTCCACGATGCCGACCGTGGCACCGCCGAGTGGCTGCCCGGCTGAGTTCACCTGGCCGGAGAAAACGACGCTCTGCGCGATCGCGACTGCGGCCGTAAGGGCCACCGCCACGAAGGCGTTCAGCGTCTGGAGTGGGACACGAGTCCACACACGCGTCATGACGAACCTCGAGCTGAATGGGGGAAAAGGCGCAACACAAAGCTACCCGTGCTCCGACAACCATACCCTCCGCCGCGCCCTGTTGTCACAGGAGCGATTCGTCGGGTTGACCAGCCAAGCCAACACCTACCAGCGTGACCGGGGTCACGCGCGAAGCAATACTGTCACCGGCGTTCTGGAACCGCAAGAGTGCCTGGGCGGGCAGGGTCCCGCAAGCGGATCTCCCGCTGGCCAGGCTCCAGCTGCACCCGCCCTTCGCCGCCCGACGGCCACCGCACCCAGATCGACTGGGCATCCGCCGGAAGGGCCAGCACTGTGGTGCTCCCGTCAGACGACCAATAGCCCCCCCCACCGAGCAGGCTTCGCGCCGGTCCGGCGCTCCCGTTCCGCTCGACGCGGACAAGCGCCCCGATTCCGAACGGATTCTGCGAGCCAGCATCGACGCGCACGCGAAGCCCCGGCTTAGCACTCGCATTCCGCCAGAGCGTCGTGACTCCACCGTTCTGGGCGACCGCCAGATCGGTACGGCCGTCACCATCAAAGTCAGCCACCGCGGCACCGCGCTGATCTCCCCGGATCACTACCCCCGACTCACGCACGCTGAGGGCCCGGAATCCCCCGCTCCCGTCGCCGAGCAACACCAAGCCGATCCCGCCGTCGAACCGCATACTGCCGATCTCGGTGGCGAAGAAGTTCTGGGCGAGGAAGAGGTCCTCCCGCCCATCACCATCGAAGTCGGCGACGGAGACCCCTGACGCCGGCGCGATCTGAGCTGCGGCCGGCAGTGAGCGCATCTCGAAGTGGTCGGTCCGGTTGAGGAAGATCGCGTGGTCGTACGTGGTGGCGCCCAGACGGGCAGCGGAGCCAGCGGTGGGAAAGAGCTCGCTCACTGATTGCTTCGCGAACTCGGCGTACGTCGGGACTCGCCTGCGCAGCGCAGGAAAGCCAAGAGCGAGCCGTGCGAACGACTCCAGTGGCATCTCACGAAGGGAAGCGGAATCCGATCGCGCGAAGACTAGGCCGAGGCCGCCGCCCTCGAACGCCCCCGTCACCAGAAGGTGAGGCCGAGCGGCGCTGGCCCCCCACGGTAGGTTCCGCCCCCAGCTCGTCGCAACGAGGTCGGGACGCCCATCACCGTCGAAGTCGCCGACAGTGACCCCGTTCCATCGGCTCCGAATCGACCCGAGACCAAGCGAGGTCGTGGTCTCCTTGAAGCGGCCCCCCTCATTATGAAGGACGCGCAGCGGACCGAACTCGGTCGCCACGACGAGTTCCGGCGCCGCGTCGCCATCGAGGTCCGCGAGGACCGCGGCAGAGACGAGACCGAGGCGGCTGAGTGCCGCCGTGGAGGAGGTGTCGAGGACGAATCGTCCCTCGGCCGATCCGAGATAGAGTCGGGACGGCGCAGCGAGGGGCCAGGCACCCGCGACGACGCGGGGAGCAACGAAGAGGTCGAGCCGGCCGTCCCCGTTCACATCGCCCACGGCCAACGGTCCGACGCTCGCTGAGTCGCCGGCCACCAGCGTCACTGGTGCCAGCGCCCCACCGCGCGCCACGGGGAACGAAAGTACGGACGCCATGCCGAGTGCTTCTTCGCCCGACTGCGCCTCGTAGTTCGACTGCCCCGTCACGAGCCGCACACCGCCTCGACCATCGGGAAGCGCGACGATCGCAGTCAGGTCGCCGGCGGCGGGACTCGGAGCCGTGCGCACCTCGAACCGAGTGCCTGCCTGGCGCAGGACCGTCAGCGCACCACCCCGTCCAGACCCCACGACCAGGTCCTCTCTCCCGTCCTCGTCGATGTCCACCCACGCCACTCCTGGCCCGAGCTGGCTGAGCCGGTTCGGGAGAAGTGGCTGTCGACGGAAGTCGTCGTAGGAGACCTCGTGGTGGGTATGGCCGCCGAGGCGCTCGGTGGCGTTCTCGAACAACGTGGCGGCAGATGAGGGACCCACCGACGTCTTCGGTCTGACGGAAGCGTCGGAAGCGCCCGCCAGATGCACTTCGTAGATCCGGTTGGGGCGGGCGTCGGCGACCACACTGCGTCGCCCTCCCGGCCACGCCACTTCGATGCGCAGCAGACTGTCGCCGCCGGCAGCGAACACGAGCTGCGCCTCGGCGCCAGAAAGGTAGTAACCACCGGACGTCATCTCGCGCGACTGCGCCGGGAGTGACTGCGTCCTCACCGTGATGAGCGCGCCAACGCCGGCGCGATTGCCACGGTCGCCGACGAGTCGCACCGCCACCCGGGGCGCTGACGCCTCGTTGCGAAAGATCGCGGCCGGGGCGTCCAATCGCGTGATCACGACGTCGAGGTCACCGTCGAGATCGAAGTCGGCGAAGGCGAGCGCGTGCGAGATCGCCTGGTCCGCGCCGAGCCCCCAGCCCTCTGGCATCGCGCGAAACGTCAGATCCCCGTTGTTGCGGAGGACGATGTTCCGCGTGGCCAGTCGCGGGAACTCCCCCTGCTCCCGGTTCCACGCCACCCGGGGAAAGCTGTTCCGGATGCGGTCGAACGAATCGGCATCGCGGATGTCCCATCGGTGTCCGCTCACCGTGAGGAGGTCCTCGTACCCATCGAGATCGACATCAAGGAACGCCGATCCCCAGGTCCAGTCCGTCGCTGCGACTCCGGCGAACTGCGCGACCTGGGCCCAGGAACCATCGCCCCGCGACCGGTGGAGCATGTTCTGCATCCACTGGGGGCGCTCCACGGGGAGTCCGACCGGCTTCGGAAGAGGCGTATGGGTCGGGATCTGTCTCTGCCGTTCCTCGAGCGTCGGGCTGAGCATGTCCGCCGTGAAGATGTCGACGCCACCGTCGCGATCCACATCGCCGAAGTCGACCGACATGCAGGTGTTGCTCGTCGCCGCCAGCGCGTGTGGCGGGGCCAGCCGGAACCGCCCTTTCCCATCGTTCAACCAGAACTGGTCGGGATCTTCGAAGTCGTTGCAGACGTAGAGGTCCGGCGCACCATCCCCGTTCACGTCATAGAAACGCGCGGCGAGCGTGAAGAAGTCAGGCTCCGTCGCCAGGGGCACTCCCGCTGCGTCGAGGAACCGCGGCCCGGCAATCGGTTCGCGAACGAAGTGTCCCGTCCCATCGTTCAAGAAGAAGAGGTCCGGTTCAGCGCGCTGGGATCGCACGATTCCGCCGAGATCGGGACGGTCCTCGATCCGGTACTCGCGCGTCCACTCGGGCTTCACTGCATATCCGGTCGCGGACCTCGTGACCACCTGATCGAATGCCCGCGCCTGCGGTGGGAACGCATCGAGCGCGTTCCGCACCTTATAGGTGGCGATGTAGAGGTCCAGATCACCGTCCCCGTCGACGTCCGCCAGCGACATCGTGGTGGCACCGAAGCCACCAACCAGGCCGCTCGAGGCCGTGACGTCGGTGAAGGCGCCGGAGCCATCATTGGACCAGAGCTTCACGGGTCCGCCGAGAGTCCCCGCGAGCACGTCAAGGTCCGCATCTCCGTCGACGTCCACCATCACGACGCCAGTGGTGGCGAGACTGTCGGTGACGATGCCGCTGCGACGGGTGATGTCCTCGAAGCGCATCCCGCCGAGGTTGCGGTAGAGTGCGGCGGGCCGTTCGACCGAAGCGAGGAGGAGGTCGGGCAGGCCATCACCGTCGACGTCTCCGACCGCGGCCCCGGCACCGATGAGCAGGTTGCGGTTGGCGAGAGCGTGCTCGTCACTGACGTCGTTCGAGTGGGTGATGCCGGTGCGGCCCGCGCTCAGGGCAGTGAACCCGCTTCCCGCCCCTCGCACATCGAGCGGCCGCGAGCGATAGCCGGTCCCTTCCTCCCACACCCCGACCACCGGGGTCGCTTCATCACAACCGCTCAACGTGAGGACGAGCGACGCCGCGGCGAGCCGTGCGAACGCCCTCACGGCGCCGCTCGCGACCGGAGCGCCACGACCTGCCGGCCGATGCACTGTCCCTGCGTCACGCCATCGATCACCGCCGGGAGGTAATGCACCCCCGCCCAGACTCGCGACCACGCGACCTCGTCGCGCGCCGCATTGAACGACGCGAAATGCCGTGGCGGCTGCCCGACATCCACCTGACTCGAATCGTCAAAAGCGATCGAATCCCCGAGGATCGCGGTGAGCACTTCGACTGCGGCGGCCGACTGCACCGAATGGCCCGACGTGTACTCGGGGAATGGCGGAGTCGGGATCACCGTGCGGTAGTCCGGATCGAACACGCGCTGCACGTACGCCACCGGGCGCACCACGAGCGACTGGTACTTCTCCTTCCAGCAACCGATGAAGGCGTCGGCGATCGCGATCGAGGTCAGGGCGTACAGCTCAGCCGCCTGAGGCGCGGTGAGCTGCTGGCGCGCGATCATCTGGTTCACGACGCTGATCCAATGGAAGCCCGGCGTGCCGGTCGCGACCGGGTTGTCGGCCCAGAAGAGCGCGATCTGCTTCTGCTCCGGCGTGATCGCCTTCACCGAATCGTGGAACGCCTTTCCCATCTCCCAGAAGGGCGAGCCTCTCTGCTCCGAGTACGCGGGCGGCGGGGGCGGCTCGCAGGGCTCGGACGGTTTCACGACGAAGGCACGCAGGGTCCCCCAGTACGGCTCCGTCGGGCGCGTCGGATTGAATGTTGGCAGGGTCGTGTTCGCGCCAGGAGACTTGGGACGGTTCGCGAACATCTCCTTCTCTGACGCCGCCGCATTGAGCGCGACGTTCGGGTTCGTCGTCGAGACGAAGTCCGACTGCCCGGAGAGGGTGCGCGGCACGTACTGATCGAGCGTCGCCGTGTTCTCCCACTGGTCGCGCCTCTTGGGCGCCACCCAGGGCCGCCCGCGCGTCGCGAAGAATCCGTCCTCGGCGGCCCAGGCGAGCAACGCGGCGGCCAGGGCGCGGCCGTGGGCTTCGGAGCGCTCCCGTGTCGCGTCACTCAACCCCACCGCGACGCGCGACGCCACCTGCGCTTCGGCGAGCGAGTCGATCGTGTGCAATGAGCTCGCGAAGCCGTCGCGGAAGAGCGAGTCGAGCACCACCCGCTCGGTGACCGCGGCGACCGTTGCGCCATCGACCCACGCGCCCTCGGGCACCCGCGGGAGGTCCTTGAGGCCGTTGAGCCGACCCTCGAGGGAGCGGAGTCCGCTGCGACGGTCGGCTGCGTATCCCTCATACAACGCCAGCGAGGCATACGCGGAGATCCGCGACGCCACCGGCGGCCCGAGCCGCTCACTGCGCACGAGGGCGAGCGAGGTGCGGGTCCACTGCGCGACCGACTGTGGGTCGGCAGGCGGTGCGTCGCTCGTGCAGGCCATGCTCAGCGACAGCACGAAGGACCAGAGTGCGAAAGGGACCAGCCGAGCGGGCCGGTCCCTCCGAGGAGTCGGGTGCGTCATCGCGGTCTCATCGAAGGGAAGGTGCCAACAACTTACCGTGGCACACCTCCCCTCGGCAGACGGCGTCGCGGCAACGTCACCATCCTCGGCGTCCTCCCGACTCACTCTCAGACTCACTCCTTATTGACGGCGGCGATCCGATCCCCCTCGATGATCCCTGCCTTCTCGGCCGGCGAGCCCTCGGTCACCGATTCGACCCGGAGGCCGAGCGTGTCGGCGCGGTCGCTTTCAGCCGCCGTCGTCACGCCGATCATCGGGCAGTCGTCGAGTCGGATCTCCCACGGGCTTTCCGCGTCGGGGCGCGTGAAGACGCGCACGTCCTGCGCGCCGGTGGACAGCGGGGCCTCGAGCAGGGCGGCGACGAGACTGGCGAGCCGGAGTGTCATTCGCATCTTTCGCATCCTTGCTGTGATGGTCCGTCCTCTCGGTCACTTCGTGGATGACCGAGGATTTCCTCAATCCGCCCGCCGACGATGCGATTCCCGATCCTGATCCTCGTGCTCACCGCCACTTCGCTTGGCGCGCAGCGCCCGACCACGCGGCCGGCGGGAGCGGCCAGACCCGCCGCGCAGGGTTCCGACAGCACGCCAGCCGGTGGGATCCCGGCGAGTGCCTTGAGCGCCTTCCGCGCGCGGAGCATCGGCCCGGCCTTCACGTCGGGCCGCATCGGCGACATCGCCGTGCACCCCGACAAGAAGACCTGGTACGTGGCGGTCGCCTCGGGCGGCGTCTGGAAGACCGAGAACGCCGGGACCACCTGGTCCCCGATCTTCGACAGCCAAGCCTCGTACTCGATCGGCACCGTGGTACTGGATCCCAAGGACCCGAACGTCGTCTGGGTCGGCACCGGAGAGAACAACGCACAACGCTCGGTGGGCTTCGGCGACGGTGTCTACAAGTCGGAGGATGGCGGACGCAGCTGGCGCAACGTTGGACTCAAGACGTCGGAGCACATCGGGCGGATCGTCATCGACCCGCGGGATTCAAAGGTCGTGTACGTCGCCGCGCAGGGGCCGCTCTGGTCCGAGGGCGGCGAGCGCGGACTCTACAAGACCACCGACGGCGGAGAGACCTGGGCCAAGCTCCTCTCAGGGGAGCAGTGGGCCGGCGTGAATGACGTGGATCTCGATCCGCGGAATCCCGATATCGTCATCGCGTCGACTTGGCAACGGCATCGACACGTCTGGGGATACCTGGCCGGAGGCCCCGAGTCGGCGCTGCATCGCTCCACCGACGGCGGCAAGACCTGGAAGAAGATCACGGCGGTCCCCGAGGGAGAGGGACGCATCGGACTCGCCCGCGCTCCGTCCCAACCCGACATCGTCTACGCGATCGTCGAGGCCGCGAACAATCGGGGCGGCACCTTCCGCTCCGACGACAACGGCGTGAGCTGGAATCGGCAGGGTCCTTACTCGACCACCTCCCTCTACTATCAGGAGATCTGGGTCGACCCGCTGAAGGCCGATCGTGTGTACTCGGTCAATGTCCAAACGATGGTCTCCGAGGATGCCGGCCGCACCTTCACCCAACTCGGCGAGTCGGGGAAGCACGTCGACAATCACGCGATCTGGATCGACCCCGCCGACACCGAACACCTGCTGATCGGCAGCGACGGCGGGCTCTACGAGACCTTCGACCGCGGGCGCACGTACAAGTTCTTCGGCAACCTGCCGGTGGCGCAGTTCTACAAGATCGACGTCGATATGAACGCGCCGTTCTACCACGTCTACGGCGGCACGCAGGACAACTTCTCCTTCGGCGGACCGGCGCGGACGCGGAGCGTCAATGGCATCAGGAACTCAGACTGGTTCGTCACGAATGGCGGCGACGGATTCCAGAGCCGCGTCGACCCGACCGACCACAACACGATCTACGCCGAATCGCAGAATGGCGGTCTCGTGCGCTTCGACCGGCGCACCGGGAACGCGGTCCGCATAGTCCCCGAGGAGGAACCGGGAGAGGATCCGGCACGGTGGTATTGGGACGCGCCGATCATCATCAGCCCCTTCAGCAGCGCCCGGCTCTACTTCGCGTCGCAAAGGGTCTACCGCTCCGACGATCGTGGTGATTCCTGGCGCCCGATCTCCCCCGACCTCTCACGCAACATCCCGCGCACGTCGATGAAGATGCAGGGACGGCTCTGGAGCGTGGACGCCGTCGCCCGCAACAGCTCGACCTCGTACGCCGGGTCGGTGATCACCCTCTCCGAATCGCCGAAACAGGAGGGGCTCATCTACGCTGGCACCGACGACGGACTCATCCAGGTGACCGAGGACGGGGGTGGCAGCTGGCGCAAGGTGGAAAGCGTCCCCGGCGTCCCCGACTCGAGCTACATCGCCTATGTCATCGCTTCGCCGCACGACGCCAACGTCGCGTACGCGGCGATCAACAACTTCAAGCGCGGCGACTTCAAGCCCTATCTCCTCCGCACCGCCGACAAGGGCAGGACGTGGAAGCCGATCTCGGCGAACCTCCCCGAGCGTGGCCCGACGCACGTGATCCGCGAGGATCTCGCGCGGAAGGGGCTCCTCTTCGCCGGCACCGAGTTCGGGCTCTTCGTCTCCTTCGACGACGGAGCTCGGTGGCAACAGTTCCGCAACGGCCTCCCGCCGATCGCCGTCTATGACATCGCGATCCAGCCGCAGGCGAACGACCTCGTGATCGCGACCTTCGGCCGCGGCATTTACGTGGTGGACGACATCACCGCGCTGCGGGAACTCGCCCCCGAACGGCTCCGAGCGGAGGTAACTCTCTTCACCGTCAGCCCTGCCCTTCTCTACTCACCGGATTCACCCCTCGGTGGCAATGGCGTCTCCTTCCAGGGGGCCGAGCACTACTTCGCGCAGAATCCGACTGTCGGCGCGACCTTCACCTATCACGTGCGCTCGGCGTTGCGCACGCTCCGCGCACAGCGGCAGACACGCGAAACGGCGCTCAACCGGACGGGCGCCGACGTGCCATTCCCTGGATGGGAGGCGCTCAAGACGGAGCAGGATGAGGAGGCGCCGACGATCGAGGTCGAGGTGAGCGACGCGAGCGGCGCGATCATCTCGCGTTTCGATGGTCCCGCAGCAGTCGGGACGAACCGCGTGACGTGGAACCTCCGGTGGCCGAGCGTTACGCCGGTTGCCGGTGCGGCGGCGGCCGGTGGCGGTGCTGGTGGAGGTGGCGCCGGCGGTGGGGGCGGCGGCGCTGGGGGCGCCACGGCACTCGGCGGGAACGGCCCTTACGTCGTGCCCGGCTCCTATCGCGTGCAGCTCTTCAAGCGCGTCCTGGGCGTGCGCACTTCACTCACTGAGCCGATTCCATTCGACGTGCAACTGCTGCCGAACAGCGCAGTCAGCGCGGCCGATCGGCAGCGCGCCTTCGCATTCCATCGCGAAGTGCAGACGCAGCAGCGCATCGTGCTCGGCGCGAACGCGCTGACAGCAGAGACCAGCACGCGGCTCGAGGCGCTCCTGCGCGCCGTCGAACAGATCACGAAGCCGACGACGCTCGACGCTGAGGTGCGCACCGCGATCGTGAAGTTGCGCGGTCTCCGCGAGCAACTGAATGGGGACAACACTCCGGGCCGCTACTCCGAACCGACCGAGACTTCGCTCCTCGGGCGAATGAACGCCGCTGCGGCGTTCGGGGGTTATCTCGGCGCGCCGACGGCGACCCAACGTCGGCAGCTGGACGTCGTGAAGGAGCGATTCCCCGCGATCCACACCGCGTTGCGGGCATTCGTCGAGAACGATCTCCCGCCGCTCGAGCGGAAGGCCGAGGCGGAGGGGGCGCCGTGGACGCCGGGACGGATGCCTTGACTACAGGGGGAAGGGGGAAGGGGCGCGCCGGGTACTGCCGGCGCGCCGACGTGGACGCTGAGTTCCACTCCTCTCGCAACCGCTTCCCCCTTCCTACCTTCCGCTCGTGACTTCGACCTGGCTCGCCCTGCTCGCCATCAGTGCCGGCATCACGCTCTATGCGTATGCGTTCTACCCACTCCTCCTCTGGGGCGTCAGTCGAGCGCGTCGTCGCACGCCATTGATCTCGACGGAACCGACCACCTGGCCCAGCGTGAGCATCACGCTCCCGGCGTACAACGCGCAGGACACGCTGCGACCGGTGCTCGACGCCCTCGTGCGCACCGACTATCCGCGCGAGCGGCGACAGATCCTCGTGGTGAGCGACGGATCGACCGACGGGACCGACGCACTCGTGCGCGACTATGCGATGCAGGGCGTCGAGTTGCTGCGGATCGAGGGACGACTCGGGAAGACGGAGGTGGAGAACCGCGCCTTCGATGCGCTGCGTGGGGAGATCATCGTCAACACCGACTCGTCGGTGACGATCGAGCCGGACGCGATCAAGAAGCTCGTGGCCGCGCTGGCCGACCCCGCGGTCGGTGTCGCGAGTGGCCGCGACATCTCGGTCGCGTCGGTCGGAGCGGTGGGACACGCGAGTGAGGCCGCCTATGTCGGCTACGAGATGTGGATCCGCGACCTCGAGACCGCGGCAGGCGGGATCATCGGTTCGTCGGGATGCCTCTACGCGATCCGCGCGCCGCTCCACCGGCGCGTCCTCCCGGGGCGACTCAGCCGCGATTTCTCCTCGGCGCTCTGGGCTCGACTGAACGGCGCGCGTGCCGTCTCCGTGCGCGGTGCTGTCTGCTTCGTGCCACGAGCGGCGAACGTGCGCGTCGAGTACCGGCGCAAGATCCGCACGATGAGTCGCGGCATCCAGACCCTCTTCTACCACGGCGCGCTGTTGAACCCGTTCCGATACGGATCGTTCGCCTGGTTCCTGTGGAGCCACAAGCTCATCCGCTGGCTCGTCCCGTTCGCGCTCGCAACCGGCGCTGCGGCACTCGTCGCGCTCTCGGGCACCCATTGGTGGGCCGCACTCGGCAGCGTCGGCCTCGCCGGAGGCCTCCTCCTCGCGTTCGTCGGCTGGAACGCCGCCAGTGCTCCGCGGCTCGCGTCGACCGCCGCCTACTTCGTCTCTGGCACCGTCGCCGGGATCATCGCCTGGAAGCGGGCGCTGTTCGAGGAAGGCGCGCCGGTCTGGGAACCGACGCCGCGAGCGCTGGGGGCCGAATCGAGTGGCGGGTGAGCGCTACCGGCGATTGATGATGCCGAGCGCGAAGAGAACGCCCGACATCGTTGCGACGAACTGCAGGGCCGAGTTACGGTCCCAGGGAGCGCCCTGATCCGGCACCATCACGGCGTCGCCATCCTCGATGCCGAGCGCGCTGAGACTGCGTCCTTGGGCAACGGCGTTCATCACGTCGGACATGTCGAGGATCACGCGTTCGTTCCGCGTGACCGTGATCTTCCGGATCGCCGCCGTGGCGACGGGTCCCCCGGCGCGCGAGATCACATCGTCGAGGGTCGACTCCTGCGGGACGCTGAGGAATCCAGGCGCCCCGACTGAGCCGAACACCGCGACCCGCATCAACGGCCTCGCGGAGACCGTCGTGTTGCGCACGAGCGCACTCAAGTCCGTGAGCAGCTTCGCCTCGAGCTCCGAGCGCAGCACACCGGTCAGCGACACCGGGCCGAACCCCGCGACCGCGAGCCGCCGCCCCTCGAGCACGGTCAGCGTGTCGTCCACCACGACCGTTCCTCCAGTCACGAGGAGGATCCGGTCCCCCTCTTGGAAGTCCCCTTCGGTGAGGCGCCTCCGCGCAAGCCCCGCCGCGCTCGCAGCGCGCAAACGGGTCCGCTCACTGTACGCCGTTGAGCGGGAGAGCCGTTCGTGGTACGTCGCGCTCGAATCGAGTTCGGTGCGTCGCGCCATCCGGCGATTGGGCGCCGAGATCACGTCGGCGCTCTGCGCACGCGAGTCGGTCGGCGCCAGCGCGGCGCCGAGAACTGCCCCAACGATGATCAGTGCAACTCTTAGCGTCGGCATTATTTGGAAGGATATGGGACCCGCAGTAGGACGCGCCATCGACCCCAACGGTTGCAGACTCGCCTCAATCAGGCCTCGCTCCTGTGGCCGGGACGCATCGGTACGGGGGTATTCATCGAGACCCTCGACAGTCAACCTATTGAACGGCAACGAGTTATGTACCGCACAGTGCCCCGCACGCATCCTGCAGAGGATTCCCCCGACGTCGTGTGCCCCTGTGCGTCCGAAAATCCGCCAACCTGAGCTCATGACCGAGCGCTCTCCGCGAACCCGTCCGCCGCTGATGCTGATCGTGAACAGCCAGGAATGGCATTCACGCTCCTTGGAGAGCATCGTCGGTCCCCACGGATACGCCGTGCTTCGGGCCTACACCGGCAAGCAGGCGATCGAGCGGGCCCAGGGGTCGCGCCCCGACATCATCATCCTCGACACGGACCTCCCCGATCGCGACGGATTCGATGTCTGTCGCGAGCTGCGGGCCGACCCGAGCGTCAGTCCGAGCACGCCGATCCTGATCACCAGTCCCGGACACGCGAGCCGCCAGAAGCGGCTCGAGGCGCTTCGCGCCGGTGCGTGGGACTTCATCGGCTCGGCACTCGACGGCGAGGAGCTCCCGCTGCGCCTCGACGCATTCGTGCGGGCGAAGCTCGAAGTCGACCGCGCGCGCGAGGAGAGCCTGCTCGACGAGCTCACGGGACTCTACAACGTCCGGGGACTTGCCCGCCGGGCCCGCGAACTCGGCTCGCAGGCCTTCCGGCAGAAGGAAGCCTTCGCCTGCATCGTGCTCACGCCGGTGATGGGCGACGTCGATGCCGCGACGCAGAGCGCGATCGTCGAGGCACTGGCCCAGGTCCTTCGGGACACGGGACGTACCTCCGATGCGATCGGGGTGCTCGGCCCAGGCGAGTTCGGGGTCGTCGCCCAAGGGACCGACGCGACCGGCGCAGTCCGTTTCGCCGAGCGCCTGTCGCGCGCCGCGAACGCCGGAGCCCGTGGCGACGCTGGAGTGCGGATGGTAGCTGGCTACGACGCGGTCACTAACTACCACGACGCGCCGATCGAGCCCAGCGACATGTTGATGCGCGCCTCGATGGCGATGCGGTTGTCGCGCTCCGACCTCTCGCACACCGGCCCGCTGAACATCCGCAAGTTCGAAGGTCAGCTCTCCTGAGCCCCACGATCAGCTGACGCGCGTCAGCTGATCCCCTTCACCTTGGACCCTGAGAGCCGAGCCGGCGGCGCCGACTCGGCGTCCTGCGGCGCTTCGTCCTCGGCACGATACCCAGGCAGGTACGAGTAGTACTTGTACGTCCCGTGCGACTGCACGTCGTTGAGTACGGCACCGAGCACACGGATCGGCAGGCGATCGAGGTCGTGAAGGCGCGATTCGGCGAGTTCCCGGTCGGTAACGCCGGTGCGCAGGACAAGCACCATACTGCCACAGAGCGCTGCGAGCACGAGGGGATCGACGCCGGCGCCGATCGGCGGGCTGTCGACGATGATCGCCTCGTACTGTGACCGTACCTGTCCGAGCACCTGGGTCATCCGCGGTGACGAGAGCAACTCGGGCCCTTTTGCCCGTCGCGTGCCCGAGGGGATGAAATCGATCCCGAGCGAGTCCACGGTGCGCGTGACCTCCTCGAGTGTCGCGTCCCCGGCGAGGAGGTCGAGCAATCCCGGCTTCCGTGGGCTACCGAGCGAGCGATGCAGCACGCCTCGCCTGATGTCGGCGTCGATCAGCAGTGTGCGGCGCCCCGCCTTCGCGAAGGCTGCCGCGAGGTTCGCGGAGAGGAAGGACTTGCCGTCGCCGGGACCGGGGCTCGTGATCGTCGTCGCGAATGGTCCCGCCGCCCCGTGCGCGTAGGCGAGGTTCATCCGGATCGAGCGGATCGCTTCGACGAGCTGCGCTTCCTGTTCCGGCGGCGCGCGACCGTCCCGACGGTACTTCATCATCGGCACCGCGCCAAGGATCGAGAGGCCGAGGTCCTTCGTGACCTGCTCGGGATACCGGATCCGGCGGTCGAGGCGGTCGAGCAGGAGGGCGAGTCCGACGGCGAGCGCCAGTCCACCGGCGAGCCCGGCGACGATGATGAGGAGCGCCTGATCCTGCATCGGTTGGGTCGGAACCTCCGCGTCGTCGAGCACGCGGACGTCCGGTGCCGCACTCAGCTCAGCGAGACGCGCCTGCTCGAACGCCGCCTGCAACTCGGCGAAGAGGTTGCTCGCGATGGCGAGATTCCGTTCGCGGCGGGCTTCCTCGGAGACTCGCGCCGGGATCTGCTGCATCTCGCGGCCCTGTGCAGCGATCCGCTGGTCGAGGTCGGCGATCCGGCGCTCGATGGCCGCCGAGAGCGACCGTGCCTGTTGTGGCACGATGACCGTCTCGAGTTCGAGGATGTCGGCCTCGATCGCCTGCAGTTGCTGGCTCGAGGGCCCGAAGGCCAGTCGTTGCGTGCGCGCTTCGGCCCGCTTGCTGGCGACGAGCGTCAGCGTGGACGAGAGTTCCGTCGAGTTGCGCACGGAGACGAGCGCGCCGAGCGCCACCGTTCGCGAGATGATGGAGTCGGGAGTGAGCCGAAGGGCCCGCTGGATCGCGTCGCGCTCCTCGACCAACGAGTCGCGGTCGAGCCGAACGTTGAAGAAAGCGGTCGTCACCGGATCCCGCGTCTCCGCGAGTCCCGAGGCGATCGGAGTCGCCCCGCGGTCGTTCGGCAGCAGGATCGTGTTGATCTTGAACGTCTCGAGGGCGTTCTCGGCGTTACGAAGGTCGACCTGGGTGCGCTCGAGCTGGGCCCGGAGCACCTCGGTGACCTGCGTCAGCTTGTCGCGCTTGAGGAAGGTCGCGACCTCGACGAATCGGTCCGCGACCTCGTTGACGGTGGCGGTGATGCTCACCGGGTCGGTGCCGCGGAGTGAGATCCGCAGGAACGATGCGTCGAGCGAGATCGGTGGGACCTGCAGGTCCCGGGAGAGCCGCACGGCCGCGTCGCGTGGCGTACGCACCGTGAACTCAAGCACCTTGCCCGCCGGGAGTTGTTGCGGCGCCCAGAGGAATCCGACGCCGGTGCCGATCGAGTCCCCGATCGCGTGCTCTTCGAGGGTGGTCCCGGCCGCCGTCGCGAAGACCACCCGCGCTCCGGCGTCGTCCACTGCGAGCCGGTAGTCGCCGGGTACGTACGGAACCCGCGCGTCAAACGCCGTGAAGTAGCGCGAGTCCTCGGGGAGCGCCGGCTCCACGAAGAGCCGCCGCCGACTCACCACTGTGTCGAGCACCGCGAACGAACGGAGCAGGTCGCTCCAGGCGCGAGATTCGAGGAGCTGGGTGGCGCGAAGGGGCCCCGTCTGCTGCGCGACGTCCCGGTTGATCAGGTCGATCTGGATCGTCGCCTGGGCCTCATACGTCGGCTTGAGCAGCCGACTCGTGGCGAACCCACCGGCGAGCCCGACCATCCCCATCCCGAGGATCATCCACTTGTAGCGCGAGAGCGCCGCCATATAGCGGCGCAGGTCGATACCCCCCTCCTCCTCCTCGAAACCCCGCTCCTGGATAGGCGGGTAGTCCCGGGCGAAGGCGACCTCGGCCTGCGGATTGGACGACGGGGGGGTCGGAACTGAAGGCATGCTCTCCGATGGCTGCGAACGTTCCTGCGGCAGACAGGTGGACGAATATACACTTACGGGGTAACCCGGTCCCTTGACTGCCTCCTGCAGGGGTGGTAGCTAGTATGGCTCCAGTGACACATTGTGGCGTACGTGCCACGCCCCTCGTCGTCCAGTGCGGGCCCGTTCCGGCGCTCACTCCACCAGACCCCGATGTCCGCCCCGACTGCTGACGATCTTTCCCTCGTTCCGAGCGAGTTCAGAGAATCACTGAACGTCCTGCTCGTCGACGATGAGCGGACGCTACGAGAGAGTTGCCGGTCGATCCTCACCGGACTCGGCTACCGGGTCGAGGCTGCCTCGCGAGGTGAGGAGGCGCAGAAGCTCCTGCAGCGTCGCGCCTTCGACATCGTCGTGACGGACCTCTATATGAGCGACGTCGGCGGTCTCGATGTGCTTCACACCGCGCTGGAGACGCGGCCGGAGACGATCGTCATCCTGATGACGGGGAATCCGAGCGTAGCCTCGAATGTCGAGGCACTGCGCGCAGGCGCCTGGGACTACCTGCCCAAGCCCTTCTCGGCGACACATCTCGAGATCGTCGTGGGTCGGGCCGCGCACGCGGTGATGGTCGCGAAGGAGTCCCAGCCGGGAGCCGACGGCACGAGCGGACCGACCGATGACGACGCCCCACTCGGTGTCTCCTCGTTGTTCACCCGTTGCCTCGATCTCGCGCGAAAGGTCGCCTCGACCGACGCCTCAGTCTTCATCACTGGCGGAACCGGCGCCGGCAAGGAGATGATCGCGCAGTACATCCATCGCCGGAGCCGCCGTCGCGCCCGGCCGCTCGTCGCAGTGAACTGCGCCGCCCTTCCCGAGGGACTGCTCGAGTCCGAGATGTTCGGTCACGTGAAGGGCGCTTTCACGGGGGCGGTCCGCGACAAGGCCGGCCTGCTCGAGTCGGCCAATGGTGGCACGCTCTTCCTCGACGAACTCACCGAGATGCCGAAGTCGGTGCAGGCGAAGCTGCTGAGGGTGATCCAGGACGGTGTCGTTCGGCGGGTGGGGAGCAACACCACCAGCACGATCGTGAATGTGCGCTTCATCGCCGCGTCCAACCGCAACGCTGACGAAGCGGTGCGCGATGGGGTGTTGCGCGAGGATCTCTACTATCGCCTGCGCGTCGTCCCGATCACCCTGCCCTCGCTCCGCGATCGGCCGGAGGATGTCGCACTCCTCGCGAGTCACTTCCTCCGGGTCTACTGGCGCCAGCACCGCGGCGGAGAGACGCGTCCCCCCACGCTCACCGAGGACGCGATCCGATTCCTCCAGTCGTACACGTGGCCAGGGAATGTGCGCGAGCTCCAGAATGCGATCGAGCACGCCGTCGTGCTGCTTGAGCCGGGGCAGTCCGTCCGTCCGCAGGACATCCCGCTCAACGACCAGTCGCGTGTCGCGACGTCGAGCCGCGGTGCGGACGGCCGGGAGGAGGGGTCCGAGGACCTCTTGCACGAGAGCTACCACATCGCCCGGGACCGGGTGATCGCGCAGTTCGAGCGGAGATATCTCGGCGAGCTGGTGCGCGCTGCCGACGGCAACATGTCGAAGGCCGCTCGCCTCGCCGGAGTCGACCGCACCACCCTCTACCGGCTAATGGAACGCCACGGTCTCCAGCGCGACGCGGTGGTGACCCCCGAGCGCCCCTGAGATGAGGGAACCCGCTCCCGTCCGTCCGCGTGCAGTCCGGGGGGGCCACTTGGCCGCCCTGACGTCAAGCGACGGCCTCTTGGTCACGATCGACGCGCACCCCCTACTGATGCGAGCGTCGGACGAGGTGGTGCGTGGGTGGGCGCAGGCGCTGGGGGAGACGTTCGATCCGGTCGAGACCAACGCGGTGCTCGACTGGCTGCGACGGTCGGTCAACCAGGCGGCAGGGGGCTACGCCCCGGAGCGGGGACGCGGCGCGTCCGCGCTGGGCCGATTCCTCCTCGACCGCCTCGCCTCGGTCCTGCTCGGGCTCATCGTGGCCGACAAGACGATCGACCGCGAGGAGGCGCTCCGGTTGATGCAGGGCGTCGATGCTGTGCGGCGTGTCATCGAACCGGAATGGGACCGGTACTTCGCATCCCAGCTCTCGGGACCGGACGGGCTGAACATCGTCGTTGAGGTCGCCCACGACATCCGGTCCCCGCTGACGTCGATCCGTTGCCTCGCAGAGACCCTGGAGCGCGGTCAGTCCGGACCGGTGAACGAGGTGCAGCAGAAGCAGCTCCGGCTCATCTACAGTGCGTCGCTGGGACTCAGCTCGATGGCGACCGACGTTATCGAGATGGCGCGCCGCGGGGATCAGCTCGTGGATGGTGAATCGGTGCCTTTCTCGATCGCCGAGACGCTTGAATCGGTGGTGGATATGGTGCGGCCGATCGCGGCCGAGAAGGGGCTCACCGTCCGCTTCAGCGGGCCGCCGACCGACCAGCGATTCGGACGGCCGGTCGCGTTGAGCCGCGTGCTGCTCAACCTCGTGACGAACGCGCTCAAGTTCACCGATGAGGGCGGGGTCGAACTCACGACACGCGTCACCGGACCGACGCGGGTCGAGTTCTCGGTGCGCGACACTGGGCGAGGCATCAGCCCTGAGGCGCTCGCCTTCCTCTACCAGCCCTTCCGCCGTTCGTCGGCCCGCACCGGGCGATCGGGGTATTTCTTCTCCGGAACGGGCCTTGGTCTGGCGATGTGCCGGAAGCTGGTGTTGGCGATGGAATCCGAACTTCGATTCGAGACCTCGAGCGAGACAGGCACCCGATTCCACTTCGAGCTCGAACTCCCTCCTGTCACGGTGCTGTGAAACGCTCGTAACTTGCTGTTGCGGCGCCACAACAGTGCGGGATTCTGGTAGAGTTCAAGCAGGCCCGCAAGACATCGTAAGTTATTTCATTTTAATGGGTTAGGCATCTCGTTGTAGGGTTTATCCCGTCGGCACGTTCCGTGCAAAACGTTACCGCGCCGATGACAACGTTTGGTCTCCACACCAGCCTCCCGATCTTCCGCCGCTCGCCGGCGCGTCTCGTTCCTGCCGATCATCCTCACCGGCAGGAGGGCGCGCGCCGCGCTCTGAACGTCACTGTTGCTGCCCTGGGTTTGATCCTGGCCGCGCCGGTGCTCTTCGTATCTGCCGTCGCGATCAAGCTCACCTCGCGTGGTCCGGTGCTCTTCCGTCAGGAGCGCGTCGGTCTTTGCCTGCGCGCCTCGTACGGCGGCAATCATCGGCGGAAGAAGGACATCGGCGGGAAGCCCTTCACGATGTACAAGTTCCGGACGATGCGGGCCACCACGGCGACCGAGGAAGCGCAGGTCTGGGCTTCCGAGGACGATCCGCGGATCACGGCGGTCGGACGCTTCCTCCGTCGGACGCGGCTCGATGAGTTGCCACAGCTGTTCAACGTGCTGATGGGCGACATGAACATCGTGGGCCCGCGTCCTGAGCAGCCTGCGATCTTCCAGAACCTGCGAGACGAGGTGGCGAGCTATGCCATCCGCCAGCAGGTGCGCCCCGGGATCACCGGGCTCGCGCAGATCACCCTGCACTATGACACCTGCGTTGATGACGTGAAGCGAAAGGTCGAGGCCGACCTGCAGTACATCCGCTCCCAGTCGCTCCTGCAGGACTTGAAGATCATGGCGCTCACGGCGCCGGTGATGGTGTTCCGCCGCGGGTCTCGGTAGGGCAACACCGCACGAAACCGTGTCAGACATCACGTAGGTCCTCGTCCCTCCCTACCTGCTCAGGAGTCCTCGATGCACCGTTCCTCCACCACGCTTCGGGCGAGCGCAGCCGCTGCGGCTCTTCTGCTCGCCGCGTGCGCCACCCCGGATTCGGTCACGGCGCCTTCGGCCACGATCCGTTTCCCGGGTTCGGTCGCCCGGAACATCGAGCTTCCGCCGACCGAGCCGCAGGGCGTGACGGTCTGCAAGATCGGCCCTGCCGGCTCTACCGCGACCTTCTCGGTCGAGGCGACCGGGGGCGGCACCTTCCCGATGGGCACCGCGTTCACGCTGAACGCGAGTCCTGACAGCGTCGGGAACTGCGCGCTAGTGTGGAAGGCGATCGAGAAGGATGGGCTCGCCTGGTTCGTCACGGTCACGGAGACGGGCTCGTCGGCGAACACCGTTCTCGAAATCGTCACGAAGGACGACTACTTCGGCGTCGTCACGTATTCCGCGCCAGTGAACTCCGCCGAGGTCATCACCAACTATGACCACCCGGCGTCGATCACCTTCACGAACGTCGCCGTCGAGCCGCCACCGCCGCCGCCACCGCCCACGGTCTGCGGCGGGCTGACGCCAGGCTACTGGAAGAACTGGCGCAATCACTACACCGCGGCGCAGTTCGCCTCGCTCCTGCCCGGCACCATCGCCTCGTCGATCACGCAGGCTGACAAGATCTTCGCGGCGAAGGGCAGGAACTCAATCGAGAAGCTCAAGTGGTTCGTGCTGGCCAACCAGTTGACGCTCAACCTGACGGGGACGAACCTGCCGAATCCGTCTGCCGGCAACCTCACCGGCCTCTGCACGAACGTCGCCGGTGGCGCTCAGCTTGGCGGGACGCTGCAGACGGCGCTCAACATCCTGAACGGCGTCGGCGGTCCGTACTCGAATGCCTACATCCTGTCGATCAAGGACATCTTGGACGCGATCGCGAACCTCGACCCGATCGTCTGAGTCATCCGCGGGACCAGCGGGGGCGTGCACCTTACGGTGCACGCCCCCGCTGGCATTTCGCCCCGCACTATCTTGCGGACGCGCGCCCCCGAGACACCGACCCCCCCGGATGACGCTCGTCGTCGAACAGTTCAGCGGAAGCGCGACCGAGTGGGATGCCTTCGGCGCTGCCCAGGCGGGGTGGACGGCGTTCCACCGCTACGCGTGGCGGGGCGTCATCTCCCGTCGCTTCGGCCACGAGTGCCCGTTCCTCTGCGCGCGCGACGCCACGGGGGTGCTACAGGGCCTCCTCCCCCTCGTGCGCGTGCGGAGCCCGCTCTTCGGCCACTTCCTCGTCTCGATGCCCTTTGTGAGCTACGGCGGGCCTGTGGGCTCCGACGAGGCCATCCGAGCGCTCGTTTCGCACGCCGATGAGAAGGCCACACGGGAAGGCGTGGACCTGCTCGAGTTCCGAAGCGCCCGCGCCCTCCCAGTAACGAACGAGGTCTCGCACCGGAAGATCACGGTCGTGCTGCCACTGGTGGCCGGCGATCCGGTGGCGACGATCGCGGCGCTCAAGGCGAAGGTGCGGAGCCAGGTGCGCCGTGCGGGGAAGGAGGGGGTGGAGATCCGATTCGGTGCCGACCAGGCAGCGGCCTTCCACCAGGTGTTCGCGCGGCATATGCGGGACCTCGGAACCCCATCGCTCCCCGAGAGATGGTTCACCGACTTGGCCGAATCGCTGGGCGACGAGATGTGGACCGCCTGCGCCTGGCTCGATGGGCGACCGATCGCGGGTGGCGCGGGGTTCCGCTGGGGCACCGAGTTCGAGATCACCTGGGCCTCCTCGCTACGTGAGCACAGCACGATCTCGCCGAACATGGCCGTCTATGGGGCGATGATCGAACGCGCAGCCCGCGAGGGGCTCACCCGCTTCAACTTCGGGCGGTGCACTCCCGGGAGCCCGACGCACCGCTTCAAATCCCAGTGGGGCGCGATGGACGAGCCGCTCTACTGGTACCGGGGATCGGGGACGCGGGTTTCGGGCACGCCGAGTGCGGACTCGCCCAAGTTCAAGCTGGCAACGCGACTCTGGCAGCGACTGCCGCTCGGCGTGGCCAACGCCTTGGGGCCGCGGATCGTCCGGTACATCCCCTGATGGGCTGGCGGCACCAACCGCCCGTGTACTCGCCGCTCTCTTGGCCGGCGGTGCTGGCCGCGTTCGGCAGACACGACCCGCGCGAGGAGATCGTCGCCCGGTTTCGAGTAAGTCATCGGGCGTCGCACGTACTCCTCACCGACAGCGGCACCTCGGCGCTGATGCTCGCGCTCGCGGCGGCGGCGCGGCTGCGTCCGGGCCTGCCGGTCCTGCTCCCGGGGTACGGGTGCTATGATCTGGCGACTGCGGCGCTGGGTGCTCGGGTGCGGGTCCGACTCTACGACATCGACGCGGAGACGTTGCAGCCGGATGTCGACTCGGTAGGCGAGGCGCTGAGGGGTGGCGCGGCCGCGCTGGTGGTCGTGCACCACTTCGGCGTGCCGGTGGACATGGACACGATGTCGAAGATCGCCGCCGGGGCGAGGACGACGCTGATCGAGGACGCAGCGCAGGGAACGGGTGGGTCGTGGCGAGGCGTTCGCCTCGGGGCGCACGGTGACGCGAGCATCCTCAGTTTCGGGCGTGGGAAGGGGGTGACGGCGGGGGGCGGCGGAGCGCTGCTGGTGCGAGAGGCGGCGTTGGAGTCCGCGCTCGGTCCGCCGCTACCGGCCGCGTGGGAGCGGCGTCTCAGGACGGCGACACTCCTCGGCGCTCAGTTGGCCCTCGGGAATCCCGCGCTGTACGCGATCCCCAGCGCGCTGCCCTTCCTTCAGTTGGGTGAGACGTTCTATCGAGAGCCGCACGCGGCCACGGGACTGAGCGCGGCGGCGGCTCGGGTGCTCGAGCATTCGATGGAGCGAGAGGAGGCGGAGGGGGAAGCGCGGCGCGGCAATGCCGAGGCGTTGCTCACCGTACTCGACGCGAGCGACTTCCAGCGGATCGCGGTTCCCAGCGCCGCCGGAGTACCGGGATGGCTCCGTTTGCCGGCACTGCACGGCGCGCGAGGGATGCTGGTCGACGACCGGGCGCGGCAGTTGGGCGTCGAGGCGGGATACCCACTCGACCTGAGGCGACTCGCGCCTCTCGCGCCGTCAATCGAGGGCATCGCCTCCACACCTGGCGCGGACCGATTGGCGAGTGATCTCCTCACGCTCCCGACGCACTCACAGCTCCGCGCGCACGACCGCCAGGCGCTCGTGCGATGGATCGTCGGACGGCGCTGAAGCGGAAGGCCGCTCGGAGTCAGGGCACCAACGCGACTTCGTAGGCGACGCGGTAACGCTCGGCCCACCGCTCAGGGGAGAACTCCAGCGCCCGCGCGGCAGCGCGCGCTGTACGCTCGGCGACCGGCGCGCCAGCACCGAGTGCTTCGCGGATCGCGGCCGCGAGCGCGACTGGGTCCGACGGTGCGACGAGCCACGCCATTGAGGGATCCAAGAGGTCCGGAACGCCACCCACGCGCGTGGCGACGACCGGAACGCGGGCGTGCATCGCCTCGAGCAGCACCATCGGCGTGCCCTCGGTACGCGAACTCAGCACGAGCAGGTCGAGTCCGCGGAGGAGCGTCGCAGCGCGCGGCAGGGGACCGGTGAAGTGCACACGATCGGCGACCTCGAGCTCAGCG
Organism: Gemmatimonadaceae bacterium; assembly: GCA_031430835.1. GTDB lineage: Bacteria > Gemmatimonadota > Gemmatimonadetes > Gemmatimonadales > Gemmatimonadaceae > Pseudogemmatithrix. The sequence goes on from JANPCH010000057.1 coordinate 24,790, forward strand.
GAGCGTCGCTCCAATGACTCCCGCAGCGGCCCATCACCGACGAAGACGACGCGGCTCGAGGGCAGACTCGGGAGCGCCTCGACCAGGAGATCGGGTGCCTTTTCGACTGTGAGCCGGCCGATCCACCCGATCTGTTGACCACTCGCGGGCACGCCGAGCGCCTGACGGGCCTCGGTCCGACCGAGGAGCGGCGCGGGGCGGAGCGCATTGGGGATGAGGTGCAGGCGGCGACGCGAGACTCCACTGGCGGCCAGACGCTCGGCGATCTGTGCGCTCACGGCGACGGCGGCTCCGGCGCGACTCGCGACCCAGCGCTGGATCCACTCGAAGATCCGATTCTTCAGGTCGCCGCCGGTGAACCCGTGCAGCGTCGTCACGGTCGCGAGGCCGCGGCGACTCGCGCCGAGTCCGTGGAGGACGTCCGGTCGGTACCCGTGGGTGTGGAGCAGTCGCGGTTCCAGCGTCCGCAACAATGCGCGCACCGCGGCACGTTCGGCACGGTAGGCGCGGCGGCGGACGTCGACGCGGTGGACCGGAACGCCGGCGGACCGGAGGTCGCCTTCGAGCCGGCTGACCTCGCCCGCGGGAAGTAGCAGCGCGCAGTGCGCGTTCAGGCCGGCGGCGCGTTGGGCGACCGCCAGTTCGAGGACGACGGTCTCGAGTCCGCCGAACTCGGCGGGCGCAAGGAGGTGGAGGACGAAGGGACGATCGTCGCTTGGTCGCATCAAGGGTCGAGAGTTCGCAGTTGACGCGTTGCGTCGATGGTTCGCGATTCCTAATTTACCGTGGCTCTGCCCCCTGCGTGCGGCTGCGCGAGGCGCGGCGGGCGCGATCCCCTCAGCCCCTCGGAGTCCTGCATGTGCGGCATCGTCGGGGTCGCCTTTGCGGCGCGGGAGCGCGAGGCGAGCGCTGAGTCGTTGCGAGCGATGACCGACGCGATCCGCCACCGCGGCCCGGACGACGAGGGATGGCACCTCGGCGCCGGCATCGGGCTCGGGATGCGCCGCCTCAGCATCATCGATCTCTCCGGCGGTCACCAGCCGATCTACAGCGCGGACCGCTCCTGCGTGATTGTCTTCAACGGGGAGATCTACAACCACGTCGAAGTGCGTCACGCGCTCGAGGCCCGCGGACACGTCTTCCGCACCCGCAGTGACACCGAGGTGATCCTCCACGCCTACGAGGAATACGGCCCGCGGTGCGTGGAGCATCTCCGCGGGATGTTCGCGATCGCGATCTGGGACACGCGGAACGAGACGCTCTTCCTCGCGCGCGACCGGTTCGGCATCAAGCCGCTCTACTACGTGAGCGGCGCGTGGGGCGTCGCCTTCGGGTCGGAGATCCCCGCGCTCGTCGCTGGCGGCTTCACCGAACGACGACTCGATCCGTACGCGGTGAGCTCGTACTTCCAGTTGGGCTACGTCCCGGCGGATCGGGCGATCTACTCGGACGTCAAGAAACTCCCGCCAGCGCACTCCCTCGTGTGGAAGCGCGGCGCCGCTCCCGTGATCGCCCCGTACTGGTCGCTGCCGCAGTGCGACCCGGATCGGCGCGCCCCCTCCGACGAGGAACTGCTCAGCTGGCTGGACGACTCGGTGAAGGCGCACCTCGTGAGCGATGTGCCGATCGCAGCGTTCCTGAGCGGCGGTCTAGACTCATCGGCGGTCGTGTCGAGTATGGCGCTCCAGGGGCAGAAAGCGCACGCGTTCACGGTCCGGTATTCGGGCTCGGGCGCGGCGGCGACCGACGAGACGCCGCTGGCTCGCGAGCTCGCCGCCAGACACGGCGTGCCGCTGACGGTAGTGGATGTCTCACCAGACGTCCGCGCGATCTTCCCGCGGATCATCCGGGCACTCGACGAGCCGCTCGCTGATGAATCGGCGGTGCCGTCCTGGTTCATCTACGAGCGGGTGGCGCAGGAGTTCAAGGTCGCGCTCTCGGGAACAGGAGGCGACGAGCTCTTCATCGGCTATCGGCGCCATCAGGCGATGCGCCTCGACGAGCGGATGCAGCGGGTACCGGCGGGACTCCGTCGTCTGGCCGGCCGCGTGGCGGCGTTGCTGCCGGAACCGCGTGGGGGCGGACTTGGCCTCAACCGGATCAAGCGCTACCTGCGCACCGGCGGCGACGGCGCGGCGTCGGCGCGGTATCTCGGCTACCTCTCGAAGTCGACGGCGGCGGAGCGGCGGTCGCTTTTGACCGGCGACGTGGCCGTTGCGGCAGCGGGCGATCTCGAGGAACGATTCGCGGCGCTCGTCGCGTCGGTGCCGAGTGCGCAGGGACTGCGGGCGGCGCTGACGCTGGACTACAAGGTGTATCTCCCCGACGACCTGCTTGCGCTGAGTGACCGGCTCTCGATGGCGCACGGACTGGAGGTGCGAGTCCCGTTCGTGGATCACGTGTTGGTGGAGCGCGTCTTCGCGCTCGACGAGCGGCTCCGGATGCGGGGGATGGCGCCGAAGTGGTTGCTCCGCCGGGCGCTGCGCTCGCGGCTACCGGCGGCGCACTTCCGGGCACCGAAGCGGGGGTTCGTCGGGGCAACGGCGCAGTGGTTGCAGAATGAGATGCGCGAGATGCTCCTCGACGAACTCAACTCAACGCACCTCAAGTCGCTGGGGATCTTCGAGCCGAGGTTCGTGCAGCGCCTGCTCGACGAGCACTTCGGGCATCACCAGAACCACGAGGGGATGTTGTGGGGGCTGCTCACGTTCGTGGCGTGGCAGCGGGCACAGGGAGAATCGCGCCGCTAACGCGCTCGACGTGCGGACAACGCGCGCAATAACTCGCCCCGGAGCGCCTCGGCGAACGCGCGATGGCCCATCGGGCTGAAGTGTCGGTCGGCACGACCGAAGAGGACCTCGCCCCGGTCAATGCGCTCCCGGAATGCAGGGAGGGGATCGATCACGGTCAATTGCCGTGCGCGCAGCGCATTCCCGAGGAGCTGATTCGGCTGATCCAGCGCGACTTGCGCGGTGTCAATGTCGAAACCGCGCGCGAACCGCTCGAACTCCTGTCGATCAGCCTGATATGACGAGGAGATGAGCGCGAAGATGACCGGGATGCCGCGCTGCGCCGACTCCTTGCTGATCCGCTCGGCGATGTCGGCCGTGACCTCCCACTGTGGGGACGCGGCTGAGGACCGGAGGATCTCCGTCGGGAAGGCGACCGCCGTCAGTCCGACTCGCATCAGGAGGATGTCGGACGCTCGCTTGAGCAGCACGAAGAGGTGCGAGCAGCGTTCGAGGCGATCGTTCAGGGGATAGAGGAGAGCCGTCGTGATCGCCGAGGGGCGGAGCGACCGAGGAAAGGCGAAGGGCGCGACACGGACCGGATCGCGCGGCGGCCGTTGACTGATCGGGCTCGTTACGAGGTCATTCCCAAGGTAGAGTGCCACGACCACCGCGTCCGGCGTCTGCTCGGCCAGCACACGCCGCACCCGCCACGCATACTGGGGTGGTTCCCAGCCGTCGACCCCGGCATTGAGCACGCGAACCGTGTTCCCAAGCGAATCACTGAGTTCGCGCTCCAGCAGCGCCCCGAATGAATCTCGATACTCGACCTGCAGGGCCTGGGTGAAGGAGTCGCCGACGAGCAACACCGTTCGCTGCGCCACGGGCGGACCACCGGAATCGACGCGGTACCCCTGCTCGTCGGTGAAGACGGAGACCGTTCTTTCGCCGGTATTTATCGATGTGCGCACGTTCGAGCGGTTGATCCAGCCAACCGAATCGAAAGGTGCCCAGATGTCCGGGCGGACCTCGATCAGCTGCTGGGGTGCGACGACGCGCACCAGCCCCTCAGCCAGGGTCAACCCCAACAGGGATGCCGCAGCCAACACTCCCAGGGTCGCGAGCACGAGGCGCCATCTGCGCTGCGCGGGGGGCGCCGGGCGCGCGGCCGCTCCCGCGTTGACACCATCTGGAGGGGGCGGGGTGGCCATGGGCGCGAAGGGTGAACCTAGTGCTGCGGTTGCGAACTGGAAAGCACGCCCGTTAAATCGAAGCCTATGGAATCGATGTCGCTCCCGGCTCGCGGAGCATCCTGCGGGGTACGCCCCTGACGACTTACGCGTCGCGCGCGTTCTCGGCGTACGGTCCCGCTTCGCGGGTGGCGCAGGTCACCCGCACCCGTAAGCGCGCATCGTGGCAGCAGCATCTCATCTATGCGTGGTGGGCTGTCATCCTCACGTCGGGCCACTGGCTGCTCGCAGGCTGGGGATTGGCGCCCGCCGCCAAGCTCCCGAGCGCGCTGCTGGGCGCGTCGATCCTGGCGGTCGCGATGACGCGAATCCCGACGCAGCTCGCGCTTCCAATGGGCGCTTGGGTCGGTGCCAGTGCGCTCAGCACCTTTTTCGCCGTGAATCGGATATACGCCTTCGCGTACTTCAAGCCCGTACTGTTCCTGTACCTCCTGGTGGTCTGCACGATCGCGCTGGTACGATCAGCTCAACATACGATTCCCCTCCTGCGGGTCCTCTTCATCGGCCAGTTCCTCTGGGTCGGCGCGTTCGGAGTTCGTCGCGGATTGGTGGCGTGGCATCCCGACCTTGCCAACGCCGACGGTTTCGGCCCGATCATGGTGATCGGACTGGGAATGGCGTTCTTCTATGGGATGGCTGTCCGGGGCCGGCGCGAGCGGCTGCTCTCGTTCGCGATCGCCGTCCTGTGCCTCGCCGGCGTCGTGTCATCGTTCGCGCGCGGCGCGGTGTTGAGCCTCGTGGCAGTGGTGGTGTACATCTGGTGGGAGATGCCGAACAAGAAGCGTTCTACGGTCGCGCTCCTCGTCGGCGGACTCGTCGTGATGATCGCAGCCTCGTTCCTCTCCAGCGCGCAGCGCGGCGGAAACACCAGCAGCCCGGTTGGATTCTGGGCGGAGATGCTGACGATCGGCGACGAGGGAGACGGGACGACGAGCGATCGCAAGATCCTTTGGGGAGCCGCGACCCGCGTCTTCTTCGTCGACCCGGTGATCGGCGCCGGGCCCGCCAACTTCGGCGTCGTCGCGTCGACGTTGTTCGCGCCGGGGGAGATCGGCGGTGAGTACGCCCTCAACCCCATGCGGCTCTACGACCGCGCCTTGCACTCCTCCTATCTGCAGATCTTGAGCGAGCAGGGCATCCTGGGATCGGTCGTCTTCCTCTGGATGCTCTTCGACTTCGTATGGCGGAACCGCCGACTGAGGAACCGATCGGTGCGCGAGGCGTGGGCGCGGGAAGGGCCAGCGATGCCGGACCTCCGCTACCTCGCGCTCGGCCTCGAGGCAGGTCTGCTGGGCTTCCTCACGACGGCGCTCTTCTACAATCAGCTCTACGTCCACTGGATCTACACCATCATCGGCGGCAATCTCCTGCTCTGGACCATCGCGACACGCGTCGAGCGGCAGTGGTCCGGGGTTGGCGGCCGCGCGACGATGCGCGCTTGAGCGAGGCGGCAGTCGCCATCGCCCGCTGGCCGTGCCTTATGTACCACGAGGTAGAGGACGACCATTCCACGGTCGGTTACTTCGCGGTCACAGCGACGACGTTCACCCGTCACGCGGATCGCGCCCGCGAACTCGGCCGCCCTTTCACGTCGCTGGAACAGCGGCTCGTCGCGGGGACCGGCACCGCCCTCACCTTCGATGACGGGCACGCCGGATGTTCTCTTCACGCCTCTCCCGCGCTCGCCGATCGAGGGATGTCGGCAACCTTCTTCGTCGTCACCGACTGGGTCGGACAACCGGGACGCGTGACCTGGGACCAGCTGAGGGAGATGGTGGCGTCGGGGATGTCGGTCCAGTCGCACTCGCACACTCATCCGTTCCTGTCGACGCTCTCTCGTCAGGCCGCCGAGGAGGAGCTCGCGCGCTCGAAGGGGCTACTCGAGTCCCATCTCGGCGTGGAGGTATCCACGATCTCGCTGCCCAACGGCGATGCACCCCGATCGTGGGGGCGGGAGGAGTACGCGCGTCTCGGATACCGCTGGGTCGCGACCAGCCGCTTCGCGCTGAACCTGGAGGCGACGGTGCGTGAGGCGGGGCTCGTCGCCCGATTGACGGTGCGTCGCGACACCACGAGCGAGCGACTTGAGTCGATGCTCGTCGCGAACGCCGCGGCGCTTTGGGTCGAGGGGACTCGACTCGGGGCCCTGAATCGGCTGCGGTCGTTCATCGGGGTCGACCGCTATTCGCGCTGGCGCCGCCGGCTGCTCGACGCGGTCAGCCGCGACGGCGCGTGAGGTGGAGCCGCTTCTTGGCGAACCGCCAGAGCATCCCGACGTCGCCCGTCTTCGCGAGCTTGATCAGCTGACTCGCGTAGAAGGTCGCTGCGGGAGCCGCGACGCCTCCGGGCTTGGTCCGACCCGCCAGGAGCGCAGCGCGAATCCCCTCGGTCGTCGGCTCACACTCGAGCTCCGTGAACGCCCGGCCGACCTCCCATCCAAGGTGTGCGTCGCTACAGCCGAGGCGCCCTTTCGCCGCGAGCGGCGCCCAAGAGACGCCGTCCCGTGAGGTGCCGGTCGGCTCGAACCAGCCCGCTCGACCATTGAGCGCTTCGAACGCGGTGACCCGCGACAGCACATCGGTGCGGATCCCCTGATGGCCGCGGTGCGGATGCGGCAGGAACGCGATGCCACCCTGCGCCTCGATCTCGTCGAGGACCGCCAGCGGCTCGCGCGCGACGATCTCCCGAGTGAGGAAGAGCCCCACGATGTCGCCGACCTCGGTGGC
>JANPCH010000058.1:0-2030 GCA_031430835.1 Gemmatimonadaceae bacterium
CAGTTCCCATCGGTGCGCCGCGAACAGGCCGTGGCGGCATTGGAGTACGCGCGCGACCAGGTGATGGCCGGTGCGCGTACTGCTTGACGAGTCGATTCCGATCGACTTCGCCCGAGATCTTTCCGCGCTCGACGCGCAGACCGTGATCGGCCTCGGGTGGGCTGGTCTGAAGAATGGCGCACTGCTCCGTCAGGCCGCCGGTCAGTTCGAGGTCCTGGTCACGATGGACAGGAACCTGCAGTTCCAGCAGAACCTCTCCGCGCACGCCATCGGCGTTGTGCTGATCCGTGCGCACAGCAATCGCATCGACGCGCTGCGGCCGTTCGTATCGCAGATCCTCGCCGCCGTCGCGGCCAGTGAGCCGGGCGAGATCCGTATCGTCGGTCCATGACCGCGAGAGGGTCCCCCCGCCAGGCCCAGCAGAGCCTCTTCTAGGCCGGGATCAGGCGCGTGCAGCCGTCCGGGCCGAGGTGAACGACTTCGCTCCCGCTGCGCGCGCACCACTCCTCCGCGAGGATTCCGCGGTGGCAGTCCTCCGGGTGCCGCTCGAAGCAAGTCAGGGCGATCCGCCGACGCGTCACACCTTGCTCGCGAAGCGTCTCGCTGAGCGCCGCCATCACTTCCGGATGATGCTCGACGTGCTCTCGATATAGCTCAAGGCACTCGGAGTGGCTGCTCGCGGCCTCCCGGAGCCGCTTGGGGTTCCCAGCCGCGCGAAGATGCACGTAACCGATTCCCGCCGCCCGTAGGCCAGCCGAGAACGCCGTCTTGGAGAAGCCTGGCTTGTGCGACCACGCCGTTTCGCGCACGTCGAAAACGACCTCCACTCCGTTCGCCAAGAGCAGGTCGATATACTCGTCGAGCGAACGCTTCTCGTAGCCGATCGTGCAGAGTGGCATCGGGGCTGGGATTGTGGTGGTACACCGCACCATTCTAGCTCACTGGATGGTCGCCGAGCGGATTCTGTCACGAGAACGCGCCCCACACCTCCGCCAGGCGCGCCGGCGTATCGCGGTCCGGATGGACGACGTCCGACTCGCGGCGCGACGCGTAGCACGGTGTCTCCGCGAGTCGCGCCTCGACGAACGGCAGCGTCGTCTCGTCCCACCCACCGATCGGCCGGTAGTGGCCGGTCGCGAACGCAAAGTCGACCATGATCCCGACCACCGAGCGGTCTGTCGTCTTGGCCACAGTGACGGCGTCCATCGCCGCCACCTCGGCGGCGATCAGGCGGGAGGCGATTCCAGCACGCCGGAGCCGTGTGCCGACGATCTCGGCGAGTCGAGTCGGCAGACTGCTCACCTCGCGCGCCGCAAGCAGGATCGGAAAGAGCGTCCGGGAACTCACGAGCAGCAGAAGCGGTCGCCGATCCACGACGAGTCGATTCGCGTACCAGTCGCCGAGCGCCGTCGACGACGCTCCCGCCGCAGCAGCAGTGAGCGGCAGCGCGCGCGCCAGTTTCTGGGTGCGTCGCAGCGTAACGGGCACGTATCGCGCGACCGGTGCGTGCTAAGCGGGAAGCGGAACAGCATCACCGAAGTGAACGTACGCGCGCAGTGACGCCTCCAGCGACGCCCAGAGATCCGCTATGGCCTCGGCGTCCGTCGCGCCGCAGCCGACCGCACTCGGAATCCCGCGCACCCGAAGGAGGCGATCCCCTTCGGGGCTGGTCTCCACCGTGATGGTCCACGGAAGGCGCAGCAGTCGCTGGATCTCACCATCGACAGGTTGAGTCACTTGTATTCCATGTCGGCTGGGATCAATCTGTTCGCGCGCAGCTGCGTGAGCACGTCGCGCACAAGATAGGGCTTCAGTGTTCCCTTGCCCGAGTCTACCAAGCCAATGACGACGGCGTTCCCGTCAGCCGGCCTCAGGCGCCAATGCACTTTCGAGATCACTTGCGAATCAGAAGCAATCTCAATTCCTCGATGACTCGGACCCCAACCACGCCTCCCCTAGCAGCTGATCCCACTGGATTACCGGTTGTGGAACACATCATCCGTCTCTTCCACTCCCATCGTGAAGCCGAC
>JANPCH010000059.1:0-15842 GCA_031430835.1 Gemmatimonadaceae bacterium
TCGAGGAAGAAGAGGGGGCGGGCGCCCTGCACGAGGATGTCGTTCACACAGTGGTTCACCAAGCAGTGGCCGATCGTGTCGTGCCGATCGGCCTCGATCGCGACCTTGATCTTCGTACCGACACCGTCGGCGCTCGAGACGAGGAGCGGTTTTCGCGCCCCCTCGGGCACGCGGAACATCCCCCCGAATCCGCCGAAGCCACCGCGTGCGCCGGCGGTGAACGTCGACTCGACGTGCCGCCTGATCCGTTGTTTCGAATCCTCGGCCGCGTCGATGTCGACGCCGGCATCGGCGTAGGTGAGGCGGCTCTCGCTCACGCGTTCAACGCCTGGTCGAAGGTGACGAGACGATGGAAATCGGCGACGCGGGCCTCGATGTCGGCGCGCGTGATCTCAAGGAGTCGAGTGATCGAGAACCCCTCGACGACGAACGAGCCCATCGCCGAGCCGACGATCACGGCGCGGCGGAGGTTGGCGTCGCTCAGGTCGCCGGTGCGGGCGAGCCACCCCATGAAGCCGCCGGCGAAGGAATCCCCCGCCCCGGTCGGATCGAAGACCGACTCAAGGGGATAGGCCGGGGCGAAGAACACCGCGTCCTTCGTGAACATGAAGGCCCCGTGCTCCCCCTTCTTGATAAGGACCGTGCGCGGACCGCGCGCCAGGATCCACCGTGCCGCCTGTACGAGATTCGCCTGCTCGGTGAGTTGGCGCGCCTCACCGTCGTTCAGCGTGATGAGGTCGACCTTCCCCAGCAGTTCCATCAGGTCGGCGCGTCGCGATTCGATCCAGAAGTTCATCGTGTCGCAGGCGACGAGCTTGGGCTTCGTGACCTGCCGCAGCACGTCGAGCTGCAGCCGCGGGTCGATGTTCGCGAGGAAGACGTACTCGGCGGCCGCGAACTGCGCAGGGATCCGCGGCTTGAAGTGCGAGAAGACGCCGAGACGGGTCTCGAGGGTCTCGGCCGCGTTGAGATCGTGTCGGTAGCGGCCACGCCAGCGGAACGATTCCCCTTCCGCGTGCTCGAGGCCGGCGAAGTCGACGCCGCGCGCCTTGAGCGGCTCCAGCTTCTCCACCGGGTAGTCGCTCCCGACCACGCCGACGAGTTGCACCTTGGTCTGGTGCAGGGCGGAGGCGGCGAAGTAGTTCGCGGAGCCACCGAGGACCTCATCGGCTTTGCCGAAGGGAGTCTCGACCGAGTCCAGCGCCACGGAGCCTACGACCAACACGGACATGGGATGTGAGATGGGAGATGTGAGGTACCGCGCTTCCGTTGCCACCGTCCGCCCTCTGGCGACCGCCAGCTGCCCTTCGCTACATCCGCTCTGGCGCGCTGATGCCCAACAAACCTAGGCCGTTCGAAAGGGTGATGCGCGCGGCCTTCGCCATCGCCAGCCGTGCCTGCTTCACCCGCTCGTCATCGATCAGCACGTGATGCTTGTGGTACCAGGTGTGGACGAGGCGCGCCGTGTCGAGCAGCCAGTTCGCGATCCGATGCGGTTCGAGGTTCTCTGCCGCGTGCTGAAGGAAGTTCGGCCAATCGAGCAACGCTTTCACGATCTCGCGTTCCTCGGGTTGGTCGAGCGCGTTCCAGTCGACGCCCTCGCCGGTCACGCCCGCCGAGTCGACCTCGCCGACGCGGAAAATGCCGCAGAGCCGCGCGTGCGCCATCTGGATGTAGTAGACCGGATTCTCCTCCGACTGCGAGCGGGCGAGGTCGACGTCGAAGACCAACTGGGAGTCGCCCTTCCGCATCAGGAAGAAGTAGCGCACCGCGTCGCGCCCGACCTCGTCGATCAGGTCGCGCACGGTGACGTAGCTGCCGGCGCGCTTGGAGATCTTCACTTCCTCGCCGCCCTTCATCACGGTGACCATCTGGTGGAGCACGTACTCGGGGTAGCCGGTGGGGATCCCCATCGCGAGTGCCTGCAGCCCCGCACGCACGCGCGCCTTGGTCCCGTGATGGTCCGCGCCCTGCACGTTGATCGCGCGGGTGAAACCGCGCTCGAACTTCGTCACGTGATACGCGACGTCGGGCACGAAGTAGGTGAAGGTCCCGTCGCGCTTCCGCATCACGCGGTCCTTGTCGTCGCCGAAGTCGGTGGTGCGGAGCCAGAGCGCTCCATCCTCCTCGAAGGCGTGCCCAGCCTTGCCGAGCTTCGTCACCGTGCGCTCCACCGCGCCGTCGGTGTAGAGCGACGACTCGAGATAGTACACGTCGAAGGCGACGCCGAAGGCCCGGAGGTCCAGGTCCTGCTCCTTCCGCAGTTCGCGCACGGCCACCTGACGAACGCGCTCGAGTTCGTCGCCACGTGGATCCGTCGGGAACTCGGCGCGATAGCGCTCGGCGATCTCGCCGATGTACTGCCCGTGGTAGCCGCCCTCCGGGATCTCGAGCGCCGCTCCCGTCTGCTCGCGCAATCTCGCTTGCACCGAGAGCGCGAGGTTGTGGATCTGCACGCCGCCGTCGTTGTAGTAGAACTCGCGCGTGACCTTCCACCCCTGCGACGCGAGCAGGGCGGCGATCGCATCGCCGAGCGCGGCTTGGCGGCCGTGACCAACGTGGAGCGGACCGGTCGGGTTGGCTGAGACGAACTCGACGTTCGCCGAACGTCCGGCGCCGGAGTTCCCGGTGCCCCACGCCGAGCCAGCGGCGAGGATGCGCGCGACTCCGGCGGCGAGTTCGCCGGTCGCCAGGCGGAGGTTGATGAAGCCGGGCCCCGCGACGGTCGCCTCAGCGACACCGGCGTGTTTCAAGTCGAGTGCCGCGACCAACGCGTCGGCGATCTCGCGCGGCTTGCGGCCGAGGGGTTTGGCAAGTGTCATCGCGACGTTGGTCGCCCAGTCGCCGTGCGAGGGATCGCGTGGGCGTTCCAACCCCACCGTCAGTCCCTCAGGCGCTCCGATCGCGACCGCCGCCCGCTGGATCGCGGAGCGGAGGGCGTCCACCCCCGTCACTTCTCGGGCCCTGACTTGGGAGTCGGGTTCGCTTTCGCGGTGGGCTCGGGCTTGGAGGTGCTGCTCGTCACGCTCGCCGGAGCGGCCACGGTCGCTGGAGCAGCGGGCGTGCCGGCGCTGGTGCCGGACGTCGTCGTCGCGCTCGCGGCCTCGCTCGCGGCCTTGGCCGCCGTGCGCTGGTCCTTCTTGCCGTCCTTGCCGTAGTCGGTGATGTAGAACCCCGACCCCTTGAAGACGAATCCGGAGCCGGCGGAAACGCGGCGCGCGGCGACCTTGCCGCAGATGGGGCACGCGAGCTCACCCTTCGCGTCGCTCATCTTGAGGACGAAGTTCTCGAAGTCGTGTCCTTCGGGGCAGCGGTACTCGTAGGTCGGCATCGACTCGTTGGCGTAAGCTGTGGAACCACGGAAACTTAAGCCCCGTCGAGAGTCGACTCAAGGTGCGTCAGCGACGGAGTCGCTCGAGCTGGGCGCCGATCCGTTCCGGGAGCGTGAGCGAATCGGAGATCGCCGCGACCTCCTCGGCTTCGCGCCACGCGGCTTCGAGAGCGGCGAGTTCTCCTTCGAGCGCGCGGCGTTCGACCTCTTCGTGGGCCGCCATCTCCAGCGCGAGGCGGTGCGGCGTCCCGATGCGCGCCAGCAAGGTGGAACCGACATTGAACTTCTCCCGTGCCATGCGGGCGAAGCTCGCATCCGCGGTCGGCGCGAGCTCGAGGATGCGCACCGCCTCGTCGACGGTCTGCCTCCGGCCGCCCCACCCGTTGAGCCGAGGGAGGATGGCCCGCGCCGCAGCCAGCGCCTCGTCGCCGACGAGTTCCACGTGCGTGTCGGTCTCCTTCGTGGACCGCAGCGTGAAGCTGCCGACCCGTCGATCATCGGCCAGATGCGGCAGGTTGAGCCGCCATCCATGCTCGACCTTCGGCACGGGAATGAGCCGGGCGCCGCGGATATGCTCGTCGGTGACGACGACAGGACCGTGGGGACGTTCGAATCGTGCGACGATCCGGCGACGACGGATGAACCCTTGACCGAACCGCGCAAGATTCCACGGGATGGTCCCGACTCCGCCGGCGATCAGGCCCATCACCGGCCCCGCAACGATGTAGCCACCCACCAACGCCGCGCCACCGACCGCGAGACCGAGTTGCCGCCGCCATCGCGCGCCGAATCGTGCGCCGTAGCGCCAGGCCGCCATCTCCGGCCGCAACGGTTCGCCGATGCGGATCAACTCGCTCCCGTCGCGCAGGCGCGCGAGCCCGATCTCGTCGGTGGAGGCGCGGAGTCTGGTGCCGCGGAAGAGCCGCTCCGCCTCCTCCACCGCCTCCCACCGCTCGTCGAGCGGCGACAGGCACCACTGCTTGCAGGCCGCGCAGACGACCCAGAGTCGGCCGCGCGCCGGGTCGAACGCGAGCCGGCGTCCGACGGGAAAGTGCTCGACCTGATCGTTCGTCCCGAGCGCGGCGCGGCAGAAGAGGCAGGTGGCGTACATATCGGCCTCTCTCCGTCAGCTTGGCCGGTACTCACCCCATACGGCCCGCAACGTGTCCGAGATCTCTCCGACCGTCGCGCGAGCGCGCACCGCATCGACGAGGAGCGGCATCAACGGCGCGCGAGATGCCGCCGTGCGACCGGCGTAGGCCGGCGCCGCCACGCGAATCGCGGCGAGCGAGGCCTTCACCCGTGCCGCATCGCGCTTCGCGCGCGTGGCCTCGAGGCGTTCGCACTGCGCCTTCTCGAGCGCTCGGAAGTCGGGAGCCTTGATCACAGGAGGCGCCTCCCCGTCGGCGAAGCGGTTGACGCCGACGATCACCGTGTTCCCTGCTTCCACCGCGAGCTGATGCTCGTAGGCGCTCCGCGCGATCGCCTCCTGGAAGAACCCCGCCTCGATCGCGCTCGCCGAGCCGCCCCGCGCCTCGACCTCGGCGAGCAGCGCAAGCCCGCGTTTCTCGAGTTCGTCGGTCAGCGCCTCGACGTAGTAACTCCCGGCGAGCGGATCCACCGTCCGAGCCACGCCGCTCTCGAACGCCACGATCTGCTGGGTCCGCAATGCCAGCGTCGCCGCCGCCGACGACGGCAACGACAGCGCCTCGTCGTAGCCATTCGTGTGGAGCGACTGCGTGCCTCCCAATGTCGCGGCGAGTGTCTGCACCGCGACCCGCACGACGTTGTTGAGTGGCTGCTGCGCGGTGAGTGTCACGCCGCCGGTCTGGGTGTGGAACCGCAGCTTGCACGAGGCGTCGCTCGCGCCGAAGCGGTCGCGCATCAGGCGCGCCCACATCCGGCGCGCGGCGCGGAACTTCGCTGCCTCCTCGAAGAGGTCGTTGTGACAGGCGAAGAAGAAGGAGAGGCGCGGCGCGAACGCATCCACCGCGAGCCCTGCGTCGAGCGCCCGCTGCACATAGGTGAGCCCGTTCGCGAAGGTGAAGGCAAGTTCTTGCACCGCCGTCGCCCCTGCCTCGCGGATGTGATAGCCCGAGATCGAGATCGGATTGAAGTTCGGCATCTCAGCCGCGCAGAACCGGAACGTCTCGGCGATCAGCGCCAGCGACGGCTCGGGCGGGAAGACGTACGTCCCGCGGGCGATGTACTCCTTGAGGATGTCGTTCTGCACCGTGCCCGAGAGCGCGCCCCGCGCAACGTCGCGCTCCTCCCCGACCACGACATACATCGCGAGGAGGATCGCCGCGGTCGCGTTGATCGTCATCGAGGTCGAGACCTTGTCGAGCGGGATCCCGGCCAGCAGGAGATGCAGGTCGTCCACTGAATCGATCGCGACACCGACCCGCCCCACTTCACCGAGCGCGCGCGGCGAATCAGAATCGAGTCCCATCTGCGTCGGCAGGTCGAACGCCGTCGAGAGCCCCGTCTGGCCGGCGGCCAGGAGGTGCTTGAACCGCGTGTTCGTCTCCTCCGCCGTCCCGAACCCCGCATACTGCCGCATCGTCCAGAGGCGGCCGCGGTACATCGTCGGCTGCACGCCGCGGGTGAACGGGAACTCCCCCGGCTCGCCGAGCCCTTCGCGGTAGGATTCGGTCGGATCGGCCGGACGATACACCGGCTCGATCGGGATGCCCGACGGCGACTGCGTCACTTCGCGCCCAGGATCTCGGTCGCGATGGCTACGTCGGCCCGGGAACCGATGAAATACGGCGAGCGCTGGTGGAGCTCGGTCGGCTGCAGGTCCAGGATCCGCCGCACGCCGTCGGTCGCAGCGCCGCCCGCCTGTTCGACGATGAACGCGAGCGGATTGCACTCGTAGAGGAGCCGCAGTTTGCCCTTCGGGCTCTTCGCATTCGCCGGATAGGCGAAGAGTCCGCCCCCCAGTAGGTTGCGGTGGAAGTCAGCGACGAGTGAACCGACATACCGAACGTTCATCGCGGCGCGCTTCCCGTCGAGTCCGCGATACCGCCGCATCAGCGTCTTCACCGGCTCGGCCCAGCTCTGTTCGTAGCTCTCGTTGACGCTGAGGTACCGACCGTGCTCGGGGATCTTGATATCCGGGTGCGAGAGCAGGAACTCCCCGATCGAGGGATCGAGGGTGAAACCGTGTACGCCGAGGCCGGTGGTGTACACGAGCATCGTGCTCGCCCCGTAGATCACGTAACCCGCCGCGACCTGCTTGGTGCCGGGCTGTAGCATATCCCCGAGCGTCCCCTTCTCTCCCGTGCTGACCTTCCGCAGAATGGAGAAGATCGTCCCGACCGGCACGTTGACGTCGATGTTCGACGAGCCGTCGAGCGGGTCGAAGAGGAGCGCGTACTTTCCGCGCTTGAACTGGTCGGGGATGGGGATGATGTCCGCCTCCTCCTCCGACGCCATCGCGCAGAGGTTGCCCCCGTGGTCCATCGCCTTCACGATGATCTCGTTCGCGATGACGTCGAGTTTCTGTTGCGCCTCCCCCTGCACGTTCATCTCCCCGTGCTCGCCGAGGATGTCGGCAAGACCCGCGAGCCGGACCTTGTTGGCGATCATCTTCGCGGCGAGCGCGAGCTCGGTGAGGATGCCGGAGAGGTCCCCGGTCGCCTCGGGGAAGAGCCGCTCCTGCTCGATGATGTAGCGGTCGATGGTGACGACCGATGTGGCGGTGTGTCGGACCACGGCGTGCGGCTCCAGTGAGAGCAGGTGGGAAGCGACCGGGGGAAAGGTGGCCGGGTCACCACGACTCCGGCAATGCTCGTGCCATCGGCCAACGATGACCGGCAGCCTCCGCCTCGAGCGACCGTCCGTCGGAGCGGAGGATGATGGTGCCCAACTGATCGGTCCGTAGGACCGTCGCGCCCCGCTCGGCGAGCCGCCGCATCACCTCGGGATCGGGATGGCCATAGGTGTTCGCGCTCCCCAGCGAGACCACCGCGACACGAGCACCGACCGCCGCGAGGAATGGGTCGGTCGAGCTCGTGGACGACCCGTGATGACCAACCTTCAGCACGTCGGCGGCGAGGGAGCCTCGATCGTGTTCGAGGAGCCACTGTTCCTCGCCCCGCTCCGCGTCCCCAGTGAGGAGGAATGAGATCGCACCGTGCCGCACGCGGATCACCGTGCTCGCTTCGTTCGGGTCGCGAAGCGACGCGGTCCACGCCGAGTCGGGGGCGAGGAACTCGAGCTTCAGCCCATCGAGCTCGGTCACCTCACCCGGACGCACGCGTTGCCATCGGGTCCCCTCGCGCGCCGCCGTTGCAAGCAGGTCGCGATACAGCCCGCTCGGTTCCACGAACGCGGCATCGCGGACTTCCGGAGGATGCAGGGCCTCGATAAGGCTCCCCGCCCCGCCGATATGATCGGCGTGTGGGTGCGTGAGCACGAGCAGCGCGACCTCGCCGCCGAGCCGCCGGAGATACGGGATCACGGTCGAGCGGCCCGCATCCCCCGACTTCCAAGAGCGCCCGGCATCGACCACCACCCACCGGCCGCGGGGCGTCCGCAGTGCGATCGCGTCCCCCTGTCCGACGTCGATCACGTGCAGTTCCGCTGCGGTCCCGAGGGTGAGCGCCTTGCTCGGCAACCACGCGACCGCAGCGACGGCCGCGAGTCCGACCGTCGCCGGGCGCACCCAATGCCGAGCCCAGCAGGCGACGAGCATCGCGCCCACCGCTACCGCCGCGAGCAACGCGGCGATCGCGGTCGGCGCGACGGTGAGACTCGCGCCTGGCACCGCCGCCGCGGCGGCAGCGACGCCGTCCATCGCTCGGAGCAATGGACGCGCCGCGTCGGCGAGGAAGGCACCGCCGAGCCATGGGGGAACGAGCATCGCCGCGAAGAGCGTCGGCTGGAGGAGCGTGATCACCGGACCCGCAGCGATGTTGCTGAGCGGTGCGATGAGGCTCAGTCGGCCGAAGTGCCAGGCGACCAGGGGCGCGGTGGCGAGGGTCGCGACCGCGCCTGTCAGCAACTCACGCGCCACAGTCGCACGCCAACCGCGCCACGATTCCGGCAGGCGGCGTGCCGCCCGGCCCGAGGCGATCACCGCCGCGTAGCCGGTGACCGAGAGCTGCCACCCCAGGTCGAGTACCGTGCGCGGATCGATCAGCGGGGCCATCGCCCCGAGGGCGAAACTCCCCCACGGCGAGACTGGCCGCTGGCGCAGGCGTGAGACCGACACCGCGACGAAGAGGGTCGCACTCCGCACGGCGGGGGGCGGCGCGCCGATCGCCAACACGTAGAGACCGGTGACCGCGACCGCTGCGATCGTCGCGCTGGCGACCGGAAGCCGCGCCGCCTGGAAGAGAAGGAGCAACGCGCCGCCGACGATCGCGACGTGGAGACCCGAGATCGAGAGGAGATGCACGAGGCCGGCATCGGCGTAACGTTCGCGGAGCGCCGGATCGAGCCCTCGCGTGTCGGCGATGAGCAGCGCCCGCACGATCGGCGCATCGGGACCGAACCGGTGATCGAGCGAAGCGGCGACGCGGGTGCGCCAGCGGGCGAGCGGTCCAGGCCTGCCGACTAACGTGAACTGTGCCTCGCGCAGCAGCAGTCCGCGGTCGCTCCCAGTCGTCTCCCCCCGTTCGACGCGTACCACGCTCCCCTCTGGGGCCTCACCGCGACGGACCGCGAGCGCGACGCGCACCCGGCAGCCGCGGGCCACGAGGTCCCCCCGCGCGAATGATCCGGGGGCCGCACTCGCGAGGAGTCGCACCTCCCACGTGCGTGCGCGCGCGGCGCGGTCGAGGCAGCCGCGATCGGCGCGCCGCAAGTCCCCACCGAGGCCGGCACCGCACAGCGCGATGAAGAGGAGCGCCGCGGGAATCGAGCGGCCTCGCCACGCGGCGAGGATCGCACCACCGAGCAGGGTGGGAAGGAGTACCCGCTCTCCTATGCCGGCGAGACCTCCGGCAGTCCCGGCGATCCAAGCAAGCGCGGCCGCAAGCACGAGTGGCACGACGCGAAGTGAGCCCGCGCGCCGACGCAGGGCGTCATCCGCTCAGCGCCCTCCGGTCCCTTTCCGCGCGGCTCAGCCGGCGAGAGGCAGGGCCGCGCGCTGGGCGATCGGGGTTCCTGTGAAGGTCGCGCCCGAAGTCCCGGTCAGTTCGACCGTGAGATACGTGCCGATCATCTCTCGCGGCCCGGGAACGAGTACGGTCTTGAAGTCGCGCGAGCGGGCCTGCAGCATCTCCCCTCCCTTCCGCGCCTCCTTCTCAATGAGCACCTCAAGCCGTTCGCCGAGCCGAGCGAGGTTCCGCTCGCGCGAGATCCCGCGCACCGTCGCGAAGAGGGCATCGTACCTCGCGTCAACCACCTCCGGCGGCACCGTCCACTCGGGCGGCATCCGTGTCGCCGGCGTTCCTTCGCGCGGCGAGAACTTGAAGGTGAAGGCGTCGTCGAACCGCACTTCGCGGCAGAGCGAGAGCGTCTCCTCGAACTCGGCGTCGGTCTCGCCCGGGAACCCGACGATGATGTCGGTGGTGAGGGCGAGCCGCGGGATCGCCGCGCGCAGCCGCGCGACCGAGTCGAGGTACTCCTCGCGGGAGTAGCGCCGCAGCATCCGCTTGAGCATCGCGGTGGAGCCGCTCTGCATCGGCAGGTGCACGTGTTCGCAGACGGCTGGGGTGTCGGCCATCGCGGCGATCACCCGATCGCTGAAGTCGTTCGGATGGGGGCTCGTGTATCGCAGGCGCCTCAGCCCGGGCACCGCGCCGACGGCACGGAGCAGGTCGGCGAAATCGTGCACGCCGTCGTTGTACGAATTCACGGTCTGGCCAAGGAGTACGACCTCGGAAAGTCCCTGCGCGACGACCTCTCCTGTCTCGCGCACGACCTCGGCGAGCTTCCGGCTGCGCTCCGGCCCACGCGTCGTCGGGACGATGCAGTAGGTGCAGCGATAATCGCAGCCGCGCTGCACCGGGATCCAGGCCTTCACACCCTCGAATCGCCGCGCGACGAAGTCCTCGTAATGCTCCTCGAGATCGAAGTCGGTGGCCGAGAATCGCTCCCCGCCGCGCGCGCCTTCGATCAGCGCCGGGAGCTGGCGGTAGGCGTCGGGACCAACGACGAGTTGCACGCGCGTGTCGGTGGCGAGTAGGCGAGGTCCGAGCCGCTGGGCCATGCACCCTGTGACGCCAAGGATCGCTCCAGCCTTGAGTTCGCGCCGCAGTTCGCCGAGGCGCCCGATCACCCGCTGCTCGGCGTTCTCACGGATCGCGCAGGTGTTGACGAGTACGACGTCGGCCCCTGCGGGCGTGTCCACGCTCTCGTACCCCTCGGCGCGCAGTTTGCCGTAGATCAGCTCGGAATCGCTGACGTTCATCTGGCAGCCGTAGGTCTCGATGTAGACAGAGGGCATGAGTTACGCCGACGGAGTGCTGAAGGCGGACGGCGTCACGAGGCCCTCAGGGCCGGATGCCGAGCCCGAGCGAGAGGAGCCACGCCCGTTCCGACGCACCACCACCCGAACGACTCGCGCGCTGGACCGCGAAGTCGACCTGCGACCGCCCGCGGGAGAGGGGGATGCCAAAGCCACCAGTGAAGGCACGCTCGCTCACCTGGTCGCCATTCGCGCCAAAGGGGAGTGTGCGGCTCCGAAACCCGAGCCGCAGCATCGTCAACGCACCGTTGAAAGCCGGACCCGCCGACTCCGCCCCGAGCGAGAACTCGGTCGCGTTGAACACCGAGGTCAGCGCCGTCCCCAGCGGTTCGAGGTCGGTCCAGCGGATCTGCTCGACCCGCGCCGCGATGGTGGTGTTCGGGATCCCGAGGTATGCGACCCCGACACCGTAGCGCAGGGGAAGATCCGACTTCGCGAGGATGGCGCCGCTCTGTTCGACGTCGAGGTCCCCGGCGAACCGGGCCGAGGCGCCGATGAGAAACGTCGAACTCGGCTGCAGCAGCACCCCGGCCGAGATCGCCTGCCCCGAATAGCTCATCGCCGTCCGCTGCGTCACGTCGCCGATGCCCATGCTGTCCGGAAAGGAACGGCCGAACGCGATCCGATTCTGCCCGGTCAGGGCGTGCACGCCGAGCCCGACCTGGAACTTCTGATTGACGACGTAGGCGACGGCGAACCGCGTATCAGTGATCGCGCCGTCACTCGACGCCCGCAACGTCGAGGGCACCGTCTCCCCCGCGATCACCTGCGAGTCGGCGTAGGAGTTCGCCCAGGTCCGGTCGAGGAAGGTGGAGAACGAGATTCCGACGGTGAAGCGTCCCCGCCCTCCCGTCGCCAAGAAGGACGGGAAGCGCAGCGCGCGCGTGTCGTCGGACGCGCCGTTCACTTTCGTCTGCCGGTACTCAGGCTGGAAGTGCGCGTAGATCGAGAAGCGAGCGGTCATCCCGATCGACGCCGGGTTGAGCGCTGACGCCGGGTCCATCTCGCCATTCGAGCCGCCGATGCCGATCGCACCGGCGCCAAGTTGTCCCGGCGGATAGCCGAAGCCTTGCACCGAGAGCGCACCCTGAGCGGGCAGACTCGACCCGACAGCGAGGAGCGCGAGGAGGATCAGTGGGCGTCGCATCTATGGCCGGCCGAAGGTGACGTTCGGTACGTAGCTGATGCGCAGGCGCGGACGCAGCGTGGGCGCCGCGCCGAGTCCGAAGAACCGGAGCCCGAGCGGGGAGATCCCCTCGACATCGGAGCGCAAGACGAGCGCCGTCGGGAAGGGCTTGGTGCCATCCACCGTACGCCATTGGCGAAGGGCACCGTTGATCTCGAGCGACAACACGCCCGAATCCGCCGGCGTCCGGACGATCGAGTCGGAAATGAAGACTCCCGCCGGCGCGACGATGCTTGCGGCGCGCAGCAGGTCGGTGAGGGCGTGCCCGCCGAGTGCCAAGTGGGCGCTCACCGTCACGGTGTCCGCCTCATCGAGACCATACACCGGGTCCTGCGTCAACTCGAGTCGCGCCCGGAGCACGTAGACCGAATCGGTGAGCCAGCGGGGCAGGTTGAAGCGGAGGTAGGTCCGGTTCCCCGGGAGCCCGCCAACCGCGAATCGGGTCGGCGCCCGGATGTCGGGTGCGTCGGCGACGATCTGGTAGTCGACGTAGGCGGCACTGAGGTTCGGTGGGAAGGCGGGCGTCCTCGACGAGGGGATCATCACGATCTCTCGCGTTCCCGAGTCGGCGCTCGGCTTGAACCGGAGGAAGGGACCGTTGACTCCCATCGACGACGTCGTCATCCACAGTTCGACTGGCTCGGTGCTCGTGATCCGAAGGCCGATCCGCATCCCGATCAGGGGATCACCGATCGCAGCGCGCAGTTTCGCCGTGTCAATAGGGATCGAGACTACTCCCGTGTCCACGAAATCGGCGCTGTCGATGCTCAACGTCCCCAGCAGCTGAGCGGGCGAGAAGAAGGGCAGGAGCAGGTTCGGCAGCGAATCGGCGATCGTCGTGTCGGAAACCTCGTATGCCTCGATCACGAAGTTCGCTGGGAGCGCCACGGCCCTCTTGCGAAGCTGGATGTTGAGGTACGCAGAGTCGACCATCAAGATCGCCTGCAGCGTGTCCCCGGTCGGCGTGAAGTTGCGCACCAGCGAGTCGAATCGAACGACCGCGCGCAGGTCGAGCGTGTCGCCGCGCGACGCGAGCAGAAGGGGATTCTCGTAGCCGATGAACGGGTAGGCGCCAAGGGTGGTGTCCAGCTCGACCGCCGGGTCGATCAAGGCGTCGAGGACATCCAGTTCCTGCCCCGGGCAGAGGAGCGGACAGGATCCGGCGGTCTCAAGGCGCTCACTGCACGCGCCGACGAGCAGGGCGACAGGCAGCGAGAGCACCAACAGGGCGCGGAGGCGGCGCCGGGTCATCGGGAATTGAGCGAAGAGGGCGAGAAGGCGTGCGGCAGGAGTTCCGTGAGGGACCAGCGTGCTTCAGCTCCGTTCGTCGTGAACGAGACGACCGTGAGCCCGAGGCCGAACTCGGCGAAGGCCTGTCGGCAGATCCCACAGGGCGGCGTCGGCGCCTCGGCCTCGGTACTGATCACGACCGCCGTGAAGCGCTGACGTCCGGTGGCGACCGCCGTGCCCAGGGCCGCGCGCTCGGCGCACGTCCCAGCGGGGTATGACGCGTTCTCCACGTTGCAGCCGACCGAAACGGATCCGTCATCGGCGAGCAACGCCGCGCCGACGCGGAAGTGCGAGTAGGGCGCGTAGGCCTGATGCATCACGGCGCGAGCCCGGTCGCGGAGGGCCGGGAGTTGGGCGGCTAGGGTGTCCACCATCAGCCGGTCAGCGTCGCGAGGAAGGAGCGGCCACGTCCCCTGAAGGACACGCCCAGCCACTCGGCGACGGTCGCCCCGAGGTCGGAGAAGGTCGAACGACGGCCAAGTGCGACGGGATGCACCTGCGCGCCGAGCGCGAGCAACGGCACGCACTCGCGAGCGTGGTCGGTCGATGGCGTCGTTGGGTCGTTGCCGTGGTCGGCAGTGATGA
Organism: Gemmatimonadaceae bacterium; assembly: GCA_031430835.1. Lineage (GTDB taxonomy): Bacteria > Gemmatimonadota > Gemmatimonadetes > Gemmatimonadales > Gemmatimonadaceae > Pseudogemmatithrix. The sequence goes on from JANPCH010000059.1 coordinate 13,816, forward strand.
AAAGCAGGTCGTCCTCGCGGAGGGCGGCGGTGATGTCGGGGAGCGCCGCGTCGAACGCACGCAGCGCCTGATAGAACCCCGGAACATCGTTCCGGTGCCCGTAGAGCTGGTCGAAATCTACAAGGTTGCCGAACAACAACCCATTGGGGCCGGAGCGAATCCAGTCCAGGATGCGTGCGATCCCCTCGGCATTGTCCCGGGTGTGACCCCCGGCGAGGCCCCGTCCGGCGAAGAGATCGTCCACCTTCCCTACCCCGGTCCGAGGGATCCCGGCCCCGGCGAGCGCGTCGAGCAGCGTTTCCTCCGGAGGCTCGAGCGACACGTCCCGTCGGTTCGCCGTGCGCGTCCACGCTCCCTCTACCCCGACGAAGGGGCGGGCGATCACCCTCGACACATCGTGCGGATGCACGAGGAGGGCGCGCGCGATGTCGCACGCCGCGTACAGCTCGGCGAGTGGGATCGTCCCTTCGTGCGCCGCCACCTGGAAGACCGAGTCAGCCGAGGTGTAGAGGATCCACGCCCCGCTGCGGCAGTGTTCAGCCCCGAATTGGTCGAGGATCGCCGTCCCGCTCCCGACCGCATTGCCGATCACGGAGCGCCCAGTCCGCCGCGCGAACTCCGTGATCAGATCGGCCGGGAATCCGTCGGGATAGGTCGGGAACGCCTTGGGAAGGTGCACCCCCGCGATCTCCCAATGTCCGGTGGTGCTGTCCTTCCCGGCTGAGCGCGGCTCCATCAGGCCCCACGCCCCAGTCGGGATCGCGACTGCGGCGACTCCTTCGAGCGGCGCGATCCGGCCGAGTCCGGCGGCCTCGAGCGCGGGAAGCGCGAAACCACCGACCGCACGCGCCGAGTTGCCGAGCGTGTTCGAACCGACATCACCGTACGCGGCCGCATCGGGTGCCTCCCCGATCCCGACACCGTCGAGCACGACGATCAGGGCGCGCCTCGCCATCACCAGATCCCGAGATACGTGCGCGGGAGACGCATCTTGAGTCCGGTGAGCAACTCGTACGGCGAAAGTCCGGCAGCGACCGCCACCGCTTCAACGGTCAACTGCTCGCCACCATCGCGTCCGAGGAAGGTGATCACGTCCCCGACCTCGCAGGGCACCGCCGACACATCAAGCATCGTCATATCCATCGTGACAACACCGACGATCGGCGCGCGCTGGCCGCGAACGAGACCGACGCCGCCATTCCCGATCTGCCGCCGCAGGCCGTCGGCATAACCGCAGGCGACCGTCGCGATCCGCGTGCGGCGCAACGCGCGCCACGTCGCGCCGTAGCTCACGCTCTCTCCCGCCTTCACGTCCCGGAGTTCGAGGATGCGGGCGCGCATCGTCACCACCGGCTCAGGCTGGAGGATCGCCGTCCGCCCGCCGCCGACTCCGTACAGGAAGATCCCTGGCCTGACGCAGTCCCAGGGGGACGGGGAGCGACGCGCGATCGCGGAGCTGTTCTCGGTGTGCAGGAGCCGCGGCCTCGCCGGAAGCGCGGCAAGGGCGTCGCGGAACAAGCGTTCCTGCTCCGCTATCGAGCCGTCGTCGCTCTCGGACGAGTGGAAGTGGGTGAAGGCACCCTCGGGCGGATGAGCGAGGAGCGCGTCGCGCAACGCGCCGACCGCCGCGTGGTCGGCGCCGGCTCGATGCATCCCGGTGTCGATCGCAAGATGCCACCCGAGGTCACTCCTCAACTCGCCCCAGGCGAGGATGTCAGCGGATCGGGCGAAGGTCGGGGTGATCCGGTGCTCGACCATCTCCTCCCCGTCGCTCGACTCCAGCGGAGAGGGGGTGAAGTGGATGATCGGGCGCGTTATTCCCGCGCGCCGGAGTTCCTCGCCCTCGACGAGCGAGGATACACCATACGCCAGCGGGCCCACCGATTCGAGTGCCCGCACGACCGGCACCGCGCCCAAGCCGTACGCGTCGGCCTTCACCATCGGGATCAGGGGTTTCGCGGCGTGGGCCGAGAGCGCCCGCGCATTGCGCACGAGCGCGCCGAGGTCGACTTCGACCCAGGCGCGCG
>JANPCH010000060.1:0-4732 GCA_031430835.1 Gemmatimonadaceae bacterium
CTTCTCCACGGCGAAGACGGGCAAGATCCTCGCCCACCTCGAGGCCCAGGGCTTCACGGTCCGCGCGGCGCGGGTGATGCAGCTCTCCAAGGCACAGGCTGAGGAGTTCTACGCGGTGCACCGCGGGCGGCCCTTCTACGCGGAGCTCGTGCAGTTCATGAGCAGCGGGAAGTGCATGCCGTTCATCGTCGCGCGCCCGAACGCGGTGGCCGCGCTGCGCGACGCGATCGGGGCCACCGACCCGGCCGAGGCTGCGGCAGGCACGGTGCGGAAGCTCTTCGCCGAGTCGAAGGGGAGGAATGCGATCCACGCATCGGATTCGGACGAGAATGCGGTGCGTGAGGCGAGGTTCTTCTTCGCCGAGGTGGATTCGCTGTGACAGCAGGTGAAAGGTGGAAGGTGGAAGGGGCGCGCCGATCACTGCTCGGCGCGCCTGCGTGGCGACCAGCGACGAGTGACACGCAACTCACCTAGCCTCAGACGGTTGGAGGGCCGCCCGAACGGGCGGCCCCCTTTCACCTTCCACCTTCCACCTCCCCTGAGCTAAGTCCCTGCAACGCCAAGGGTTGCAACTTGACCCGAGGCCCCTGACCCACTACTCTTCCCGAGATGTTGTTCTCCGTCCGCACCCTCGACCAAGGGGCGCTTCAGGTCGCTTCCGACCTTGCCCCTGACGATGAGGTCTGGCAGGAGAGCGACGTTCGCCCCACGACGGGAATCCGGGTCACCGGACGCCTCAGCGGGGCGGGAAGCGGACGGTTCTACTTCAGTGGCGCCTTCGCGGGTATCGCTGCCGGAGAGTGTCGCCGCTGTCTGACGCCGGTCGAGACTCCGGTGAGCGCTGAATCTCACCTGCTCTTCGCCGACGCCGACGACGAGAACGCTGACGAGCCCGACGTCCATCCCCTGAGCGATCTGGGGACGACGCTCGATCTGCGGCCAGCGATCCGCGAGCAGTGGCTGTTGGAAGCGTCCGACCTCCCGTTGTGCCGTCCCGACTGCCAGGGACTCTGCCCGATGTGCGGCGCGGACCTGAATGCTGGGCCCCACAGTTGTCCCAAGTCCGGTTCCTGAGCAACACCTACACACTTAGCCGGTTCTCCCGATGGCCGTTCCGAAGCGAAGGACCTCCAAGCGCAAGAAGCGCGCGCGCAACACGCACAAGGTCGCGGCGAAGATCGTCGTGCAGCCCTGTCCGCAGTGCAATGCGCTCAAGCGTCCGCACCACGTCTGCAAGGCCTGCGGCTACTACGACGGCAAGAGCCGGATCGCAGCGGCCGAGGCGTAGCGGATGGCGCGCCTCGCGCTGGACGTGATGGGAGGTGACCACGCGCCGGCGAACCCGGTCGCGGCCGCCATCCTCGCAGCCCAGGAACTCGGGAGCGCGCATCAGATCCAGCTCGTCGGGCGCACGGCCGAGGTTCGCGCGGAGTTGACGAGGCAGTCAGCCAAGGCGCACTTCGAGATCATCGAAGCCCCCGACGTGATCGAGATGACCGACAAACCGTCGGTCGCGATCCGCGGGAAGCCGAACTCCTCGATCGCCGTCGGGATCAAGCTCCAGGTCGAAGGCAAGTCCGACGCCTTCATCTCCGCCGGCAACACGGGCGCGCAGATGGCGGCCTCGACCTTCCTCCTGCGATTGCACGAGGGGCTCTCACGACCGGCGATCAGCACGATCTTCCCGACGGCGAAGCAGCCGATCGTCGTGCTCGATTCCGGCGCGAACGTGGACTGCTCACCGGCCGAGCTCGTGCAGTTCGCGCGACTTGGGGCCGTCTACGCGCGCGACATCTTGGGGCGCGAGAACCCGGCCGTCGGCCTCCTCTCGATCGGCGAGGAGCCGGAGAAGGGGAACGCCGCGGTGAAGGAGGCCCACCAACTCCTCCTCAAGTCGGGCCTCAACTTCATCGGCAACGTCGAGGGGCGTGACCTGCCGCGCGGCGAGTGCGACCGCGGCCCGATCGACATCGTGGTATGCGACGGCTTCACCGGGAACGTGTTGCTCAAGTTCTACGAGGCGGTCGCGCCGACGATCTTCGGGATGCTCGCCAAGGCGGGCGTCACCCGCGAACAACTCGGCGCCGTCGCCGGGAAGCTCGACTACGCCAAGTACGGCGGCGCGCCTCTGCTCGGCCTCAAGGGCGTGAGCATCATCTGCCACGGCAAGTCCACTCCCGAAGCGATCAAGAACGGGATCCTCGTCGGCCTCCGAGCCGTCGAATCGCGGATGAGCCACCACATCGGGGAGCAACTCGTCACGTGAAGCGTCCCTTTACCATGCTCGCCGCGACGGGGCACGCCGTCCCGAAGCGGATCCTCACCAACGACGAGTTCCCCGCGCTCGGGATCGACACGTCGGACGAGTGGATCCGTGAGCGTACCGGGATCCGCCAGCGGCACATCGCCGGCCCTGGCGAGACGCTCACCTCGATCAGCGTCGAAGCAGCGAAGAGCGCGATGCAGCGCGCTGGCGTCGTCGCGAGTGAGCTCGACGCGATCATCCTCGGCACCGCGAGCCCTGACCGCCTGCTACCGGCGACCGCGGTCGAGATCCAGGCCCAGCTCGGCGCGACGCGCGCGGTGGCCTTCGACATCGACGCCGCCTGCTCCGGGTGGCTCTATGGCATCCAGATCGCCGAAGGATTGATGGCGACGGGCGTGTACGAGACGATCCTCGTGATCGGCGGTGAGCAGCTCTCGCGCATCGTGAACTGGAAGGATCGCAATACCTGCGTGCTCTTCGGAGACGGCGCCGGCGCGACGATCCTCAAGAAGAGCACCAAGGGCCGTGGGATCCTCTCGGCCTATATGCGCTCCGATGGCACCCTCGCCGACCTGCTGCACCGTCCCAAGGGGGGCGGCTGCTTCCCATTGACCAACGAGATCATCGAGGAAGGGTCGCATCTCCTCACGATGGCGGGGCGCGAGGTCTTCAAGAACGCCGTGCGCTCGATGGCCGACGCCTGTGACCGCGCCCTCGACGGCGCCAAACTCTCGGCCACCGACATCGACATCCTGATCCCTCATCAGGCGAACATCAGGATCATCGAGGCGACGGCGAAGCACGCCAGCATCCCGATGGAGAAGGTGTTCGTGAACGTCGATCGGTTCGGCAACACCTCGGCGGCCTCGATCCCGATCGCCCTCAGCGAGGCGTTCGAAAAGGGACTCGTCAAGGATGGGACGACGGTGATGTTCGTGGCGTTCGGAGCGGGGTTCACGTGGGGTTCGATGGTCGTGAGGTTTTAGAACTGCAGGTGGAAGGTGGAAGGGGGAAGGTGAAAGGTAGGAGCCACTCAGCGCCGCCACTCGCTCCCCCGCCGCGGTGCGCAGTTCACCTTTCTCCTTCCACCTTCCACCTTTCTCCTGATGTTTGTGCTCTTTCCTGGCCAGGGCTCGCAGAAACCCGGAATGGCGAAGGACCTCGCCATTGCCTTTCCGGCCGCGCGAGAGGTGCTCGACCGCGCGGATGCGGGACTCGGGACGAAACTCAGCGCGCTGATGTTCGAGGGACCGGCCGACGAACTCACGTACACGCACAACGCGCAGGCGGCGCTCCTCGCGCACGGCGCGGCGGTGTGGGCGGTGGTGAAGGCCAAGATCGCCACGAAGGTCATTGGCGCGGCAGGGCACTCGCTCGGCGAGTTCACGGCCTATCACGCCGCTGGCGCGCTCCCGCTCGAGGATGCGGTGCGGCTCGTGCGCCGGCGCGGCGAGCTGATGTACGAGACCGGCGTGCAGGTGCCGGGCGCGATGGCGGCGATCCTTGGCGAGCTCAAGCGACCGATCGAGGAGATCTGCCGAGAGGCGAGCGCGAGTTCTTTGGGCGTGTGCGTGCCGGCGAACTACAACAACACCGAACAGGTCGTGGTCTCGGGCGAGGTCGCGGCGGTCGAGACCGCGATGGAGCTGGCGAAGGCCGCCGGCGCCAAGCGCGCCCTCCGGCTCGGGGTGAGCGGTGCGTTCCATAGCCCGTTGATGAAGCCGGCGGAGCAGGGGCTCAAGTCCGCGCTCGAGGCGGCGAAGTGGAGCGAGCCGGCCATTCCGGTGTGGAGCAACGTGACGACCGAAGCGAATCGGTCCGCAACAACCGCGCGGGACTTGTTGGTTCGCCAGCTGACGTCACCGGTGCGCTGGGTCGAACTGATCCGCAACGTGGCGAAAGCGCATCCCGGGACCACGTTCGTGGAGATGGGCCCGGGTGCAGTGTTGACCGGCCTCGTCAAGCGCCTCGCCCCCGACTGCAAGGCAATGACCTGCGGCACCGTAGCCGAGGTGGAAGCGCTGCTGGCAGCGTAGGGAGGAAGGGTAGTTGCAGTTACCTTTCTCCTTCCACCTTCCACCTTTCACCTGCGGTTAAGCCATGAAGATTGACTTGAGTGGTAAGGTGGCCCTCGTCACCGGCTCCACCCGTGGCATCGGTCGCCAGATCGCCCGTACCCTTGTCGGCTGCGGCGCCAGGGTCGCCGTCGTCGGGCGTGACCTCAAGAAAGCCGAGCAGGTGGCCGAGGAACTCGGCGAGGCCCGCGGCTTCGCCTGCGATATCAGCGTTCCCTCCGACGTCACGATGCTCGTCCAGACCGTCGAGGATGCCTTCGGCTCCCTCGACATCCTCGTGAACAACGCCGGCATCACGAAGGACAATCTGATGCTGCGGATGAAGGACGAGGACTGGGATGCGGTGCTCGACACCAACCTGCGGTCGGCCTTCGTCGCGATCCGGGCCGCG
>JANPCH010000061.1:0-36007 GCA_031430835.1 Gemmatimonadaceae bacterium
CGGCTCGTCCCGCAACGGCCGCGACAGCAATCCGAAGTACCGCGGGATCAAGAAGTTTGGCGGCGAGCGGGTCATCCCCGGCAACATCATTCTTCGCCAGTGCGGCACCAAGTGGCATCCTGGCAAGAACGTCGGCCTCGGCACGGACTACACGATCTATTCGCTAATCAACGGCGTGGTGAAGTTCGAGCACAAGTCGAAGACCCGGTTCAAGGTCTCGGTCTACCCCTCGACCGCGGCCTAAGTCGCCCGGTCGGCTGGAAGAGAGCGCGCCCCATCGTTTTGAGCGGTGGGGCGCTTCGCTTTTCCGGTACCGCGAACGGCAACGGCAGTATCACGAAGGACACGAAGGGTCCACGAAGCACACGAAGAACCGCAACCGAAAAAGACTGGGGGAACGACAGCGTGCGTAGCGGCGCCGTCGTTCCCCCAAGTTCTTGCACTTCTTCGTGTCTTCGAGCCTTCGTGTCCTTCGTGTCAGGGGCAGTTGCAGTCCCCTGCGCTCCCTGTGGTGGAGGTCGTCGCAGTTCAGGGCCGCCGATACGTCGGCGGCAGGGTGAGATACCGCTCGGTGAGCATCTGTTGGCGGCTCTTCGTCGTGAACTCCTTCCCCTGCACGAAGACCCGCTCCGCGACCGACGCGAACTCGAACGGATCCCCGCTCCAGACCACGACATTCGCATCACGCCCGACCTGAATCGATCCGACACGGTCGGCGACGCCCATCACCTCGGCGGGTGCGAGCGTGATCGACCGCAGCGCGTCATCCCACGACATCCCATAGGCGACGGCGTTCCCCGCCTCCTGGCGGATGTTCCGCACGTTGAACGACGCCGGATCGCCCGGACCATTGCCGATCAACACGACGTTCACCCCCGCTGCCCGGAGGAGACTCGCGTTCTCCTGCCGCTGCCCGAGCTGGTCGAAGCTTGCAGGGATGTTGTTCATCGCCCCGGTGAACACCGGCACGCGCGCGGCGGCGATCTCGCGGGCCACCATCCACCCTTCGGCGGCGCCGCTCAACCAGATCCGAAGGTTCATCTCACGGGCGAAATCCAACGCCGCGAGGATGTCAGTCGACCGGTCCACGTCGAGGACGAGGGGGAGCTGCCCGCTCACCACCGGGATCAGCGCCTCGAGCTCTGACTGCTTGGTTGCGAAGTCGCGCGTGTTCCCGCTCTCGAACGCGGCCCGGCGTGTCTGGTACGACCGCACGTCGGCGATCAGGGCACGCCACTTGGCCCAGAACTCGGCGCGCGCATTCGTCTGGCCACCGTCGGGGCTCGAGAACTGGCCGACCATCGCCACCGGGGCCTTTCGCACCATCCCTGCGGCCGTCGTCGCTTCGACGAGGTCGATGAGCGCAGCCTTGCCGCCGATCATCCCGCCGTTCGGTGCGACGAGCACCGAGGTGACGCCCTCTTGCCGCGAGGGCGCGATGTACGTGTTGGCGGGATTGAGTCCCTTCCACGCTTCGAACGACGCGGCGATGCCACTGTCACCACGGGCCGACCCGTCGGCGTAACCGCCGGAGAACTGCGGGCTGCCGGCCTCACTCAACCCCAGTGTGGTCGCGCTGTTGATGAAGCCCGGCGTGACCCACTTGCCGCGCCCGTCGATCCGTTGGGCGTCGGCTGGGATGCTCACGTTCGCACCCACCGCCGTGATCCGGCCGTTGGTCATCACCACCGTCGCGTTCTCGATCTTGGGACCGCTCACGGGATAGACCGTCGCCCCGGTGATCGCGATCGTCTGCGCGGGGAGGGAGGTGGCCGTGACGAGCGCCAGGGCCGTGAGGCGCACCTGCGAGATCGCGCGCATCAGCGGATCCCTCCATCGTTGGGGACGTAGCCGAGTTCGAAGTCGGTGCGCCAGCGCTGGGCCGGATCGAGGCGGTCATAGAGCATCGCGCCATCGATCCAGACCTTCTCGGCGCGGGTGTAGACGCTGAACGGGTTGCCCGACCAGAGCACGAGATCGGCGTTCTTGCCGACTTCGAGCGTGCCGACCTTTGACTCGATCCCGAGCGCCCACGCCGGGTTGAAGGTGATCCAGCGGATCGCATCCTCATCGGAGATGTTGAGTCCGGCGACCCGCGCCGCCGCGAGGGACTTCGCCGCTTCCTGATTCAACCGCTGCGAGTACGACGCGTCATCGGAGTGCACGATCGTGCGAGCGCCGGCGACGTGCGTGAGGCCGACGTTCGCCTTGGTCGCGTCGAGCGCCTCCATCTTGAAGCCGCCCCAGTCGGACCAGATCGACGCGCTGATCCCCTCGCGCGCGAGGACGTCGCCGATCTTGTAGGCCTCGACGCCGTGATGGAAGGAGCGGATCTTGTAACCGAACTCTTTCGCGATATCGATCATCTGCATCATCTCGTCCGCTTGATAGCAATGGTTGTGGACGAGGATGTTGCCGCGGAGGACTTCAGCGAGGGTCTCGTTGTTGAGGTCCCGGCTGGGCGGGTCGCCTTCCGGCTTCGCGAGCCACTTGTCCCAGCGCCGCTTGTACTCCTCGGCGCCGATCCAGGCGCTGCGGTAGCCGGCGACATTCGCCATCCGCGTTGAGGGACCGCGAGTCGCGTACACGCGCTTCGGGTTCTCGCCGCACGCCATCTTGAGTCCGTAGGGCGCGCCGGGGAACTTCATCCCCTGGACCGACCGCGAGGGAACGACCTTCAGCGTCACCGAGCGACCGCCGATCAGGTTCGCCGATCCCGGCAGGACCTGCACGGTGGTGGTGCCGCCCGCGAGGTCACGGGGGAACTGCGGATCCTGCGGCCAGACGGAGTGCTCGGCCCACACGTGGGCGGTGACTGGCGAGGTGGCTTCGTTGCCGTCGTTGTGGGCGGCGGTGCCCGGGGCTGGATAGACGCCGAGGTGGGAGTGCGTGTCGATCAGGCCGGGCGTGACGTATTTGCCGCCGCCGTCGATCACGACGGCGTTCGCCGGAGCGGTGACCGAGGCGCCGACTGCGGCGACCTTACCGTCCTGGATGAGGATCGCTCCGTTCCGGATCAGTGGCCCCGCCGCGGTGAAGATGTTCACGTTGCGGATCAGCGTCGGCCGCGACGGAAAAGGGGCGTAGGTACTCGGGAAGGGGTCGGCGTTGGGACGCGAATAGGCGCCGGCGACGAGATTCGTCGCGGCGGTGGGCTGCGCCGGAACGCTCGGTGTCGCCGTCGTCGAGGCCGGGGTTGGTGCCTGCGCCGGGACGGTCGCGGCGGGCGCACTGGCGCACCCGGCCGCGACGATCGCGAGCAGGAGAGGAGAGGGACGCATCGGGAGCTGGGTCCTCACGGGAGAGAGAAGAGGCGCGCTGCTGCAGGGCGCATGTGAACGCGAGGTGGGGACCGAGAAGCTATCGCCCGAGCGTTCGAGTCGCGAGAGCGACGTCGTCGGTGCAGAGCCCGTCCACCCTCCAGTTCGCGAGCCGAGTCATGACCACCGGGTCATTCACGGTCCAGGCGATCACCATGCGCCCGTCGGCGTGCGCGACGTCGATGAGCGCCTCGTCGATCAGTTCCCACTGGCGCCAGAGGTCACGAGCATCCACCGCGCGGGCGGCCGCCAGCGGCTCGACCGGATAGCTGACCTCGAGGACACCCCGGGGAACCTCCGGAGCGAGCATCCGCGCAGTCGCGATGAGGCGGTGATCGAAGGCGTGGACCGTGGTCCCTGAGAGTTGATGCCTCCCGATGAGTGCCAACGCGTCCGGTGCGGTGTCGCTTCCCTTGAGTTCGCAATGGACCGCCACCCGGTCGCCGACCGCTTCGAAGACCTCGGCCAGCAGGGGGATCGGCTCTCCGCGCACCCGGACCGGCCTGAGCGCCTCGACGCCGATGCCGTTGATCGCACGACCGTCCGCGAGCGCGGCGTCGTGGTGGACGACGAGCGCCCCGTCGGCCGTCCGGTGCAGGTCGAGCTCGACGCCATCGGCACCCAACTCCACTGCCCGGCGGAAGGCGGCCAGCGTATTCTCTGGCTGTTCCCGCGAGGCGCCTCGGTGGGCGATGATCCGGGGTCTTCTGGCAGGCACGGTGACAGTTTAACGCCGAAGCGCTGTCGGCGTCTCATCAGGTGAGCGAATGGGAGAACCGAACGCCAGGGCCACCGACGCGACCGACGGGGAGTTGATCGCCCGATGGCAACGGGGCGATCAGCGGGCCGCGGCTGTGCTGGTGGAGCGGCACGCCCCGTCGATCGGTCGGTTCGCGGCGAGCCTTGGCGAGCGGGAGCAGTTGGACGAGTTGGTCCAGGACACCTTCGTGCGGGCTTTCCAGTCGCTCGACACCTTTCGCTCGGATAGTTCTCTTCGCACGTGGCTGTTCACGATCTGCAAGCGGCTCGTGCTCGACCGGCGGCGCTCGGAACGGCGACGACGGGATGGCGTCGAACTCGAGGAGGGGCACGCGGTGGTCGGGTACGACGCGCTCGACTCGATCGTCGCGGAAGAGACGGCCCAAGTGGTGCAGGACGCGGTCGCGGCGCTCTCGCCGACGCAACGCGAGGTCTTCACGCTGCGGGTGACGGAAGGGATGCCATACAGCGAGATCGCGAAGCTGATCGACAGCACGGAAGGAGCCTGTCGGGTGCACTATCACAATGCGGTGAAGCAGATCAAGGAGCGACTGAACGATGCCTGAGTGCCTGAGGGAGGACCTGCGCGACTTGCTCCCGGTGTTGCTGAAGGGAGCCTTGCCCGATGCCGAGGCCGCGCGGGTGCGGGAGCATCTCGCGGGCTGCTCCACGTGCGCCGCCGAGCTCGCGCTACTCGATACCACCCGCCGGGTGCTGCTCGCCGGTACACCGCGACTCGATCTCGCGCGGATCAGCGCCGCCGTCAGTTCCACGCCGACGCTGCGCGTCGTTCATGGCGCCGTGCGGACCTTGCGGCCGCGGCAGATCGGCTGGGGGACCCGCCGTTTCCTTGCGGCGGCGGCCTCGCTTCTGGTCGTGGGGTCCCTCTCGGTGGTCGTGGCCCGACAGGCGCTCGATGGATCGGTCGGAGCGGCGGTAGACACGGTCTCCACAGGAAGTCGCTTGCCGGTGGGCGCTGCGGGCGCCTCGGGTCTCTCGATCTCCGGAGGACTCGCCGATCTCTCGAACGACGACCTGAATGCTCTGCTCGCCGCGCTCGAAGAGGTTGAGGGAACGATCGTCGCTGAGCCTTCCAGTCTGCGGGCGCCCCTGGTGGACACGCCGGAGGGCCCGTGATGAACCGCCAATCCTTCCTCAGGGCGATGGCGGCCCTGCACCTCACCGGGGGCACTCTGGTCGCGCAGCCACCGGACGCGCCGCCGCCACCTCAGCGCGACTCGCTCGAGTTCATGGTGCGGCAGCGGATGGCACAGGTGGTGCGGGTGCAGCTCGGTCTCAACGACGATCAGATGCGCCAGCTTGCCGCGACCAACCGTCGATTCGAGCGGCAGCGGATCTCGCTCGTCACGCAGGAACGTGAGGTGCGCCTCGGCCTTCGTGACGAACTCGAGTCGGGCGACACGACCCGGAGCGTACAGGTGGCGGCACTCCTCGACCGGATGTTGGCGATCCAGCGCCAGCGACTCTCGCTGCTGGAAGATGAGCAGAAGGAACTCGCGACCTTCCTCACACCGGTGCAGCGCGCGCGCTATTTCGGAATGGAGGAGCAGGTCCGGCGGCGCGTGATGGAGATGCGCGAACAGGGGATGCGGCGTGGCGCCGACGTCGGCCGACGAGCGCCCGGTCCGCCGCCGAATCGAGGAGCTCGCCGACCGCCGGGGTGAGCGCGGCCAGGACCGAAGCACCGGTCGGATTCAGGTGTAGCTCGCGCGCGTCGCTACAACGATCCCCGATGCTTCGTTAGGTTCCCTCCGACGGCCCGGATGGCGGAATTGGCAGACGCAGGGGACTCAAAATCCCCCGAGGGCAACCTCTTGTGGGTTCGATTCCCACTCTGGGCACTTGGAGACGATGGCCGCCGGCGAACAGCCGAGCTACGACCGGTCCGACAGGTTGACCGGGTCGAAGATCAGGTCAGCCGCCAGCCAGACCGTGCGCGTGAACGGCTAGGTGACGAGCGGCGAGAGGAGCGCGTCGCCGATGATGAGGTTGACGAGATGGGCGCCGACGAAGTGGTCGGGAATCCCGCGGTCGAGCTACATTCGATCGATACCCTCACCAACAGCGGACCAATGGCCGGCCGCCACCATCTCTTCGTTCCTGGACCGACGAACGTGCCCGATCGGGTGCTTCGAGCGATGCATCGCGCTCAGGAGGACCATCGGTCGAGCGCCTTCCCGACGCTCACTCACGGACTGCTCCGCGACCTGAAGCCGGTCTTCCGCAGCGAGAAGGGGCGGCCCTTCATCTTCGCCTCGACCGGCACCGGGATGTGGGAAGCGGCGCTCACCAACACGCTCTCCCCGGGCGATCGGGTGCTCGCGGCCCGATTCGGTCAGTTCTCGCATCTCTTCATCGATTCTGCCGAACGGTTGGGCCTCCGAGTCGATGTACAGGATCTCGAGTGGGGTGAAGCGGTGGATCCGGCGGCGATCGGCGCGGCGCTCGCCGCCGACAGCGCGCGTGCGATCAAGGCGGTGCTCCTCGTCCACAACGAGACGGCGACCGGTGTGACGAACGATGTCGCCGCGGTGCGCGAGGCGATCGACGACGCGAAGCATCCGGCGCTCCTCATCGTCGATGGCGTGAGCTCGATCGGCTCTCTCGACTTCCAGTTCGACGGGTGGGAGGTGGACGTCGCGATCTGCGGCTCCCAAAAGGGGTTCATGATGCCGGCCGGACTCGGGATGCTCTGCCTCTCGCCGAAGGCGATGGCGTGCGTCGAGAAGTCCCGCTTCCCACGCGCCTATTTCGACCTGCGGCCGCAGGTGCTGCACAATGACCAGGGGTATTTCCCCTACACGCCGGCGCTCGCGCATCTCTTCGGACTGCGCGAAGCGCTCGATATGCTTGCCGAGGAGGGGATGGACGCGGTGACCGCGCGTCACGCGCGTCTCGCAGAGGGCGTGCGGCGGGCCGTGGCGGCGTGGGGGCTCAAACTCTGCGCTCGCGACCCTGAGCGGCGATCCAATAGCGTCACGGCGATCGTCGTGCCGGAGGGAAAGGACGCGCGCCAGGTGATATCGGCCGCCTACTCGAACTGGGACCTCGCGCTGGGATCGGGCCTCGGGCGACTGAACGGCAAGGTCTTCCGGATCGGACACCTCGGCGATGTGAACGAACTGATGCTCCTCGCGGCGCTCGGCGGGAGCGAACTCGCTTTGCACGACGCGGGGATCGCGGTGCCGTACGGCGCCGGTGTCGCTGCCGCCCAGCGCTGGTACCACGAGTCGCGATGAGCGAGAAGCGACCGAGTGGCGCGCGGCCCGCGAAGCCGCGCGTTCTCGTGACGCGGCGCCTCCCCGAAGCGGTCGAGGATGCAATGCGTGGCCGGTTCGACGTCACACTCTCGGAGTCTGACCAGCCGCTCGCCGACCACGAGTTGGTCGCGGCGATGCGAACGAATGACGCGCTCCTTTGCACGCTGACCGACCGCGTCGGTCCCGAGTGCCTCGCCGCCGCGGATCGACGCGGTCGCATCGTCGCGAACTTCGGAGTCGGCGTGAATCACATCGCGCTTGCCGCCGCGAGAGCAGCGGGGGTCATCGTCACCAACACGCCCGACGTACTCACCGACGACACCGCCGACCTGACGATCGCCCTGATGCTTGCGACCCTCCGGCGGCTCGGAGAGGGTGAGCGGGAACTCCGACGCGGGGACTGGACGGGATGGCGCCCCACGCACTTGCTCGGGCGCCGGCTCTCCGGGAAGACCCTCGGGGTGGTCGGGCTCGGTCGGATCGGCCGCGCCGTCGCGCGGCGAGCCGAACGCGGCTTCGGCATGACGGTGCTCGCGTGGAGCCGATCGCGGAAGCGTCAATCGGAATCGGGGACCACGATCGAGCGTGTGTCGCGACTGGAGCAGCTGCTCGAGCGGTGCGACGTCGTCAGCGTCCACTGCCCGCTGGTGGCGACGACGCGGCACCTGATCGGTGCGACGCAGTTCAAGGCGATGCGGCGGGACGCGGTGCTGATCAACACGGCCCGCGGTGAGATCGTGGATGAAGAGGCGCTCGTCGAGGCGCTCAACTCCGGGGAGATCGCCGGAGCGGGGCTCGACGTCTACTCTGGCGAGCCGAACGTCCATCCCGGCCTTCTGGCGCGCGAGAATGTCGTGCTCCTGCCGCACCTCGGCAGTGCGACGCAGGAGAGTCGGGAGGCGATGGGGATGCGCGCGATCGACAATCTCGACGCCTTCTTCGCCGGCAAGGAGCCTCCGGACCTCGTGCCGTAGGGTCGCGGTTCGCCTTGCTGGCGTCGCGCACACTTCCGTAGCTTATCCAGCCCCACCCACCACCTGTGAAATGACCACGTACAAGCACGCGCAGGTCCCCGCGAAGGGGGAGCGCATCGAGGCCAAGGGCGGCGTCTTCAATGTCCCCGATCAGCCGATCATCCCCTTCATCGAGGGAGACGGCACCGGGCCCGACATCTGGCGCGCGAGCGTGCGGGTCTTCGACGCGGCGGTGGAGCGCGCCTTCGGAGGCAAGCGTCGGATCCACTGGATGGAAGTGCTCGCCGGGGAGAAGGCGCACACCCGGACGGGCGAGTGGATGCCCGAGGAGAGCCTGCAAGCGATCCGTGAGTTCAAGATCGCGATCAAGGGTCCCCTCACGACGCCGGTCGGTGGCGGCATCCGCTCGCTCAACGTCGCCCTTCGGCAGGAACTCGACCTCTACGCCTGCATCCGCCCGGTCCGCTACTTCCAGGGCGTTGGCGCGCCGGTGAAGCATCCGGAGAAGGTCGACATCGTGATCTTCCGCGAGAACATCGAGGACGTGTACTCGGGCATCGAGTTCAAGGCGGGAAGCCCGGAGGCCGAGAAGCTCCGCGAGTTCATCGAGCGGGAGTTCAAGAAGAAGATCCGGCCGCAGTCGGCGATCGGCATCAAACCGATGTCGGCCTTCGGATCGAAGCGGCTGATCGAGATGGCGCTCAGGTACGCTCTCAAGCATCACCGTCCCTCGGTGACGATGATGCACAAGGGGAACATCATGAAATTCACCGAGGGGGGTTTTCGCGACTGGGGCTACGAACTCGCGAAGGAGAAGTTCGGTGAGCACGTGATCGCCGAGGCCGATCTGGAGAAGGCGGGGGGCAGAGCGCGCGCCGATGCGGTGATCCTCAAGGATCGGATCGCCGACTCGATGTTCCAGCAGATCCTCCTGCGCCCCGACGAATACTCGGTGGTCGCGACCCCGAACCTGAACGGCGACTATATCTCCGACGCGCTCGCGGCCGAGGTCGGCGGACTCGGGATCGCGCCGGGCGGCAACGTCGGCGACGAGGCGGCGGTCTTCGAGGCGACGCACGGCACCGCGCCCAAGTACGCCGGCAAGGACAAGATCAACCCGGGAAGCGTGATCCTCTCCGGGGTGATGATGTTCGAACTGATGGGCTGGGACGCCGCCGGCGCGCTGATCATCAAGGGCCTCGAGAAGGCGATCGCGGCGAAGACCGTCACGTACGATCTCGCCCGGCAGATGACGGGCGCGACCGAGATCTCCACTTCGGCGTTCGGCGACGCGATCATCAAGGGGATGGCGTGATGGCACTCGCTTTCGGATTGCGCGCTGGCGATCCGGCTCGGATCGCGACGCCGCTGCTCGCGATCGCGTTGCCGTCGGAGCCCTCACTCCCACCCGCACTGCGCGGCCTCGACCGTCGCTACGCCGGCGCGATCACGCGGGCGATCACGCAGCGCGATTTCAATGGGGGCCGCGATGAGGCGCTTCTGCTGCTCGGTCGCGCTGGTGGACCGGAACGGGTGCTCCTCGTCGGAACGGGGAAGGCGCAACCGGTCGGGGGGATCACGCGCGCCGCGACCCTTGCGGGCCGCCGAGCGAATGCGCTCGGCGTCGGCCAGATGACCTTCTGGGCGGCAGAGCTCGAAGGTGCCGCACTCGAAGGAGCGGTGATCGGGCTCTCCCTCGGCAGCTGGGAGTTCCGCGAACTCCATTCGGCGGTGCCCGCGGCCCAGCGCAAGAAGTCCCTCACACGTGCGACGATCGTCGTGGAGAACGCCCGCGGATCGCGGGAGGCCTTCGCGGCCGGGGTGGCGGTCGCCGACGGCCAGCGGCTCACGCGTCGCCTCGCGATGCTCCCGGGGAACATCTGCACGCCGGAATACCTCGCGAACACCGCGCGCGACCTTGCGAAGCGGCACAAGCTCGGGGTGCAGGTCTTCGGGAGGCGCGAGTTGAGGAAGATGGGGATGGAGTCCTTTCTCGCGGTGGCTGCCGCGACGACGCAGGACCCGAAGCTCATCGTCCTCGAATACAATGGCGGCAAGAAGGGGGCGGCGCCGGTGGCGCTCGTCGGCAAGGGACTCTGCTTCGACTCCGGCGGCATCTCGATCAAGTCGGCGGACAAGATGGAGATGATGAAGTTCGATATGTCGGGAGCGGCCGCCGTGCTCGGCGCGATGGAGGCCATCGCGCGCCTCAAGCTCCCGATCAACGTCGTCGGCCTCATCGGCTCGACCACGAACATGCTGGGCGGTGAGGCGATGAAGCCGGGCGATGTCGTCCGCGCCAGCAATGGCAAGACGATCGAGATCCAGAACACGGACGCCGAGGGGCGTCTGGTCCTCGCCGACGTGCTGAGCTACGCGCAGCGGTTCAAGCCTCAGGCGGTGGTGGACGCGGCCACGCTGACCGGCGCCTGCGTCGTCGCCCTTGGCACGATCACGGTCGGCGTGATGGGGAACGACCAGACGGTGATCGACGAGATCCTCGCGGCCGGAACGCGCGGCGGCGAGGTCGGGTGGCAACTCCCGATGTTCGAGGAGTACAAGGAGTTGATCAAGTCCGATGTGGCCGACATGCGCAACATCGGTGGTCGCGGGGCGGGGACGATCACCGCCGCGCTCTTCCTTGCCGAGTTCGCCGAGGGGATGCCGTGGGTGCACTTGGACGTCGCGGGCACCGCGTACAGCGAGACGGATCTAGTGGTGATGCCGAAGGGGCCGACCGGCACGCCGGTGCGGACCTTTGTGGAGTTCGTCCGCGGGAGAGCGCGCTGAGACTGCGCTGGCTCCTTGGCGCGGGCCTCCTCGCCACTCCCGCGCTGGCGCAGGTCCCGACCGACACCGTGATGTCGCGCGTGCCCGTCGTTGCGCGCGCTGACACGACGGCGCGCGCGCCACGGGACACGGTGAAGTCGCCGATCGCCGTCGCCCCGAGGCCGGCGAGCCCAGAACTCGACGGTCGGCGCGTTCGGTGGGACCGGGCCGCGATCTTCGCGAGCACCGCGCTGACCCTGCCGGATCTGCTTGCCCAAGTGCCCGGCGTCACTACCTATCAGGCGTCGTACATCGCGGCGCCGACCGCGACAAGTTGGTACGGGGAGTCCGGCAGAGTGCGGGTCTTCCTCGACGGCGTTGAGCTCGACGCGCTTGATGCACGCGAGGGGGGCGTGCGCGACCTCTCGGTCATCCAGCTCTGGTCGCTCGAGGAGGTCACGGTGGAGCGCGCCGCTGGGGAACTGCGGGTCCACCTGCGGTCGTTGCGCGTGCAGCTGACCACAGCCCAGACCCGCACCGACGTGGTCACGGGCTCCGACAACACCAACCTCTATCGCGGGTTCTTCGGCAAGCGGCTCGGCAATGGCGCCGTGATGCAGGTCGCCGCCCAGCAGTACTCGACGACGAGCGCGCGCACCGCCGGTGACGGCGACGCGTTGTCGGCATTCCTGCGCCTCGGAGTGGCGCGAGGCCGGCTCACGGTTGATGGCGTCGCGACGCGGTTCGGACGCACGCGCTCGGCGACGCGCCGCAACTTCTTGAGCGGTACGCTCGAGATGTCGGCGATCGGTCCATTCGAAGGCCGGGACCTCAGCGCCTACCTTCGCGCCGCGTGGGGCAACCCGGACTCGACCGCATTCTGGGCACAGGTCGTCGCCGCGACACTCCTGCACGGCGAGACCGGTGATACCACGCTCAACGCCGACACGACGCAGTCGAGGTCGCAGTACGTGGCGACCGCGGGCTTCGGCCTCGGAGCGGCCCGCTTCTCGGCGGGAGTGCGGGTCCGGCCGGTGGGAGGCGAGACGCGGGTAGCGCCGGAGCTCCGCGCTTCGTGGGAGAGCCGGTGGGTTGCCCTGAGCGCACGCGCGGAAGAAGGGGGGCCCGACTCGACACGCCGGGTGGATCTGCTTCTCGTCGGGACGCCGCTACCCTGGTTGCAGTTCTCGGCCGCGCACTCGATCCACACGCCCGATCCCGCCTCGCTCTCCGGCCCCGAACGGAGTACGTCGAGAGCGACTGGCGCCGTTCGCGTGCAAGGACGGTGGCTCCGTGCCGGACTCGTGCAACACGGTGCCTCGCGAACGCTCGGGATGCCAGTGTTCGATTCGGAGTACCAGCCCCTCGACGTCGTGGCGTCGACGGGACTCGAGGCCGGCCTCTCGGGTCAGGTCTGGGGTCCCTTCTCGTTCGACTGGCGGGGCATTCGGTGGCGTGAGACCGCCTTGTATCGACCGCAGGCCGAATCGCGCGCTGAGATCCGCGTGCGCACGTCGCTGGAGAAGTACCTCACCCGCCGCGCCTTCGATCTCGACGCCGCGCTGATCCATGACTATCGCGGCTCGGCGGACTTCCCAGACGGCGCGGGATCGCGCCGGGCGCAGGGAGCGGGAACGCTGGGCGGAACACTCGACATCCGGATCGGCAACGCCCACATCTTCTGGTACAACCGGAATGCCACGGGGAAGGTGTATGAGACGGTGCCAGGCTACTTGATGCCGCGCCTCGTGCAGGTGTACGGCCTGCGCTGGGAGTTCTGGAATTGATGTGGTCCGGCTTGTGTAAGTCTCGGCGCCAGCGTAGCTTATCAGGCTCCAATGATTCGTAGCATGACTGGGTTCGGAGCGGCCGATGGCCCCGTCGGCGGTTCGCGCGTGAGCGTCGAGCTGCGATCGGTCAACCATCGCTTCTTCAACCCGAACCTCAAGCTCCCGACGACACTCTCCCATTGGGAGGGGGAGGTCCGCGAGGCGCTGCGGCAACGGATCGCGCGGGGGCACGTCACAGCCTATGCGCGGATCGAGCGTCCGGAGGGTCCCTCGGCGGTGGTGGATGAGGCGAAGTTCGCCGAGTACGCCACCGAACTCCGCCGGCTGCAGGAAGTGAATGGTCTGGCGGGTGAGGTCGATGTGGCGACGATCCTCCGGATGCCCGATGTGCTGCGCGTTGGGCACGAGGACGACGGGGTGAAGGACGGGACAGCGAGCGAACTCGTCGCGGTGGTGGATGCGGCGGCGACGGCGCTCCTGGCGATGCGAGGGTTGGAAGGGGCGCGACTCAAGTCGGTGATCGTAGAGCGACTCGAGCTGGTGAACGGCGCGCTTACGCGATTGGCGGCGAGAGCGCCGGCGCGGCTGGAAGCACAGCGGGTCCGGTTGCGAGAGAATGTCGAGAAACTCGCCGGCGGGATCGCGGTGGATCCCCAACGGCTCGCGCAGGAAATCGCGATCCTGGCGGACCGGCTGGACGTCGGCGAGGAGATCGATCGGTTCCATTCGCACATCGTGGCGTTCCGGGCGGCGCTCGACTCGAAGGACGATGATCCGGTCGGGAAGCGGCTGGGATTCCTGTTGCAGGAGATGTTGCGGGAGGCGAATACGACGGGGAGCAAGGCGAACGATGCCGAGATGCTCCGTGACGTGGTCGCGATCAAGGAGGAACTCGAGCGGATCCGGGAGCAGGTGGAGAATCTCGAGTGAGTGCGGGGACGTTCCCGATCGTGCTCTCGGCGCCGTCGGGGGCCGGCAAGACGACCATCGCACGGCGGGTGCTGGCGCAGCGCTCGGATGTCGGGTACTCCGTGTCGTGCACGACGCGGGCCCCGCGGTCTGGGGAGCGGGATGGAGTGGACTACCACTTCCTCTCGCGATCAGAGTTCGAGAAGCGGGTCGCGAAGGGTGACTTCGCCGAGTGGGCGGACGTGCACGGGAACTGGTATGGCACGCTTCGGTCAGCGATCCGTGAGGTGATGTCGGCGGGGAAGCACGTGATGATGGACATCGATGTGCAGGGGGCGCGGCAGGTCACCGTGGCGTTCCCTGACGCGCTCACGATCTTCGTGGTGCCGCCCTCGGTCGAGGTGTTGGTGGAGCGGCTGCTGGCCCGCCGCTCGGAGAAGCCGGAGGCATTGGAGTTGCGGCTCCGGAACGCGCGCACGGAACTGCTCGACGCCGAGCGGTACCAGCACGTGGTGGTGAACGATGAACTCGAGCACGCGATCGCGCTCGTGAACGGGATCATCGAGGAGGAAGTGACTCGCGCCAAGCGCCGGCCGCAGCTGGGGAGCCGGGTGGAAGGCGCGGTGTCGCACCTCCTGAAGGAACTGAAGGTGTAGGAAGTGAGATGGGAGATGGGAGAATGTGAGGGAGTACCACTCAACTTGTTTTCACTGTCGTCCGCAGTCCGCCGTCTTTCTTAGGAGCCATCCGATGCAGGTGTTCACGCCCCTCGAAGTGACCAAGCACGCGACCAACAAGTACCTCTCGGTGCTCGTCGCGGCAAAGTATGCGCGCGTGTTGAATGAGTTCCCGCGCGACCGTGCGAAGTCGGGGGAGAAGAAACTCACGACCCGCGCCCTCGAGGATCTCTCGGCGGGCGACATTGAGTATCGCGTCGTGCCGCGCCGCCGCCCCAAGGGCGAGTAGGCCGCACGAGGGCGGCGAGCGGAGTGGCCCTATGAGGCCCTTCGACGGCCGGCGCATCCTCCTCGGTGTCACCGGGGGGATCGCGAGCTACAAGTCAGCGTGGCTTGCCCGCTTGCTGACCCAGGCCGGAGCGCAGGTCGACGTCGTCCTCACGCGTTCGGCGAAGGAATTCGTCGGCGGTGTGACGTTCGAGGCGCTCACCGGACGCCCGGTGCACTCGGTGCTCATCGGCGAAGGGCACGCGCTCGATCACATCCGGCTGGCGCGCGAGGCCGAACTCGTCGTGATCGCGCCGACGACCGCTGACTTCCTCGCGCGCGCCGCGCACGGACACGCTGACGAACTCCTCTCGGCCTGCCTGCTGGCGACGACGGCCCCGGTCCTCCTCGTGCCGGCGATGAACGATCGGATGTGGGCGAATCCGTCAGTGCAGGCCAACGTGGTCGCGCTTCGCAAGCAGGGGAAGGTGATCCTTGATCCCGCCACCGGGCCCCTCGCGTCGCCCGATGAGGGTGCGGGTCAGGGTCGGATGCAGGAGCCCGAGACGATCGTCGCGCACGCTGGTCGGCTCCTCGAAGCGAAGGGCAAGCTCCGTGGACGGCGCGTCGTCGTGACGGCGGGGCCGACGCGAGAGGCACTGGATCCGGTGCGATTCCTCTCAAACCATTCCACCGGCAAGATGGGCGTCGCGCTCGCCGCCGCGGCTTGGCGTCGCGGCGCCGAAGTGGTGGTCGTTCACGGCCCCCTCGCGGTGACGCTTCCGGATGGGATTTGCGCGACGGCCGTGGAAACGACGGCGGAGATGGCGGCCGCCGTGGGTCTTGAGGTCGCGCAGAGCGACGTGCTCGTGATGGCGGCGGCACCGGCCGACTTTCGGCCGGCGCAGGTGGCGAGCGCGAAGATCAAGAAGCGCGGAGCCCCTCCGCCGCCGATCGCGCTCGAGGAGACGGTGGACATCCTCATGACCACGCGTGCGGCGCGACGGAAGGGACTGATCGCGGTCGGCTTCGCCCTCGAGACCGACGACCTCGTAGCCAACGCGAAGGGGAAGCTCGAGACCAAGGGGCTCGATCTTATCGTCGCGAACAACTCGCGCGAGGCGGGGGCGGGATTCGGACACGAGACCAACCGCGTCACGATCATCGGCCGGGACGGCGCGAGCGCGGAACTGCCCCTCCTGCCGAAACGCGACGTGGCGGACGCGATCCTCGATCGGGTCGAGGCGCTGCTGTGAGCGACGCGAGATCCCGGCTTCGGCAATACCTCGAGCAACGGCGCGAACTCGGCGAATCGGAGTTCGTCCTCGACTCGCTGAGCGTCGAAGAGGCGATGAAGGTCCTGACGCAGAAGGAAGCGCCGCCGCCGGTCGACTGGCGGAAGTCGCTCGCCCAGTCGCCGGCGGCGCAACCGGAGCCGCGGACGCCGCGTGCGCCCGCTCCCGTGGTGCCGGTCGCACCGGTCGTCGCGCCGGCTGCCGTAGATGTTTCCGGCGCCCGTTCGATCGCCGACGTCGCGACAGCCATCGCCGGATGCAAGGCGTGCACACTCTCGGCGACCGCGATTAACCACGTGCCTGGGGAAGGGAACCCCGCCGCGAAGTTCGTTGTGGTCGGTGAGGCACCGGGCCAGACGGAAGACGAACTCGGACGCCCCTTCGTGGGGAAGTCCGGGGACCTGCTCACCAAGATCCTCGACGCGATCGGCTTCAAGCGCGAAGACGTCTTCATCTGCAACGTGCTCAAGCATCGGCCACCGGGAAATCGCAATCCGACGCCGGCCGAGATCGTGGCCTGCCGTCCCTTCCTCTTGCGTCAGTTGGAGCTGCTCCAACCAAAAGTCATCCTCGCGCTGGGGACGTTCGCGGCGCAAACTTTGTTGGACACGGATGCCGCGATCGGCAAGCTCAGGGGGATCGAGCACCGCTACCACGGCATCCCGCTCGTCGCCACCTACCATCCTGCTGCGCTTCTCCGGAATCCCAACTGGAAGCGCCCTGCCTGGGAAGATGTCCAGCTCGCCCGTCGAGTTTTCGATCGCCCCTAGGTCGGCTTCCGCCGACGCCTTCCGTGACCGCCGGCCCCCTTGGTCGGAGGACGCGGAGCGCGCCGTGCTCGCGGCGATGCTCCTCTCGCAGGAAGCGATCGTCACGGCGGCGGAGCTCGTCACCGAGGACATGTTCTACCGCGAGGGCCATCGCCGCCTCTTCCGCGCGATGATGGCGGTGCAGAACGCCGGCGCCGTCGTGGACCCGCTCACCCTCGCGAACGAGCTCGAACAGCGCGGCGACCTCACCGCGGCGGGGGGCAAGGAATACATCGGTGGCCTGCTCGACGAGGTGCCGACGGCGGCGAACGTCGAGCACCATTGCAAGATCGTTCGCGAGAAGGCGCTCCGCCGTCGGCTGATCGAGACCGCGACCGCGCTCGTGCGCGAGGGTCACGAGAGCCCGGCCGATGCGAGCGAACTGCTCGACCTCGCCGAGCACCGGATCCTCGAGCTCAACGACACGCGCGGCTCCGAGGGCTTCGTCAAGATCAAGTCGCTCCTCTGGTCGGCGATGGAGCGGATCGAACAACTGCGCACCGCTGGAGGCAGCACGACCGGCGTGCCGTCGGGATTCGCCGACCTCGACAAGCTCACGCTGGGCTTCCAACCCTCAGACCTCGTGATCGTCGCGGCACGTCCCTCGATGGGGAAGACGGCGTTCGTGCTGAACGTCGCGCAATACGCCGCCATCGAGGGCAACGTTCCGACGGCGATCTTCTCGCTCGAAATGAGTACTGAATCCCTTCTACTGCGAATGCTCGCCTCGGAGGGATATGTGGATGCCCAGCGGCTCAGGAGTGGTCAGCTCACGGCGCAGGATGCGTCGAACCTCGCGAAGGCGGCGGCGCTGCTCGGCCAGGCGCCGATCTGGATCGACGACACGCCGGGGCTGAGCGTGCTCGAGATCCGCTCGCGCGCGCGCCGGCTCAAGAGCCAGTCCGACATCAAGCTCCTCGTGATCGACTACCTGCAGCTCGTCTCGGGGCCGCAGTCCGAGAACCGGCAGCAGGAGGTCTCGGCGATCTCGCGGTCGCTCAAGGCGCTGGCGAAGGAGCTTGCGATCCCGGTGATCGCGCTCTCGCAGCTCTCGCGCGCCTCGGAGCAGCGCGGCGGCGAGAACCGGAAGCCGCAGCTCTCCGACCTGCGCGATTCGGGCGCGATCGAGCAGGATGCTGACGTCGTCCTCTTCATCTACCGGCCGGAGATGAATGAGCGCCCGTACGACGAAGGCGGCAACGCGCGGATGGTCCCTGGCACGAATGACATCCCGCTCGATGGGTACGCCGAGGTGATCATCGGCAAACAGCGTAACGGCCCCACCGGTCACGTCCGGATGCACTTCCGCAAGCAGCACACGCGATTCGAGAACTGGACCAGCCGCGCCCCGGAGTGACGGCGTGGCCGTGAAGACGCGCTCCGTTTATCGCTGTACCGAATGCGGCGCCGAGTCGCTCCGGTGGGAGGGGAAGTGCGACACCTGTGGCGAGTGGAACACGCTCGTCGAGGAGATGGCCGCGCCGAAGCTCTCGGCGACGAAGGGGGCGGGCGCGGCGCGACGGAAGGCCGGCAGCGCTGCGTATGGCACCGGTGGCCGCGTCGCCGAGACGCCGCGTCTGCGCGAGATCGTCGGCGCGGAATCCCACCGGCTCAAGACCGGCATCGCCGAGTTCGACTTCGTCCTCGGCGGCGGCGTCGTGCCGGGGTCGATGGTGCTGGTCGGCGGAGAGCCGGGGATCGGCAAGTCCACGATCCTGCTGCAGGTGGCGGCGCGCCTGCAGGGCGCGGGCCACGACACGCTCTACGTGAGTGGTGAGGAATCGCCGCTGCAGGTGAAGCTCCGCTCCGATCGGCTCGCGGCAGATGCAGGAGCGGTCCCCATCCTCGGCGAGACGAACCTCGAGACCATCCTCGCCACCGCGAGCGAGCGGCGTCCGGCGGCGCTCGTCGTCGACTCGATCCAGACCGTGTTCACCGGCGACCTCGAAGGCGCGCCGGGCAATGTGGGACAGGTGCGCGAGTGCGCGGCGCGACTGATGCGATTCGCAAAAGAGACCGGCACGGCGGTCTTCGTCGTCGGGCACGTGACCAAGGGAGGCGGGATCGCGGGCCCGAAGACGCTCGAGCACATCGTCGACACCGTGCTCTACTTCGAGGGTGAGGGGAGCGCCGACCACCGCGTGCTGCGCGCGACGAAGAATCGATTCGGTTCGGTGGACGAGATCGGCGTCTTTCGGATGACGGTCCAGGGCCTCGAAGCAGTTGCCGACCCGAGCGCGCTCTTCCTGAGTGAACGTTCGGGACCACGGACGAGCGGAAGCGCGGTCACCTGCCTCCTCGAAGGCACTCGTCCAATGCTCCTCGAGGTGCAGGGTCTCGCGGCGAAAGCGGGATTTGGTACGCCGCAGCGCGTGTCGACCGGCTACGATGCGCGACGACTCGCACTGTTGCTCGCAGTCCTCGACAAGCGCGCCGGCCTCTCCTTCGCGCAGCTCGACGTCTTCCTCAACGTCGTCGGGGGCGTGCGAGTGCAGGAACCGGCGGGAGACCTCGCGGTGGCCGTCGCGCTCGCGAGCAGCGTGTACGACCGCGCACTGCCCGCCGACGCGGTCTTCGTCGGAGAGGTCGGGCTCGCGGGAGAGATCCGCGGCGTCTCACAGGCCGAGCGGCGATTGCTCGAGGCGGAGAAGCTGGGGATGACCGTCGCGTACGTCGGCGAGCGGAGCGTGCCGCGCCGGGCGCCGAAGCAGATCCGCGTCAAACCGGTGCCCGACATCGCGACCCTCTTCCGCGAACTCTTCCGGAAGGTCGAGTGACGCGCGACGTCGGTGTGGTGATCGTCGCCGGCGGAGCGGGGAACCGCGTTGGCGGGACGGAACTGAAGCAACTGCGCTGGGTCGCGGGGAAGCCGATGCTGCTCCACTCGCTCCAGGCCTTCCAAGCGCGAAGCGACGTGGCGATGGTCGTGTGCGTACTCCCCCAGCGATACGCCGGCGATCCGCCGCCCTGGATCTTCCAGAGCGACGCCGAACGGTTATTGCTCTCGGTCGGAGGGAAGACGCGTGCCGAGTCGGTGGCGAATGGACTCGAGGACCTGCCCGCGGCGTGCCGGATCGTACTCATCCACGACGCCGCGCGGCCGTTGGTCTCGCCGGGAATGATCGACCGTGTGATCGCCGAAGTGCGGCAGGGGCACGGCGCGATCGCTGCGCTCCCGCTGGTGGACACGCTCAAATCGGTGACGGCCGACGGCCGGATCGTCGGCACGGTCGCGCGCGATGGACTCTGGCGCGCGCAGACGCCGCAAGGATTCCCGCGCGAGATGATCGAACGCGCCCACCGTGAGGCACGCGCGTCAGGTTCGCACGCCGCGGCGACCGACGATGCCTCCCTCTGCGAATCGCTCGGCCTTCCCGTGCGCGTGGTACGCGGCAGTGAACGCGCGATCAAGGTCACCGAAGAGGCGGACTTCGCTCGCGTCGAAGCGGCTCTTCCGCTGGACGAGTAGCCGATGCCCGAGACGCGCGGTGTCCCCTTCTGGTCTCCCGAGGAGGTCGAACGCTCCCTCTCGGCGACGCTCGCGCATTTACAGGCGGGACGCGTCCTCGGCTACCCCACCGAGACGGTGTACGGCTTCGGCACGATGATCGACGGCGAAGCGGTCGAGCGATTGGTGGCGCTGAAGCGCCGGCCCCCGGCGAAGCCCTTCCTCCTGCTGATCAGCGATACGCCGATGCTCGCGCGGATCGGCCTCCACCTCACGCCCTCGGCGAGTATGCTCGCGGCGAAGCATTGGCCGGGCCCGTTGACGCTCGTATTGCCGGGCGGGGAGCGACGGATCCCCGAGCGGCTGCGTGGTCCCGAGGGCGGCGTGGCGGTTCGCTGGACGCCGCATCTCGGGTTGCAACGGCTCATCGCGGCCCTCGGCGATCCGATCACCAGCACGTCGGCGAACCTCCCCGGCGACCCCGCGGCCGTGACGGCCGCCGAGATCGTCGCGCAGTGGCCCAGTGAACTCGTGAGTGGCGCGCTGCGGGTCCTCGATGGAGGGCGACTGCCGCCATCGTCGCCATCCACCGTCGTTGACTGTACCGGGCGCCGCCCTCGAGTCATACGCCCCGGGGCCCTGCCGGCCGCTACATTGCGTCAGAGTGTCGCGGACCTCATCGGGGACCAGTAGGAGTGCACCTCCTTTTCGTCTGCACCGGGAACACCTGCCGGAGTCCCATGGCTGAGGCGATCGCGCGTCGGATGGTGGCCGAACGCGCCCTCGAGGTGACGGTCGGCAGCGCCGGTACGAGTGCGTGGGACGGCGCGCCGGCCTCCGATGGGGCGCTGCTCGTCTCGCTCGAGAAAGGCCTCGACCTCAATGGACATCGGGCACGCTCGCTCACGAGTGAGCTGGTGGCTGCGTCGGACCTGATCCTCGTGATG
Organism: Gemmatimonadaceae bacterium; assembly: GCA_031430835.1. GTDB lineage: Bacteria > Gemmatimonadota > Gemmatimonadetes > Gemmatimonadales > Gemmatimonadaceae > Pseudogemmatithrix. The sequence continues at coordinate 21,246 of JANPCH010000061.1, forward strand.
AGTCCGCACCATCGGGACCGGGCCACGGTCCTCGGTGGCGACGGCCGGGCGCACCTCCTCACTGACTATGCCGCGCGGGCGACCGAGGGACGACCAGTACTCGATCCCTTCGGCGGCGATCTCGACAGCTATCGCCAGACCTTCGCCGAGATGGAGGGCGAGATCGGGCGTGTCCTCGACCGATTGGCCGCCGAGCGCGGCGCGGAGGGCGCGTGAACGCGTTGCCGGGTCGCCTCGTCCTCCTCGGGCAGCCGGTGGCGCACTCGCTCTCCCCGACGTTCCAGAACGCCGCCCTCAGCGCGGCCGGGATCCCACTCCAATACGAGGCACTCGACGTCGCGCCAGCCGACCTTGTCTCGATGCTCGGCCTGCTCCGCGACGCGCGCGCGGCGGGGAACGTGACCGCGCCTCACAAGGAGGCCGTCTTCGCCTGGTGTTCGCGCCGAACGCCGATCGCCGAGCGGGTGGGGGCGGTGAACAACTTCTGGACCGAGAACGAGCAGCTCATCGGCGACAATACCGATGTCGGCGGCTTCGACGCGGCCGTCGAACGGTTGCTCGGTGGGCCACCGGCCGGGTTGCGCGTCGGATTGCTCGGCGCTGGAGGGGCGGCCGCTGCGGTGTGCGCCGCGGTCGAACGGTGGGCGGACAGTGAGATCGTGATTCACGCCCGCACTCCGGAGCGAGCCGAACAACTGGCGGCGCGATTCTCCTCTATCGCGACCGCTGTTCAGAGCGAAATGCACGCGGTCGAGGGGGTCTCCCTGCTCGTCAACGCGACGCCGCTTGGTCTCGACGGCGGGCTGATGCCGGTCGCGCCGGGGATGATCCCCGACGCGACTGCCGTGCTCGACCTCACCTACCGAAAGGGCCGGACCCCCTGGATCAAGTCGTGTCGGTCTCGCGGACTTCGGGCCGACGACGGACTGCCGATGCTGATCGAGCAAGGAGCGCTGGCCTTCGAGCGCTGGTTCGGGCAGGCGCCCGATCGCGAGGTGATGTGGCGATCGGTGCGAGCGCCGGAGGGGCGGTGACGCCCCGCGTGGGTGGGACTGGATGGCGTCGTGCAGCAGACACGGCCGCGCAGTTCGTCTTTCCGCGGACCTGTGCCGGCTGCGACGAACTGATGGACGACAGCGATCGCGGCCTCGTGTGTGGACGCTGTTGGGCGAGGCTGCCGGTGCTTCCCTCGCCGCGTTGTGCCCGGTGCGGACACCCCAGGGCCGCGCGCGGGGATTGCGCCGGATGTGCGCTCCTCCCGCCATTCGTGCGCGCCTCGCGCTCGCTCTGTTGGGTGCCCGATCCGGTGAGCAGTGGCGTGCTTGCGGCGCTCAAGTACGAAGGGTGGCCGGCGGTCGCGCGCGAGATGGGCCGACGGCTGGCCAGGATGCCGTTCCCCGAGGATGTGGAGCGCGAGCGGTGCGCGGTCGTGCCGGTGCCGCTCTCGCCGGTGCGCGAGCGGGCCCGCGGATTCAACCAGGCCGAACGGCTCGCCGCCGCCGTTGCGGCGGTGTGGGGGATCCCACTCTGGTCTGACGTGATCTCACGGACGCGCGCAACGCCGTCGCAGACGCGATTGACTCCCGCCGAACGACTTGCGAACGTTCACGGTGCGTTCCGAGCGGAAGTTCCCGCACTGGAGCGGCTCCGCGGGACGCATCTCATCCTCGTGGACGATGTTCTCACCACCGGCGCGACCCTGAACGCCTGCGCACACGCGCTCTTCGCCGCCGGGACACGCACGCTCAGTTATCTGACCTTCGGACGGGCGCGCACCGGCGCGGACCGCTGAAGCGAACCTCCTCCGGAGCACGATCAACGATGGCCATTCGCGTCGGCATCAACGGGTTCGGCCGCATCGGCCGCCAAGTCATCCGCGCCGCCAAGGAGCGTGGCGCGCCGATCGACTTCATCGCGGTCAACGACCTCACCGATACCCGGACCCTCGCACACCTCTTCAAGTACGACTCGGTGCACGGGATCTATGGCGGGACGGTGTCACACGACGCCGAGGCGATCACGATCGCGGGCGACCGGATCAAGGTGCTCAAGGAGAAGGACCCGGCCCTCCTCCCCTGGAAGGACCTCGGTGTGGACCTCGTGCTGGAGAGCACGGGGCGATTCACGAAGGCCGACGACGCGAGGAAACATGTCGCGGCGGGCGCGAAGAAGGTTATCATCTCGGCCCCGGCGACCGGCGAGGACATCACGATCGTCCTCGGCGTCAACGATGAGAAGTATGACGCGGCGAAGCACACGATCATCTCGAACGCGAGCTGCACGACGAACTGCCTGGCGCCGATGGTCAAGGTGATCCGCGATGCGCTCGGCTTCCGGCACGGGACGATGGTCACGATCCACAGCTACACGAACGACCAGAGCATCCTCGACCTTCCGCACAAGGATCTGCGACGGGCCCGCGCTGCCGCGATCTCGATGATCCCGACCACCACCGGGGCGGCGAAGGCCACCGCGCTCGTGATCCCCGAGGTGAAGGGGAAGATCGACGGCATCGCCATCCGCGTGCCAACCCCCGACGTCTCGCTCACCGACCTCACGGTCGAGGTCGAGAGGGCGACGACGATCGCCGACGTCAATGCGGCGTTCAAGGCCGCCTCGATCGGTGGCCTCAAGGGGATCCTCGCCTACAGCGAGGAGGAACTCGTCTCCTGCGACTACATCGGGAACCCCTTCTCCTGCACCCTCGACTCCAAGAGCACCAACGTGATCGACGGGACGATGGTCAAGGTCTCGGGATGGTATGACAACGAGTGGGGCTACTCGTCGCGGTGCGTGGACCTGATCGAGCTGATCGGCAAGGGGCTCTGAGCAGGCGCTCGCGATGAACACGCGGACGATCAGGGACCTCGCGCCGGCTGAAGTGCGCGGGAAGCGCGCGCTCGTCCGCGTGGACTTCAACGTCCCGCTCGACGCCGCCGGCGGGATCGCTGACGACACGCGCATTCGCGCTGCCGTCCCGACGATCCAAGCGCTGCTCAAGGCGGGGGCGCGGGTCGTCCTGTGCTCGCACCTCGGACGGCCGAAGGGGAAGCCCGACGCCAAGCACACGCTCGCGCCGGTGGCTCCACGGCTCGCGGCACTCCTCGGAGGAGGCACACGGGTCTTCTTCGTGCCGCACGTCGTGGGTGCGGAGGCGGAGGCGGCGACGAAGGCACTGAAGGAAGGCGAGGTCGCGCTCCTCGAGAACACGCGCTTCGAAGCCGGCGAGGAGAAAAACGACGAGGCGCTCGCGAAGTCGTTCGCGCGCCTCGGTGACCTCTATGTGAACGACGCGTTCGGTGCGGCGCACCGCGCTCACGCGTCGACCGCAGGCGTTGCGAAGCACCTTCACCCCGCGGTCGCAGGCCTCCTGATGCAGCGGGAGCTCGACTACCTCGGCGGCGCGTTGGAGCACCCGAAGCGGCCATTCATCGCGATCCTCGGCGGGTCGAAGATCTCCGGCAAGATCGATGTGATCGAGGCCCTCTTACCGAAGGTGGATGGGATCCTGATCGGTGGAGCGATGGCCTGCACCTTCTACAAGGCGATGGGGTTCGAGACGGGGACGTCACTCGTCGAACCCGAGCGCATCGAGATGGCGAAGGAGCTGATGGAGCGCGCGGGATTCCGCCTGACCCTGCCGCACGACGCGGTGGTGGCGCCGGCGATCACCGAGGGCGCGAAGGCGCACGCCGTCAAGCGCGACGCGATCCCGGCGGGCGAGGCGATGCTCGACATCGGCCCGGACAGCGATGCCTCGTACGCGCGTGCGATCGGCGCGGCGAAGACGATCATCTGGAATGGGCCGATGGGAGTGTTCGAGACCCCTCCATTCGATGCCGGTACGCGCGCGGTGGCGATGGCGATGGCCGAGGCCACGAAGAAGGGCGCGACCACGATCATCGGTGGTGGCGATTCCGCGGCGGCGGTCGATGAGTTCGGCTTGGCTTCCGCGATGAGCCACGTCTCGACGGGCGGTGGTGCTTCCTTGGAGTTCCTGGAGGGTAAGGTGTTACCGGGCGTCGCGGCGCTCGACCCGGCAGCGCGGTAGGCGGTCGAACGGCTCACCACGAAGAGACGAAGCGGACGACGGGGTCGAGCGGTGTCGCGCAGTTCCGATCAGTTGGCCGTACTTCGTGTGCTTCGTGTCTTCGTGGTGAGCAGTTGTCTTGCGTCGTGTCCTTGCGGTCTTCCTGGTGAACCGCGCTTGCAGTACCTCTCGATCCGAGGTGTGATGTGAAGTCGTTGATATTCGCCGCGAACTGGAAGATGAACCAGGCGCCAGCCGATGCCGCGGAGTTCCTGCGGATGTTCCTTCCGCAGTTCGCCCGACTGCAGGACCGGCGCGTGCTCTTCTTCCCGCCTGCGGTCTCGCTCCACGTGGTGGTGCAGGCGATCAAGGAGCGCGCTGATCTCGACGCCGGGGTGCAGAACATCCACTGGGAAGACAAGGGCGCCTTCACCGGCGAGATCTCGGGTTCGCTCGCGCGCGCTGCCGGGGCGCGCTACGCCCTCGTCGGACACTCTGAGCGCCGGCACGTCTTCGGCGAGACTGAGGAGGAGACCGGTAAGAAGGTCGCGGCGGCGGTCAAGGCCGGACTGACGCCGATGATTTGCGTTGGCGAAACCCTTGCCCAGCGCGAGGCCGGGAACACGCTCGCAGTGGTGAAGAATCAGTTGAAAGCGGCTGTCGCCGGCGTAGAAGCCTCGTCAGTGGCGACGGCGATGATCGCGTACGAGCCGGTGTGGGCGATCGGCACCGGGAAAACCGCCACACCCGAGGACGCACGCGAAGTGCACGTCGCACTGCGCGCCGAGCTGCGCGCGATCGCCGGTGAGCGGGGTGCCGCAGTGCCGATCCTGTACGGTGGGAGCGTGAATCGCTCGAACGTGAACAGCCTGCTCGCCGCGGACGAAGTGAACGGCGTGCTGGTCGGTGGAGCCAGCCTCGACGCGGAGCAGTGGCTCGCGATCGTTCGGTCATCGTGAGGCTTGCCCGGAAGGTGTAACTCCAGTAGTCTTCGGGGCTTACCCGTCCAACGGCATCCTCGCACGCGACCCGCCCATGTACACGTTCCTGCTCGTCCTGCTGATCATCGATGCGCTCGTCCTTGCCCTCGCCGTGCTGATGCAGGCGGGGAAGGGTGGTGGTCTCGCAGCGAATTTCGGCGGTGCATCCTCGTCGTCTGACGCCTTCGTCGGCACTCGTCAGGCCGGCAACATCCTCACGAAGGCCAGTTGGTGGTGCGGAGGGATCTTCATCTTCCTCGCCTTCGTGCTCCAGATCATGACGAGCCGCGCAGCGGTGCCGACCTCGGTGCTCGACCAGGCCCTCGGCACCCCAACGCCCGCTCAGTCCGCTCCGACAGCGACGTCCACCGAGCCCTCGGTGCAGTCGGCGGTTCCTCTCCAGCCGATTCCTGCAGCCGGCACGCCCGTGACCCCGCCTCGTACGCCGTGAAGCCCTACTCGCTCCAGGTACCGCCGGGGTTCCTCCTCCTAGAGGACGGGACCCTTTTCCTTGGCCGCCTTCACTCACCGCTGGCGACGCCGGCCGTCGCCGAGGTGGTGTTCACGACGGGGATGAGCGGCTACCAAGAGACCTTCACCGACCCCTCGTTCCGCGGGCAGATCGTGGTGATGACGTCGCCGATGATCGGGAACTACGGCGTCAACTCGGAAGACCCCGAGTCCGGCGGTCCGCAGATTGCCGGCGTCGTGCTGCGGGAGCTCTCGGAGCCCTACTCGAACTGGCGTGCGGAGCAGGGACTTGGACCTTGGCTGGCAGGATCGCAAATACCTGTCATATCGGAAATTGACACGCGCCGACTAACGCGTCACTTGAGGACAGTTGGTGTGATGCGCGGCCTCATCGGCGAGGGATCCGAGCCGACCGCAGCCCACCGGGCGGCACTGGAAGCGTGCCCCTCCATGGCCGGCCTCGACCTCGCTTCGAAGGTCAGCACTCCGACCCAGTACCTATGGGGCGACAAGGGGGCCAAGCGCCACATCGTGGCGCTCGACTACGGGATCAAGCGCAACATCCTGCGGATGTTCGAGGCTCGCGGCTGCCGCGTGACGGTCGTGCCCTCAACGACCACCGCGAAGGAGATCCTCGGGATGAAGCCGGATGGGGTGTTCCTTTCCAATGGCCCCGGCGACCCGGAAGCGGTGACGTATGCGCCGCCGGCCATTCGCGCGGTCGCGGAGTCTGGGGTCCCGGTCTTCGGCATCTGCCTCGGGCACCAGTTGCTGGGCATCACGTTCGGCGGACACACGGTGAAGCTTCCCTACGGGCACCGTGGTTGGAACCATCCGGTGAAGGACCTCGACTCGGGGGTGGTGCTGATCACCAGCCAGAACCACGGCTTTGCCGTCGCCGGGACGGCAGAAGGCATCCCTGGGGCGCCTGACCTCGCGGTGACCCACGTGAACCTGAACGACGGCACGATCGAGGGACTCCGGCATCGCCACTTGCCGGTCTTCGGGGTGCAGTACCACCCCGAAGCAGCGCCCGGTCCCCACGACGCCGTACCCCATTTCGACGAGTTCCTCGAGGCGATGGGCGAACGCGCAACCGCTTGACACACAACAGCTAAGGTCCTAGACTGGACGCACTTACGACCCCGGCATAGCGCCAACCCATCCCGGTATGTCCATGACCAAAGCCGATCTCGTGGAGCGCGTTACGGAGACCATCTCCCGTACGGCCGGGCCGATGATCTCCAAGAAGGACTGCTCCCGCGTGGTGGATGCCTTCCTCGATTCGATCAAGGACGCGCTCAAGGAGCAGCGGAACATCGAGGTGCGGGGATTCGGCACCTTCAAGATTAGGAACCGGAAGACGCGGATGGCGCGCAATCCGCGCACGGGAGAGCCGGTCGAAGTCTCGGCGAGACCCGTCCCGGTGTTCAAGCCGTCAAAGGAGTTGCGGGCGCTCGTGGCGGATCTGGAGTTCGAACCGGAGACTTGATCGCCCACTCCGTAACGGCGATTCAGGAGCCGGATGCGGGGAGCTAGGCGGTACGGGGTGCGGGAGACTCGATGCGGGATGCGGAATGCGGGATGCGGGACGGCGACCCTTCGGTCGCCGTTTTCGTTTCCGGCATCGTCTCCCCTCCTCCCGCCTCCCGCATCCAATTCCCGGACCCCGTACCGCCCAGCTCCCCGCATCTCGCATCGCGCATCCGCACTCGGGGAGTAGATTTGGTCAGAATGGTTGCGAACGTCCTTCTCTTCGCCTCCTGGGCGGACGCACTCGGCCCGAGTGTACGACTCGAGCTCCCCGAGGGCGCCACGGTGCGCCACCTCCTCGACGCGATGACCGCTCGGGCGGTAGGGAAGTCGCTTCCGAAGCCCCTCGTCGCGGTGAATCACAAGTATGCTCGGGCCGACCTGCATCTCCGCCACGGGGATGAGATCGCGATCATCCCGCCAGTGGCCGGCGGGTAAGGCCGATGCGCGCCGCGATCGTCGACCGTCCCCTCGATCCAGCGTCACTCCTCGCCGAGGTCGCGACGCCTGCGTCGGGGGCGAGCACGCTCTTCGTCGGTACGGTGCGCGAGGTCAACGAGGGGCGTGTGGTGACCGGCATTGATTACTCGGCCTACGGCCCGATGGCTGAGCGCGAGCTCGCATCGGTGGTCGCGGAAGCGCGGGAACGGTTCGGGACGGAGCGGATCGTGGTCGAGCATCGCATCGGCACGCTCAGGCTCGGCGAGGCCAGCATCGTGATCGCGGTGTCGCACGCGCGCCGTGCTGCCGCGATGGACGCCCAGCGGTTCGTGATCGAGGAGGTCAAGCGGCGTCTGCCGATCTGGAAACGGGAGCACTACGCCGACGGCACGCGCGAGTGGGTGGACCCGACGCGCGCGCCGCACGTGGCCGAGGTCCGATGACGGCGCCGCTGCGCGACCAACACGGCCGCTCGATCGAGTATCTCCGGATCTCGGTGACCGATCGCTGCAACTTCCGTTGTGTGTATTGCATGCCGGAGGCGGGGCTCGACTGGCTTCCGAAGAAGGACATCCTCTCGTACGAGGAGATCACGGGTGTGGTGCGCGAACTCGCGCCACTCGGGCTCCGGCGCCTCCGGGTCACTGGCGGAGAGCCGACGATCCGGCCCGACCTGGTCTCGCTCATCGCGATGCTGCGCGCTGTGCCGGGGATCGAGGACATCGCGCTCTCGACGAACGGAGTCAAACTCCCGGCGATGGCGTCGGCCCTGCGAGCCGCGGGCCTCGACCGGGTGAATCTCTCGGCCGACTCCTTGCGACCCGAGCGGATCGCGGCGATCGCCCGCCGCGACCTCGGCTTCCGTCCGGTGACGGCGGCGCGGGCGGCGCTCGATGCTGGACTCGATCCGGTAAAGCTCAATGTCGTCGTGATGCGCGGGATCAACGACGACGAGGTCGTCGACTTCGCGCGACTCACGCTCGACGCACCGCTCCACGTGCGGTTCATCGAGCTGATGCCGGTGGGAGAGATGGCGCACCTCACGGATGACCACGTCGTGCCGAGTGACGAGGTGTTGCAGCGCATCGCGGTGCTCGGCGAGCTCACGCCGACGAGCGGTCCGGCGCGGGGCAACGGGCCGGCGGCATATCACCGGATCGCCGGCGCGCAGGGAACGGTCGGCGTCATCACGCCGATGACGCATACCTACTGTGGGTCGTGCAATCGCGTGCGGCTGACGGCGGACGGGCGTCTGCGGACCTGTCTCTACGGCGATCACGAGGTGAACCTCCGCGATCCCCTGCGTCGCGGCGAGCCGCTTGGCCCGCTGTTCGTGCAGGCGCTCGCTGAGAAACCGCTCGAACACAACCTGCTGCAGCTCAAAGTCGGTGGGCTTCGGGCCCTGTCGCAGGTCGGTGGGTAGATGTCGGCGTGGTCGATCAGGCGGTCAGTTCCCGGGTTCGCGTTGCTCGTCGCCGCCTGCGTGCCGGCCGGCGTCGCGAAGCCGACTCCCGTGGCGGCGCCGACGACCGAGGAGTGCTGCTTCGCCGAAGGACTGCGGATCGCCGAACGTTTCCGCGTGACCGGAATCGCCTCACGGCGCTTCACCGCGAACGAGTATTGGGGGCTACTGGCGGCGGTCCTCGCGTCGGATCGCTTCCGGACGGAGGTGATCGGTACGTCGGTGCAGGGGCGGCCGATCATCGCGATCCAACTGGGCTCGGGATCGGTGAAGGTCCTCGCGTGGAGCCAGATGCACGGGGACGAGTCGGCTGCGTCGATGGGACTCCTCGACCTGCTGAACTGGATCGCCGCGCCCGACGCGGACCCGGTCCGTGACCGTCTCCTCAACTCGATCACCCTGACGCTCGTCCCGATGCTCAATCCGGACGGGGCGGAGCTCTTCCAGCGGCAGAACGCGTTGGGGGTCGACATCAACCGAGACGCGCGGCGGCTCTCGACGCCCGAGGGGCGCGCCCTCAAGGGGCTGCACGACCGACTGAAGCCCGACTTCGGATTCAACCTCCACGACCAGAACGCGCGCACGACCGCTGGTGAGGGAGGAAAGCAGGTCGGGATCGCGCTGCTCGCTCCGGCGATCTCAGAGGATCGGCACTACGACGAGGTGCGGAGTCGCGCCCGGCTGGTGGCCGCACGACTTGCGTGGAGGTTCGAACACGAGACCCCGGGCCAGGTCGCGAGGTATGACGACACCTTCAATCCCCGCGCGTTCGGCGACCTGATCCAGGCGTGGGGAACGAGCACGGTGCTCATCGAGACTGGCGCCCTCGCCGGCGATCCAGAGAAGCAGCGGCTCCGAGCCCTGAACCTCGCGGGGTTCCTCGACGCTCTCATCGCGATCGGTGAGGGGTCCTATCGCCGCGCCCTGCCTGACTGGTACGACTCGCTGAAGGAGAACCGGAGCATCGCGCTGGACGTCGTTGTCCGTGGTGCTCGCGTGGTCGGGCTCGGCGATGAACCGTACCTGTTGGACATCGGCATCACGTATGGCGATGCGGTGGCGAAGACGTTCCCACGCATCGCCGACGTCGGGGACCTGAGCGCGGCCGTGGCGCTCGATACGATCGATGCGGCGGGGCTCTTCCTCCATCCGGGTGCGGCGATGGTGACGACGCAGGACGGCCGGCGTTGGCTGCGGCTGGGGAATCCGGCCCAGTTCACGCTGCGTCGCGGCGCGGAACTGACGAGCGACGCGGTGTCCCTTTGGATGCCTCGCCCGTAGACCCGTCCGAGAGCCCCCGCTAACTTCCACGAGCAGTGCACTCCCACCCACTGAGCAACGGACAATGGTGAACAAGATCACGGTCGTCGGCGCCGGGAATGTCGGTGCGACCGCCGCGCAGCGCATCGCCGAGAAGGAACTGGCCCGCACCGTCGTGATGGTGGACGTCGTCGAGGGTGTGCCGCAGGGGAAGGGACTCGACCAGTGGCAGTCGGCACCGATCGAGGGCTTCGACTCCCGCGTGATCGGCACGAACGGCTACGACGAGTCGGCCGGCTCGGACATCGTCGTGATCACCGCCGGAATCGCCCGCAAGCCGGGGATGTCGCGCGACGACCTGCTCAACACGAACGCGGGGATCGTGAAGGCGGTGAGCGCCGAGGTGAAGCGGACCTCACCCAACGCGATCGTGATCGTGGTGTCGAACCCGCTCGACGTGATGTGCTGGGTGGCGAAGGAGGTCACCGGATTCCCGCGCGAGCGCGTGATCGGGATGGCGGGCGTGCTCGACACCGCGCGCTACCGCGCCTTCCTCGCCACCGCCCTCGACGTGAGCGTGCGCGACATCCAGGCGATGGTGCTCGGCGGCCACGGCGACACGATGGTACCGCTCATCTCCTACACGACCGTGAGCGGCATCCCGATCACGCAGTTGATGGACAAGGCGACGCTCGATGGGATCGTGGACCGGACGCGGAATGGCGGCGCGGAGATCGTGAAGCACCTCAAGACCGGCTCGGCTTACTACGCTCCATCGAGCGGTGCGGTACAGATGGTCGAGGCCATCGTGAACGATCAGAAGCGGATCCTCCCCTGTTCGGCGTGGCTCGAGGGGGAGTACGGCCTCAAGGGGCTCTTCCTCGGTGTGCCGGTCAAGCTGGGGCGGAAGGGGATCGAGAAGGTGATCGAGGTGACCCTCACTGCTGACGAGCGCGCCGCACTGGAGAAGAGCGCGCAGGCGGTGCGCGAGCCGATGTCGGTGGTGAAGCTCTAGGCGCCGCCGTCGATGCGGTGGCTTCTCGACCTCTGGCGCTCCACCATCGGCAAGAAGGTCGTGATGGCGGTGACGGGTTTGTTCCTCGTCCTCTTCGTCATCGGCCACATGCTCGGCAACCTGCAGGTCTTCCTCGGGGCGGACGTCTTCAACCGCTACGCCGAGATCCTGAAGGCGAGCGCGGAACTGCTCTGGGTGGCTCGCCTCGCGCTGCTCACCGCCGTTGTACTGCACATCATCTCCGCGTACCAGCTGACGCGGATCGCCCACGCCGCGCGGCCCGACGGATACGCGAAGCCGGCGTATCAGGTCTCGACGCTGGCGTCGCGGTGGATGCGCTGGGGCGGCGTGTTCCTCGTGCTCTTCATCGTGTACCACCTTGGGCATTTCACGACCGGGACCTTCCATCCGGCATTCAGCCCGCACGGGGCGTACGGCAATGTCGTCCTCGGTTTCCGCGCCTGGTGGGTGGTGCTGTTCTACGTCGTCGCGATGGTGTTCCTCGGCCTCCATCTCTTCCACGGGGTGTGGAGCGGTGTGCGGACCCTCGGCCTTTCAAAGCCGTCGCCAGCACCGATGCATCGCCTGATCGCGCTCTGGGTCGCGGTCGGGGTGTGGGCCGGATTCACGGTGATCCCGATCGCCGTCTTCCTCGAGATCGTCAACTAACGTGACCATCAGACTCGACGCGAAGGTCCCCTCGGGGCCGCTGGCGGAGAAGTGGGACAAGCACCGTTTCGAGATGAAGCTGGTGAACCCTGCGAACAAGCGGCGATTCTCGGTGATCGTGGTCGGCTCGGGGCTCGCCGGCGCATCGGCGGCGGCGACGCTCTCAGAGCTTGGCTACCGGGTGACCTGCTTCTGCTTCCAGGACTCGCCACGCCGCGCCCACTCGATCGCCGCGCAGGGGGGGATCAACGCGGCGAAGAACTACCGCAATGATGGCGACTCGATCCAGCGGCTCTTCTACGACACGATCAAGGGCGGGGACTTCCGGGCGCGCGAGGCGAACGTCTATCGGCTGGCTCAGGTGTCGGTGGACATCATCGACCAGTGCGTCGCGCAAGGAGTGCCGTTCGCGCGCGAGTACGGCGGCCTTCTCGCCAATCGCTCCTTCGGCGGGGCGCAGGTCTCCCGCACCTTCTACGCCCGGGGGCAAACGGGACAGCAGCTGCTCCTCGGGGCCTACCAGGCACTCGAGAAGGAAATCGCCCGTGGCGGCGTGACGATGTACGAGCGGCACGAGATGCTCGAGCTCGTCGTGGTCGACGGCAAGGCGCGCGGGATCATCGTCCGTGACCTCGTCAGCGGTGAGGTGGAGTCGCACGCCGCCGATGCGGTGATCCTCGCCACGGGTGGTTACGGCAACGTCTTCTACCTCTCGACCAACGCGAAGGGATGCAACGTCACCGCGACGTACCGGGCCTACAAGAAGGGCGCGGCGTTCGGCAATCCCTGCTTCACGCAGATCCACCCGACCTGCATCCCGGTGAGCGGCGAGTATCAGTCCAAGCTCACGCTGATGTCGGAGTCGCTGCGCAATGATGGACGCGTGTGGGTACCGACGCGGAAGGAGGATTGCGCGAAGGAGCCGTCGACGATCCCCGAAGGGGATCGCGACTATTATCTGGAGCGGAAGTACCCGAGCTTCGGGAACCTCTCGCCGCGCGACATCGCGTCGCGCGCCGCGAAGGAGGCGTGCGACGACGGCCGCGGGGTGGGGCCGGGTGGCCGCGGCGTCTACCTCGACTTCGCCGATGCGATCGGTCGACTCGGGAAGCAGGCGATCGAGGAGCGGTACGGCAACCTCTTCGAGATGTACCAGCGGATCACCGACGAGGACCCCTACACGCGGCCGATGCGGATCTACCCCGCGGTGCACTACACGATGGGCGGGCTCTGGGTCGACTACAACCTGATGAGTTCCATCCCTGGGCTGCACGTGTTGGGGGAGGCGAACTTCTCCGACCACGGCGCCAACCGCCTTGGCGCGAGCGCGTTGATGCAGGGGCTCGCCGACGGCTATTTCGTCATCCCCTACACGCTGGGCGACTACCTCGCGAGCACCAAGCTCGCGCCGGTCACCACGGAGCATCCCGAGTTCGTCGCGGCGCGCGAGGCGGTCGAAGCGCGGACGAAGCGGCTCCTCTCGATCAACGGGTCGCGGACGGTGGACTCCTTCCACCGCGAACTCGGCGGGATCCTCTGGGACAAGTGCGGGATGGCGCGGGACGCCGCCGGGCTCAAGCAGGCGCTCATCGAGATCCCGAAGCTCCGTGAGGAGTTCTGGCGCGACGTGAAGGTCCCCGGCACGGGCGCCGAGCTCAACCAGTCGCTGGAGAAGGCAGGGCGGGTCGCCGACTTCCTCGAGTTCGCGGAGTTGATGTGCCTCGATGCGTTGCAGCGCGAGGAAAGCTGCGGTGGGCACTTCAGGACGGAACACCAGACGGCGGACGGCGAGGCCAAGCGCGACGACGAGCACTTCACGTACGTGGCTGCCTGGGAGTATGCCGGAGAAGGGAAGTCACCGGTGCTCCACAAGGAACCGTTGACGTTCGAGAACGTCCACCTGAGTACGCGGAGCTACAAGTGAGCGGCGGGTCGGGGATGATGGGCCTCACGCTCCACGTCTGGCGTCAGCCGGGTCCGGGCGCACCCGGGCGGATCGTGGACTACCCGGCGAAGGGGATCTCGCCCGATATGTCCTTCCTCGAGATGCTGGACACGGTGAACGAGCGCCTCATCGAGGGAGGCGAGGACCCGATCGCCTTTGACCACGATTGTCGCGAGGGTGTCTGCGGATCGTGCGGCGTGATGATCAATGGCGCGGCGCACGGGCCGATGAAGCTCACCACCGCCTGTCAGCTGCATATGCGCAGCTTCAGTGACGGGGACGAACTCTGGATCGAACCCTGGCGGGCGAAGGCGTTCCCGGTCGTGAAGGACCTCGTGGTGGACCGAAGCGCGTTCGATCGGATCATCCAGGCAGGGGGATTCATCTCTGCGCCGACGGGATCGCCGCAGGACGCGAATGCCGTTCTGATCCCGAAGCCCGAAGCGGACTGGGCGATGGACAATGCGGGGTGCATCGGATGCGGCGCCTGTGTTGCCGCCTGCCCGAATGCGTCGGCCTCGCTCTTCACCGCGGCAAAGGTCTCGCACCTCGGGGCGCTTCCACAGGGACAGCCCGAGCGCCGGCGCCGGGCCCTCGCGATGGTGGAGCGGATGGATCTCGAGGGGTTCGGCGGGTGCACCCTCTTCGGGGAATGCCAGGAGGCGTGCCCGAAAGGGATCTCGCTCGATGCGATCCAGCAGATGAATCGCGATTACATCGTCGCGAGCGCGACGAAGGTCGAGACGCCGGAGTGGTCGGGCTCGGCCTAGCGGAGGTACAGCCCGGCGATCAGCGCCATCTGCGCGGCGAGGGCGAGGTACAGGAATCGCATCTGCTCGGCGAATCGCGTCTCGAACCTCGCTTCGAACTCCGCGAGCCGTTTCTCGACCTTCACTTCGAACTCCGCGAACCGCCGGTCGATCCGCGCGTCCTGCTCGGCGAACCGCTGTTCGACC
>JANPCH010000062.1:0-6842 GCA_031430835.1 Gemmatimonadaceae bacterium
CTTCTTGTACCCGCCGGGATTCGCCTGCGGCGTGTACATGTAGCGCTCGGTGTAGATCGTGTCGTAGTGGTCCCACGAGGTGACCGCACTCGCCGCCGATGCTGCGGCGAAGGCGTCGGGGTGGCGGAGTAGCGCGAGCGCCGAGGCGTAGCCGCCATATGAGGTGCCATAGATCCCGACCCGCTGGCCGTCGACGAACGGGAGCTTCGCCAGGTGGCGGGAGGCCGCCGCGAGGTCGTCGATCTCCACCTCACCGAGCTTCTCGTAGATCGCGTCGAGGGCCTTCTTGCCGCGGCCGGCCGCGCTCCGCGTGTCGAGCGTGACGACGAGGAACCCGTACTCGGTGATCGGGTTCGGCGCGCTGAAGACCTCGCGTGCGCCATTCGTCGCCGGGCCCGCGTACACCGAGAAGAGCACCGGATATCGCTTCGCCGGATCGAAGTTCGACGGTTTGTGCAGCATCCCCTGCAGTTGCGTCGTACCATCCGCCGCGGTGAAGGTGAACATCTCGACCGGCTTGAACCCCGCCGCGTCGAAAGCGCTGCGATCGGTCTCGGCTACCGTCGCGACAGGGCGTCCCATCGCATCCATCACGCGGGTCACCGGAGCGATCGCGGCCGTCTGCGCGGCGTCGGTGAAGAACTTCCCGTCGGGGGAAACGCTCACGGTGTGGTGCAACGCAGGATCGGTGAGGCGGCGCTCTCCCTTGCCGTTCAGCCCGACTCGATGGAGCTGGAACTTCATGAAGTTGTCGCCGCTGCGGGCGTAGTACCACAACTGCGATGTCTTCTCGTCGAGCTTCACGACGCCAGCGACCTCGAACGGGTGCGCGGTCAGCGGCGTGATCAGTTTCCCGGAGAGATCGTAGAGGTAGTAGTTCGCGAACCCGGTCCGTTCTGATTCCCAGACGAAGCGCCTTCCGTCCTCGAGCCACTGGATCGTCGGCGAGTTCTCGGTCCAGCTCGCCGGCCACTCCTCGCGGATCACCACACGACAGGCACCAGTTGCCGGCGCGCAGGCCGCGAACTCCAGCACGTTCTGTCGCCGATTCGTCCGATGGATGAGCAACTCGTTCCCATCTTTGGTCCAACTGATCCGATACACGTAGTGCCCCACCACGTCATCGGTGAGCGGCTTCCCGTCGCGAGCATCGATTCGCGTGCTCTTCGCCGTGGCGACGTCGTACACGAAGAGGTCGACGATCGGGTTCGCCGTCCCCGCCTTGGGGTAGGCTTCGGTCATCACGGTGCCCTGCACCGCCGTCTGGTCGGTCTGCAGGAAGTAGTCCTTCACCGGGTTCTCGTCGAATCGGTAGTAGGCGAGCTTGCTCCCGTCGGGGGACCACCACATCGCGGTCGTCTGTCCGAGTTCCTCGCCATAGACCCAGCTCGCGGTGCCGTACTTTATCCGGCCCGCCTCACTGCCGTCTGCCGTCAGCCGCCGCTCCTCGGAGCCATCCCGATTCGCGATGAAGAGATTCCGTTCCTTGTAGATCGCCTTGCGCGACGAGTCGGGGCTGAAGGCCTCGGTCGACTGGCGCCCTCGAGCTGGCCCGCCGAGTCGACGCGGTCCGCCACCATTCGCTGTCGCGGCCGGCGCCTCACTCACCTTCTTCGTGGCCGCGTCGAACCGCCAACGCTTGCCGTCGCGCGTGAAGTCGAAGGACTTCCCGTCCTCTGCCCAGGTGGGCGAGATCGCGCCACTCTTGATCGCGCCAGTGAGTTTCGGCACCATCGCGGTGTAGCGTTCGTAGCCTGGCATCGAACGGAGCCGATCCTGCCCCGGGAGCGCGACGGCGTGGATGGCGAGGGCGGAGCAGACGAGTGTCGCGAGACGTGACGAGCGCGGCATATCGGCGAAGGGAAGGAGGTTGGAGGCGCCGAGAATCTACGCCCGGACTGCGGTCGCCCGCGCCATCTTTCCCCGATGCGCGCATTGCGACTCGAACAGATCGGTCAGCCCCTCGTCCTGCGGGACCACCCCACTCCAACGCCCGGCGCGGGCGAAGTGTTGGTTCGTGTGAGAGCGGCGGGCATCTGCCACTCCGACGCGCACTATCGCGCGGGCCGCTCGGCTTCCTTACGTCCGCCGCTCACGCCTGGTCACGAGGTCGCGGGCGAAGTGGTCCAGCTCGGCGCCGGCGTCTCGTCGCACGCAGTGGGCGAGCGCGTCTGCCTCCACTATCTCGTCACCTGTGGGAATTGCGCGCGATGTGCCGACGGCGAGGAGCAGTACTGCGAGGTCGGGAAGATGATCGGGCACCACCGGGACGGCGGATACGCCGAGTTCATTGCCGTGCCGGCGCGGAATGCGGTCCATCTCCCCGGCGCAATCTCGTTCGCGCACGGTGCGGCGATGATGTGTTCGTCGTCGACATCCTTGCACGCGCTGCGGCGCGGACGGCTTGCTCCCGGAGAAACCGTCGCGGTGATCGGCATCGGAGGGCTCGGGATCTCGGCGGTCCAGCTCGCGCGCGCGCTGGGCGCGAGCGCGGTGTTCGCCGTGGATCTGGATGCGGCGAAGCTGCGAACGGCCCAGCGTTTTGGCGCGACCCCGATCAACGCGAGCGAGGGCGACGCCGTCGCTCGATTGCGTGAGCGAACCACGGGCCGCGGGGTCGACGTCGTGCTTGAGGTGGTGGGGACGCCGGTCACGATGCGGCAGGCGCTCCAGATGTGCGCGGTGCACGGGCGCGCGGTGATCGCCGGGCTCTCGCGCACGCCGATGGAGCTCGACAGCTACCGCGAACTCCTCGGACCGGAGACGGAGCTGATCGGGTCGAATGACCATCTGCTCGGCGAGATCGGCGAACTGCTCGAGTTCGCCGTGCGTGGCGAGCTCGACCTGAGCGAAGTCGTCGTGCGAAGCGTGCCGCTCGAGGCGGCGGCGGTGAATGGGGTGCTCGACGAACTGGAGGCGTTCCGGGCTCCGCTCAGGACTGTGATTGCGCCGTAGAGAGCTTCCGGACACTGAAGCGGCCGGGGGTGGTTGCTTCAACAACCACCGGCGGACGCTCCGCACGACCAAGTGGATCCAGCGTCGGCGTTTCTAGGGTCTTACGGGTGCAATCGGCGCCGTCTGCGCCGCACAAACCACGCGCTCCAGATCCCGAATGCTGACGCAACGAAAAGGCGATCGCCCAGCGAGGCCTCAATCTGAATGAGGGACGCCACACCCAGGATGACTAGGAATCCCATCGGAAACCACATCAGGAAGTGGGGTTCATGTCGCTGAGGAGAAGAGCTCTGAGGGTCGCTCATCCAGTGCCTCCGAGATGTGTGTTCACTCTGCGAGCTTGCACTGAAGGTAGTCGAGCCCTTGCGACACCGCTTCAGCAATTGACGCACCAAGCGCGCCACCGGCGGCCCCCGGGCCGGCTCCAGCCCCACCTCCCACCGCGCCCACGACCGCACCTGCGATCGCGCCTGCGAGGTCCCACTTAAGTACGCGCCACGGGCTCATGGTCTGCGCGTAGCACTCGGCGATGCGAAGCGAAGTCAGCAAAAAGATCGGCGGTGTTTTCGCCCTCGGCGCCGACTGATCGTAGACGCAGGCATCAGGATTCATTTGGTGGTGGCACTCGGGATACGCCGCGACGATAGAGTCGCCGATCGCTGGAAGGCTGTTGGTCGTGAGCCAGTAGTCGTGCGATTCAGCCGTTACGCTTGCGCTCGCCTGCACAATCTCCAATTCGGGACCGCTCAGCGCGCCTTCCGCATCGTCGACAATCGCTGCGAGCTGCGAGATAAACGTGGAGGTCGCTGGCTCCGAGTCAACCAGCTCGTCCATCGCGTCAAGGTATGGCTGGGGGTCGCCGCTGGCCGCCAACAACGAGTTCGTGGTCCGGGATGGAAAACTCAAACTTGCGTTGCGTTCGCTAGTCGTTTGACGGCACCGAAAGACTGCCGACGGGCGAAACGTCCCGGCGAACTCACCTGCTGAGCCGAGTCGGTTCGAGTCCGGACCGATCGCTCGCCTTGCCTCCTGGAATGCGACTGCTGCCGCTGCGCACGGGCGCCGCCTGTTCTCCCGAGTGTAGGAGCGAAAAAACGCTGTGAGACCTGCGTTGTGCGCTCTCCCGACGAAGCCGAGTGGGTTACGAGCGCGGAACTCCTCGAGCGTGACTGGCGGGCTCGCGACCGCACTCTCCGCTGCACGAGCAAGAATGGCTCGACCCGGCGATGGCGCGACTTCTCGTGCGGTAGGCAGGTTCGAGTCCGAAGCCGCGCACTAAGCGAGCGCCGTTGCCGTCACGGCTACTGCAACAGCGCGCCCCACGGTCCTTGAGGTATCACTGAACAGAGCGAGCACCAAGCGTCTCCCAGAATGAGTAGACGCTAGTCTAGTTTCGGTACTACAAAACCACAATCGATGCCTGATAACTACCATACCGTGCACTGGCCGACAGCTGTGGTCAGGGGGTCAGGCTCTGGCATTACTGAGAATCCGCGGTCGCCGACTTGCGACACCGGGCGCGGCTGCTCCTCTCGAAAGGAGTGACTATGCGCTGCCGATGCCTCCGACCGCGTCAGTTTCGCGCCGTGCTCTCTCGACAGATCCTTATCGCCGACGGCAGGCACAACAATGGACCTGCAACTGATCGTCGGGCAGGCGGGTGGGCTGCCTCGAAGGGTCTTCTCCGCGAACTCGGCTGAAACTTGCGCGTGAAGGGCCGCCTCCTCAGAAGAGACCGTGCTGAAACTTCTAGGCCGCCGCGTCCGCCCGGATCGCCCACCACGTCCACGTCGCCCCTGCGAGATCGATCGCGCCGAAGGGAAGGAGCGCCGGCCCGGCGTACCCCAACGCGACGAACGCGGCGAGGAAGAAGGGCACCGCGAAGCGCGCGTTCCGCGACCAGGTCATGTACTCGAGGTTCCGCGTGCGCACCGACTGGAAGCTCGCGTAGGCGAGGATCCAGGTGAGCATCCCGACGACGCGGATCCACACCTCCTCGGTCGGCGGCATGCCAACGAGTCCGAGCAGTGTATTCGGTGCACCGAGCAGGATCCCGCCGATCGCGGCGAGGTAGTAGCCCCAGACGCGCAGGCTGAGCGTCGCCCGCGGCCCCGCGCCCACGCTCACATCTTCCCCGGCCAGGGCGCGCCCTGGTCCTTCTTGCTCACCGCCCGCATCCCCTTGTAGACGAACCGCTGCAGGCGCTTCCCCTCATAGGTCTCGGTCGTGAAGATGTTGCCCTTCGAGTCGGTCGCGATCGAGTGCACCGCGAAGAACTGCCCCGGCTGCCGTCCGCCGTCGCCGAAGGCGGTCAGGATCTCGAGCGTGCTCCGGTCCATCACGTAGACCCGCTCGTTCTTCCCGTCGGCGAGGTAGAGGAAGCGCTGCTGCGCGTCCCGGGAGAAGGCCACGTCCCACACCGCGCCGTCGCCACGCGTCTTGGGCGCGATCCGCACCTCCTTCACGAACTTCCCGGCCGTCGTGAAGACCTGGATCCGGTTGTTCACCCGGTCGCACACGTAGACGAGTCCGTCATTCGACGGATCGGCGCAATGGACCGGGTTCCGGAACTGCTGGATCAGCGGCGCGTCGGGGTTGTAGCCGCCGTAGTTCGAGTCGGAGGGCACGTTGCCGTAGGCCCCCCAAAAGCGCTTGATCGCGCCGGTCGTCATATCGAGGACCGCGACACGCTTGTTCCCATAGCCGTCGGCGAGGTAGGCCTCGTTCGCCTTCGTGTCGAACGAGATTTTCGCCACCCGACCGAAGTGCGTCTTGCTGTTCGACTCCGCGCGCTGGCCGGGCGTACCGAACTGGGCGATGAACTTGCCGTCGTGCGAGAACTTGAGGACGTGCGAGTCCCACGCGCCGCCCACGCTGTCGGGGCTTCCGTTCCCACCGATCCAGATGTTGTCGAGGTGGTCCACTGCGATGCCATGGTTGCTGGTCGGCCACGTGTAGGGGGCTCCACTCGCCTGCCCTCCCCACGAGTTGACCAGATTCCCCTCGGGATCGAACTCGAGCACCGGCGGTGCCGCCGAGCAGCAGGGACCGACGAGCGGATAACCGCCCTCGGTGCGCGCATTCAGTGTCGAGGCGCCGCGGTGGACGATGAAGACGTGGTCACGTGAATCCACGCCCACGCCGATCGTCATCCCGAGCAGCCAACCATTCGGAAGCGGCTTGGGCCAATAGGGATCGACCTCGAAGTAGGGCGCTTGCACCGCCTGCTCGGCGAGCGACGCCTCGAGGCGGGATTGCCCGATGAATAGTGCGGCGGCGGCCGCGCCCAACACCCCGACCGTGACCAACGTACCCTTGCGTGGCATCTTGAGATCTCCCGACGTGCGTGAAGGCCCTGTGCGTCGTCGCGCCCAATGCTATCTCTCCACGACGTGATGCACCAGAGACGCTTGACAGATCGCTGGCGTTGGACGAACCGCGTCGTCGTGGCCGTACTCGGCCTCGGCGCCGCGCCGCTGCTCCGCGCGCACGAGATCCCCGAGCGGGTCGCGATCCAGGCGTATGTGCAGGCCGACGGAACGCGGCTTCGGCTCGTGCTCCGGGTACCGCTCGAAGCGATGCGCGACGTGGACTTCCCGCTCCGCGCCGACGGTAACCTCGACCTGGAGAAGGTGCGAGCCCTTCTTCCCGACGCGGCACGACTCTGGCTCGCCAACGGGATCGTACTCGAAGCCGATGGCGTGGCATTGACCGACCCGCGCATCATCGCGACCCGCGTCTCCCTGCCGAACGACCGCGCCTTCGAGCGATTCGACGGCGCGATCGCCCACGTGCAAGGCACTCCCCTCGACAATCGCGAAGGGATCCGGTGGCAGCAGGCAATGTTCGACGTGCTGCTCGAGTATCCGATCGCCAGCGCCGACGCG
>JANPCH010000063.1:0-1630 GCA_031430835.1 Gemmatimonadaceae bacterium
GATGACGTCGCTGTTCTCACGGAAGCCAATCGCCGCTCTCGCCGACGCCGGTGCGTCGGGCGGCATGAAGCGGACCCTCGTTACCCGCGATCTGGTCGCCCTCTCGATCGGCGCGGTCATCGGCGCCGGGATCTTCTCGACCCTTGGTACCGCCGCCGCCGGTGAGGTGAACTCGGCGGGCGAGGTCGTCCGCTACGGCGCCGGTCCTGCGCTCATCATCTCCTTCCTCCTCCTCGGCGCCGTCTGCTCGCTCGCCGCACTCTGCTACGCTGAGCTCGCGGCGATGATCCCCCAAGCGGGTTCGGCGTACGCGTACAGCTACGCCGCGTTCGGCGAGTTCGTCGCCTGGATCATCGGGTGGGACCTGATCCTCGAATACGCCGTGGGGAATGTCGCGGTGGCGATCGCCTGGGGGGGATACTTCGACTCTCTCGTCTCTCCCTGGTTCGACATTCCCGGCTGGCTGACGCACGGCTACTTCCAGGTGAAGGCGAGTTCCGATCCGGAGATCCTCGCGCTGCTCGAGAGCGCTCCGCACCTCGTCGGTCTACCGGTGCTGATCAATCTCCCCGCCTTCCTGATCGTCGCGGCCATCACCTGGCTGCTCGTGATCGGCGTGAAGGAGAGCGTGCGGGTGAACTACGTGATGGTCCTGATCAAGCTCGCGGTCCTCGCGCTCTTCGTGATCGTCGGCGCGATGAACATCGACCCGGCGAACTACACTCCCTTCGCTCCGAACGGCTTCCGCGGGATCCATCAGGGGGCGGCGATCGTCTTCTTCGCCTACATCGGCTTCGACGCTGTCTCGACCGCCGCCGAGGAGACGAAAGACCCGCAGCGCACGATGCCGCGCGGCATCCTGATCGGCCTCGCGATCTGCACGGCGATCTACATCATCGTCGGTGCGGTTGCGACGGGGCTCGTTCCCTACCAGCAGCTCAAGTCGTCGGACCCCCTCGCCCATGCCTTCGAGGTCGCCGGGCTCACGCAGTTCTCCTGGATCATCGCGCTCGGCGCTGTGGTCTCGATGTCGGCGGTGCTCCTCGTCTTCCAGTACGGCCAGCCACGCATCTTCTACGCGATGGCGCGCGACGGACTCCTGCCGCCTGCGGCCGCGAAGCTGCACAAGAAATACCGCACCCCGCACATCACCACGATCCTCACTGGCGTCTTCGTCGCCTGCGGCGCCCTCATCGCCGACGACGCGATCACGTACGACCTGACGAACATCGGCACCCTCTTCGCCTTCATGCTCGTCTGCCTCGGCGTGTTGATGTTGCGGAAAATCGATCCCGACCGGCCCCGGCCCTTCAGGGTGCCGGCGGTCTGGTTCGTGACGCTCGGCGGCGCCGCTGCCATCCTCTTCGTGATGCGGGGCCTTCCTGCGCTCGCGTGGAAGGGTTTCGGCATCTGGCTCCTGCTCGGACTCGTCGTCTACTTCGCGTACGGCTATCGCCACTCGCGCCTCCGGCGCGGCCTACCACCGCTTGCTGCAGAGGATTAGATGGCGGAATCGATCGGCACCACCGGCACGGGGATGAAGCTCCACACGAAGATCCTGATCGCGCTCGTGGTCGGCGCCGGCCTCGGCGTGACCGCCAACCTCACTGTCGGCGGGGAACACCCGAAC
>JANPCH010000064.1:0-16181 GCA_031430835.1 Gemmatimonadaceae bacterium
CTACATCCCCGGCCCAGCCGAGAGCTTCCGCACCACGCGATACATGAACTCGAGCCCCTCGTAGAACGCCTTCGCCGAGATGTGCTCATTCATCCCGTGCGCGTTCGGCGTGTCGTAGAAGAGGCCCGAGAGCCCGTACACCGGCGTGCCGGCGCGGCGCAGGCGCGCGCCGTCGGTCGCGCCGGTGCTCATCGTTGGTACCACCGGCATCCCCGGCCAGACTTCCTGCGTCGTCTCCTTGATCACTCGCAACAGGTCGGGCGTGAGCGGCGATGGCGGGCTGTCGTTCGCCGCGCGCGCCGTCGAGACTTTCACGCCAGGGTCGCTGATCGCCGCGACGAGTTGGCGCTGGATGTCAGCCGCTGGCTCATCGGGGAGGATGCGGCAGTTCACCGTCGCCGTGGCGCGCTGCGGCAAGGCATTGGAAGCGTGACCGCCTGTGAGCATCGTCGCGACGCAGGTCGTGCGGAGGCGCGAGTTGTTCACCGGGTCCTTGGAGATGACGGCCGCCGCGGCGGCGTCCTTCTCGTTCGCGACGATCGCCTTCATCGCTGCGCCCACCGCGCCTCCCACGAGTGGTCCCTGGAAACGGAAGTACTCGCGCGTGACCTCGTTCAGGTGCACCGGGAAGTGGTACGCTCCGACCTTCACGAGCGCCGCAGCGAGCTGCGTGATGGCGTTGTCGGGGCGCGGCTGTGAGCTGTGTCCCCCCGAGTTCGTCACCTCAAGCGTGAAGTTCGAGACCTTCTTCTCGCTGGCCTGCACGTCGTTGGAGATCCGACGCCCCTCCTCGATCCGGCCACCGCCCCCTTCGTTGAAGGCGTACTCGGCCTGCAGGAGCTCCGGACGATTCTCAACGAGCCAACCCACTCCATTCTCCGGGCCACCCTCCTCATCGGCCGTGAGCGCGACGATGATGTCGCGGTCGGGCACGATCCCCTCGGCCTTCATCCGGAGGAGGATCGTGAGGTGGATCGCCCCTTCATCCTTGTCGTCGGCGACGCCCCGGCCGTAGAAGATCCCGTCCCGTTCGATGAACTCGAAGGGTGGCAGCGTCCAGTCCTTCGCGTCCGCCTCGACCACGTCGATGTGCGAGAGGAGGAGCATCGGCTTGCGGCCGGTGTTCCGGCCACGAAGACGTACGATGAGATTCCCCTTCCGCGGCGCGTTCTCGATGACAACGACGTCCTCGCTCGGGAAGCCGGCGGCCCGCATGTGCTTCGCCATCGCCTCGGCGGCGGTCACGGTGTTGCCGACGCTGTGCGTCGTGTTGATCTCGGTGAGTTCTTTCAGCAGGGCTCGAGCCTGCGTCTCCCATCTAGTGAGCTGTTGGGCGCCGAGGGCCGGGGCAAGGACCGTCGCGAGGAGGAGCAGGAGTCGTGAGCGCGGCATCGAGTGAGGGCGGTTGGTGTGTGTGTGACGAACCGGCTGGAGGCGAAGTTGCCGCCGGGTGAGCGGGGGAGCAACTTGCACGACCGATGACCCTGCCAGCGGCCGCGACCATTCTACGCACTGTGGGCACCGGAGCGCTGATATTCGTCCTCGCGCCAGCGGTGGACGCCCAGCAGCTCCCCGACTCGGCCTTCCGTCCCCCCGTTCCGCGCCCTGCCTTCGCCAGCGGTTCCGGTCCACGGCTCTGCCTCGACGAGGCACACAACAACTTCCACACGCTCGACAATCGCTTCTGGGCATTCGGCGAGCTCGCGCGGCGAGACGGGTATCGGGTCTCGCCACTGCGTGCGGCCTTCACCGCGACCGCGCTCGCTCCCTGCGACCTGCTCGTCATCTCGAACGCGCAGTGGAAGGCGGGGGAGTGGGACTCCTACCCCTATCCGACGCCGTCGGCGTTCAACGACGCCGAGATCGCGGCCGCGCGGGCGTGGGTGGAGCAGGGAGGCCGGCTCCTCCTCATCGCCGACCATATGCCACTCGCCGGGTCGGCGGCCAAGCTCGCGGCAGCCTTCGGCGCGCAGTTCACTGACGGCTTCGCCTACAAGGGATTCCCGCCGGGCTCTGACGACGCGACGATGGACGCGGCGATGGGCCAGCCAACGATCTTCACGTCCGGTGACGGGACGCTCGCGCTGCATCCGATCACGCGGGGCCGGGACTCGACGGAGCGGGTGACGCAGGTCCGCTCCTTCACCGGTCAGGCCTTCCGACTCGACCTGCTCGGCGCCGCGCCGGTGCTCGTCCTTCCCGCCGACTTCATCTCTCTCGAGCCGCGGGTCGCGTGGCAGTTCGCGAGCACCACGCCGATCCGCCGCGTCGGCGGTTGGCTTCAGGGCGCCACCGTGCGCGTCGGTCGCGGCCGCGTCGCTCTCTTCGGTGAGGCGGCGATGTTCAGCGCGCAGGTCGCCGGTCCGAACCGCAATCCGATGGGGATGAATGCGCCGATGGCGGAGCAGAATGCCCGCTTCGCGCTCAACACGCTTCACTGGCTGAGCGGGTTGATCGACCCCTGACCGACGGAATCAGCGGCGCTGCTGCGCCATCCGTAGGCCGAGCGCGCGCTGCAGGTCGCTCACCTGGTAGAGCCGGCCGCCGCGCATCACGGTCTCGATCCGTTGCAGGTCGGCTATCCGCTCGGCCGGCCGTCCATTCACGATGAGCAGGTCGGCGATCTTCCCGACACTCACGCTGCCATAGTCGCGGTCGTCGCGCAGGAAGCGCGCGGCGCGGATCGTCGCGATCTGCAGCACCTCGCTCGAGGGGATCCCGGCGAGTTCGTACATCTCGAGCTCCCGGCGGAAGGTGCTGCCGCTCGAGTTGTCGGTGCCGGCGATGAGCGGGATGCGGAAGGCGTAGAGGCGCCGGATAAGGTTCAGGTACGCGCTGTCGGCGCGCTGCTGATCATTGGACCCACCCGCGCCGACGATCGCACCGCCGCCGCCGATCCAGAGGTTGAAGGTCCCATCCACGGCGGCGCCGCTGGCCTTGACCCGCTCGAGGAGTCGCGTCATCCCCGGTGAGAAGACGTCGAAGTTCGGCGCGACGGCCGTCGCGACCTGCGAATACGCCCGCATCCGCGGCAGGTAGAGCGAGTCGGGGAAGAAGTTCGAGAAGAAGAACGCGGCGTGCTGGATCTCGTCGAATCCGAGGGCGAGCGCGGCCTCGATGCTCATTCCGCGAGGGATGTGCCCACTCAGGAGCATTCCGCGCTTCCTTGCCTCGGCGGCGATCACCGGCACGAGGTCTGGATGCACCACGTTGTAGAGCTTGATCTGTTTGTAGCCGAGCGAGTCGTAGCGAGCGACCCACGCGCGGGCCTCGGCCTCGTCGCGCGCGATCGCCTCGGTCGGGCCCGCCCACGCGAGTGGGCCCTCGATGAAGCCAGCAAGGACGATCCGCGGTGACGCGAGCACGCCGGTGCGTTCCTGGTCGCGCTGCCAGGTCGCCACGTCGATGTCGGCGGCGAGGTCACGGACCGTGGTGAGCCCGTTGCTGAGCTGGATGAGACCGAGCGACGATGCGCTATTGAACTGGATGTGGCCGTGCATGTCCCACATCCCCGGCATCACCGTCTTGCCGGTCGCGTCGATCACCGTTGCGCCAGCCGGGACCGGTACCGCGTCGGCGGCACCGACCGCGATGATCCGGTCGCCACGGATCACAATCGTCTGCGCGGGGCGCATCGCGCCCGACTCGCTGTCAAAGAGGTCGCCGCCCTTGATCACGATCGTCGCGTTGGTCGGCGTCACCGCCTCCTTCGCGACCGAGAGGGCTCGGGCGTCGCGCCACCGCTTCTCGATCGCACGCAGGGCGAGGAGGTAGCCCTCGCTCCCCCGCCGCACGGTGACGAACCACCCGGCGCCGGTCGCGAGGAGCTGGCCGCGCTCGTCGAGCCAAACCGCGTTGGGATTCGTCGAGGTGCCGCTGTAGACGAGGACGAGTCGAGCGCGCTGTCGCGCCGACCCCGTCCCGCGGAGTAGTGTGTCGGCGATCACCTCGGCGCGCGACGGGAGTCCCCCCATCGTCGGGGCGGTGCGGTCACTCTGGGCGAGCAGGTAGCGAGCGAAGGTGGCCTGATCCCACGGAGTCGCGCCGGCGAGCCCGACGAACGCGCGCGGTGCGCGTGCGAGCATCGTCGGTGCGGCGGTCCCTGACTGAAGGCGCACCGAGTCGCCGACCAACTCGAAGCGCTGCGACACGTCGCCGGGAGTTCCGTCTGCGAGCACCGGCCGCATCTCTCCGGCCACGGGAGTCCCGCCTGCGCCGATCCGATAGCGCGTCTCGACGCGACTGCCGCGATTGCGATCGGTGAAGACCCAGCGGACGCTGACCGAATCGGCGTTGGTCACGACCACCATCTCTCCGGCAGTCCGTCCGTGGTTGTCGACCGCGTATCGGGTGGTGTCGGCGCTGACGAGGGAAGCAACGAGGGCGAGTAGAGGCAGCAGCATCAGGAGTCGTGTGAAGGGAGAGGGAGAACCTAGTACCGCTTCGCACCGGCACGCGAGGCCACTCCAACTTCGTGCTGGCTGCCGCGCCGGGGTCGCCTACTTTGCGACAACCCCGTGAGTGGAGTGCAGATGCCGGTCGGATCGACGCTACTTCGAGTGCTGCTGGTCGTGTTGCTCCCCCTCTCGACGGTGAAGGCACAACTCGGCCCGACGCAGACCCGCCAGCTCGCTCCGGGCGTGCACGTGGTCCTCTCCGACCCGATGGGGCGCATCTCTGATTCGAACGTACTCGTCATCATCAATGACGCCGACGTCCTCGTAGTGGACGCGAACATCCTCCCCTCGTCAGCGCGCCACGTGATCGGCGAGATCCGGAAGCTCACGGACAGGCCGGTGCGCTACCTGATCAACACGCACTGGCACAGCGATCACCACTACGGGAACGCCGTGTACCAGGCCGAGTTCCCCGGTGTCGAGATCGTCCAGCACCGGAGCACGCGCGACGACGTGATCGCGCGCGACGTCCCCACGGTGAAGGAGAACGTCGAGGTCGAGTATCCCAAGATCATCGCGAGCTACAAGCAGGCATTGGTCGATGGCAAACTCTCCGACGGCCGCGAGATCACGCCGGACCGCCGAAAGACAGTGAACGAGCTGTTGGTGATCTACGAGAGCTTCGTTCGCGAGATGGCCGTCACCCCGGTCGTGCCAGGGACTCTCGTGATAGAGGACAGCCTGGTCCTCCACCGTGGCGCGCGGCGGATCGTGATCAAGTACCTCGGGCGCGGCAACACCGCAGGGGATCTCGTGGTGCACCTCCCGGTCGAAGGGATCATCGCGACGGGGGACCTCGTCGTGCATCCGGTGCCCTTCGGCTACTTCTCGCACCTTGGTGACTGGTCAACGACACTTCGGCTCCTGAGAACGACCGGGGCAACGACAATCGTCCCTGGCCACGGCCCCGTCCTCAGTGACTGGAGCTTCACCGACCAGCTGATCCAGCTCATCGAGTACACGTGGGCTCAGGTGCGAGCGGCGGTGGCGTCCGGAGCAGACCTCGAGTCGACGAAGAAGCGCGTGAACCTCGACGCACTCCGTGACCGCTTCACCGGCACCGATGCGCGGCTCCGGAGCTCCTTCGCCAACAACTTCGCTGGGCCGGCCGTCGAGGCCGCATTCAGTGAACTCCGGCCCGACAGCGTGGCGCGACGCCCCTAGTCGGGCCGTGGCTTGACATAGGGGCGGGGGGTATCTAACCTCTCCCCATGCCACGAGCCGAGCTGAAGTCGACCAGCTGCGCCTGCGGTGCGCACGAGGGCGCTGAGGGGCGTCGTGCCGTCGCGGTGGATGCCGACATCAAGGACCGCAACCTGAAGCGCCTGCGCCGGATCGAAGGACAGGTGCGCGGCCTCCAGAAGATGATGGAGGAGGACCGTTACTGCGCCGACGTGATGACGCAGATCTCCTCGGTGCAGGAGGCGTTGCGCGGCGTCGGCCGTGAGTTGATGCGGAACCACCTGAAGCACTGTGCGAGTTCGGCGATCAAGTCCGGCGACGCCGAGGCCGAGGCGATGTACGACGAGCTGGTGGACCTCATGTACACGCACAACCGGTGAGCGTGCCGCTCCCGATCGGCTACGGCGATGTCCTTGCCGCCGCGGAACGGCTGCAGCCCCACCTCACGCGGACGGCGTTCCGTCGTTATCGGCAGCTCGACGACCTCGTTGGCCACGGCATCCGCGTCTCGGTGAAGCACGAGAATCACCAGCCGACGCAGAGCTTCAAGATCCGGAACGGGCTCAACGCGATCCTCGGGCGGAGCGCGGCCGAGCGAGAGAAGGGAGTGATCGGCGCCAGCACCGGCAACCACGGGCAGGGGATCGCCTTCGCCGGTCGCCTCACCGGGACGCCAGTCACGATCTGCGTTCCTCTGGGAAACAACCTGGAGAAGAACGCGGCGATCCGTGCGCTCGGCGCCGAACTGGTCGAGGTCGGTGCGACCTACGACGAGACCGAGCGCGAGTGCGACCGGCTCCGCGAGGAACGCGGGCTCACGCTGGTGCACTCGACGAATGATCCGCTGGTGATCGCCGGCGCGGGGACGATGACGCTGGAGATCCTCGAACAGGAACCTGAACTCGACGCGTTGGTCATCGCGTTGGGGGGAGGTTCGCAGTCGGTCGGGGCGCTCGCCGTCGCAGCTGTACGCAAGCCGACCCTGAAGGTCTTCGCGGTCGGAGCGGAGGGCGCCCCCGCGCAGTACGAGAGCTGGCGGCGCGGCGAACGGCTGAGCGGACTGCCGGCAGAGACCTTCGCCGAGGGGATCGCCACCGGCGCGGCCTATGAACTCACTTTCGGCGCGCTGAAGGCGGGGCTCGCGGGCTTCGTCACGGTGAGCGAAGAACAGATGTACGGCGGGATCCGCGACCTGCTGCGGATCACGCACAATGTCGCGGAGGGGGCGGGCGCAGCAGGGCTCGCCGGGCTTCGCAAGCTCGCGCCTCAGCTCGAGGGGCAGCGCGTGGGCATCGTGATGTGCGGGGGCAACCTCAGTCTCGCTGCGCTCGCTAGGGCACTAACTGCTCACCACGAAGACACGAAGGACACGAAGGACACGAAGTAGAGAACGAAGAACCACACGGACTGGGGGAACGACAGCGTGTCACGCCGTCGTTCCCCCAGTTCGTGCCGTGGCCTTCCTTCGTGTGCTTCGTGTCTTCGTGCCGAGCCGTGATAGTTCCAGCTATTTGACCGGCATCGCCGCGATACACTCGATCTCGAGCTTCGCCCCCGGCACGACGAGCGCCTTCACGACGACCGTCGTCCGCGCCGGCGCGTTCGCCGGCCAGAACTCGCGATAGGCCTGGTTCATCCCCTGGAAGTCGGCGCCCTCGACGAGGAAGACGGTGCACTTCACCGCGAGGTCCATCGTCGTGCCGGCCTGTTCGAACGCGCGCTTCAGGTTGTTGAGCGTGCTACGGGTCTGGCCCTGGATCGTCGTGTCGGCTCCTTCACCGCGCAGCGTGGGAAGCTGCCCGGCCGCGTACACCATGTTCCCGACCCGGATGGCGCTCGAGATCGGGAAGTTGGGGTTGGCGCCGAAGACCTCGCGGGCCTGCGCCCCCGCGACCAGAGGTGTGAGCAGGAGTGCGATGACAGCGGCCATGCGGGCGAGCGCGATGCGGGACATGACGGGACCTCGGGTCAGCGGGGAGTGGTGAAGGAGTGGCGTGGTCCGAACGTGAGACGTACCGCCGAGAGTCCGGCGCTATCACCCGGAAGCGCGGTCGTACCGACCGGCATCCCGTTCAGCTTCATCAGGTAGGCGACGATCGCCGCGTAGGTGGCACCGGTCAACGATCCCGGGGAGTCCTCAGGCATCGTGCGCCGGGTGAGATCGTACAGGTCGTACGCGCTCCGTCCTCCCCACTTGATCTGGAAATCGGCGTTCGAGAGGGCGCCGACCACGTGACACTCGAGGCAGCGCGCACGATACCACTGTTCGCCCAGGTCGAGCTGCTGTGCGGCGAGCACGGCTCCATTCGTGGCGGTCGAGTCCTGCGCGTGGGCCGGACTCCCGGCCAGAGCAAGGACGATCGCCGGAACGAAGATCGGGAAGTGAGTCGGCATCGGGTCGGAAGGTGGGCCGCGGTCTCAACGCGGGCAACCCTTGAGACGTTGTGACGCGATTGCCTTCTTCTCCGCCGCACGGCATCTTCGCGCCAACCTCTCCGAGTGAAAATGGGCGACCGCACGACTCCCGATCCGTTGGACCCTGCCGTGCCCGCGAGCGAGCTCCCGCGCCGCGACTTCCTCCGCCTCGCCGGCCTCGGCACGGGGGCGCTCCTCACGACGGGCCTCGCGAGCGTTCCGGCGGCGGCCCAGGGATCGACCCCGCGCGCCGGACGCGCCCGCGCTTCGAGCCACATCGTCGTCGTTGGGGCCGGCGTCTGGGGCTGCTGGATCTCGTGGAACCTCCGCAAGGCGGGTACCCGCGTCACCCTCGTGGACCAGTACGGGCCGGCCAACTCCCGCGCCACGAGTGGCGACGAGACGCGCGGCATCCGCTCCTCCTACGGTGACCGCTCGGTCTCGGCGGAGCTCTGGACGAAGTGGGCGCGCGAAGCGATCACCCGCTGGGCTGCCTTCGACGCGGAGTTCTCGAAGCGGTTCGGCACGCGATTCTTCGTCACGACCGGCGACGTGATCTATCGCGAGAAGGCGGAGCCCTTCACGACGCGAACCGAAGAACTCTGGAAGAAGCTCGGCGTCAAGTACGAGTCGATCACCGCCGAAGAGGCGAAGAAGCGCTGGCCGCAGATCAATGGCGAAGGGAGCGGCGTCGTGCTGTATGAACCCGATGCCGGGGTCGCCCGGGCGCGCGACTCGGTGCAAGCCCTCTCGGCGCTCGTCCGCGACGCGGGTGTCGATTTCCGCCTGGGTCGCGTGAAGCCCGGCGCCGTCGCCTCGGGCCGGATGGACGGCGTGACGCTGGATGACGGGACCAGGCTCACCGCCGATGCATACGTTTTCGCCTGCGGCCCCTGGCTTCGGAAGCTCTTTCCCGATTTGATGAGTGACCGGATGCGAGTGCCGCTCGGGCACGTCTGCTACTTCGGGACTCCAGAGGGGGACACGCGCTTCACCTTCCCGAACATCCCGAGCTGGAACGTGCCGGGTGTGACGGGCTGGGCCGCGCTCCCGGTGGATTCGCGCGGCTTCCGCGTGCGCGGTGCCTTCGCGCCGCCAGCCCCGCCGCAGCCTGAAGGACAGGCAGTCGCGCCGCCCGTCGCGCCGCCGCCGCAGGCCACACCCGATCCGCGCCAGCAGGATCCGGATCTCAGTGTGCGCTGGTCGAACCAGGAGCGGATCGACGGTTCGCGCCGCGTGCTGGCCAAGCACTTTCCGGCGATGGCCGATGCACCGCTGCTGGAGACGCGTTCCTGTCACTACGAGCAGAGCGTCAACCGGAACTTCATCGTTGATCGGCTGCCCGGGGTAGAGAACGCGTGGATCACCGGCGTCGGGCAGGCAGAAGGCTTCAAGTTCGCCCCCGTCGTCGGCGAGTACGCCGCGTGGCGGGTGCTCGGCGATCACGGTGACCCGGCACTCTCGGAAGCCTTCCGGATGCCGTCCGAGAAGTACGATGCGAACCCAGTGCCCCAACGTCGGGGCGCAGAGGAGGAGGAATGATGAACCGGAGGATCCTCATCGGGGCGACACTGCTCGTCCCCGCACTGCTGACCGCGCAGGCTGCGTCGCCGGTCAATGACCGCCCGAATCCCTACCGCACGGTCGAAGGATGGGCGAAGATGCCGACCGGACGCGTTTGGGGCTCGACGAGTGCCGTCGCGATCGACCGCGACGGACGCAGCGTCTGGGTCGGCGAGCGGTGCGGCCAAAACAGCTGCGTCGGCTCCGATCTCGATCCGATCCTCCTCTTCGATTCGGACGGCAATCTCGTCCGCTCGTTCGGGAAGGGGATGATCAACTGGCCGCACGGGATGTTCGTCGATCGCGACGGGAACGTCTGGGTCACCGACGCACGCGACAATCGCACGGCGCCGCCGCGCGCGGCGGCTGGTGCGACGCCACCGGCTCAGCCGTCGGCGCCGGCGAGGATCACGGGACATCAGGTCTTCAAGTTCTCGCCGCGCGGTGAGCTCCTCCTCACCCTCGGCACCGCCGGTGGTGCCCGCGCGCCGGGCCACTTCTTCCAGCCGAACGCGGTGCTCGTCGCGCCCAACGGCGACATCTTCGTCGCTGAGGGCCACGCCTCGAACGCCGAAGCGAATGCCCGAATCCTCAAGTTCGACAGGACCGGCAAGTTCCTGCTCGAGTGGGGGAAGAAGGGCACCGGTCCTTCCGAGTTCGACCAGCCGCACGCGCTCGCGATGGACACGCAGGGACGGCTCTTCGTCGCGGACCGCGGCAACAATCGGATCCAGATCTTCTCCGCCGACGGGAAACTGCTCGACACCTGGTTCCAGTTCTCGCGCGCCAGCGGGATATTCATCGACCGGAATGACGTGATCTACGTCGCCGACTCGGAATCGGGTTCGATCGAACCGGCGCGGCCCGAATGGCAACGCGGGATCCGGATCGGCAACGCCCGCACCGGTGAGGTCACGGCGTTCATCCCCGACCCGGTGAAGGAGACGCGTAACACAAGCGCGGCCGAGGGAGTCGCGGTCGATGCCCGCGGTGTGATCTACGGAGCCGAGGTCGGCCCGCGCGCCCTCAAGCGGTACGAGAAGCCATGATGCTCCGCACCATCGTCGCCGCCTCGCTCCTCGTCGCCACGGCGCTCCCTGCCCAACGGATCGGGATGATCCCGGTCGGTGCGAGTGAACTCCGCGATTCGGTCGCGCTCTACAACACCGACCGCTCGTCGCTGATGCGGCGGTGGACGGTAGACTACTCGCCGGCTCGTCGCGAGCGGTTCCGCGCCTTCTACTCCGACTGGCGCGCGCGGCTCGCGAAGGTGGACTTCAACAAGCTGAGCCAGGAAGGACGGATCGACTACGTCCTGCTCGACCTCAAGGTCCGGGCCGAACTCGACCAGATCGGGCGTGAGGCCAAGCTCGCGGGGGAGATGGGGCCGCTAGTTCCCTTCGCCGGCGTCATCACGAACTTCGAGGAGAAACGGCGCCGCTTCGAGCCGGTGGATGCACAAGGGGCGGCGCGCGTCCTCGCGACGATGGCGAGTGAGGTGGACAGTCTCACGCGTGGGGTGCGGGCCAAGACCGTGGGGAGCGCGACCCGCCCCGAGCGGATCGTCGGGCTTCGCACGGTCTCCTACCTCGACGACTTGCAGACGGCATTGCGCAACTGGCAGCGGTTCTACTCGGGCTACGATCCGGACTTCTCTTGGTGGAACGCCGATCCCTATCGTCGCGCGAACGAGGCGATGACCCGCTACGCTCGCGCCATCCGCGAGGTGATCGTCGGTCAGCGCGAGGGGCAGGAAGAGCCGATCATCGGCGATCCGATCGGCGCCGAAGGTCTCAGGGGCGACCTCGATGCGGAGATGATCGCCTACACGCCCCAGGAACTCATCGCGCTGGCCGAGCGCGAGTTCGTGTGGATCGACAACGAGAAGAAGAAGGCGGCCCGCGAGATGGGCTTCGGCGACGACGTGAGCGCCGCGCTCGAGAAGGTGAAGCAGGCGTACGTACCCCCCGGTGATCAACCGGAGCTCATCCGTCGCCTCGCCCGCGAAGCGGTCACCTTCATCACCCAGCGCGACCTCGTGACGGTCCCGCCGCTCGCCGACGAGATCTGGCGGATGGAGATGATGACGCCGCGCCAGCAACTCGTCTCCCCGTTCTTCCTCGGCGGGGAGATCATCCAGGTCTCCTACCCGACCGACTCGATGGCGCACGACGACAAGCTGATGTCGATGCGCGGCAACAATCCGCACTTCTCGATGGCGACCGTGCACCACGAGCTGATCCCTGGGCATCACCTTCAGGGGTACATGACGTCGCGCTACAGCACGCATCGCGGCGTTTTCAGCACCCCCTTCTGGGGCGAGGGCTGGTCGCTCTACTGGGAGATGCTCCTCTGGGATCAGGGCTTTCCACGCACGCCCGAGGACCGGATGGGGATGCTCTTCTGGCGTTCGCATAGGCTGGCCCGGATCATCTTCTCACTCAAGGTGCATCTGGGGGAGATGACGCCACAGGAAGCGGTGGACTTCCTTGTCGCGCGGGTCGGGCACGAGCGGGCCAACGCCGAGGCCGAGGTGCGTCGCTCCTTCAACGGGAGCTACTCGCCGCTCTACCAGGCGGCGTACATGCTCGGCGGGATGCAGATCCGCGCGCTGCATCGGGAACTCGTGGGTGGGAATCGAATGACCAACCGCCAGTTCCACGATGCGATCCTGCAGGGCGGACGGATGCCGATCGAGATGGTGCGGGCTCGGCTCCTCGGCACACCGCTCACGCGCGACTATCGCGCTT
Source organism: Gemmatimonadaceae bacterium (assembly GCA_031430835.1). GTDB lineage: Bacteria > Gemmatimonadota > Gemmatimonadetes > Gemmatimonadales > Gemmatimonadaceae > Pseudogemmatithrix. The sequence continues at coordinate 12,368 of JANPCH010000064.1, forward strand.
CGTGGAAGTTCATCAACTAACCGCAACGGCTGATCACACGAAGGCACTAAGACACGAAGGAAAGGCTACGACAAGCTCCGGGGGAACAGCGCTGCAGTTGCAGTGTTGTTCCCCCAGTTCCTGTTGTTGCAGTTCTTGCTCTTACTAAACCTTCGTGTCTTCGTGCTATCAGTTGTAGTTAGGGGAGCTTGAGCGCGACGAGGGACGTGGATGAGCCGGCGCCGGTCGCGAAGACGATGTACTGCTTGCCCTTGTGCAGGAACGTCATCGGCACCGCGGTCGTCCGCGACGGGATCTCGACCGCGCCGACTTGCTTGCCCGTCGCCTTGTCGACCGCGAAGAGCTGCGGCTTGGTGCCGGGTACCCCGCCACTACGGCCCGTGCCGTAGATCACCAGCGATTTCGTGGTGATGACCTGTGGCTGCTGGCCGCCGGCCGGCCGCGGCGGGAGGGTGACGCCAGCGAAGAGCGGATCGGTGCTCGTCACCGGGATCCATCCTCCGTTCGGGACCCACCACTTCTTGTCACCGGCGTTCATGTCGTACGCCGTGATCCCGCCGTATTCCTTCGGCTTGAGGATGGAGACGCCGTGGAGCATCGAGGCGTTGCCGCGTCCCTCGAATCCGCCGCCGCGCTCGGCCCGCGGCTGGTAGCCTGGTGGAGGAGTCAGTGCGCCGAGCAGGCCGCAGTTGTCGCGCGGCGAGCTGTAGCGGAACTCGCTGCAGGGATCCTTCTGCAGTGACATCGTCGAAAGACCGCTGATCGACGCGACGTACAGCATCCCGGTCTCCGGGTCGAGCGAGGCGCCACCGTCGATGTTGACGCCCCCAGAGGCTCCGGGCGCATACCAGCTGCACCGCAGTCCGGTCGGGCTCGACCCGTCAGCGAGTACCGCCGGGATGAAGTACGGACCCATCCGGCACTTCTTCGCCATCTTGAGCGCCGAGTCTCTGATCGCCGGTGTGTAATCGATGAGGTCGCTCTCGAGCAGGCCCTGCTGCGAGTACGGGGCCGGCTTGCTCGGGATCGGCTGGGTGCGCGACGCTTGCTCGCCCGGCACGTCGCTCGGCATTACCCGCGTCTCGACGATCGGCCAGATCGGCTCGCCGGTCACGCGGTCGAAGGTGTAGAGCCATCCCTGCTTGGTCGACTGCGCGATCGCACGGCGGCGCTGCCCATTCACCGTGATGTCGAGCAAGTTGGGCGCCATTGGCGTGTCGTAGTCCCAGATGTCGTGGTGCACCATCTGGAAGTGCCACTTCTTCACACCGGTCTTCGCGTCGAGCGCGACGAGACTGTTGCCGTAGAGGTTGTCGCCGGGGCGATGGCCACCGTACTCGTCCATCAGCGGCATCCCGACCGGGATGTAGACGAGCCCGAGTTCGGGATCGCCGGAGTAGGTCGCCCACGCGTCGTTCTTGCCGACACCTTCGGTGCCGATCTTCGAGCCGTTCTTCCACGTGTCGGCGCCGGGCTCTCCCGGCTGCGGGACGAGGTTGAACTTCCAGAGCTGGCGCCCCGTCTTGAGGTCGAAGCCGCGGATGAATCCCGGGATGTTGCGTACGCGGATCGGATAGTAGCCGTGGATCGAGGAGTTCCCGACGACGACCACGTCGCCGATGACGATCGCCGGCGAACTGGCGGCGATCTGTCCATTCACTGGATCGATACCGACGGTACCGTCGGCGCCGGTCCGCTTCACCGCGTCCCAGGTCTCGCCGGGACGCGCGCGGCGCGCCGGGGCGGCATCGGAGATGACGAGCGAACCGGTGTCATCCACCGCGAGCGGCACGAGCGGGAATCCGAGGCCATCCATCAGGTCCACCACGCCGTTCTTGCCGAATGCCGGGTCCGGGATGCCGGTCTTCGCGTCGATCGAGACCATATGGTAGCCGGGAGTCACGACGATGAGTCGCTCCTGCTGTCCGTCGGTCCAGTACGAGGGTCCACGGCCGGCGAACTGACGCGGGGCCTTCTGCCAACGGATCCCTTCGTCGAGCCGGTACATCCAGAGCGTCTCGCCGGTCTCGGGATCGATCGCCATCGCTGAGCGGCGCGTCGTTGCGACGGTGAAGAGCCGGCCATTCGCGTAGAGCGGCGTCGTCCGGTAGTACTCATCCGGTCCGAAAGTCCCGGCGTTCCACTGCCACGCCACCGCGAGCGACGCGAAGTTCTGCGCGTTGATCTGGTCGAGGGGGCTGTATCGCGTGCTCCAGGCGTCGCCGCCCCAGTAGCGCCACTCGCCTGGCGCATTGCCGCGCTGCAGGCCTGTCGTGGTCGGCGCGCCACCGCCGGGCGCGCTCGCAGGTCGTGGCCCTTGGGCCGTCGCGAGCGTGGGCGTGAGGGCGAGTGTCAGGAGCAGTAGGCGCTTCATCATCGGCGGGTTCCCGTGTGGTGTGTGGCGGGACGGAGCGAATCGATACGGATACTGTGGAGCACCTTCGCATCGGCGGCCAGTGGGGTCGACCCCGCCGGCATGCCATTGATCTTCATAAGGTAGGCCAACGCGACGAGGTACTCCTCCTCCGACAGGCCGCCGGGGTCGTTCTTCGGCATCGTCGCCTGCAGATACTCGAAGAGTTCGCCGAGGGAGCGGCCGAACCACTTGTTCCTGAAGGGAGGACCGGCATGGGCGGTCGGTGTGTGGCAGTTCTGGCATGCCATCGAGAAGACCTCGCGTCCCTCGGTGGCCTGCGCGTTCGTGTAAACGCCGTCCAGCGTCGAGCGCATCGACGGCTGCGCGGCGACGAGCCCGGTGGAGAGCAGGAGTGCGCTCAACGCGAGCGCGCGACCGGTCGGTGTCACGAAATGAGGATGGTCAGGGGCGCCACACAGTGCGGAGAAGGTGCCGAAAGCCAAGGGCGGCGGCTAGCGCGACCGTCGCGACGAGCGCCACCCGCAGCGAGCCGAGAAGGAAGTTGGTGTCGAGCACCGGCCAAGTGAAGCTCGCACTGTAGGCGGCCAGGGTCGTCGTGCGCTCGGCCATCCAGTGCCACGACGCGTGGGCGATGACGACCGATCCCACGATCTGCAGTGCGCGTTCGCGTTCGCGGCCCACGTAGCGCACGAGCGCCCAGAGCACCGGGATCGCGACGGCGAGCACGAGCAGCTGCCCCAGCTCGACGCCGATGTTGAAGCCCGCAAGTGCCATCGCGCGATGGGCGCCGGCGAACTGGAGGGTCTCACCGAGCGCGAAGGAGAAGCCGAAGCCGTGGACCAGACCGAAGCCGAACGCGAGGCCCCATCTCCGCTCGAGTCGCTCGGGCGTGAGCACGAGGTTCTCCAGTGCCAGCCAGACGATCGACGCAGCGATCGCCGCCTCGACGAATGGGGGGAACCAGAGCCCGCGAGGCGCGTACCCGAGCGCCGCGAAGGCGAGCGTGATCGAGTGGGCAAGGGTGAACGCGGTGATGATCGCAACGAGCGGGCGCCACCGCCGCACCGGGAGAACGAGGCAGAAGAGGAAGAGGAGATGGTCGTAGCCGCCGAGGATGTGGCGGAAGCCTTCGTGTACGAAGCGCGCCGCCGCGTCGCTCCACCCCGGATCGAGCGCGATCCGCTCCGGATTGCCTTCGTAGATCAATACACGCTCCGGGCCATCCGGTCGCACGATTCGGAGGACGCTCGTGGTGCGGATGCCGAGCTGCGCGAGATTCGGCCGTAGCACCAGTCGCGCGTCGGCGCTGGCGATCGGATACTCGAGCAGCACGTCGAACATTGCCTGCTGCCACCGGATCCCTTCGCGATTGTCGAGGGGAGTGCCTTGCACGTGGGCGATCGCGCCGTCGAATCGCTCGAAGGCGCGGTCGTTCGG
>JANPCH010000065.1:0-5497 GCA_031430835.1 Gemmatimonadaceae bacterium
ACTTCTTCACCGCCGACGACGTGTTGATCTATGACGCGGTGACGCTCAAGCAGGTGGATCGCTGGGAGTTCGCCCGCACGTTGTTCGAGGATGGGATGGGGCGTCTCAACTTCGGCTTCCCGAACGACATCTATGAAGAGCCGGGGTTCTATACTGGGCTGTTCCGTTCCACCGATCCGGTCAATCGACGGACGATGATGGGCGTGGCGCGGGTGGATCTGGCGAAGCGCGCGGTCGACTTCTACACGCTCGGGCCAAGCCAGCCGGTGGGGTTCCGGCTCGCGCCGGGGCGGCAGCGCGCGTACGGCATCCGGACCGAGGTCGGATTCTACCAGTTCTGGACCTTCGATCTGGCCAGTCGCCGTGTCGCGAGTCGTACCGAGTTCCGTGGCCGGCCGCGGATGGGGCTCACCATCGGGTCGAGCGGTGACGTGCTCTACGTCCACACCGCCGGTCATACGATCGACGTCTACGACGCGCGGACCTTCCGCCTGCTGCGCACGGTCGAGCTCCCCGACGATATGACGAGCTTGCTGCTGCTCCCGGCCGCCCCCCCGCGGCCCGGGAACTGATCCCAGCGCCGGAATCGCGGAGTTCCCCCGCTGGCGCAGGACCCCGGTGAGTTCCGTCGCGCGCTCCGCCACGTCGTTCCGTACTGGCGGCCGCTGCTGCTTGTGCTGGCGCTCTCGCTCGTCAGCACACTGCTCTCGCTCACGCTTCCGTACCTCTCGAAGCTTCTCGTGGACCGCGCGCTCCTCGGGCGCGACCCGAACGCCCTCGTCGCGATCCTCGGAGCATTCCTCGGCTTGACCCTTGTGAGCTTCGCGCTCAACGTGGTCAGCGGACTGCGCTACACGAAGGTCTCCGCCGACATCCTGTTCGACATGCGGCTCGAGGTGCTGCGGCACCTCCAGCGACTCTCGCCGCGGTTCTACGCCGAGATGCCCCTCGGCCAGATCGCGAGCCGCATCAACAGCGACATCGGGGAGATCCAGCGCGTGGCCGCGGAGGTCGCGCTCGCCTGGCTGGGGAACCTCCTCTTCTTCACCGGCAGCGTCACGATCCTCATCTGGCTCGACCCGGTGCTCTTTCTGGTGAGTCTCGCCCTGCTCCCGGCGGCGCTCTGGGCACTGGTGCGCTACCGGCCGCAACTCGAGGCGGCGGTCGCCGACCTGCGGGAGCGCAGCGCGACCATCGGGACCTTTTTGCTCGAGACGCTGCTCGGGATGCGGCTCGTTGTTTCGCTCAATGCACAAAACCACGAAGCGGCGCGATTCGCCGAACGGAACGACGGATTCGTCGGGGCGCTGATGCGGATGCGACGGCTCACCTATCTCGCGGGGGGATTGCCCGGACTCCTCGTAACGCTCGGGAGCAGCGCGGTCTTCCTCGTCGGTGGCTGGCGGGTGATCGACGGCAGCATCACGATGGGGACCCTCGTCGCCTTCCTCGCGTATCAGGCGCGACTGCTCGGGCCGATCCAGGGGATGATGGGGCTCTACACGAACGTCGCGACGGCGCGCGTCTCGCTGCGGAGGGTGCACGAGATCCTCGACGCACCGGTGGACGTCGTGGAGTCGACGGACGCGAAGCCGCTTCCGGAAGCCCGAGGGGAGATCGCGTTCGAGGAGGTAACGCTCTCGTTCGGTCGCGGCGCGCCAGTCCTCGAGGCGTTCAGTCTTGCCGCACGCGCCGGAGAGCACGTCGCGATCGTGGGGCGGAGCGGGGAAGGGAAGAGTACGATCGCCGACCTCCTGATGCGGCAGCTGGATCCGGAGGCGGGGCGTGTGACCCTCGACGGTCATGACCTCAAGACGTTGCGGCTGAGTCACCTGCGTCGGCATCTCGTCGTGGTGGATCAGGAACCGGTCGTGTTCAACGCGTCGATGAGCGAGAACATCCGCTACGCGCGTCCCTCGGCGACGGAGGCCGACGCGCGCGCGGCGGCGGAACGGGCCGGCTTGGGATCGCTCATCGCCCGCCTGCCGCAGGGGATCGACACGCCGGTCGGGGAACGCGGCCGCGCGCTCTCGGCCGGGGAGCGCCAGCGCCTGGCGATCGCGCGCGCCTTCCTCGCCGATCCAGCAGTACTCGTGCTCGACGAGGCGACCGGCGCGCTCGATCCGGCCACCGAGGCCGAGGTCGCGCGCGGGTACGAGGCGTTGATGCAGGGACGCACGACGATCGTGATCACCCATCGGCTCGAACTCGCGCGCCGGGCCGGGCGGATCGTGGTACTCGACCGAGGCCGGATCGTCGAGGAAGGGTCGGTCGAGGAGTTGCTCACGCGCGGTGGCGCGTTCGCGGCGCTCTTTGGGGCGCGGTGACGAGCGCCGCGCGATACACCCTCGATGACCCACCGTTCAGCGGTCGGACGGGGAGAGGCGTGCGCGTCGCGGTGGTGGACAGCGGCGTCGCGGCGGGACATCCGCACGTGGGCGCCGTGACCGAGGCGATCGCGATCGGCGGTGACGGACCGAGTGACGATGTCGCCGATCGGCTCGGACACGGCACGGCGATCGCGGCGGCGATCCGCGAGAAGGCGCCCGATGTCGAACTGCTCTCGGTGCGCATCTTCCATCGCACGTTGGCGACCGACAACGACGCCTTGTCGGCAGGGATCGCGCAAGCAGTCGCGCTCGGCGCGCGGCTGATCAATCTCAGCCTGGGTACCGCCAACCCCGCGCACGAGGGTCGGCTGCACGACGCCGTCGCGGCCGCGACGCAGGCGGGGGCGCTCGTCGTGTCGGCGTTCGAATCGAATGGCGTGCGATGGATCCCGGGGAGCTTCAACGACGTGATCGGTGTCGTGGCCGACTGGGAGGAGGAGCGCGAGGCGATGACGATCACGGCGTCGCCGTCCGGCAGCAGCCTGGGAGTGCTCGTGCGCGCCTCGGCGTATCCGCGCCCGATCCCGGGCGTGCCACGCGAAAAGAATCTCTCCGGGGTCTCCTTTGCGGTGGCGAATGCGACCGGATTCCTCGCTCGGTTGTTCGAGGGGCGTTCCGCAGAAACCCCACTCGATCTCGTGCGGTCGCTTATGGTGCACGGATGAGCGTTCCCGTCGCACCGCACTTCCATACGCTGAGCAAGAGCGACTTCAAACTCGCCCGGAGCTGCGCGACGAAGCTCTACTATCGCGAGATGCAGTATCCGGACACTCGCGCCGAGGATGAGTATCTCGAGTGGCTGGCCGAGGGCGGGTATATGGTGGAGGTGCTCGCCAAGCAGCTCTTCCCCGACGGCGTCACGCTCGAATACGGCGGAGATCCGCGCGCACCCGCTGCCGAGACGATGCGCCGGCTTCGCGAGGGCACGGACGTCACGCTCTTCGAAGCGACGCTGCTGGATGGTCGTCGCCTCGCGCGCGTCGACATCCTTCGGAAGTCGCCGCAGGGTCTCAACCTCTACGAGGTGAAGTCGTCGGTCTTCGATCCGGAGGACGCCGAGAAACGGATCGCGAAGACGGGGAGTCCCTTCCGGAACATCCCCAAGCCGCACGCGATCAACCAGAAGTGGGTCGAGTATCTCGAAGACGTCACGTATCAGGTCACGATCCTGAGGGATCTCTTCCCCGGCGTCCCGGTGCGAGCGCACCTGATCCTGCTCGACAAGGGGAAGGTCGCGGCACACGATGGGATGGCGCTCTGGTTCAAGGTCGTGCGTCGACCGAACGGCTCGCTGCACACGGCGGAGTTCATCGGTGACGCGGAGAAGGCGCGACGCGACCCACTGACGATCGGCATCGACGTGAGTGCCGAGGTCGCGGAACTCGAGCCGGAGGTTCGCAGTTCAGCGGCCGAGCTTCTTCAGTCGCTCGAGCCGTCGCCGAGTCGGATCGTGACACCGATCGGAGGGAAGTGCCGGAAGTGTGAGTACCGGGTCGCGCTCGACGCGACGCGCAACGGATTCCTCGAATGCTGGGGGTTGCGAGGCCACGCCGCGCCGCACGTGCTCGACCTCTATGCGGGAAGTGACTTCCGCGACGATCTGCTCGATGCCGGCGTGGATCGCTGGCAGGACGTGACCGAGGCCCATTTCGCCGGACGCACCGGGAAGACGGCGGAGAAACAGCGCCGACACGTGACCCAAGTGACCCGCAACGAGGAGTGGGTGGATCGCGCTCCGCTCGCGCTCGCGCTTGGCGGCGTGCGATGGCCGCTGCATTTCATCGACTTCGAGGCCGCCGGCATCGCGATCCCACACCACAAGGGGATGCGCCCGTACCAGCGCCTTGCCTTCCAGTGGAGCTGCCACACGATCGCCGCGCCCGGTGCCGCGCTCACCCACCGCGAGTTCCTGAACACCGACGACCGGTGGCCGAACGAGCGCTTCGCGCGGACGCTGCGCGAGGCGATCGGCGACGAAGGGACCGTGCTCGTCTGGTCGGCATTCGAGAGCGGAATCCTTCGCGGCATCGCCGATGAACTCACCGCGCTCGGCAGCGCCGACCAGGAGCTGGCGAGCTGGCTGCGCACGACCTCCCTCGTTGCCGCTGGAGCGCAGGGCCGAGTGCTTGACATGCTGAAGCTCTGCCGCGAGCACTACTACCACCCGCTGATGGGTGGAAGCCACTCGATCAAGGCCGTACTCGACGCCCTCTGGCGTTCGTCGCCTGAGACGCGCGCACGGTTCGAGGAGATCGAGAAACGCCCCGCACCCAACGGACCCTACGCGTCACTACCGCCGGAACTGATCGGTGACGAGGAGACCGCCGTCGCCGAAGGCACTGGCGCGATGCGCGCCTACTTTCGGATGGCGTACGGGTGGGAACGCGAGGACCCGGTCGCCTCAGCGCAGTGGGCGAACCTACTCAAGCAATACTGTCGCCTCGACACGCTGGCGATGGTGCTGATCTGGGAGCACTGGCAGCGCCTCACTCGCTGAGCGGGTGCACCGTGCGCCCCCCGACCACGGTCCGCACGACCCTGATGTCCTTGATCGCGTCGGGCGCGACATCATGCGGGTCCTTCTCCAGGATCACGAAGTCGGCGAGCTTCCCGGCGGTGATCGTGCCCTTCTGGCGCTCCTCGTACGAGGCGAAGGAGCCGTTCACGGTGGCGACGCGGATCGCCTCGTCGAGCGTGATCCGCTGGTTGGCGCCCCATTCGCGTCCGCGGTAGTCGCGCCGGGTGACCATGCTCTGGATCGCCATCAACGGCTCGAAGGGTCCCGGCCCGTAGTCGGAGGCGCCTGGCACGCGGATGCCGGCGTCGAGGAAGGAGCGGTGCGCGAACATCCAGCGCATCTTGTCGTCGCCGTACTGCGACCACTTCTCCCCGTGGAAGTAGACGTAGGTCCAGAAGGGCGTCGGGATCGTGCCGGTCTTCGCGATCCGCGAGACGAGTGAGGGATTCACCAGCGAGCAATGCTCGATCCGGTGCCGTCGGTCGGGATGAGGCCAGCGCGCCAGCGCCCGCTCATAGGCATTCATCACCATTTCGATCGTGACGTCGCCGTTCGCGTGGATCCCGACCTGCCAGTTGTTGCGGTGCGC
>JANPCH010000066.1:0-3156 GCA_031430835.1 Gemmatimonadaceae bacterium
CGCGGCGAAGAGCTTCGGCGCGACCACCGCCCCCACGCCATTCCCGCAGTCCATCACGACCTTCATCGTTCGTGGCAGGGGCCCGATGCGCTTCGCGATGTCGGCAACGTAGCGGTCCACGATCGCTTCGTTCGTGACCGCCCCGCGTCCGGAAGGGAAGACGCCGGCCGCGATCAGGTCGCGCAGTTCGAGGATCCCCGCGCCGTGCAGCGACGTCGTGCCGACACAGCACTTGAAGCCGTTGTACTCCGGCGGGTTGTGTGAGCCGGTGATCTGGATCCCCGCGACGACCTTGAGATGATGGAGGCTCCAATAGAGGAGCGGCGTCGGCACGACACCGATGTCCACCACATCCACACCGCACCCCGTGAGCCCCCGCACCAGCGCGTCGCGCAGCCCACTCCCACTCGGCCGATTGTCACGCCCCACCACCACCGCGCCCCGGATCCCACGCTTCGCGAGCAGTGCCGCATACCCGCGACCGATCCCCTCAGCCGCCTCCAACGTCAGATCCTTTCCGTGGATTCCGCGGATGTCGTACTGGCGGAAGATCCCCGGCGAGATCAGGGGATCACTCCCCGACCGGCGGGATCGGGAAGCCGGTGGTCGGGGACAACGGATACTGTTGGAACGAGCTCGCACGGGAGAACTCAGCGAGGCGCGACGGGAAGAGGCCGAATCCGAGGATCAGCACCGCCGTTACCGCGAGCACCGCCCGGGTGAAGGTGCCCACCGGCAGCACCTCGCGCGCGCCTTCGGGCCGCGACTTCATGAACATCACGCGCACGACCTGGAGATAGTAGCCCGCCGAGATCACCGAGGTCAGCACAAGGATCACGGCGAGCACCGTGAGCCGGATCGGCGACGAGAGCAACGCCTGCAGCAGGTACCACTTGGCGAAGAAACCGATGCCGCCGAAGACCGGGAAGCCCATCAGCGCGAGCAGGTACACGGCCATCGCCACCGCGAGCCAGGGCCGCACGTGCCAGAGCCCCTCGTACGCCGAGATCGGCGCGTCGGTCTCTCCCGCTGGCTGCAGCGCACTCACGATCGCGAATGCTCCGAGCGTGGCCAACGTGTAGGCGAGCACGTAGAAGACGAATGCGCCCGAACCCAGTCCCGAGTTCGCGATGACGGCCGCGAGCAGGTACCCGGTGTGCACGATGCTCGAGTACGCGAGCATCCGCTTGATGTTCTTCTGCGCGAGGGCGACCACGTTGCCGATCACCATCGTCACCACGGCGAGCCACCAGACGACCGGCGCCCACGCGTTGAAGGTGAAGTAGAAGGCCTCGTACCAGATGCGGAGGAAGGTCGCGAAGGCCGCGGCCTTCACCGTCGCCGCCATGAATCCCGTCACCGGCGTCGGCGCGCCGTCATAGACGTCGGGCGCCCACATATGGAAGGGCACGGCGGCCACCTTGAACGCGAGGCCGACGAGCATCAGACCGAGTCCCACCACCAGGATCGGCGCGAAGGAGTGGCCAGTCGCGCCGATGGCCGACCGGATCGCAGCGAGCTGAGTGGCGCCGGTGGCGCCATAGACGAGCGCGATCCCGTAGAGCAGGAACGCGGTCGCGAAGGCGCCGAGCAGGAAGTACTTGAGCGAGGCCTCGGCCGAGCGGGAGCTCCGGCGGTCGAGTCCGGTGAGGACGTACACCGCGACCGACATGATCTCGATCCCGAGGAAGATCACCATCAGGTCGCGCCCCGCGGCGAGGATCATCATCCCCGACGAGGCGAGCAGCACCAGGACGTGCGATTCGGCCTGCCTGATTCCAGCGCGCCCGTTGTACTCTATGAGCAGGGCGATCGTCCCCAGCGCTCCCGCGAGCACCACGAGGTCGATCGTCCAGCGGAATCCGTCAACCGCGATCGGGCCATTGCTCACCGTGCCGACGCCGCTCGTTCCCACCCACACGACCGCGGCCGCCGTCGCCACGATCAGCGCGAGGGACCACTTCCCGACCAGCCGCTGGTGCGCGTCGGAATCGGGACGCCAGGCGGCGACGAGCAACAGGATCATCGTCCCGCCCATCAGCACGAGGTCGGGGAGGAGCGCCGCCATCAACTGCGAGGGGACGGTCAGGTCGTAATTCATCGACCGGGCCTCCGCTGTGGAACGGTGCCAAGTCGCGCGCCATCGACCTCGCGCACGAGCCGCTCCGCCGCCGCCTCGGTCTTGTGCAGCACCGGCTTCGGATAGACGCCGATCCAGAGGATGCCGATCACGAGGGGCGTCAGGAGCCCGATCTCACGCCAGTTGAGGTCCATTCCTCTCAACGCCTCATTCTCGGGCTTCACGAGCGGATTGTAGATGATCCGCTGCACCGCCCAGAGGAGGTAGGCCGCCGCGAAGATCACGCTCGTTGCCGCGATCACCGTGTAGATCGGTTGCGTGCGGAAGGACCCGACCAGCACGAGGAACTCTCCGACGAACCCATTGGTGCCCGGCACGCCGATCGAACTGAGCGCGACGATCGTCAGGAAGACCGAGAAGATCGGCATCACCTTCGCGATCCCGCCGAAGTCGGCGAGCTGCCGCGTGTGCCGACGCTCGTAGATCATCCCGATCAGCAGGAAGAGTGCGCCGGTCGAGATCCCGTGGCTGATCGTGACGATCAGCGCGCCCTGCATCGATTCGACAGTGAGCGCGAAGATCCCAAGCATCACGAAACCCAAGTGGCTCACTGAGGAGTAGGCAACGAGCTTCTTGAAATCGGGCTGCACCAGCGCGACGAGCGAGCCGTACACGATCCCCGTCACCGCGAGCACGAGCACGACAGTGCGCACCGCCGGATACATCGCCGCTTCTGGGAACATCGGCACTGCGAACCGGATGAATCCGAAGGTCCCCATCTTCAGCATGATCGCCGCCAGGATCACCGAGCCGGCGGTCGGCGCCTCGACGTGTGCGTCGGGGAGCCAAGTGTGGAAGGGGAACATCGGGACCTTCACCGCGAACGCGACCGCGAAGGCCGCGAAGAGCCAGATGCTCGGCCCGAGCGGCACCGTCCGGGCGTAGATGAGCACCGCGTCGTAGGCGAAGTTCGGCACGTCGCCGCCCCCCGTCTTGACGCCGAGCCAGATGATCGCCACCAGCATCAGCAGCGATCCGAGCATCGTGTAGATGAAGAACTTGAGACTCGCGTAGAG
>JANPCH010000067.1:0-22161 GCA_031430835.1 Gemmatimonadaceae bacterium
TGGCCCACCCTGTGAGATGGCGGTCGGCGCCGGCGAGCGATCGAGGGCCGTCGGAAGCGTTGAAGTGGCTCCGTCCTGGCAGCTCGCGAGCCCGATGAAACTCAGTGCACCAATCCACCTGACGTTCATCGTCCTCTCCTCAACTGTGGCCCCGGTGCGCTCGCCGAGCGCACGCCCTGTCCGACGTGCAAGGACGATAGGCAACGGATCACAGGTCCGCCACCCACGACAGAGGGGCTATCCCGCTCGCGCCCTGAGCAGCCCCGCGAACTCGGCCGGCGAGAGCACCTCCGGCCGCGCCATCGGATCGATCCCCGCTCGCGCCAGCACGACGTCCGCCTCGTCGGATGAAAGGGACCACAGCGTGCGCACCACCCGCTTCATCTGCTTGCGCCGCAGACCGAAGGCGCCCTGCACCAGCACGCGGAATGGCCCCTCTTCTTCGGCACGAATGACTGGATCGGATCGAGGCGAGATGCGTATCACCGCCGACTCCACCTTCGGCGGCGGCTTGAACGCGCGCGCCGGGACGCCGAAGAGGAGTTCCGCTCGCGCGACCGCCTGCACGTTGACCGAGAGCGCGCCGTACGCCTCGGAGCCCGGCGCCGCCGCGATCCGCTCCGCCACCTCGCGCTGCACCAGATACACGGCGCGTTCGGGGCGCGGACGTCGTAGCGCGTGGAAGAGGATCGGCGTCGTGATGTTGTAAGGGACGTTCCCGGCGAGGAGAAACGGACCGCCAGCAAGCGCACCCAAGTCCTGCTCGAGCACGTCGCCCTCGACAACGGTCAAACGCGGGTCATCAACCCAGCGGCTCGCCAACATCGGCGCGAGTTCCCGGTCGAGCTCGATCGCGATCACCCGCCCCGCCCGCGCGAGAAGCGCCTCGGTGAGCGAGCCACGCCCCGGGCCGATCTCGATCACGGTGTCCTGGGGCGTGGCGCCAACGGCGTCGGCGATCCGACCGAGGATCCGCGGATCAGAGAGAAAGTGCTGACCGAGACGTTTCTTCGGACGAGGGAGTTCCATCCGTCCCTCGTCCTGACTCAGGCGCTGCGCAGCACGACCACGGCCTGGTCGTCGTGCGCCGGAACGCGTCCCATATGCCCTTCGACGAGGGCGAAGACGCCGTCGACGATCCGCGAGGGCACTTCGCGGCGCCGCGCGCGGAGCACGTCGAGGACTCGCTTCTCGCCGAGCGCGGTGCCCTGCGCATCGCGCGCGTCGCTCACTCCGTCGGTGAAGACCACGAGTAAGTCGGAGTCGCGCGCCCAAGGACGGGACGCGGCGTGCAATCCCTCGGGCCCAAGGCCGAATGGGGGGTCGGTCGCCTCGAGTCGCACCACCTCCCCTGCCCCCGTGATCACGAAGGCGTGCGGATGCCCAGTGTTCGTCCACCGCAGCGTTCCGGCGGCGCCGTCGACCACCAGATAGCAGAGGGAGAGGAACATCTCGGTCTCCCGCAGTTCCTCTTCGAGGGAGGAGAGGAGCGCCTGCACCATCTCCGCCGGGTCGGCGGTGGTCTGCGCGTGGATGTTCGCCGCGCTCATCACGAGCGCCATGATCAGCGCCGCGCGGTAGCCGTGGCTCGAGACGTCGCCGACCAACACGCCGGTGCGTCCGCCGCCAAGGCGAAAGAGATGATAGAAGTCGCCGCCGACCCCCTCCGCCGCTTCGACCCGCGCCGCGCACATCGCCTCAGGCGCCACGATCTGCGCCGAGGGCAGGAACTTCATCTGCAGGTCGTGCGCGAGCCGCATTTCGGAGGCAAGTCGCTCCTGTTCGATCGAAGCGCGCACGAGTCGCGCGTTCTGGATCGCCGTGCCGATCTGCGAGCCGACCGCGGCAACGAGCTTCTCGTCCCCCGCGCTGAACGACGCGCCGTGACGACGTCCGGAGAGGCAGACCACGCCGAGGGGGATCCCCCCATCGGGCGTGGTCCACACGATCGGCACCGAGAGCATCGCTCCTGAGCGGAAGGGTGCCTCAAGGTCGCTCTCGAGGACACCGGCATTCACCAACAGGGCGTGCCGGGTGCGAAAGACGCGCGCCGTCACGCTCACCGGATCATCGTGCGGGATGTTCGGCGCGGGCGGCGCACCCGGCACGCGCAGCGAGGTCACCGGCCGCAGCAGCCCCGAGCCGGCGTCGAACACGTGCAGCGCGCCGAAGTCCGCACCGACCGTCTCGGTCACCTCCATCAGGATCGTCCGCGCCGCCTCTTCCAGCGTCACGGTGCGGCCGAGGATCTCGCTGATCGAGTACAGGAGATTGATCTCCTCGTATCGCTCGGCGAGTTCGTCGGCGGCGCTGCTCGCTTCCCACCGACTCTGCAGCATCTGCGACAGCGCGGGGACGAGCACGCGCAGCCATCGCGCCGGGTCGGCGTCATCGTCGGCGACCGGGCCGACACCGAGCCACGCCTTGGCGCGACCGGGCACACGCACCACGAGCTGCCTGCCGAGGGCCGTGTCGCGGGAGACGGGACGAGACGGCGTCCCACCCAACTGCGTCCGGTCCGGCGGCGTGACGTCGCCGCCGGAAGTCGCCGCGACGTCGAGCGACGCGCTCCCCTCTTCCTCCACCCAGAGCACGGCGCCGGCGCCGTACCCTTCGCTGAAGGCCTCGAGGACGCGCACCAAGTCGCTCATCCGGTCTTCTCTCAGCGGCGGATCAGCGTGAGGCGCACCACGTTCCCTTCCCCCTTGAATCGCTCGACGCGGTCCATCAGCGACCGCATCAGGAAGAGCCCACGCCCATCCTCGCGCTCGAGGTTCTCTGGCGTCGTCGGATCCTCGGTGCAGGCCTCGAGGTCGAACCCGATCCCCTCGTCCTCCACTTCCATCACCACCCGCCGCTCGTCCACGTCGGCCCGCACCCGGATGCTCCGGCCGGCGAGATCGCCGTTGCCCCGGAGGATCGCGTTGGAGAGGGCTTCGGTGAGCGCGACCGGGACGTTCAGCGAGAGCTGGCGCCCGGCGAAGTGGCAGGCCCGACAGCGACGGACGACCTGCGCGACGATATCCTCGATCTGCTGGACATCGCTCGGGATGCGGATGTCCAGCGCGACGTTCGACGGCACCTAGAAACTCTCGAGTGCGCGCTCGCGGGTGTCAGCGATCTGGAACAGCGAGTCCAGTTTGGTGAGTTCGAAGAGCGTCTGGAGGTCGTCGTTGAGATTCGCGAGGCGGAGGTCGCCGCCGAGCTCGCGCATCCGCTTCGCGAGCGAGACCAGCACGCCGAGTCCCGAGCTGTCGATGTAGCCGGCCTTCGCGAAGTCCACCAGGATCTTTCGCGCGCCTCCTTCGGCCTCATCGAGCACCCGTTGCTTCAGTTCCTGCCGGTTGCCGACGATCAATTGACCGTCGACCTCGATGACGACGACTTCGCCCTGTTTCGTGACCTGCAGGCTCATACTCAGCTCGGGCCGGGGTTCGCGGTGAAAGATGGCGACTGGTACTTGGCGCGCAACGCCGCCGCGACCGCGGGATGCACGAGCTTCTCGATGTCCCCCCCGAACCGGGCGACTTCGCGGACCAGGGAGGAGCTCACGTAGCTCACCTGGAGTGAAGGCACCATGAACATCGTCTCGATCTCAGGGGCGAGGTGACGATTCATCAGCGCCATCTGGTACTCGTACTCGAAGTCGGCCACCGCCCGGAGTCCACGGAGCACGACCTTCGTCCCCGCCTGCTTGGCGAACTCCACCATCAGGCCGCTGAAGGATCGGACCTCGACCCGCGAGTCGTCGTCGAGCGCGGCCTTGATGAGCCGCATCCGCTCCTCGGTGTCGAAGAGCGGCTGCTTCGACACGTTGATCGCGACCCCCACGACCAGCCGATCGACGAACTGGAGGGAGCGACGGATCAGGTCGGTGTGGCCATTCGTGATCGGATCGAAGCTCCCGGCGTACAACGCCACCTTGGGCATCTTCAGTCCCTGCTGCGGTAGATGGTGATCGCGGTATCGCCGTACGCGCGCCGGTCCGCCTGCTGTCCTTCCCCAGCACGGGGGAGGGTCGTCGTCGCTTCGTGCTCGACCCCAAAGATCGTCGCGAAGGGGGCGCGGAGCCAGCGGGCGGCGAGCTTCTCAGACAACCCCTCGTGATAGGGAGGGTCGGCGAACGACAATCCGAAGGTGGAAGGTGGAACGTGGAAGGTGAAAGGCCCTGCACCTTCCAGAAAGGCCATCGCTTCCACCTTATGGATCGTCGCGCGGCCTTCGGCGCCCAATGCCGCGATGTTCTCCTTCAGCACCTTGAGCACGGCGGCGTCCTGCTCGACGAAGTCGCAGTGCGCGGCGCCACGGGAGAGCGCCTCGAGACCGAGGGCGCCCGTCCCGGCGCAGAGGTCGAGCACGCGCGCGCCGTCGATCTCCGGTCGCACGATGCTCATCCACGCCTCGCGCACCCGGTCGGCGGTCGGTCGCACGCCTCCCGACGGCACCTTGATGCGCCGCCCGCGCCATTCCCCGGCGACGATTCGCAGTTCAGCCACCGGAGCCCGCCGCTCGGAAGTCCCGAAGGTCGGCCTGTAGCGTGCGACGACCCTGGTACTCGTTCATCTCCAGGCGATAGGCGATGTCGAGCAACTGACCGGCCTGCACCTCACCGGAACGCGACGCGAGTCCCCAGCCAACGCACTCCATCGGACCGCGGCGCGTCTCGAGTGCGACCTTGATCCCGTCGGTGCCGATCTTGCGCGGCGATGCCGCGATCCGCACCTCCCGCGCGACGAATACCGGCCCCGGATTCCCGACGCCGAACGGCTCAAGGTGCCGCAGCGACCGCTCCATCTCCTCATCAGCCTCGTCGAGTGGAAGTTCCAAGTCGGTGCGGAGCTCCCGGACGAGTTGCTCGGGCGAGAGCATCTCGTGCGCGACCGCGTTGAACCGTTCGGCGAACTCGGGGATCCGCGCCGCGTCGATCGTCAATCCGGCGGCAGCGCGATGCCCGCCATACTTGGTCAGCAGGTCGGCGCACTTCGTCAGCGCAGCGTGCAGGTCGAACGCGCCGATCGAACGTCCCGACCCCTTGCCCACACCATCCTGCACCGCGATCAGCATCGTCGGACGATTCGTCCGCTCGACCACACGTGAGGCGACGATGCCGATGACGCCGGGATGCCAAGTCATTGAATCGAGAACGAGTCCCCAGGTGCGGTCGAGATCGATCAGGTCGATCCGCGCGCCGACCTCTTCGAGGATCCTCCGGTCCATCCCCTGCCTCACCTCATTCAACTCCTCGCACTCTCGCGCGATCCGGTTCGCCGTCGCCTCGTCCTCAGCCAGCAGCAACTCCACTCCACGGATCGCCTGCTTGAGACGCCCCAACGCATTGAGACGCGGCGCGAGCGTGAACCCGATGCGCCCCGCAGTCAGGGGCTTTCCGTCGAGGCGCGCGGCCCGGATCAGGGCCCGAAGTCCGTGGTTCTTGGTCTCGCTGAGCTGCTTGAGCCCGAGCCGTACGAAGACCCTATTCTCGCCGCGCAGCGGCGCGACATCCGCGACCGTGGCGAGCGCGACCAGATCCAGCATCGCGTGCACGAGACCGGCATCACCGCCGAGTCGCGCCGAAACAGCGAGCGCCAGTTTGTACGCGACGCCGACTGCCGCGAGGTCCTTGTCGCGCGAAGGGCAGTCGGGGCGCCTCGGGTTGATCACCGCGAAGGCGACCGGCAGCGGCCCCGACGGGAGGTGATGGTCGGTGATGATGAGGTCGATACCAGATGCCTTCAGCGCATCGGCGGCGGGGTGCGCCGTGGTGCCACAATCGCAGGTCACGACCACTCGCGCTCCTGCGGCCGTCGCCGCCGCGACGCCGGCCGGCCCCAAGTCGTAGCCGTCACGCACGCGATCGGGGATGAATGGCACGACGACGGCGCCGAGCGCGCGCAACGCGCGAGTGATGAGCGTCGTCGAACAGATGCCGTCCACGTCGTAGTCGCCGTGCACGAGGATCGTCTCCCGGTCCCGCACCGCCGTCGTGATCCGGTCCGCCGCCCGGCCGAGGTCGGCTAACACTTCGGGTGACTCGACCTGATCGAGCGCCGGACGCAGGAATCGCTTGGCCGCGTCGATGGAGTGGTAGCCGCGGGCGGCGAGGAGTCGGCAGATCGCCAGTGGCACCGCCGACTGGCCCGCGCGCGTGCCGTCAGGTGTGAGCGCCGCCGCGAGGGACTCGGCCACGCCAACCGGAGGAGGAGCGGCGCTCAGCCAGCGCGCCGCCGGCCGCGCGCGGCTCACACCGCGTGATACATCAGGACGCCGCACACCTCGCAGAGCTCGATCTGGGTGCCCGACATCATCGCGTGCCGACGCTGCATCGGGATCGCGGTATCGCAGGCGCCGCAAGCGAGCGAGTTGAGCGCGACCACGACCTGCACGCGCTTCTTGTTGCGGATCCGGTCGTACCGCGCGCGCAGCGCGGCCGGGACCTCGGCCGCACTGGCCTGGCGCTTCGCCTGCGCTGCCCCGAGTTCCTCGTCGATCCCCGCGCGCTCGCTCGCGACCTCGGCCCGGGCAGTCGCCTGCTCCGCCTCACAGGAGGCGAGCTCGGTCTTCGCGGCGTTCATCATGCCGCGGAGTTCTTCGAGCCGGCGGTTCAACGCGAGCAGATCGCTCTCCTCGCCGGCGACGATCTTCTTCGCCTGCTCCATCTGCGACGCGGCGGCCGTCGCCTGCCGCATCGTCTTCACCGCGTCCAGCTGCGCCTGATTGTGGTCGATCAGCAGGCGATGCTCCTGGATCTTGTCGCGGAGAAAGGCCTGTTTCTTCTCTTCCGCCTCGACGAGCGACGAGTGCCGTGCGAGCGTGTCCACGATCCGCTGACGTCGGGTATCGAGTTCGCGGATGCGCGGCTCGAACGCCGACAGTCGGGACTCGAGGCCGTGGATCACGAGGTCGTCGTGCTGGAGGGCGAGCAGGGACTGGATGTCGGACATGATCCCGAGGAGGAAGGTGGAAGGGGGAAGGAGAAAGGTGGGACGGTGCGGGGAGAACCTCTACCCCTCCCGCCGCGCGTGTCATCGTCGTCGCACACTACCCCAGTGCTGGACGCCGAGGGCGCGCTTCTCGTCGGTGAGGCGTTTCAGGGCCACCGTGATCGCGTCCTTCTCGCTCGCGTCGGCGAGGCCGAGGAGGGATTGGAGCGAGTCGATCCGCACGTCCACCGCCCGGCCGCGGAGCTGCCGCACGGCGTCGGCAATGCTCTTCTTCGCGTCGACCACCGCCTCTCGGTCGGCGCGCAGGTCTTCATAGACACGGACCGCGGTGGGATCCAGCCGCTCGGCGAGCGCTTCGGCTCCGGCGTCGGGCCCGAGATCGACGAGCGCCTCATAGAGCGACCGGTAGACGGGGTCGAATAGTGGACTCGCCTCCTCTTCGAATGCCTCTCCTGCGGCGCCTGCACTCGCTGGCAGTTCGTCGTCGGCCAGCTTCCCGAGTTCCTCGATCACCAAGTCGCGGAAGACCGGCTGCGTGAGCATCACCCGCAGAAGTGTCTGCTCGGCGAGACCCTGCCCGACTGTCGGCTTGTACGGCCCCACGCTCTCCGGTGATGGCGCGGCCGGCTGATCGCCCCGATCCTCGCGCGCCCCTGACTGGCGTGCCGCGCGACTCCCCGAACCACGACGCACCGCGTGCAACTCGGTGAGCAGGACCTCCCGAGCGATCCCCGCCGCCGCCGCCGCCCGCGCGAGATAGAGGTCGCGAGTCACCGGGTCCGTCGCCGCGCGGATCGTCGGCAAGAGCCGGTCGAGCGCGCGACGCTTGTGCTGCAGGTCGGCGAACCATCCCGCGCGCTCGAGGAGTTGCACCTTTCGGTCGAAGACATCCATCGCCCCGTCGAGAAGGCGATCGACCGCCTCGCGCCCGTGACGCCGGGCGAAGGTGTCGGGATCCTCACCCTCCGGAAGCGTCACGACGCGCACCTCGAGTCCTTTCGCGAGCATCACGTCGGCGGCGCGGAAGGTCGCCTTCTGTCCCGGACCGTCGGCGTCGTACAGCAGGAAGACGTGCTTCGAGTACTTGCCGATGAGGTCCGCCTGCCCCTCGGTGAGGGCCGTCCCCATCGGGGCCACGACGCACTCGACCCCTGCGCCGATCAACCGGAGGCAATCGAAGTAGCCCTCGACGAGCACGACGCGGTCCTCCTTGCGGATGGCGTGGCGCGCTTGGCCGAGGTTGAAGAGCAGTCGGCCCTTCGAGAAGATCTCCGACTCGGCGGAGTTGAGGTACTTCGGCTCGCCTGGCCCGAGCAGACGGCCGCCGAATCCAACCGTGTGCCCGCTCGCGTCGAGGATCGGGAAGATGAGCCGGTCGCGAAAACGAGGGCGGAGTTCCTCCTGCGAGTCGCGTCGCACGAGCAGACCAGCCTCGAGCAGCCGCTCGTCGGTGTACCCGAGCCCGACGAGGTGCGCGCGGAGTGCCCCTACCTCCTTTGGCGCGTAGCCCAGCACGAACCGTTCGGCGAGCACACGGCTGACCTCGCGGCTCGTGAGATACTCGCGTGCCGCCGCTCCTCCGGGCGAATCCCAGAGCATCCGCTGGAAGTACTCGGAGACCGTCGCCTGCAACTCCCACAGCGGTTCGCGCGGGTCCGGGCCTTCGCGCTTGCGCTCGATCTCCTGCACCTCGATCCCCGCCTTCGCTCCCACGTACTTCACGGCCTCGGCAAAGGACATCCCGAGCCGCTTTTGCACGAAGGTGAACACGGACCCCTTCTCGCCGCACACGAAGCAGGTGTAGCCGCCGCGCGGCTGCACCGAGAAGTTCGCGTTGGTTCCCTGATGGAAGGGACAGGGTCCGCGCCACACCGAGCCGACCTTCTTCAACCGCACGTGCTCGCCGATGATGGCGACAATGTCGGCCTGCTGCGAGACCTGCTCGACCACGTCGTCGGGGATCACGAGAACTCCGCCACCGTCACGCCGGCGCCTCCCTCGTTCCACGCGCCGAGCCGGAACTGCTTCACCCGGCCGTCACGCTTGAGGAGTTGCGTCACCCGCTCGCGCAGCGCACCGGTCCCTTTCCCGTGGATGATCACGAGCGACGCGAGGTCCGCGCGGAGCGCTGCATCGAGCGCCTGCACCACCGCGTCGTCCACCTCGTGCACGCGGAGCCCGCGCACGTCCACCTCGGTCCGCACCTCGAGATCCGGGGAATCGACGATCGCGACCGGCGTGCGTTCCTCCCGCAGGTCGCGTGGCGAGAGCCGCCGTAGCGTCGCGAGCGGCACGGTGAGCTTCATCACGCCGATCACCACGACGGCGTCGTCGCCGCGGCGCTCAAGGACTTGGCCCACCTTCCCGTCCAGCGTACCGACGGCGACGGCGTCACCGACGGTGATCGCCCCTTCACGTTCGGCCCCCTGCGCCCCATCGCGAACCGACTCGCGGGAATCTCCGCCCTCAAGGGTCTCGAGCGCCGCCTGTTCGCGCGCTGCTGCGGCTTCGAGCGCACGGCGCGCTTCGGCCGCGGTGGCCTCGATCGCGGCGGCGCCGCCAGAGCGCAGTTCCTGAATCGTGCGCTCCACCTCGCGGCGCGCGTCGAGAAGATGCCTCCTTGCCCCGCGCCGCGATTCGCGTTCGACATCGCGCTCGCGGGTCTTCACGCTCTGCTCGCGGTCGGCGAGGTCCGCCCCGCGACGCTCCTGATCCTCGCTCTGCGCGGTGACCTCCGCCTCGCGCGCACCGAGTGTCGCCGCGCGCCGCTCCACATCGGCGAGCAACGCCGCCAGGTCGCGCTCGATCTGTGGCACGCGCTCCTCGGCCCGCTTGAGCACTGCCGCCGGCATCTTCAGACGTTGCGCGATCGCAAGGCCATACGAACGGCCCGGGATCCCCTTGATCAGCCGATACGTCGGCGCGAGCCGCTCAGCGTCGAACTGCAGCGAGGCGTTCACGACGCCCGGCACTTCGCCGGCCAACTCCTTCAGCGCGCCGAGATGCGTCGTCGCGATCGTGGTCGTGCCGCGACGCGTGAGTTCCTCGAGGATCGCCCCGCCCAACGCCGCCCCTTCGAGCGGATCGGTGCCGGAGCCGAGTTCATCCACCAGCACGAGCGCATCGGCCGAGGCCTGCTCGATGATCTCGGTGAGGCGTTTCAAGTGCGCGCTGAACGTCGAGAGTGAGGCCTGCAGACTCTGCTCGTCGCCGATGTCGGCGAAGACGTCATCGAAACAGGGGAGCGTGCTCTCGGGACCGACCGGCGCGGGGATCCCGCTCTGCACCATCAACGCGCAGAGCGCGAGTGCCTTGAGAAGCACCGTCTTGCCGCCAGTGTTGGGTCCCGAGACGAGCAGTGTCCGCTCGGTCACTTCCATCGCGAGATCGAACGGCACGACCTTACCGCCCTGCGCGAGGAGGAGCGGATGCCGGCCCGTGCGCACCGAGAACCCGTCCCGCGCTGCCGCGAGTTCGAGATCGGCGCACTGCGCGGCAACTCCGTACCGGGCGCGTCCGTAGAGCGAATCGAGCGCCACCAGCGCGTCGAACGCTTCCACTATCGGTTCCCGCTCGGGCCGCAACAGTTCGGTGAGTTCGAGCAGGATCCGCTCGCACTCCTCCTTCTCCTCGCTCTCGAGTTCGCGGATCCGATTCCCTGCTTCGACCGCGGCGGGCGGCTCCACGAACAGCGTCAGCCCCGACTGCGAGCTGTCGTGCACGATGCCGCCGAGCGAGACGCGCCCCTCCCGCCGCACCGGGATCACGTAGCGACCATTGCGGAGCGTGACCGACGCATCATCCACGCGGTGGTGGTCGTCGAGTTTCGCCATCAGCCGTTCGAGGAGGCGCACGAGTTCCCCTTCTGCCCCGCGGAGTTCCCGACGGATCTTGCGGAGCGCCGGCGAGGCATCGTCGCGCAGCGTGTCCTCGTCGGTGAACACGCCCTCCAGCCGCGACTCGATCGCCGGCAGCGCGACCAGTCGATCGGCGAACTGGGCCAGCGGCGCCCGTTCACTGGGATGGCGCGACTCGTCGCGCAGGGCGAGTCGGGTGCGTCGCGACGACGTGAGCAGCACCGCGCCGCCGCGCAGTTCGCGCGCCGTCCACGAAGTGCCGGCGACCTTGAGCCGCGCGAAGGCGTCGCCGAGCTCGGGGATCGGTTCCGGGCGCCACCCCGCTTCACCCACGACGAGGGCGCGCATCGCCGCGACGCGGGAGTGCTCGGCGCGGAGCGTCTCGAGCGCGTCGTCACGCTCTGGCCGCGTCCCGCCGACGCGCATCGGGCGCAGCGCACGGATGTGCGCGGCGCCCGGATTCGTGGCAGCGTGCCCGGCGACGTGATCGAGCAGCCGCGCGAACTCGAGGACGTCGAGGGCGTGCGCCTGGAAGGTCACGCCGGTGGCCCGAGTTCCTCGCGCGCGATGCGATTGATGACGCTGCCGTCGAGACGACCCTTGAAGCGCGGCATCACCTTCCCCATCACCGCGCCGATCGCCTTGGCGCCGCCGGCGATGGCCTCGCGGACCGCCGTGCGGACCTCGTCATCCGAGGGTGCGGCTGGGAGCCAGGTCTCGAGCACCTCGGCCTCCCGCCGCTCGGCGGCAGCGAGCTCGGCTCGCCCCGCCTTCTCGTACAGCTCAACCGATTCCTTCCGTCGCTTGATCGCCTTGCGGAACACCTCGACGACGTCTTCGTCGGTGAGCGCGCGCCTCGCCTCGATCTCGCGGTTCTTGACCTCCGACAGCACGGTGCCGAGCAACAGGACTTGGTCCTTCGCCTGTGCCTTGCGGGCCTTCGTCAGCTCCGCGAGCAGCCGTGTTGCGAGGGCCGACATCAGTGGGTGCGGGTCCGCTTGTTCTTACGCTGGGCCGCATTGAGCTTCCGCTTGCGCTTTTCGCTCGGCTTCTCGTAATGCCGATGCTTTCGAAGGTCCGACAGGATCCCGGCCTTCTCGCACTTCTTCTTGAAGCGCTTCAGCGCACGCTCGAAGTTCTCATCTTCATGGATGATGACTTCTGACAAACTGGTCTTCCCCCCTTCGTGGCGTTTGCGCGCCGGCTAGGGAACGGTTGGTAGAGCCGGGTAAGTTACCGTAATACGCGGGGATAGGCAACCGACCGGGTACGCCGGAACGCACTACCACCTCGACCGGAGCTGGCCATGGCAGTGATCAAGGAATTCAGGGAATTCGCGATGCGGGGCAGCGTCGTCGACCTCGCCATCGGCGTCGTGATCGGCGCCGGCTTCGGGAAGATCGTCAGTTCCCTGGTCGCCGACATCCTGATGCCCCCGGTCGGCAAGGTCCTCGGTGATGTCAACTTCCAGGATCTCTTCATCAGCCTCGACCCGGCCAAGACGGCCGGTCTGGCCTCGCTCGCCCAGGCGAAGCAGGCCGGTGCGGCCGTGATCGCCTATGGGGCGTTCCTCAACGCGATGATCGACTTCACCATCGTCGCCCTCTGCATCTTCCTCGTGATCAAGACGGTGAACACGATGAGGCAGGCACCTGCTCCCGCCGAGCCGGCACCCACCAAGGAGTGCCCCCTCTGCATCTCCGTCATCCCGCTCAAGGCGACGCGCTGCGCCCACTGCACCGCCGAAGTGCGGTGATCCGCGGGCTGTGCGCTGAGCGGCTCACCCCGGCGGCCACTTGAGCGGCCGTCCACCCAGCAGGTGCAAATGAACGTGGCCGACGGTCTGACCTCCGTCGCGTCCCGTGTTCATCACCGTGCGGTATCCCGTCGTCGCGATCCCTTCGTCGCGCGCCACTTGCTGCGCCAGCGCCGCCATCGCACCGACCACGCGCGCCGCGTCGGGGATCGTCTCGAGCGAGTCGAAGTGCTCCTTGGGGATCACGAGCACGTGCACCGGCGCTTTCGGTCCGATATCGCGGAACGCGAGGCAGTCGGCCGTCTCGGCCACCTTCGCCGAGGGGATCTCGCCGCGCACGATCTTGCAAAAGAGACAGTCGCTCACAGCGCCTCCTCACCGGTGGATTGTCGGGGACTCACCGCACCTCCCTTCTCCAACGCGGCGCGTGCCGCCGCGACGGCTGCGAGCGCCGCAGTCTCGAATCGCAGGATGTTCCGGCCGAGCGAGACGATCACGAAACCGGCCCGCTCGAAAGCGTGACGCTCTGACGCTTCGATGCCGCCCTCGGGCCCCACCGCGAGCGTGATCGCCGGTGGTGCGGAACGATCGGCGTGCGCCGCCGCAAGCAATGGCGTCAGCGCGTCGATGAGCGGACGTCCGCCCTGCTCGAGCAGGAGATGGGCGCCGTCGGCTCGCGCCGCGAGCGCGTGCTCGACCGTCGCCTCGGGAAAGACCACCGGAAGCCACGCCCCGCGACTCTGTTCCAGTGCGCCCCCCATCCGCGAACGCACCCGCTGCTGGAACGTGATGCCCTCCCCGCGCGGATTCACATTCTTCGAGCGCCTGAAGTTGACCGGGCGCCAACTCGCGAGTTCGAGCTCCGTCACCTTCTCGGCGAGCCAGAGCATCCGGTCCTTGTCGGCGACCGGCAGCAGCAGGTGGATCGCTGCCGCCGGCGCCACGTGCTCGGCCGACTCGATGCTCACGATCGCGTGTCGCTTCGCGAGTTGCGTGAGGACCCCCTCACCACGAGAGCCAGCCCCATCCACCAAGCCGATCCGCACGCCCGTCTCCAAGCGACGCACGCGCATATGGTGCGCCGCGTCCTCGCCGAGCGTGACGGTGCCGGGCGCGTCGAAGGGATCGTCAGTGACGAAGGTCGGCAGGCTCATCGTGCGAGTCGCACCGACCACCACGGGTCCTCGACGTCCTCCCCTTCCACCCGCCAGCCGGCGACCTGCAAGGCTTCGAGCATCCGCTCCCGCTCCTCGGTGAGGATCCCGCTCAGGATCGCCCGTCCCCCGGGGCCAAGCGCGGCCGCCATCGCCGGCAGCAGTTCGAGGAGGACCGACGAGATGATGTTCGCGAAGATGATGCCGACTGGAGCGACAAGGGGCAACAGGAGCGCGGCATCCCCTTCGAGCACGGCGATCCGGTCACTCGCGCCATTCCGCTCGACATTCTCCTCGGCGTTGCCGATCGAGTCGTGGTCGAACTCGATCGCGAACACGCGGCCGGCGCCGAGCTTCACCGCAGCGATCGAGAGCACCGCACTCCCTGCCCCGAGGTCCGCCACGGTCTCGCCACCCCGGATCACCTCGGCCATCAGTCGCACCACGCCGCGAGTGGTCGGATGATCGCCGGTGCCGAATGCCATCGCCGGCTCGATCACCACCGTGGTCGCTGGGTCGAGACCCTCCGCGAGCCAAGGCGGCGAGACGATCAGCGGACCGAGGCGGTGCGAGGTGAGGCGGTCACGCCAACGCACTGACCAGTCGATGTCCTCGATCGGCGCGACGTCTGCGTGAAGGGCGGGATCGACGCGGCGGAGCGATTCGACGAATGCACGCGCATCACACGCGGGAGGCAGATGCGTGATCAGCGATCGCTCCAACTCCTGCAGGCCTTCCGCTCCGGCCGCGAACATCGCTGCCGACAGGGCCGGAGCGCGGTGGTCAGTCGACGGAGTGATGGCGACGCGGGTCCACATCCCGTCAACCGGAGAGCGCGTCTTTCATCTTCGACCAGAACCCCTTCTCGCGCTGCTCCGGTGGCTTCGCCGCGACATCCTTCAACTGCTCGAGGAGTTTCGTCTCCTGCTTGTCGACGCGTTGGGGCGTCCAGACCTGGACGCGCACGTGCAGGTCGCCGACGCCGCTGGCGTTCACCCGCGGGAGACCGCGCCCGCGGATCGTGAAGACCTGCCCGCTCTGCGTACCTGCCGGGACACGCAGCGAGAGCGGGCCCGTCACTCCGGGCACATCGACATCGGCGCCGAGCACCACCTGCGGGAAGGTGACGAGCACCTCGCAGTAGAGATCCTCCCCGTCACGCTCGAATCGCTCGTCATCGAGCACCTCGAAGACGACGATCACGTCACCGCGCGGCCCACCGCGCACGCCGGCATTCCCGACGCCACGCATATGCATGTACTGACCCGTCGCCACGCCGGCTGGGACCTTGATATCGAGGGTGTGGTCGCCACGCTGGCGGCCCTCGCCGCGGCAGGACTTGCAGGGGCTCGCGATCATCGTCCCCTCACCGCGACAAGTCGGGCAGGGCGCGACGCTCACGAACTGGCCGAAGAAGCTCTGCTGTGCGCGCCGCACCTCGCCCTGCCCCGCGCAGGTCGCGCATCGCTGGGTCTTCGTCCCCGGCTCGGCGCCAACGCCGGCGCACCGTTCGCAGGGATCGAGGAGCTTGAGCTTCACCTGCTTCGTCACGCCGGTCGCGACCTCGAGCATCCCGAGGTCGAGGTCGACTTTCACATCGGCGCCGGAGCGCGGAGCGGATTGGCCGCGACCCCCTCCTCCGGCGCCGGCGAAGAGATCGCCGAGTCCGAAGTCGCGCATGAAGATGTTGAGCGCCTCGGAGAGGTCCACGTGGTGGAATCCCCCCGCCCCACCGCCGCCACGCAGCCCCGCCTCGCCGTAGCGGTCGAAGGCAGCCCGCTTCTGCGGATCCCGGAGCACATCGTACGCCTCGGTGATCTCCTTGAACCGCTCTTCGGCCTCTTTCGACCCACCGTTGCGGTCGGGATGGAACTGCATCGCGAGTTTACGATACGCCTGCTTGATCTCGTCGTCGGAGGCTGTCCGTCCGACACCGAGCGTTATGTAGAAGTCCGCCATACCTGAAGGCCAAGGTGACGCGACCCTGCCGCCGTGGCCGGGACGCGATGGAAACTAGATCAGATGAGGCAAGCGCGGTGCCACGGCCCTACGCCAGCAGGTCGGTCACCAGCGACGACGTGTGTGAGACGAGGGCGATCACCTTCTCATACGGCATCCGCGTCGGTCCGATCACTCCGATCACCCCGGTGAGACTCCCCGCGCGATACTCCGCCGTGACGAGGGTCAGCCCACCCAGCAGTTGCGTGCCGTGTTCGTCGCCGATCGTGATCGAGACCCCCGGCGTCGACGCCCGGTCGCGGAGGATCGCGGCGAGATGCGAGCGCGTCTCGGTGAGCGCGATCAGCCGCTTCATCGATTCACCGGTGGCGAACTCAGGCTTCTCGGTGAGCACCGATGCCTGACCGAGCACGATGTTCTCCTCGTCCGGCATCGCCGCGACCTCGAAGAGCTGCTCCCCTTCCTGGATGAAGATGTTGAGCAGTTCATTCACGCCTCCAACCGGAGCCGCGTCGCGCAGCCGCGTGCCGAGGCTCAACCGGATCTCAGCGAGGGAGAGACCGGCAAGGCGCTCATTGAGCACGTGCTGCACTTCGGTGATCGCCTGGTCGGCGATCTCCCCCTTGATCTCGATGAAGATCGTCCGCATCGCGCCGCCGCGAAGGGTGAGCACCAGGATGAGTCGCTCGCTCGTGAGCCGCACGAGCTCGAGGCGGAGGAGGATCGTCTGGTCGAGCCGCGGTCCCAGCGCGAGACCGAGTTCCTGAGTCAGCACGCCAAGCGATTGCGCCGCGCGGCGAAGGATGTTCTCGATCGCCGACCCCCCCTCGCCGATCCGCAGCGCCAACTTCTCGCGCTCGGCCGTCGGCACCGGATCCACGCGCGTGAGCGAATCGACGTAGGCGCGGTACGCCTTGTCGGTGGGGATCCGGCCGGCGGACGTATGCGGATGGAAGAGGAAACCCTTCTCTTCCAGGTCCGCCATCGTGTTGCGGATGGTGGCGGGGGAGACGCCAAGACCCGAGCGGCGAGAGATCGTCCGCGAAGCCGCTGGTTCTGCCGTCTCCACATAGGAACGGACGACGGCCTCGAGCACCCGGCGCTCCCGTTCGTTCAGCTCGCTCGACGCCATAAGTCTAAGAATACGAACGACTTCGGGCCGAAGTCAAGGTGGCCGCGATGGAATCGAGCCGCAGCCAGCCCACCGGGGTGAGCCGCAGCTTGTCTGCCACGAGCGCGGCCCAGCCCGCGGAGGTCCAAGGTGTAACCACCTGAACTTCATTTTGACGGATAGTGAGTCCATCCACCGTTCGGAGTCCAAGATACACCGACTCCGCGAGCAGCTCCGCCAGACCGATCATTTCACTGCCCTCGATTGGGTCAGCCCCCTTCGAGACAGCCTCTTCCCAAGCTGCGTAGGCGGAGAGACTCCATCGCCGTTCCTTCCCGTCGAATCCGTGTGCCGAAGGGCCCAGTCCGAGGTAAGCGGTGCCCTGCCAATACGATGAGTTGTGCCGCGACCTGAACCCCGGCTTCGCGTAGTTCGAGACCTCATAGTGCTCATACCCCGCCGCCTGCAGTCGCCGGTCGGCCTCGAGAAACTCGGCGGCCCACGAGTCCTCTGGTATCTCGACGGCGCTCCCCCGTGCGGTCCACCGTCCCAGCGGCGTGTGCGGCTCCACGGTCAGGCCGTAGACCGACAGGTGCTCGGGGTCGAGTGCGAGGGCCGCGTCCAAGTCGGCCGACCAGTCGCGGCCCAGTACCTCTGGCACCCCGAAGATGAGGTCGAGCGAGAGGTTCCCCACGCCGCCGCTCCGAAGGATCTCGACTGCCCGCCGAGCCCCTTCCGGCCCGTGGCTCCGGTGCATCCAGTCCAGAACCGCAGGGTTGAAGGACTGCACCCCCAGCGACACGCGATTGACCCCGGCCGCGACCCAGGCTTGGACCTCGGAACCGTCGACGTCTTCTGGGTTGGCCTCGACCGTGACCTCCGTCCCGGATGTGGGGAACCCTTCCACACTTGGGGTCCGTGGAAAGATCCCGACTAGCTCAGCCAGGCCGGCCCCGCCAAGCTGCGACGGCGTTCCGCCACCCAGATACAGGGTGTCGAGAGCCAGCGCTTCAGGTCGGATCGAGCGAGTTGCGCATTCAGCCATAATGGCGTCAATGAAGGCGCGAGTCGGGACTGATTTCCGGACGGCAATCGAGAAGTCGCAGTAGGAGCAGCGCCGCCGGCAGAAGGGGACGTGGAGGTACAAATGGCGAGCCGAAGGCCCTGTCGAGTCCGGTCCGCTCGGGATCACGAGCTGAGTTCTCCACGGCCGATAGGCACATCGACTTGGTGAGCGCACGGAGAGTCCGCGAGCGCCGAGACCGGGCACGCGGAGCACCAGCCATACCAGAAACTACGCAGTGAGAATGACTTAAAGTGATTTCTCATTTCTCTGTAATACATACAGTTACACACATCGCTTCATAACTCACTTCATACCAGTTTCGGGCTTCGTTGTAAGACCGCACCTGCTGCGTTGCTGCCCCGTGAGTGTGCGCCAGCGGGCTGCGCATTTCCACATTTCCGCACCTGTTTTCGGTTGTGGGCAACTCCCTTCCCTGCTCCCACCCAGTGCGGCCGATCCGGCTCCAGCGCGCGAGGCCACCGGGCCCAGGGGCTCCGAAGCGAGCGCCCAAGTCATCCGCCTCGCCGACTGAGTTCGGTTGCGAGTACCGCCTCCGAGTACTGCCGTACTGACATTGAATTACTCACCGGTTCCAGCGTACCGCGCTCGATCCCCTCTGGGTTGTCACAGTCACCGCCTGGTGGAGCCGCCGCCTTCCGTGTGGAGAGATTGTACAGTCTCAACACGTCTTCCACACACGTGATCACGTAGGCCCCATCCTGGCAGAGCTGGTTCGCCCCGGCCGACCGCTCGGAGTCGATCGGGCCTGGGACCGCCGCCACATCCCGCCCCAAATCGAGCGCCTGCCCAGCGGTGTTGATCGCCCCGGATTTGAACCCCGCTTCGACCACCAGGGTCACCTTGCATAGGGCCGCCAGAAGTCGGTTTCGGCGCGGGAAGCAGCCCGGCCCGGCCAACGTCCCTGGCTCGAACTCGGAGAGCACCAGCCCCCGTTCGGCGATCTGCCGGTGGAGCGTTCGATGCCCAACCGGATAGGGCACGTCCACCCCTGTTCCCAAGACTGCGATCGTGGCGCCCCCCGCCGCGAGGGCTGCGCGGTGCGCTGCCGCGTCCACCCCCCTCGCAAGCCCACTGACTACCACAAGACCGGCGTTCGCGCAGGTCCGGGCCATCTGAGTGGCCATCCGCTCCCCATACGACGACGAGTCGCGCGTCCCGACGATCGCGATGTGGCGGAGCGGTGCCCCTTCGAGCAGCGAAGGGTCCCCCAAGTACCAAAGTCCCGCCGGTGGGTGCGAAAGCTCGCCGAAGCACTCTGGGAGACGCTCCCGGCTCCGCCGCCGGGGGGTGAGGCGCTCGCTCTCGCGCCCCGCCTCTGCCTTCACCCGCCGGCCTTCCGCAGTTCGAGGAGCCGGCTCCACCACCCCGCCTTGAGCTCGTCGAGGCCCATCCGTCCCGCGGCCGAGATCGAGAACATAGCAAACGCGTCGGGGGCCACGATCTCCGGCACATAGTGCTCCCCCAGCAGGTCGAGCTTGGTGAACACAACGCAGTGCGGCTTCTTCGCCAGTTCGGCCGAATGCGCCGCGATCTCGCGACGGAGCTGGTCGTACTCGGCCTGCCAGTCCATCGTGTCTATTGGAATCAGGAACGCGAGCAAGCGCGTGCGCTCGATGTGGCGCAGGAACTGGAGCCCGAGCCCCTTCCCCTCGTGGGCGCCTTCGATGATTCCGGGGATGTCGGCGACCACGAACGTGCGTGAATCCGTGAGCTGCACGACACCGAGATTCGGTGCGAGGGTCGTGAAGGGATAGTCGGCGATCTTGGGGCGAGCGGCT
This sequence comes from Gemmatimonadaceae bacterium, assembly GCA_031430835.1. Classification (GTDB taxonomy): domain Bacteria; phylum Gemmatimonadota; class Gemmatimonadetes; order Gemmatimonadales; family Gemmatimonadaceae; genus Pseudogemmatithrix. The sequence goes on from JANPCH010000067.1 coordinate 19,644, forward strand.
GAGATCACGCTGAGGAGCGTGGATTTGCCCGCATTCGGCTGGCCGACAAGGCCGATGTCGGCGATGAGCTTGAGTTCGAACTCGAGGACGCGGGCCTCCCCCTCCTCGCCGGGCTGCCACTCGCGCGGCGCTTGATGGGTCGCGGTCGCGAAGAAGGAGTTCCCCTTCCCGCCCCGGCCTCCCTTCGCCACGCGGATCACCTCGCCGTGCTCCAACACCTCGGCGATGCGCTCCCCCGTCTCCTTGTCTCGGATGATCGTGCCGGGCGGCACCGGCAGCACGATGTCGCCACCCGAGCGTCCCGTCTTGTTCGAGCCCATCCCGTGCTCGCCACGCTCGGCTTCCCACTGATCCCGGTAGGTGAAGTCGAGGAGCGTGGCGAGGTTGTCGTCCCCGCGGACGAGGACGTCGCCGCCCTTCCCGCCCTCTCCCCCGTCGGGTCCGCCCATCGGCGTGAACTTCTCGCGGCGAAAGGACGTGCAGCCGCTGCCGCCGGTGCCGGCGGTCACGCGCACGGTGACGAGGTCGATGAACAAGGGGCAGGTGGAAGGGGGAAGGGGGAAGGTGAAAGGAACTGCGACGGCAACATCAACCGCTGTCGGCGGCTTCCTTCCCCTTCACGCGGTCGAACAGCAAGTAAGCACGTTGGAGGGCATCGGCGCTCACCGACCCTTCAAGCGCGCCGATCGTCGCCGTCACCTCCGATGCGGAAGCGCCGGAATTCAGCGCACCGTGCAAGTGCGAATGGAGTTGACGTTCCTGCGCGCTGGCGATGCAGGCGGCGACGATGCAGAGCTCCCGCAAGCGCAGCTCGAGCCCCGGCCGCGAGAGGATCTTGCCGTACCCCTCGACGATCATCCACTCGTCCAGCTCGGGGTGCAGTCGGTCGATGTTGTGCCGGAGCTTCTCGTACGACGGGCCATAGACGGTCGCGCAGGTCGCCTCCCCTTCGCGGCGCCAGCGCTCCGCGTCACTCGCGTCACTCGCGTTAGCGCGGCTCGGCGGCGGCGCGGCGACCCCCGAGACGCGCCGCCACTCGCGCATCGCGTTCAGGGTGCGGGGGAATCCGCAGAAGAGGTACGACTGCAACAGGACCTCCTCGACCCAGAGTGTTGGAACCGACGCGGCCACACAGTCTGCCGCTCGCGCGCGCATCTCCAGCTCGCTGCCCGAGGCGACGGCCGCCGAGAGACGGACGAGGGCGACGACCGCCGGATCGAGGGGGATCGTAACGGGGCGCTCCTCCGGAGTCGGCATCGCCTCAGCGCGAGGCGTGGCGAACTCCCGCCGGCAAAATTACCGCGCGCACCTCGCCGACGTGTTCGCCGCGGGTGTTGCGCACCGGGCGCAGGAGGAGGTCGGAGAGGCGCGGCGGCAAGTCTATTGGAAGTACTCCGAGTTGTTGCAGCGCGACGATCACCGCGACGTGCTGCGCGCGGATCGCCCCGTCCTCGACTTTCACCGCCAGCCCCAGGCCCAGCGACGGGATCGCGACCGAGTGCACGCCCTCGGCGCCGACCTTCGCGATCACCGCGCCGTCGGTCTCCTCGAGCAGCACGGTGTCGAACCGGTCGCATCCGCCGAGGAGGTCGGGATGGGCGCGGATGGCGGTCGCGATGCGCGCCGGGAGTTCCTCACCGGCGTGCGCCGCGCGGGCGAATCGAGCGTAGGCCAGCGCCATCCGGTCGAGCGGGAGGGCCATCACCGCCACGCCGCAGCCATCGACCGCGACGGGCATATCGTCGAGCGGGACGCCGGTCCAGGCCGAGACCTCACCGAGGCAGCCCCGCTGCACCGGATGGTCGGCGGCTTCGTATCCGCGGGTGGACCAGCCGGCGGTCTTGGCGCGCGCGAGCATCGCGGCGTGCTTCCCCGAACAGTTGTTGTGCAGTCGCGTGAGGGGTTGGCCTCCCTCGCGCCAGAGCCGCGCTCCTCGGGTCGAGAGGGGTTCGTGCGGCCCGCAGGCAAGGTCCCCTTCCTCGAGCCCGATCGACGCGAGCATCCGTGCCGCGAGGGCGACGTGTTCAGGCTCACCGCCGTGCGAGGCGCAGGCGAGTGCCAGTTCCTCGGAACCCCATCCGATCCGGTCGAACTCCCCACTCGAGAGGAAGGGCATCACCTGGAAGAACTTCGAGCAGGAGCGCCACATCGTGACGAGCCCCACATCGCGCGCTGCCGCCACGAGCACTTCGTCCGCGCCGATCGCCGCCGCGTGCACGCGGTGGGTCGATTCGACCACATCGCCGCGAGTGACTTCGACGTCGAGGTTCAGCGCGAGCATATGTGGAGAATGCTAGTGGGAGCCCGACTCCTTCACCAACGCCAGCAGTGCATCGCGCGTGTTGCGATGAGGATCGTCGAGCACGGCCTCGAGAAGCGTGCGCAGCATCTCGCCAACGGCGCGGCCGGCCGGCACACCGGCGCGCTGAAGGTCCTCCCCATCGACCGCGAGGTCGGCCAGCGAGATCGGGTCATTCCACGCGATGCGCAGGGCGCGGCGGTAGAGCGTCTCGAAGCC
>JANPCH010000068.1:0-57579 GCA_031430835.1 Gemmatimonadaceae bacterium
GCCCCGGAGGTTTCCTCACCAGACGATGCCGTCCAGTGAACGTATGCGGTATTACCCGGCCGTTGGGCCGGCTATCCCCCACAGATCGGAAGCTTGCTCACGTGTTACGCACCCGTTCGCCGGTTGCCCTTGCGGGCCCCCGTGACTTGCATGTGTTAAGCACGCCGCCAGCGTTCGTCCTGAGCCAGGATCAAACTCTCCAATGAGAATCCAATAGGCTCTCCCGAATCGCTGTCACGCTGTCATCGCATGACAGCGTTATTCGGAATCACAAAAATTGTTCAGGTCTGAACTCTCCCCTGGCCCCCGAACGGGACCAGGATCATAAAGTTCGCCTCGCACACTTTGCGATCTCTCTCCCATCGATTGTCAATCAGCGTGTTCTCGTTAACTCCGCCACATTCCGTGGGGAGCCTTACATAATACCCGCGCATACTGCTGACGTCAAGGGGAAAATCGATTGATTTTGCCCAGAGTCACGACGGCCATTCCTTCGCTCGTCGCGCGCCCTTCCCCGAACATTCCGCGGGAAGAGGACGAATGGTAACGGAGCCCGTTCCGCCCCGCAAGGGGACCCACGCATCGAGAGGAACCGCCTTTAACACAGGCAGCTCAAACGAGTCGTCACGCCCAGCATCCAACTCGATCCGCGCGGCGCCTCCGGCGACCGATCGAGGCCATCAAACGCGCCGGAGCCGACGATCGCCTCTCCTTGCCTGCTTGCGCGAGCCCCCCTGCGGACTGGAATCGTCGTTCCCTGACCCCTGAGTCCCCTGCGGTGCACCGTTGCACTGCACGCGACCGCCGCGAGTCGAACAACCTCGTTCCTTCGAGCGGCAAGACCCGGAAACGCAGCGAGCCCCGGCTGTCGCCGAGGCTCGTTGATGCGCCCTGAAGGAATCGAACCTTCAACCTAGTGATTAAGAGTCACTTGCTCTGCCAATTGAGCTAAGGGCGCGCACTCCAACTACCACGCAAGGCGCGCCAGGAGGGAATCGAACCCCCGACCCACAGCTTAGAAGGCTGTTGCTCTATCCAGACTGAGCTACTGGCGCTTCGAACACTGCCGTGTCGATCCTGCCGATGGTGCCCTGCTCACCGCGACCTCACCGCGACCTCACCGCGACCGATCGGGGCGGCCGGATTCGAACCGGCGACCTCCTGCTCCCAAAGCAGGCGCGATACCGGGCTACGCTACGCCCCGCGAACCCGGCGAAGAGTAGTCGCCTCCACCACCACGGTCAACGGTACCACGTGTCGAGCAGCGCTTGGAACGCGCGCCCACGATGGCTCACCGACGCTTTCTCCTCGCGCGTCACCTCGCCGAAGCCGCGCTCGAGCTCTTCGCTCCAGAAGAGGGGATCATATCCGAATCCGGCGGTCCCGCACGTGGCGCGCAGGATCCGCCCGCCGCACTCGCCGCGCGTCATCCACTCCCTGTCGTGACCGAGCGCCACGACCACGCAGACGTATCGCGCGCGGCGATCCTCGACATTCTTGAGTGCGGCGAGCAACGCCGCGTTGTTCGCGCCGTCGAGGGCGAGCCCTTCCTCCGCACTCCCCGACCAACGCTTGCTGTGCACCCCCGGCGCGCCGCCGAGCGCATCGACCGCGAGTCCTGAATCATCGGCGACGACGACCCGACCGGGAAGGAGACGCGCGAAGTGCCGCGCCTTCGCGCGCGCATTCTCCTCGAACGTGTCGTACTCCTCGAGGCGGTCCTCCTCTGGCGACGCGCGGATCCCGACCTCATCGAGCGTGTGGGCGCTGATCCCTGCGGCCAGCGCCAGTGCGCGGAGCTCGGTCCCCTTTCCCGCGCTCCGCGTGGCGAGCACGAGCTCGCGCGGAGGGGTCGCGCCCGTCACCGCGCCTGAAGCGCAGACGCGAGTGCGGCCGATTGCGCCGCATCGAGCGTGCGAATGCCGGCGGCCGCGAGGTCGAGCAACGCGTCGAGTTCGGCACGCGCGAAGGTCCCGTGCTCGCCGGTTCCCTGCACCTCGACGAATCTGCCCTCACTGCTCATCACGACATTCGCGTCCACGTCGGCGCGCACGTCCTCCGTGTACTCGAGGTCGAGCAGCGGCTTCCCGTCGACGACGCCGACGCTCACCGCAGCGACCCGCCGCCGCACCGGGGAGGCCTTGAGGCGACCCGTGCTCACCATCCACGCGAACGCATCGCACACCGCGACGGCGGCGCCGGTGATGGCGGTCGTGCGAGTGCCGCCATCAGCCTGCAGAACATCACAGTCGACCTTCAGTGTGAACTCGCCCCATTTGAAGTCATCGCACATCGCCCGCACGCTGCGCCCGATGAGCCGCTGGATCTCCTGAGTGCGGCCGCCGACCTGGCCGCGTTCGCGCGGTGTACGCGTGTGAGTGGCGCGTGGCAGCATCGCGTACTCCGCAGTGAGCCACCCCTCGCCTCGCCCCTTCTTCCATCCGGGGACCCCATCCTCCACGCTCACCGCGCAGAGGACCCGCGTGTTGCCGAAGGTCGAGAGGCAGGACCCCTCCGCGTTTGGGGCAACTCCACGCTCGAGGGAGATCAGGCGCAGGGCATCACGTGCGCGGCCACCGGGCCGTGCAAGAACGCCGGAGTCAGCGGGAGGCAGTGTCACGCAGGCGCTCGATGATCTTGGTGGTGGATTGACCAGCAGTGAGTGGAACGATGACCACGCGGCCGCCCCGCGCGCGCACCTCGGCGGCCCCAACGACGCTGGACTCGGAGTAGTCGCCGCCCTTCACGATCACGTCGGGAGTCAGGGCGCGCACGAGTTCGAGCGGAGTATCCTCGTCGAAGATCACGACCGCATCCACCGCCGCCAGAGCCGCGAGCACGTACGCGCGATCCGCTTCCCCGCGCACAGGACGGTCGGCCCCCTTGGCGAGGCGGCGGACCGACGCATCGCTGTTGACTCCAACCACGAGCACGGCGCCCTCGGCGCGCGCGGCGCGCAACAGATCCACGTGCCCAGGATGCAGGAGATCGAAGACGCCGTTCGTGAAGACGACCGCGCCCCGCTGCTTGGCTCGCCAGAGGACCGCGTCGGCGCGAGCCATCACGCGCCCGTGCGGAAGGAGGGAATCGCTCAGAAGGTCCCCACCGCCCGCGGGTGGAAATAGACCTCACGGACGAAGCCCGGAAGCTCAAGGATCTGGTAATACTCGGCCCAGATCTCGATCGTCCGCTGCCGCCGTCGCACGTGGACCTTTTGCGCGGCCTCGGGGAGCTTGAGCGAGTCGGCGTATTCGCTCAACCGGCGCGCGATCGTCACATCGCTCCGGTGGGCGGCGAATCGCGCTTCCTGCTTCATCCGGTCCTCGAACTGGTAGTAGGCCCAGTACTTGGTGCCGATGTTGAATCCGAAGTATCCGATCGCGCCGATCAGCACCATCGAGAGCAAGCAACCAAGGCCTCCTTTCCCCGCACGCGCCGTTACCATTGCGACTGTGCCCCCTCGATCACGTCGTTGACGATCCGGTCGATGGCCTGCTTGCGACCCTGCGCCTCGCTCCCCTCGGAGTAGTCGCCATCGGCCTGGATGCCGCTGCGAGACCAAATGGTGCGACCCGTCACTTGGTCGACGATCTCGACGCTCACCTGGACACGCAGTCGGCGCCGGGCACCTCCGACGCGAGTGGGGTCCGCACTAAGAGCGATGGCGGCGTCGGACTCGAACATCGTGATCTTCCCGCGGACGATCGCATTCGCCTTCTCCTCGGTCGCGTCCCGCAGTCCGAGCCTCGAGCGCAGCGCCGTGCGCAGTGCGTCCTGCAATTCGCGCGGAAGTTCGGGAGCCGCCGTCTCATTGTCGAATGGCAACACCGCGACCGTCCGCACGTGTGCCGGCAAGCCGCCGCCAGCGAATCCATAAAGACACCCACTGACGACGGGCGCAAGGGCGAGTGCCGCTAGCAGCGGGAGCGATCGCGCACGAGAGATGAGTATCACACGAAGAAGTCTCGGGGCCTGCGCAGCGCCGGTCAATCGCCCGAACGAAGTGCCTTCTCGAGGAGGTCCCGGAAGCGCGGAGGCATCACGACGGGCCGTCCATCGGGACCGAGCGAGACGAGCGAGGTGGTGGCCGTTGCGAGGCGCTCTCCGCTCGTCACACCCGGGCCCGCGACGCGAAGGAGTTCGTAATGGAACTCGACGAGGCGGGATCTCACAGTCTTGAGCGTCGTCTCGATCCGCACGACGTCGTCATAGCGCGCGCTCGAGTGGAACCGAAGGTGTGCATCGGAGACGGCGAGCCGGATCCCGTCGCGTTCCATCTCGGCATATGGCACTCCGAGCGCGCGGATGAGGTCGGTGCGTCCGACCTCGCACCAGACAAGATAGTTCGCGTGGTAGGCGACTCCCATCTGGTCCGTTTCGGCGTAGCGGACGCGCACCTCGGACGCGGTCATCATCGCGGCGAGTCTACGGGGACCGTGCGCCCTTTGTAAAGGGCCGCTGCGGTCGGTAGCATTCTGCGATGCCACTCCCCGTACCCTGCTACCTGCTCTCTGACGCCCACCTCGGAGCGGCACCGCCGGAGACTGAGCGCGACCTCCTCGCCTTCCTGCGGCGCTTCCCCGACGACGGACGCGCGCTGGTGATCAATGGGGATCTCTTTGACTTCTGGTTCGAGTGGAGGCACGTCGTCCCTCGGGCCGGCGTCAGAGTGCTTGGTGAGCTCGCCCGGTTGCGCGATGGCGGACTGCCGATCCTCTGGATCGCAGGGAACCACGACTGCTGGGGGGGCGAGATCCTGCGAAAGGACTTGGGGCTCGACTACCACGTCGGACCCTGGCGCGGCAAGATCGGAGACTGGGACACCCTGATCGAGCACGGCGATGGCCTGCGGGATCGCGAGGATGCCCCGTACCGTCGATTGCGGGCCGTGATCCGCCATCCACTCGCGGTCCGCGCCTACCGATGGCTACATCCCGACTGGGGAACGGCGCTCGCACTGCGCAGCTCGCACACAAGCCGCAACATGCGTCCACGGGACGGGGGTGAAGGGCTCCGCCGCGTTGCCGGCGAGCGGCTGTCGGACGCGAATGGGCCCGACCTCTTGGTGTTCGGACACTCGCACCTGCAGACGCTCGAACGGGTCGGCCGAGGGATCTTCGCGAATCCGGGCGCCTGGATCGACGCCCCGACGCTCTTGAGGATCGGAGAACGGGGGGTCGAGTTGCGGCGAGTCGAGCAGGGTGCGACAAACGTACTTTCGTCGCTGAGCCGCTGACCTCAGCGGAAGGTGAACGAAGCCTGCAGGAGCGGACCGAAGGGTGTCTGACGGAGCCCGATCTTCCCGGGGAGGTCCCAGAGATGCGCCGCGACGAAAGCGTCGGCGCCGGCGAAGAGGTGGTTGAAGACGATCACCGCGATCCAATCCTCGTAGTGCAACTTCCGCGTGCGTACCCAATCGGCGTTGTACGGAGGGAGGCTCCAGGCGTCCACGATCGGATCACCGTTCGTGTCGAGCTGGGCCAGTCCGGTCGTCGCGTTGATGCGATACCGGAGCGGCATCGAGTCACCGGCGAAAGAACGGGCGATCCGCAGGTCCTCGGCCGATCGGTGTGCGAGCGTGATCGCCGCGATCTCGACGAAGAAGAACATCCCACCGGCCATCTGTCGGTCGAGGCGCGCCTGGCCGGCGCCGGGCAGCAGGAGGGAGTAGAGAAAGGCGCGCCGCGGCGAGATCGGGGGACCGAGCGTATCGGGCGCGGCGACGACGGGAGCTGGGCGTGAGACTCCCGTGCGCACGCTGTCGAGCTGTTGCGCCGCAATGGTCGGTGCGAGGACGAGAGCGAGGAGGAGCGAGCGCATCACTGCCTGCCACCCTCTCCTGCTCCTAAAGGTTCCACGCGAGGGGTCGGGACCGCGTGGCGGGAGCGTGTGGGAATCGAACCCACCCAGCCCGACGTGGTCGGGCCGCTACGGTTTTGAAGACCGCGGGGACCACCAGACCCCATCCACCCCCTCACACGACCTCCAATCGCGCCCCGCCGTTCGCCGGAAGGACCTCGCCGATCTCGACGGCCCCCGGCACGCGACGGATGAACTCGGCGACTTGTCCGCTCTCGACTGCCACCAGCAGTCCGCCCGACGTCTGCGGATCGGTGAGCAACTCACGAACGTCATCGCCGAGGTCGTGCCAATCGGTGTCGCTCGCGACCCACGCCGCGTTCCGCAAGGCGCCTCCGGTCTTGTAGCCAGATGCCAAGGCTTCGCGCGCGCCGGGGAGGAGCGGCACATCGGCGTGGCGCAGCCGGAGACGCACATCGCTCGCCCGCGCGATGTGCATCGCGTGGCCGAGGAGGCCGAAGCCAGTGATGTCGGTCGCGCAGCGGGAGCCGAGGGCGACGGCGGCGCGCGACGCGTCGCCATTGAGTTTCGCCATCGAAGCGAAGAGTGCCTCGTCGTGCTCGTGCGCGAGCGCCCCGCGCTTCGCCGCAGTCGCGAGGATGCCGGTGCCGATCGGTTTGGTGAGCACAAGCCGGTCGCCGGCGCGGGCGTTCGCGTTCGAGAGGATCCGATCGGGATGCACGCGGCCGGTCACGGAAAGACCGTACTTGAGCTCCTCGTCGATGACGGTATGCCCGCCGACGATGCGCGCTCCCGCCTCGTGGACGGCATCCTGTCCGCCGCGAAGGATCTCCGTGAGGACGCTCAGCGGAAGGGCCTTGTCGGGGAAGGCGACGATGTTCATCGCGGTGAGGGGCTCGCCGCCCATCGCGTACACATCGGAGAGCGCATTCGCCGCCGCGACGCGCCCGAACCGATACGGGTCATCGACGATCGGGGCGAAGAAGTCCACCGTCTGCACGAGCGCCAAGTCGTCGGCCACGCGAAAGACCCCCGCGTCGTCGAAGGTCTCGCGACCGACGAGCAGACGGGGATCGGATTCGCGCGGCAGCGGCGCGAGCGCGGCGGACAGGTCACCCGGACCCATCTTCGACGCTCAGCCAGCGCAGCGGGCGAACTGGGTCAGGCGGAAGATCTGTTCGCGAGAGTTGTTCATCGTACGTCGAGAATACCGGATGGGAGGTGTGAGGTGTGAGGGGCGCGCCGGGCGAGGCTGGCGCGCCGGCATGCGCTCACGCCTCCCACCTCATCTCTCACTCCTGCAGTTTGGCGATCAGCTCCACTTCCACCGCGACCCCGCGTGGGAGCGCGGCGACCTGCACCGTCGAGCGCGCCGGGCGGGCGGCTCCGAGGGCGGCGGCGTACACCTCGTTGAACTTCGGGAAGTCCGCCATGTCGTGCAGGAACACGGTCGTCTTCACGACGTCCCCCCAACCGACTCCGGCCTTCGCGAGCACGGCCGCCAGATTCGCCATCACCTGCTTCGCCTGCACCTCGACGCCACCGGCGACGACCTCACCCGACGCCGGGTCGAGCGGGATCTGCCCGGCCGTGAAGAGGAAGCCACCGGCGATCGTCGCCTGACTGTACGGACCGATCGCCGCGGGCGCCGCGTCGGTGGAGATGGACTTCACGCTCATCGGGAGCCTCGCAAGAGTGCTGGTGCTAGAAGAGACCGGAGATCGAACCATCGGGGTGGATCGCCATCTTCTCGGCGGCCGGGACCTTGGGAAGACCCGGCATCGTCATGATCTCGCCGCACTGCGCCACGATGAAGCCGGCACCGGCGACAGGGTACACGTCATTGACCGTCAGGCGGAAGCCAGTGGGCCGGCCGAGCTTGGCCGCGTCATCAGAGAGGGAATACTGTGTCTTCGCCATGCACACGGGAGTCTCGCCGAGCCCGATCGAATCAAGATAGGCGATCGCGCGGTCGGCCTTCGCGGTGTAGTCCGCGCCGACGCCGCCGTACACCTTCTTGATGATCGTGTCGATCTTCTCCTTGATCGGCCGCTTGGCGTCGTAGAGGGGCTTGAAGTCGGACTTCCCCTCCTTGAGGATCGCCAGCACTTCATTCGCGAGAGCCTCTCCCCCCTCCCCGCCCTTCGCGAAGACCTCGCAGAGCGCGACCCGCGCTCCGGCCTTCTCGGCGGCCTCCTTCACGATCGCGAGTTCGGCGTCGGAGTCGGTGCCGAAGCGGTTGATCGCGACGACGAGATCCATCCCGAACTGCCGGACGTTCATGATGTGGTGCTCGAGGTTGACCACGCCTTTCCTGAGGGCCGCGAGGTCCTCGGTGGCGAGTTCGGTCTTCTTCGCGCCGCCGTTCATCTTGAGCGCGCGGATGGTCGCGACGAGCACGGCCGCCTCGGGCTTCAGGCCGCCGAAGCGACACTTGATGTCGAAGAACTTCTCGGCGCCGAGGTCGGAGCCGAATCCCGCCTCGGTCACGACGACATCCCCAAGAGCGAGCGCCGCGCGCGTGGCGAGGATCGAGTTGCACCCGTGGGCGATGTTGCCGAAAGGGCCGGCGTGGACGAAGGCGGGGCCACCCTCGAGGGTCTGCACGAGGTTCGGCCGGATGGCGTCCTTGAGCAGCATCGCCATTGCGCCGTGCGCCTTGAGATCGCGGGCGCGAATCGGCTTGCGGTCGGCGCCGGCGGTCGAGCCCACGATGATGCTGCCGAGCCGCTGCTCGAGATCGGCCGCGCTCGTCGCGAGGGCGACGATCGCCATCACCTCGGAGGCGGGGATGATCACGAACCGTTCCTCGCGGACGACGCCCTCGGCCGGGCCGCCGAGTCCGATGATGACCTTGCGAAGAGCGCGGTCGTTCATGTCGATCGTCCGCGGCCACGTGATGCGGCGCGGATCGATGTTGAGCGCGTTCCCCTGCTGCAGATGATTGTCGAGCATCGCACTCAGCAGCGCGTGCGCTGACGAGATCGCGTGGAAGTCGCCGGTGAAGTGCAGGTTGATGTCGTCCATCGGCAGGACCTGCGCGTAGCCACCGCCAGCCGCGCCGCCCTTCACCCCGAACACGGGTCCGAGCGACGGTTCACGAATGCAGAGCAGCGCGTTGGTCCCGAGCCGGCGCAGGGCCTGCGCGAGTCCAACGGACGTCGTCGTCTTCCCCTCACCGGCCGCCGTCGGGTTGATCGCCGTGACGATCACCAGCTTCCCCTTCGGCTTCCTGGTGGTGAGTTCAAGGGAGACCTTCGCCTTGTACTTGCCATAGAGGTCGAGATCGTCGGCGGTGAGACCGATGTCGCCGGCCACGTCAGTGATCGGACGCAGCTTGGCGGCCTGCGCGATCTCGATGTCGGATGGGACGCTCATAGCCCAGCAGTTACCTCAGTTCGAGTCAGGTCAGACGGAAGAACCGGCGGGTGTTCTGCACCGTGATCGCGCCAAGTCCCACGGCATCGGTGCTTCGCATGTGCGCCAGCCGTTCGAGTGTATACGCGCACCACGCCGGCTCGTTGCGCTTGCCGCGAAAGGGTATAGGCGCAAGGTAGGGACTGTCGCTCTCGAGGAGGAGCCGGTCGTCGGGCACACGTCGGATCACGGCGTCGCCATGCCACTTCTTGAACGTGACGATCCCACTGAACGAGACGTACCAGCCGGCCTCGAGCGCGACCTCGGCGAGGTGGATCGAGCCGGTGAAGCAGTGGAGGACCCCGCCGATCCCGGCGTCACCGGCCTCCCGGACCATCGCCGCGGTATCCTCCTCGGCCTCGCGCGTGTGGACGACGACCGGGCGTGCGGTGGCCTGGGCGATCGCGAGTTGGTCGGCAAAGGCGCGCCGCTGCAGCGCGCGCGGCGCGTGGTCGTAGTGGTAGTCGAGCCCGCACTCGCCGACCGCGACCGCCCCGTCGGCGATCGCCGCGCGGATCGCATCGGCATCGCCGGTTGGGTCGAAGGTGGCGGCGTCGTGTGGGTGGACACCGGCGGTCCACCAGACGAGACCGGGTGACGCTGCGGCGATCGCGCGCGCCCGCGCGGCGGCCGCGATCGACTCCCCGATGCAGACGACCCCTTCCCCTCCGGCCTCACGCAGCCGCGACAGCACGGCCTCGCGGTCGCCATCGAAGTCGGCGCCCGCGAGGTGGGCGTGGGAGTCGATGAAGGCGGCGCGGCCGGTGGACACGCCGCTCGGATCGTTCAGGCCTTGTTCGCCGCCGCACCCCGGGCGTGCGGCATCGCGTCCGTGAGCCGCGGGTACTTGCGCTCGATCCAGAGCAGGAGCGGGGAGGCCACGAAGATCGAGCTGAACGTCCCGATCACGATTCCGAAGATCAGGACCCAGGCGAAGGGTCGGATCACCGCGCCGCCGAAGATCAGGAGGGCGAGGAGACAGGCGAGTGTCGTCGATCCGGTCATCACCGTACGGGGGAGTGTCTCGTTCACCGACCGGTTGAGCAGGTCGTAGAGAGAGAGCTTCCGGTGCAGCCTGAGATTCTCGCGCACCCGATCGAAGACGACCACCTTGTCGTTCATCGAGTAGCCGACCACGGTGAGCACGGCGCCGACGACGAAGACCGAGACTTCGAGGTCGAGGTACTTGATGAACGCGAGCGTAGCAATGATGTCATGCAGGGTGGCAAGCACCGCCGCGACCCCGAAGCGCCACTCGAAGCGCCAAGCGAGATAGAGGAGGGTGAGGCCGAAGGCGATAAGCATCGCGACGATCGACTGCCGGCGGAGCTCACTCCCGACCCTCGGGCCCACGGCCTGCGTGCTGTTGACCATGAAGGCGTCGGCGCCGTACCGCGCCGCGACCGCGGCCTCGATCCGGTTCGCCACCGACTCGGCGCCCGCGGCGAGCGCGGCGACCTGTTCCGCTTCCTGGGCGCGGATCACGACATCGAGCGGCGACCCATAGTTGAAGATTTCGGCATCGCCGTACCCGACCGTCGCAACGGCGGCGCGGACGTCGGAGATCACCGGGGCCTCCTTGAACACGAGTTCGATCTGGGTACCCCCAGTGAACTCGATGCTCCAGCGGAACCCCTGTAGCGGGATGAGGAGGAGCGCGGGTACGATGAAGACGACGAGCGCGCCGAGCGCGACCTTCCACTGGCGGATGAAGTCCCAGCTGGTGTTCTGGAGGATGCGCAGCATCAGATGCTCAGGGGCTTGTCGGAGCGCCGGCGCGCGACCCAGACGTAGAAGAGAGTGCGGACCACGAAGATCGCGCTGACAAGGGACGCGGCGATACCGGCGAGGAGGGCGACCGCGAAGCCTCGCACCGGGCCGGTGCCGAACTGGTACAGGATGAAGGCGGTGAGCGCCGTCGTGACGTGGGTGTCGATGATCGCGCTCCAGGCGTGATCGAAGCCCTGGTCGATCGCGAGTCGAGTCGACTTCCCGGCGTCCATCTCCTCGCGGATGCGCTCGAAGATCAGGAAGTTGGCATCCACCGCCATCCCGATCGAGAGCACGAAGCCGGCGAGTCCCGGCAAGGTGAGCGTCGCGTCGAACCCGGCAAGGATCGCCAGCGTGACGAGCACGTAGAACATGAGGCCCAACACGGCTAAGAAGCCGGAGAAGCGGTAGTAGACCACCATGATCAGCATCACAAGAACGATCCCAAGCGCCCCCGAGAAGAGGCCCTGGTCGATCGCGTCCTGTCCCATGCTCGCGCTGATCTGGCGGGCGTCGGCGACGCGCAGTGGCACCGGCAGTGCACCGGCGCGGAGAACGAGCGCGAGGTCCTGCGCCTCTTGGAGGTTCTGTCCGCCGACGGTGATCTGTCCGCGCGCACCGATGGCGCTCTGGATCACCGGCGCGGTCATCACGCGGTCGTCGAGGACCACCGCCATGTTGTCGCCGATGTGCTTCGCGGTCTCGTTCCGGAAGCGGCGCCCCCCTTCGTTGCTGAGCTGGAACTCGACCTTCGCTCCCTCGAGCGGATCCTGGGCCGGCTTCGCGTCCATCAGATACGATCCGTCGATGATCGCGCGCGAATCGAGCACGTACAGCGTCCGGTAGACGGTGGTCCCGAGCGGCAGCGAGTCGACTCCCCATCGCAGGTCCTTCCCCGGTGGGAGGGCGGCGCGGATCTCCTCCATCGAGAGATAGGAGACGATGACCGGGTGGTCCGCCTCGCTCACGAGGTACTGCCCCGGCATCTGTCCCGGCGAGATGCTGCGCCGGAAGGGACCGTCGCTCGACGTGCCCACGGTGTCGGCGGCGTTTGTGGTCGAGTCGACGTTGCGGAGGAGGTTCCCGAGTCCGGTGGCCTGGGCCGTGTCACCGCGCCCGTCGGGCGCCGTGTTCCCGGCCCGGAGTCCCTTTTCCTTGATGATGCCGTCGAGACGCGGGATCACGCGCTCGAGCGCCTGCGACTCGTCGGTGATCTGGAACTTGAGGAAGGCGGCCCGTTTCACCACGTCCTCGGCGCGCGCCTTGTCGTCGATGCCTGGAAGCTCAACGATGATCCGGTCGGTCCCGACCTTTTGGACGAGCGGTTCCGCGACACCGAGTTCGTCGATCCGGTTGCGGACGACGCGGAGCGCTCGCTCGAGCGCGTCGTCGACGTCGGCCGCCGCCATCTTCGAGTCGTCCACCTCGAGGGAGAGGTGCATCCCGCCGGCGAGGTCGAGCCCCAGCTTCAGCGGCAGCCCCCACGAGGTATCCAACATCTTCACGCCATCGCCATCGGGGTCTGCGAGTGCGACGACCTGACGAGGCCGGAGCGACCAGAGCGACGCGAGCACCATCGCGGAAATCACGAGGAGCCGAGACCTGACGCTATTCATCAGCGAGACGGATTAGAGAATGTAAGCTGCGGCGAAACTTCGAAGAGTACCGAGCGAGATGAGTCAAGTCAATCGCGCACAACGGGTTGGCGCTGTCCGGTTTTGCATGTGACAGAGAAATATTCCGGGGGTGTGAATGACTGAGCGGCTAGAGACTCCGGAGGAGCCGCGCCGTCTCCGCTTCGACAGCAAGCAGGATGCCCTCGACTTTGCTCGCAAGGGCGTAGAGGACAGCCGCCGCTGGCTCCGAGTTCGGGGTTGGAGCATCGCGCAGCAATACGCGAAGGGACATCTTGCCCTTCAACTTACCCTCAATCTTCCCTCCCTTTCCAATGCGGGCAAACTCAAGCTCTTGCTTGTTGCTGTCCCACCGGAAACCGATCCTGACGGGCGGCGTGATCATCACACCCTCGAAGAAATCAATCGACGCGGCGGCGATGTTGGGATCCAACTCCAGAATCTTACGGTGCTTGTTTTTGCCAGAGATTCGGAGAATGGCGAGAAGGTCATCCCCTCCTGGATATGGCTTCAGTCCCTTGAGAAGCGGGTGCAGACCGCTGGGAACGGCCTTGCATTGGTCCCGGAACACACGATCAAAGTCCGTAGCGTCTTTTGCGAACGGGAAATAGTTACTGTCGCGTCCGCCGAGTTGAACGGAAGCGCAGTTCACGATTTGATCGAGGGCATGTCGGAGGCGGTCGAGAGCGCTTGCCGCGTGCAGGCGGAAGTCGCCCGGCACCTTGTACGGGAACCCAAGCTTGCCGACTCGCTCTCTCGTCTTCGGATCGGGTTTGTTGAGGAAGATGGGCTTTCGCTTCTTGACCCAGGCTCGAAACTTGACATCGAGCTGCTTGACATCATTCCGTGCGCCCTTGATGAGTAGCCGTGGACTCTCAAAGGCATCGAGCGTAGGCATGGCTCTTTCCAATTCGGGGAACCCGCGCTATTATAACCTATGCCTAAGCGCTCAAGTACGTCCAGCCGCGACCTCAACACGAACGCGGCCCGGGTCGCCGCCCTTGCCACCGGGGACGCCCCCAAGAAGGCCAAGCGGAAGAACCCTGCCGCCGTGGCCCTTGGCCGCATGGGGGGCCTCAAGGGCGGGAAGGCCCGCGCCGCGTCCCTCTCCCCGGCCAAGCGGTCGCAGATCGCCCGGAAGGCCGCTCGCGCCCGCTGGGGCGTCGAGCCGTAGCACCCCCTGCCCCGTAGCCAAAAGGCCGCCCCGGGGAGGGGCGGCCTTTGTTGCATTCACCCTCTTGACACTGCTTGAGCGCTCAAGCATATTCCTCCCCATGAACAAGCTCTCTACTTCCCGCCGCGCCGCTGTCGTCCGGGCGCTCATTGATGGGGCGTCCATTCGCGCCACGGCCCGCATGACGCAGACCGACAAGGACACGGTCACCAAGATTCTGGTCGAGGTCGGTGCCTTCGCCTCTGACTACCAGAACCTTGTCCTCACGAACCTCAACTGCCAGCGCATCGAAGCCGACGAGATATGGGCCTTCGTCGGCGCGAAGGCCGGGAACGCGAAGCAGGCGGGTCACGGCGATATCTGGACCTACACGGCGCTGGATGCCGACTCCAAGCTCATGGTGTCGTGGATGGTCGGCTCCCGGACGGCCGATACCACGCGGCGATTCATGGACGATCTGGCGTCCCGCCTTGCGCGGCGTATCCAGTTGTCCACCGACGCCCTGTCGTTCTATCCCTCGGCGGTGGAGCGCTCGTTCGGCTGGAACGGCGCGGACTACGCGACGATCACGAAGAAGTACAAGGACGAGAATCGCACGTCCCGGGGGCGGTATAGTCCAACCGCCGAGGTGCAAAGCGTCGAGGTGGTCAAAGTCATGGGCCAGCCGAAGCGCTCGGATGTCTCAACGGCCTACGTCGAGCGGACCAACCTTGCGATGCGGATGAACTCACGCCGCTTCACGCGACTGACCAACGGGTTCTCGAAGAAGGCCGAGAATCACGCCCACGCGGTGAGCCTGCACTTCATGGCGCACAACTTCCTGCGCGCTCATGGGACGTTGACGGCGGAGGCGAAGGGCTACAAGACCACGCCAGCGATGGCCGCTGGCCTCACCGATCACGTCTGGTCGGTGGAAGAACTCATTGAGAAGATGGAGGGGACGTATGCAATCGCGGCCTGATTGTCACTTTCTAAATCGGACGGTACCCAACGGGTTGGAGGCGCTCGCCGAGCACCTTTCGCGCCGCTTGTTCGTCCCGCCCCAACTGCGATCGCAACTCCTCACTCGACGCGAACCGCCGCGTCTCACGGAGACGCGCGTGGAAATCGACTCTCACCCGCATCCCGTAGAAGTCGCCACTCGCTTCGAAGAGGTGAGCCTCCAGTGTCGTCTCGAGTTCCCCGAAGGTCGGCCGGGGACCAAGGTTCATCATCCCCGCGAATGCCCCGAGCGGAGTCTGCACCCGCACCGCGTATACCCCTTCGGGCGGCAGGAGCTTTCGCGCGGGTGGCAGGGCGATGTTGATGGTCCGATAGCCGAGACTCGCGCCGCGGCCGGCGCCGTGCTCGACCGTCCCGCTGGCGCTGTAGGCGCGGCCGAGGCCATCGGCGGCACGCGTCAGATCGCCGCCGGCGATCGCTCGTCGAATGGTGGTCGAGGAGATCGCACGACCGTCACTCCCCTGCACCGGCGGCACGACTTCGACGTCGAAGCCCCGAGACACGCCGAGTTGCTGGAGGACGGCCGCATCCCCGGAGCGGGCGCGACCGAGTCCGTGGTCGTAGCCGATCAGGAGCTCCTGCAGGCCGAACCGCTCGCGCAGCACGAGGTCCACGAACTCGGCGGCGGTGTACGCAGCAAGAGCCGTGGTGAATGGCACGACCACCACATAGTCCACCGGGCTCTCGGCGAGTACTTCCTGCTTCTCTATTCCGACGGTGAGGAGCGGCGGAGCGGCGGCGGGATTCACCACTTCGAGCGGATGCGGCTCGAAGGTCACCAGCACCGCGGGGAGACCGCGCAACTGTGCGCGTGCGGCGAGCCGATCGAGCACCAACCGGTGCCCGCGATGCACGCCATCGAACGTGCCAACGGTGCACACCGTCCCCTGCACGTCAGGCCGGAGTCCGAACGCGGCGCTAGGCCTCACGCATCACCACCCGTGGCTGCCAACGGTCGTCGCGCCGCTCGGCGAGCGCGACGAGGATGCCACTCTGCGGGTTGAGCAGTGCACCCCACGCTCCGTCGACCGTCGCCGGCACTTCGATCCCGCGGGCGATCCGTAGGACCTCGTCGTCGGTGAGCACTTGGCGCGGCGTGCCGGGGAGCGCGTCCGTCGCAGGCCGAAGCGCCACCGCGCCATCGCGCAGGTCCTCGAGGGAGTGCGCATCACCGACGTCGAAGGGACCGCTCCGTACGCGCCGGAGCGCGGTGAGGTGTGCAGCGCTCCCGAGGTCGCGGCCCAGATCGCGAGCGAGCGAGCGGACATAGGTGCCGCCTCCGCAGGTGACGCGCACCCGCGCCTCGACCACTTCGGCCTCTCCCTCGAAGCCGAGCACCTCCCATCGATCCACTCGGATGGAGACCGGACGGAGTTCGACCGGTTCTCCGGCGCGCGCGAGATCGTAGGCTCGACGACCGCCGATGCGTTTCGCGGAATACGCCGGCGGAACCTGCGCGAGCGTGCCGACGAAACGTGGGAGGGCGGCGAGCAGCGCGTCGCGTGTCGGGAGCGCGGCCTCGCGGATGACCGCGCCGTGCAGGTCCTCGGTGTCGGTCTCGACGCCGAAGCGGATCGTGGCGTCGTACACCTTCGGGTCGCCGGGGAGATGCGGGAGGAGCCGGGTCGCCCGGCCGACCAGGAGCACCAGCAGTCCAGTCGCGAAGGGATCGAGTGTGCCGCCGTGCCCGATCCGTCGTTCGCCGAGCGCGCGGCGCGCGGCGCCGACGACATCGTGTGATGAGACGCCCGCCGGCTTGTCCACGAGCAGCAGGCCGTCAGCCGTCGCCGTCAGCTTGGTCACCCGTCGGCCGTTCATCGCGCAGGCCGGCCAGAAGGGTCTCGATCCTCGCCGCACGAGAGACCGATTCGTCGAACTTGAAGTGGATCTCCGGTGCGAACTGCAGGCGCAGGGCGCGGCCGATGCGGCTCCGCAGATGCGTCGCGATGCTCGTGAGCCCATCCATCGTGGCAGCGCGATCGGTCTCGCTCCCCATCACGCTGACGAAAACGTTCGCGTGCCGGAGATCGCGGGTCATCTCGACGCCCGTGACCGTCACGAACCCGGTGATCCGCGGGTCCTTCGCGTCGCGGGCGAGGAACGCCGCGACCTCTTCTCGCACCGCCTCACCGACGCGGTCGGGGCGACGGGTATCACGCGGTGGCATCGCAGGGCTCCGGGGTCCGCGCGCTCAGCCGGCCTGCGCCGGCTGAAGCGTGCGGGCGACCGACTCGGTGCGATACACCTCGATCACGTCGCCGACCTTGATGTCATTGAAGTTCTCGATGCCGATGCCGCACTCGTACCCTTCCTTCACTTCCTTCACGTCGTCCTTGAAGCGGCGCAGCGAGTGCAGCGTGCCGTTGTAGACCTCGACCCCGTCGCGGACGATGCGGGCGCGTCCCTGCCGATTGATCTGGCCCGACTTGACGAAGCAGCCCGCGATGAGACCGATCTTCGGCACCTTGAAGGTCTCGCGGACCTCGGCTTCGCCGACGATGACTTCCTTCTGCTCTGGACGCAGCATCCCTTCGAGGGCGAGCCGGACATCAGCGACGGCCTCGTAGATGATGCGGTAGAGCTTGATCTCGACGCCCTCGCGATCAGCCGCGGCACGCGCCTTGGTGTCGGGACGCACGTGGAAGGCGATGATGATCGCCCCCGACGCCTTGGCGAGGAGGATGTCGCTCTCGGTGACCGCGCCGACCGCACGCGCCACGACCTCGACCTGCACCTCCTCGTTGCTGAGCTGCTGCAACGCGTCGGCCAATGCTTCTGCCGGACCGCCCTGGTCGGCCTTGATGAGGAGCTTCAGCTGCCGCTTCCCATCGGCGCCCGACGAGGCCATGAAGTCCTCGAGCGAGACGGCGCCCTTGGCGGTGCGCCGGCTCCTCGCTTCGCGGTCGAGCCGCTCGCGCCGCTGCGCGATCTCGCGCGCCTCGGCGGCGTCGGCGACGGCGATGAACTGGTCGCCGGCCATCGGCACGCCGGTGAGGCCAAGGACCTGGACCGGGATCGCCGGACCGGCGTCCTTGATCGTCTTGCCGCGCTCATCGAGGAGCGCGCGGACGCGGCCCGAGAAGAGACCGCAGATGAAGTCGTCACCGACTCGGAGCGTGCCGTTCTGCACGAGGATCGTGGCGACGGCACCCTTGCCGGCGTCGAGCTGCGCTTCGACGACGGAGCCGATGGCCCGGCGATCAGGATTCGCCTTGAGGTCGAGGATCTCGGCCTGAAGGAGGATCTGGTCGAGCAGGGCCGGCACGCCGGTGCCCTTCTTCGCCGAGATCTCCGAGGCGAGCGTAGTACCGCCGAAGTCCTCGAGCACGACGCCGTGCTGCAGGAGGTCTTGCCGCACCTTCATCGCATTGGCGGTCGGGAGGTCGATCTTGTTGATCGCGACGATGATCGGCACGCCAGCGTTCTTGGCGTGCGAGATCGCCTCGATCGTCTGCGGCATCACCGCGTCATCGGCGGCGACGACGAGGACGACGATGTCGGTCACCTGCGCGCCACGAGCGCGCATCGCGGTGAAGGCCTCGTGGCCCGGTGTGTCGAGGAACGTGATCGTCTTCCCGGCCGGCAGGGTGACGTGGTACGCGCCGATGTGCTGGGTGATGCCACCGGCCTCGCCGGCGACGACGGTCGCCTTGCGGATGAAGTCGAGGAGCGACGTCTTGCCGTGGTCGACGTGGCCCATGATCGTGACGACCGGGGGCCGCGAGCGGAGGGATTCCGCCGCATCCTTCTCCTCGACCTGCGGCGCCGCGGCGTAGTCCTCCTCACGCACGGCGATATAGCTGAACTCGCCCGCGATCAACTCGATCTGGTCGAAGTCCATCCGCTGGTTGATGGTCACCATCAACCCGAGGTGCTTGAACGCGAACGAGACGATCTGCGCCGCCGGGACCTTGAGGATCTCGGCGAGTTCGCTGACGGTGATGAACTCGTTGACGCGGACGGTCTTCTTCTCGCGGGCGGCCATCTCGGCGCGGATCGCCTCGAGCTCCTCACGAGCCGACTCGTCGATCCGGCCACCACGCCTCTTACCCGGCGCGCCCTCGAGGGCGCGCATCGTGCGCGAGATGTTCGCCGACACCGCTTCCTGGTCGACACGCTTCCCCTTCTTGCCGCGGCGCGGTCCGGAGGAGGGAGCACTGGGCCCCGAGGTGCCGGTGCTCGGGCCACTGCCCGGCCGTCCGGGACGATCCTCGCGACGACCGCCGCCCAATCCACCACCCGGCGTCGCCGAAGCGATCGGGCGCGGCGGCATCGACATCCCGCTCGTCACCGGGCGCGGACGCGGCGCGCCGGGAACGATCGGCTGCGGCCGTGGGCGACTTGGCGCTGCTGGTGCGCCACCGGCAGAGACCGTCGGTTGCGGCGCGGCTTCAGTGGCGGCAGCGCGCGCCGCCATCTCCGCGGCACGCGCCCGCTCGAGTTCCTCGGCTCGCGCTCGCGCGACCTCACGATCGGCGGCCTCGACCTTTGCACGCTCTTCGGCGATGCGCGCCTGAGCCTCACGCTCGATGAGCGCTGCCGCAGCGGCGGTAGCCTCGATCGCGGCGGCCTCGGCCGCGACGGCCTCGGCCTGAGCGACGTCGGCAGCGCGCCGGCGACGCGTGGTCGGCTTCGCTTCCTCGACCTCGGGTAGCGGCAGCGGCATCGGCTCGGGTTCGGCCTTCTTCCCCTTGGTCGCCGCCTTCTTCGTCGCGCGCGCCTTCTCCCCTGGCTTGTCGGTGGCCTTCGCGGCCGGCTTCGGTGCGGTCTTGGCGGGCTTCGCCTCGGCGTCCTTGGGTGCGGCGCGCTTCTTCTTCGCCGCGCTCTCGGGGGCCGCCTTCACGGCGCGGGAGCGCTTCTCGCGTTCCCACTTGAGCCGCGCGCGCGCGACCTGATCATCCGCCAACGGCGACGCCGGCGTACGCACGACGATCTCCATCGCGCGCAGCATGGTCATCACTTCGTCGGCCGGAATGCCGAACTCGTCCGCCAGTTCACTCACCCGAAGCTTCGTCAACCCTTCCTCCCTGAGCCTTTCTGCGACGCGCCCGCCGGTGTGCCGAGCGCGAGAATCCCCTTTGCCAACTGTACGTCCACCACGCCGATGACGGCGGTGCGTTCGCGTCCTGCCACCTCGCCCAACGCTGCCGCCGTGAGCCCCGAGATCACCGTCACCCCGCGCGCGGCCAGCAGTCGATCGATCTTCTCACGGCTGTTCGGCGAAGCATCCGCCGCGACCACCGCCACCCGCAGCTTCCCGCGATGCGCCGCTTCGCGCACCCGGTCCACCCCGACCACCGCATTCCGGCTTCGGAGCCCCAGCCCGAGCAATCCGAGCAGACGGCGCTCCATCTCCGGCTCCACCTACGCCCGCTCCGGCTCCCCTCTCGGGGTCCCACCCTCACCGGCGGGGGCGGTCTCGCCGCCCTCCTCGGTGAGTTCGTTGATGATCGCCATGATCCGATCGGCCTCTTCCGGCGCGATGCCGGGGAGCTTGAGGAGATCCTCGCGCTCCAGGTCGATGATGTCGTTCAGCGTGCGATAGCCGCCCGACTCGAGCACGGCGACGGTCGCGGTCGCGAGCCCCTCGATGTCGCTGAGCGGGACGTCGGCAGCGGCCTCCTCTTCGGGCAACGGCGCGAAGAGCGGGATGTCGCCACCGCGCTCCAGCCACTCGCGGCTCGAATAGAGATCGATCTTCCAGCCGGTCAGTTCCGACGCGAGGCGCACATTCTGTCCGTTGCGTCCGATCGCGAGGGAGAGCTGATCCTCGTCAACGACGGCTTGGATGGTCTTGGTCGCGACCTCGCTGAAGACGCGCGCGACCTTCGCCGGCGCGAGCGCCAGCTTGGCGAACCGCTCAGGGTCGGCCGACCAGGGGACGATGTCGATCCGTTCGCCGCCGAGTTCCTGCACGACCGCCTGCACCCGCGAGCCCTTCAGCCCGACGCAGGCGCCCACTGGATCGATCCCGTCGTCCTTCGAGACCACCGCGATCTTGGTGCGGCTGCCGACTTCGCGCGACGAGGCGCGGATCTCGACGATCCCCGACTGGATCTCCGGGACCTCGAGCCGGAAGAGGGCCTGCACGAACATCGCATCGGCACGCGAGAGGATGAGGCGTGGTCCCTTGGGCGTTTCCTCGATCTTCTTCAGCACCGCGCGGACCGGTTCCCCCTGCGAATAGGTCTCGCGATGATTCTGCTCGCGATAGGGGATGATCGCCTCGGCCTCGCGAAACTTGTTCAGCATCAGGACGATCTTCCCGCGCTCGATCTGCTGGATCTCGCCCGAGAGGAGGTCACCGACGCGCGAGGAGAACTCGTCGCGGATCTTGGTGCGCTCCCCTTCGCGAACGCGTTGGACGATCCGTTGCTTCGCGGCCTGCACCGCCGAGCGACCGAACTCGGCGAACTCGACCGGGATCTCCATCAGGTCGCCGACCTGGTAGTCGGGATCCTCGTACCGCGCTTCCTCGAGGGCGATCTCGACGACCCCTTCGACGACGGTCTCGACGACCTTCTTGAGGATGACGATGCGGATCTCACCCTTCGCGTCATCGATGTCCACCTCCGCCTGCACGGTCGGGCCGTGCTTCTTGGCGAGGGCGGCGAGGATGCCGTCCTTCAACAGTTCGTGCAGCTCTGCGCGCTCGATCTGCTTCGCATTCGCGAGTTCGCGCAGCGCCGTGAGGATCTCGGCCGATCCAGCCATCCCGCTCTCCTTCGTCTGAACTTTTTACCTACGGTTCCCAGTGGAACGCGAGCCGGGCGTCGGTGACGTCCGAGAGCGCGATCGAATGTTCGTTGCCCTTCGCATCGCGCAGGCGAACCAGATGCTGACCCGGTTCCCCCTCGACCGCGACGATCAAGACCTCTTGCCTGCCGTGCAGCGCCAACGCATTCACGTTCGCCCGCTTGCCGGTGAAGCGTCGCCAATCGGCGACGTTCCGCAGCGGCCGTTCCATTCCCGGCGAGGAGACCTCGAGCACGTAGCGCGCTGTGACGATCGACGGATCGGCGTCGAGCCGAGCCTCGATCGCGCGTGACGCGCGCGCACAGTCTCCCACCTGCACCTTTTCCTGATCCTGTCGGTCGATCCTGATATCCAGCACCGGCCGCCCATTCGACCCGCCCCGCCGCATCTCGACGAGTTCGAGGCCCAAAGCCGTAAGTTCAGCGGTGACAACAGCTTCGAGAGACTGGTCCACGCCCGCCGCGAGAGTCAAAGAGAACAAAAAAGTGTGGGGAGACCTTCCCCCACACTCCGCCGGCCATCGATCTGGCCCGACGCAACGAAGTTAGGGCTGCGTCACGAGGGAGTCAAGCTGCGACGCCACTCACGATCACGGCGACCTGACGCCCGGCGTCCCCCGCGCGATGTGAGAAGAGTCGGTCGTTGTCGCACTTGGTGCACTCGCCGCTGGCACTCCAGCGCCGCACACCGAGCGCCTTCGCCTGTTCGGCGAGGAGGGAGCGGAGGTCCACCTGGCGTGGATGCCGCGTCGGCCACCCCGTGAGTTTCTCGTACACGTCGACGCCGACTTCGTAGCAGCGGCCGCAGATCGAGGGACCGAGGTGCACGAGGAGTTCATCGGCCGCCAGGCCGCGGGCTACGAACGCCTCAACCGCCTCGCGCAGGATCCCGCCGACCACACCGCGCCATCCAGCGTGGACGATCGCCGTGATACCGGACGGATGGGCGAGGAACACGGGCACGCAGTCGGCGATCGTGATCGCGGCCGCGCCACCTTCGGACAGGAGATGACCGTCGGCGCCATCCACCCGGAGCCAGCCGTCCCACGCTCGGCCGTGCACCAGGACCCGCGTGCCGTGGACTTGCCGCGCCGAGGCCAGTCGCGGCGCGCCGAGCGGGACGAGGCTGCGATGCAATGCGTGCCACCGACCGAGAGCGGCGGGATCCTCACCCTCCTCTGGGAGTCCGAAGCTGCCGGCCTGGCGCATCGTCACGAAGGCGCGGACGCCCACCTCGGCGAGCGACGGGATCTCGATCCGCGGGGGCAGTGCCTCAGTGCCGACCGCGGCATCGCGTTCGCGGGACCCGCCCATCGTCACTCGACGCGCTGGACCGACGCGCCGAGGGCACCGAGCCGTTCGTGGATCCGCTCGTAGCCGCGCTCGATCTGGCCGATGTTGTTGATCGTGCTCGTGCCCTTCGCGCAGAGCGCGGCGATGAGCATCGCCATCCCGGCGCGGATATCCGGACTCTCGACGGTCGCGCCGCGTAGTTCAGTGGGGCCGCTCACGAGCGCGCGATGGGGATCGCAGAGCACGATCCGGGCCCCCATCCCGGTGAGCTTGTCAACGAAGAACATCCGGCTCTCGAACATCTTCTCGTGCAACAGGATGATGCCGTCACACTGGGTCGCGGTGACGATGGCGATCGACATCAGGTCGGCGGGAAAGGCCGGCCACGGCTGATCCTCGAGCTTGGGCACTGCGCCGCCCAGGTCCGAGCGGATCGTCATTTCCTGCTTGGCCGGCACCACGAGGTCCACGCCCTCGACCGTCGTGGTGATCCCGAGCCGCTCGAAGCCGAGCCGGATCGAGCGGAGATGCTGCACCCCGGCGTCGGAGATGCGAAGCGCCGAGCGGGTGACGGCCGCGAGACCGATGAAGGAGCCGACCTCGATGTGGTCGGGCCCGATCCGGAAGGTGCAACCGGTGAGTGCGCGCCCCCCTTCGATGCTCAGCAGGTTCGAACCGATCCCTTCGATCCGCGCACCCATCGCGACGAGCATCCGGCAGAGGTCCTGCACGTGCGGTTCCGAGGCAGCGTTGTGGAGCGTCGTCATGCCCTGCGCGGCGACGGCGGCCATCACTGCGTTCTCGGTCCCCGTCACGCTGGGTTCATCGAGGAAGATGTCGGCGCCCCTGAGCCCCGTCGTCTTGAAGGTGATCCGATCGACGAAGTCGTGCGTCGCGCCGAGGGATTCGAGCGCCAGGAAGTGCGTGTCGAGCCGGCGGCGACCGATCACGTCGCCGCCGGGAGGCGCGAGGGTCACCGACCCCGACCGTGCGAGGAGCGGCGCGGCAAGGAGGATGGAGGCGCGGATCCGCTTGCAGAGCTCGGCGTCGAGCGCATCGCCGCGCACGCGACGGGCCGTGATGACGAGCGTGTTGGGGCCGGTCCACTCGGCTTCCGCCCCCGTCTGCCGGATCAGCTGGAGGAGGCTCTCGATGTCACGGATGCGCGGGACGTTCTCGAGCGTGACCGGCTGGTCGGTAAGGAGCGCGGCGCAGAGGATCGGGAGGGCCGCGTTCTTGTTCCCCATCGGGCGGATGGTGCCGGCGAGCGGGCGCGCGCCTTCGACGATGAAGCGAGGCGAGGACATTCCGGGAATATATGCTTGACGCGGGGTGAGTGGCCTGAGACCATTCGACATGGTCCTTCTCCAAGTAGCGGCGGTGGCCGAGACACTTCTCGTGCGGAACGTGCCAGCCGTGCGGACGCCATTCGAGCAGGTGGTCTTCATCACGTCGGGGCTCACGAGCATCCTCGCCTTCCTGCTGCTCGGGCTCGCGTTCGTGGCGCTGATCGTGCTCCGGAAGAAAGCCGAGGAACTGCGCGTCAGGCTCGATGGCCTACTGGTCGAGGTGAAGGGGATGGCCGAGGATTCGCGCGAGACGGTGCGGATCGCGAATGACCGGGTGCGCGCCACCGTGGTCAATCTCACCGACCGCGTGGACGACCTGAGCGGCATCATCTCCCGCGTGAACGACTCCGCGGAACGCGTGGCGTCGATCGCCACCACGACGGTCGCCGGCATCAAGTTCGGCGCCCGTGCGTTCGGGCTCACGAAGAAGAAGAGGAAGGAGAAGCAGGCTCGGAAGGAGGAGGGCGAGGTGGAGGAAGTGCCACGGGAGCGGCCGCGGTTGCGCCGTCGGGATTGACCCGATCGCTGGCGCTCGTCGCAATCGCGTTCGTGCTCATCGCCCTGACGCCGACCGAGGCGTGGGCCTGGACACCTGGTACCCACATCCTGCTCGGCGAGGCACTCCTCGGCTCCGCGAACGCGCTCCTGCCCGCCGGTCTCGCGGCGCTCCTTCGGGCCTTCCCGCACGACTTCCTCTATGGGTCGATCGCCGCCGACACGAGTTTCGCCAAGCGATACGCTCGGGTCGGCCGGCACTGCCACCACTGGCACGTTGGGGAGGAGATCCTCGATCGGGCGCGTGATGAGCCCCTGCAGGCCTTCGCGTGGGGATACCTCGCGCACCTCGCCGCCGACGTCGTTGCGCACAACCACTTCGTGCCGCACCAGCTCGCGATCACCACGAGCTCGTCGGGAGCCGGACACAGTTACTGGGAGAGTCGGTTCGAGATGCACTCCGGGGAGCAGTGGGCCAGTCGGGCGGCCGACGTGATCCGGCTCGACCATCGCCGCTCCGACGAACACCTCGACCGGATCCTCTCCCCCACCCTCTTCTCGACACCGACGAATCGCCGGATCTTCCGCGGGATGGTGCACGTCACCGACATGGGGTCGTGGCAGCGGGTGATGACGCTGATGGCCCAGCGGAGCCGGTGGCCCCTGCGTGAGGCGACGGTGAACGCGCATCTCGAGCGATCGTTCGACTTCATCGTGGACCACCTCGTGCGAGGCGCCGAGAGTGCCCCGCACCGACTCGACCCGAGTGGGGAACACGCGCTGCGAGAGGCGAAGCGGCTGCGGAAGGCGGCGCTGCTCGCCGGCGGTGAACGCACGGCGCGACGCGAAGCCGCCGACCGGTTCGGATTGAGCGCGACGGGACTCGGGTGGGTCGAACGGAGCGCGCCGGAGTGGCGCGCCCGGTTCTATCCGGTCGCCCGCGCCGCCAACAACTGATTGACCTTCTTCGGGTCAGCGCGCCCCTGCGACTTCTTCATCACGAACCCGACCAGCACGCCCTGCAGCTTTCTCTCTCCCCTCGCGTAGCGGTCGGCCTCGTCGGGGTGCTCGGCCCAGACTTCAGCGATCCAGCCTTCGAGGGCCGAATCGTCGCCGACCTGCAGGAGACGGTCGCGCTCGGCGATCGCCCGCGGCTCGAGTGCCTCCGAGCGCATCGCCTGGAAGACGGTCTTCGCGGCGGATGAACTGAGCAGCCCTTCCTTCACGAGGCCGACGAGAGCCGCGAGCCGCGCGGGTTCGACCGGGAAGCGGTCGATCCGCTGGCTCGTCTCCTTCAACGCTGCCAACACCTCGCCCATCACCCAGTTCGCCGCGGCCTTACCGTCGCCGCCGCTCGCGACGACCGACTCGAAGTAGGCGCCGAGTTCCTGGTCGGCGCTCAGCACCTCCGCCTCGGTCATCGAGATCGCGAACCCCTTCACCCAGCGCGCCCGGCGCGCTGCCGGCAACTCCGGAAGGGTCCGGCGCTGCTCCTCGATCCACTCCCGCGTCAGTACCAGCGGCGGCAGGTCGGGCTCCGGGAAGTACCGATAGTCGTGACTCCCCTCCTTCGACCGCGCGGCGCGCACCTCTTGGTTCGCGGCGTCAAAGAGCATGGTCTGTTGCGCGATCGTGCCGCCGGCCTCGTAGGTGCGGACGTGGCGCGCGAACTCGAACTCGAGTGCGCGCTCGACGTTCGAGAAGGAGTTGAGGTTCTTGATCTCGGTCCGCGACCGGAAGGCGCTCTCGCCCCTGGGACGCGCCGAGACATTGGCGTCCACGCGCAGCGAGCCTTCCTCCATCGAGAGGTCACTGACGCCGCAATAGAGCAGCACCTCGCGCAGCGCGCGCAGGTACGCCCCGGCCTGAACCGACGAGCGGATCTCCGGTTCGCCGACGATCTCGATGAGCGGCACGCCCGACCGGTTGAGGTCGATCGCCGTCATCCCCGGGTACCGGTCGTGGATCGACTTGCCCGCGTCCTCTTCCATATGGATTCGAGTGATCCCAAGGCGCGTGCCATCCGCAAGCGCGACCCTGCCGCCAGTCGCGAGCGGACGGTCGGCCTGCGAGATCTGGTAGCCCTTCGGCAGGTCGGGATAGAAGTAGTTCTTCCGCGCGAAGACGCTCCGTTCGTGCACCGCGCAGTCGAGCGCGAGGGCAGCGCGCACGGCGAGCGCTACCGCCTGCTCATTCAGCACGGGGAGCGCGCCCGGGAGCGCAAGGCACACCGGACAGGTGTTCGTGTTCGGTGGGTCGCCGAAATCCGCCGAGCAGCCGCAGAAGGCCTTCGTGCGCGTCTTGAGCTGCACGTGCACTTCAAGGCCGACGACCATCTCCCATGAGCCCGCGCTCATCGGTGCGCCTCGGCGCCGAGGGCTTCCTCGAGCGCGTACGCCACGCGGAACATCGTCGGCTCGTCGAAATGCGCGGCGAGGATCTGGCCGCCGACCGGCAGGCCCTTCACTCGTCCGATCGGCAGCGAGAGTCCGGGGATGCCGGCCAGGTTCGCCGTCACCGTGAAGATGTCGCTCAGGTACATCTCGTACGGATCGGTGATGGCGCCCAGCTTGAATGCGGGCGTCGGCGTCGTCGGAGTGAAGAGCACGTGCACGCCGCCTGAGAACACCTTGGCGAAATCCGCGGTGATGAGCGCGCGGACCTCCTGTGCCTTCCGGTAGTAGGCGTCGTAGTAGCCGGCCGAGAGGACGTAGGTGCCGAGGAGGATCCGGCGCGTGACTTCGGGCCCGAACCCCTTGGCGCGCGTTGACGCGAACATCTCCTGCACACCGGGGGCGGCGACGCGGAGTCCATACCGAGCGCCGTCGAATCGCGCGAGGTTCGCCGAGGCCTCGGCCGGCGCGATGATGTAGTAGACGGGGATCGCGAGCGCGGTGTGCGGAAGGGAGACCTCGCGGATCGTCGCACCCTGCGCCTTGAGCGACTCGAGCGCCCGCTCGCAATGCGCGCGTACCGCCGGATCGAGGGAATCGGGGAAGTACTCCTTCGGTACTCCGACCACGAGACCAGTGAGCGGGCCCGGCCCCACGCGCATCGCGGGCACCGGCCGATCGCTCGATGTCGCGTCGTGCGGATCGTGTCCGGAGATCAGTTCGGTCGCGAACGCGGCGTCGTCCACGGTGCGGCCGAAGGGCGCGACGCAGTCGAGCGACGACGCGAAGGCGACGAGCCCGAAGCGCGAAACGCGTCCATAAGTCGGCTTGACACCGACCACGCCACAGAACGACGCGGGTTGACGCACCGACCCGCCGGTCTCGGAGCCGAGCGCGATCGGCGCGATACCGGCCGCGACGACGACCGCCGATCCTCCCGAGGAGCCTCCCGGCGCCCGGGAGGGATCGTGCGGGTTCCGACTCGGGCCGTAGGCGCTGTTCTCGGTAGACGAGCCCATCGCGAACTCGTCCATGTTCGTCTTCGCGACGATCACCGCACCGGCCTCGCGCAGCTTGCGGACCGCCGTGGCCTCGTAGGGACTCATCCATCCCTCGAGGATCTTCGAGCCGCAGCCAGTGGGAAGTCCGCGCGTGCAGAAGTTGTCCTTCACGGCGACGGGGACGCCGGCCAGTGGCCCGCTCGTGAGCGGTTCTGACGCGAGTCCCGGCGTGGCGGCGTGGAGCACCGCGTGCAGGTCATTCGCCCCCTCGCCGATCGCATGAAGGCGAAAGAGCGATTCGTCGAGGATCGCCGCCGCCGTCGCGCGGCCATCCCGCACCGCCGCGCCGATGGCGCCTGCGCCGAGGTCGAGGAGCGCCGACGTCACGCCTCCTCCCCGCTGTCCTCGTGCGTCGCAAGCCGAGGGACGAGGAAGAAGCCATCGCGCATCGCCGGGGCGTTCTGTTCGCGCGGGACCTCGAGGCGGACCGCCCCCGTCTGGTCGGCGCGCGTGCGCATCCCGTCGAGCGAAGCGTCCGCCGCCTGTGCGAGCCCTGCGCTCGGCACCTGTTGCAACACCTCCATATGACCGAGGATGCCATTCAACTGGGCGACGTACGTGCCCAACTGATCCTCGGGGATCGCGAGCCGCGCGAGGTGCGCGACGTGGCGCACGTCGTCGAGGGTGACCGCCATCACTCCATCCCGCGTTCGAGGCCCGCGAAAGCGATGACCAGTCGCTTCCGCCCAATCGTCTCATCATCGAAGTCTACCGTAACCTTCGCCTCCTTCCCGTTCCCAGCGAGTTCGGCGATCGTGCCCGACCCGAACTTGCGATGCGTCACCCGTTCACCCCGCACGAAGGCGGGGAGGTCCTGGGAGCCGCTCTCGTCGTCCACCAAGCTCGCCACGGGCTCGAGCCAGGTGCGCGCCACCGGCGCGGGCCGCCGATATGGTACGCCACCTCCACCGCCGGCGCCCCAACCCACGTGTGCCGGGCCGAACCGTACGACCGGCCGCGTGCGCGGTGTGACATTCGCCTCGACAAGCGAGGCCGGCACCGCTCGAAGGAAACTTGAGATCACTCCGGGCAATAGTTCGCCGTTGCGGCGCCGTTGATGCGCCCACGAGAGGATGAGGCAGTCGGCAGCGCGCGTGACGGCGACGTAGAGCAGGCGACGCTCCTCCTCAAGCGTCGCGGGGTCATCGAAGGCGCGCGCGAGTGGGAAGAGGCCGTCCTCGAGTCCGGTGACGCAGACCATCGGGAACTCGAGCCCCTTCGCCGTGTGCACCGTCATCATCGTCACGGCATCGGTCTCGGCGCCCAACTGGTCAAGGGCGGTCACGAGGGTGGCGCGCTGAAGGAAGAGGTCGAGCGGTCGCAGGCCCACCTCCCCGCCCTCGTCGATCAGGGTCTCAGCCGCCGACGTGACGAGTTCGCGCACATTGTCGAGGCGCTCGAGTCCCTCGGCGCCTTCGGCGCGGAGCGCAGCATCGTACCCGATCACCGCGATCAACTCGAGGAGGATGCGATCGACGCCGGCGTCGGCCGCGAGCACGCGGAAGCGGTCGACCGTCGCTGCTACCTCGATCAGTGCGTGGCGCGTGGCGGGGCGCATGCCCTCGAACGAGTCGGCGCGCCGCGCCATCTCGAGCAGCGGCACACCGGCGGCGCGAGCTTCACCAGCCAACAACTCGATCGTCGTGTCGCCCACCCCGCGCTTCGGCACGCCGATGGCGCGCCGGAAGGCCTCGTCATCAGCCGGGTTCGCGATCAAGCGAAGCCACGCGATGAGGTCGCGGACCTCGCGCCGGTCATAGAATCGCACCGCGCCCACCAAGCGATACGGGACGCCCAGGCGGCGCATCGCCTCTTCCATCGCCCGGCTCTGCGCGTTGGTGCGGTAGAGCACCGCGCAGTCTCGCAACGCGCCACGGGTGGCGCGCCACGTCGAGATCGCCTGGGCGACGGCCTCGGCCTCGTCGCGGTCGTCGGCGCACTCGAGGAGTTGCGGCAACTCCCCACCCGAGCGTGTCGCACGCAGCGTCTTGCCGTGTCGCGCCTCGTTCGCCGAGATCACGGCATTCGCCACGTCGAGGATCGGCGCCGTGGAGCGGTAGTTCTCCTCGAGACGCACGACGCGCGCCGACGGGAAATCGCGCTCGAAGTCGAGGATGTTCCGGATGTCGGCGCCTCGCCAGCCGTAGATCGCCTGGTCGTCATCGCCGACCACCATCAGGTTGCCGCGTGCGCCGGCGATCAGGTGCACGAACTCGTATTGTGCCCGGTTCGTGTCCTGGTACTCGTCGACCAACAGGTGCGCGAACCGCTCGGCGAGTCGGGCGCGCACTATCTCGTGCTGGCGGAGGATCGCCACCGGCAACGTAAGGAGGTCGTCGAACGATACGGCGTTCGCGAGGCGCAGGGCCGATTCCAACTCGCGGAAGACCTTCGCCGCGCCACGAGCGAGCGGCGTGCGCGCAAGACTCTCGTATTCCGCCGGTTCGACGAGAGCGTTCTTCGCCGAGGATATCTCGGAGGCGACGGACTTGGGCGTGAACTCGCGGGCGTTGACCCCATGCACTTCCATCAGGCGTTTCACGAGGGCGAGGGTGTCGTCCTCGTCGTAGATCGTGTACTCGCGCGTGCGTCCGACGAGGGGAGCGTGGAGGCGGAGCAGGCGAGCGCCGATCCCATGGAACGTGCCGATCCACATCCCGGCGGGGTCGCGACCGAGTTGGCGGCCGACCCGGTCGCGCATCTCTCCCGCGGCCTTGTTCGTGAAAGTGACGGCGAGGATCGCCCCCGGTGCGACGCCGCGTTCCTCGATCAGGCGGGCGATGCGCGTCGTGAGCACACGCGTCTTCCCCGAGCCGGCACCGGCGACGACGAGCAGGGGACCCTCGCCATGTTCGACCGCCTCGCGCTGGGCGGGATTCAGCACGTAGTCACCGGATGCTGTCGGACCCGAACCACCGCCGCAGGAACTCGGGAACGGCCACCGATCCATCGGCCCGCTGGTGATGCTCGAGCAGCGCCGCGAAGACGCGGGGGAAGGCGAGTGCCGACCCGTTCAGCGTGTGCACGAACCGCGGTTTCTCTCCCGGCGAAGGACGGAAGCGGATGTTCGCCCGCCGCGCCTGGAAGTCCGTGAAGAGCGAGATGGACGAGACCTCGAGCCACTTCCCCACCCCGGGCGCGAACACCTCGAGGTCGTAGGTCTTGGCACTCGCGAACCCGGTGTCCCCGGCACTGAGCAGCAGCACGCGATAGGGGAGTTCGAGCCGTTGGAGCACTGCCTCGGCGTGCCCGAGAAGAAGCTGCAGCTCGGCCTCGCCTTGTTCCGGCGCGCAGTAGCGCACGAGTTCCACCTTGTCGAACTCGTGCACGCGGAGCACGCCGCGGGTGTCCTTCCCGGCCGAGCCGGCTTCGCGCCGGAAGCAGGGGCTGTAGGCGGCGAAGGCCCGCGGCAGCATGGTGCCGTCGAGGATCTCGTCGCGATAGAGATTCGTGACTGGGACCTCGGCGGTGGGGATGAGGAAGAGATCGTCATCCTTCACCGCGTACATATCGTCCTCGAACTTCGGGAGTTGTCCGGTGCCTGTCATCGTCGCGCGGTTCACGACGACCGGGACCCAGAGTTCCTCGTAACCGAACTCCCCCGAATGCAGGTCGAGCATCGCGTTCATGAACGAGCGGATCAGTCGCGCACCGGCGCCGCGATAGACGACGAAACCGGAGCCGCTGATCTTGACGCCGCGCTCGAGGTCGAGGATGCCGAGAGCGGCGCCGACCTCCCAGTGCGGTTTGATGCCCGCCGTGGCCCGCGGTTCGCCCCAGCTGCGGACGACGCGGTTTTGCGACTCGTCGCCTTCTGGCACATCGGGAAGCGTGATGTTGGGGATGCCGAGGAGGAGGTCGGTCAGCCGTTGCTCGGTGAAGCCGAGTTCGACCTCGAGCACGCCAATCTCGTCGCCGACGGCGCGCGCGGCGGCCATCTGCGCCGTTGCGTCCTGCTTGGCGGCCTTCAGCTTCCCAATCTCCTGCGTGGCGGCGTTCCGGCGCGCCTTGAGATCCTCGACCGCCTGAATGGTCCGGCGACGCAGCACGTCGAACGTCTCGACCTCGTCGAGTATCGGTCCGTACACGTCGAGCTTCCCCCGCCGGCGCATCGCCTCGCGGAGTTGCCCGATCTGGTCGCGCAAGGTCCGCAGCTCGTGCACGACTCAGTACTCGGGGATGCCGTCCTGCAGGGACCGGAAGCCACAGTTCGGATCGACCTTGCCCCGCAGGCGCGCTCGGCGCTCGCTGGGGATGATCGATTCGACCTCGAACTTGGCGTACACGTCCCGCCGCAGCTCGAACTGGCAGTAGGTGCTCGTCACCTTCACGAGGAAGGTCTCGCCGACGCCGACGACGAGCGCTGAGTCCGAGGTCCAGCCGTTCAGCGGGGCCTCGATGACCTGCTCGTAGCTCGCGGCAGTCCGGAAGAAGGTCACCGCGTGGGCGCCGAGGAGAGGGGTCACCACGCTGCGTACCGGGAGGACGACGAGGCTGTCGTTCGCGTTGAAGTCGAACGCGATGTCGAAATTCCCGTTCGGATCGGCGAGGACGAGCGTCGCTTGCGGCACCCGCAGGGCGGTCGGGTACTCGTCGGGCGTGCCACTGATCGCCCAGACGAAGAAGTTCAGCGTGGTGTTCGATCGACTCGCGGTCAGCTTGAACGGATCCTCGCACGCGAGTACGAGGAGCGCCGCGCCGAATGCGACGAGCGGCGGGAGGAGTCGGTTGCGGCGGTGTGTCGTCACAGAGACGGAAGGTAACGGGGCGTGTGGGGGCGCGACAAGCGAAACGCGCTTGACTTCATCTACGTCGGACGTACACTTCGGAAACCTTTCACGGAGCGGCGATGGCCACCATTCGCGACCTCGTCGCGGCGATCCGGCAGCGTGAGGGGATCGACGCCGCCGTCGTGCTCGGACGCGACGGTCTGCTGATCGACCACCAAGCCGATGCCGGCGTCGACGCTGAACAGATTGCCGCGCACGTGCCCTCGATCCTGCAGTACTCGGACGAGTTGGGCGCGGCGGCCGCCCAAGGCGCCCTGCTGACCGCCATCCACGAGCACGAGCAAGGTACGACCGTGATGTCGGCCATCTCGCACGACGTGGTGCTGCTGGTCCTCCTGCAGCCGACCGCCGACCTCGGCGCCCTGCTCTTCGATCTGCGACGGCATCGCGCGAACATCGCGGCGCTCGTCTGACCCTCCCTTCTTCACCGGGACCGCGCGTGGGTTCCCTCCGTGAGGCCGGACCGGCGCACGTCCTCGTCGCCGACGACGAACCGCACATCGGGCGGATCATCAAGACGAAGCTCGAACAGGGCCCCTTCGCGGTCACGCTCGTGTACGACGGCGCCGAGGCGTTGGCCGCCCTCGCCGCCGACTCCGAGTTCAAACTCCTCATCCTCGACCTGATGATGCCGCACGTGAGCGGACTCGAGGTGCTCGACCGCGTCCGGGCCGACGAACGATGGCGCGCCTTGCCGTGCCTCATCCTGACGGCGGCCGGCCACGGACATCAGGAGGAGGAGGCGCGGCGGCGCGGCGCCGACGACTTCATGACGAAGCCCTTCAGTCCGAAGCGGCTCTTCGCCCGCGCCGCCGAGCTGGCGGGCGTGGAACTGCCGTGAAGCCTGCGCCGCTCTACGCCGTGGTGCTCGCGGGCGGCGTCGGCAGTCGCTTCTGGCCGGTGAGCACACCGGGGCGACCGAAGCAGCTCCTGCCGCTCGCAAGTTCCCACTCGTTGCTGGCCGAGACGGTGGAGCGGCTCGTGCCTCTGGTCGGCTCGAGTCACCTGCTCGTCCTGACGAGCGCGAGTCTGCGCGATGCCGTACTCAGCGCGCTGCCCGACCTCGAGCGGTCGCAACTCCTGCTCGAACCGCGTCCCGCCGGGACCGCCGCGGCGCTCACGTGGGCGGCCACGCAGGTCGTGCGACTTGGCGGCGCCGATGCGCGGATGGTGTGCGTTCACGCCGACTGGGCGATCGCCGACGCCAAGCGCTTCCGCGAGACGCTCGCGAAGGCCGCCGACCTCGCGGCGACGGGCAACGCCCTTGCGACGGTCGGGATCGTGCCCACTCGCCCCGATCCGGGGTTCGGTTACATCCAGCCGGGCGAGGAGGTGACGGGTGGCGCGCGTCGTGTCGCGCGCTTCGTCGAGAAACCCGATCGCGAACGAGCCGCCGTGATGATGCGCGAGGGATTCCTGTGGAACTCCGGGATATTCGCCTGGCGCGCCCAGGACCTCCTCGACGAGGTACGCGCGGTGACGCCCGAACTCGCGCCCCCGCTCGCCGCGGCCGACGGCGGCGCGGTCGCGTTCTTCGGCGCCGTGAGCAAGCCGGTGAGCATCGACGTCGGCGTGATGGAACGGAGCGCGCGAGTGATCGTCCTGCCGGGCGACTTCGGCTGGGACGACGTGGGAACGTGGGGGGCGCTCCAGCGCGTGCGCGAGAAGGACGCCGACGGGAATGCGAGTCACGGCCGTGTCTTCGCGCGCGACGCGTCGGGGAACGTCGTACACAGCGAGGCGGGTGCGGTGGTGCTCTACGGCGTGAGCGACCTAGTGGTCGTGGTGCGGGACGGTGTCACGCTGATCACGACCGTTGACCGATCGGCCGACCTCAAGAGCCTCGTCGATTCCCTGCCCGCCGACCTCCGGGGGATCGACTGATGGCCGTCGTACTCTATGACGACCGCGGGGCCCGGCGGTTCGAACCATTCGCCCTCACCCGCCCCGTCGGCGAGTTGCGCGCCGGCGGCGAGCTGATCCGTCGGCGGTGGGAGCGACGCTTCGGCGTCGGGGCCGACGGATTCGTCGCCGGACCCCATCTCGCCGCATTCGACGAGTTCGATGCCCCGGGCGCGTCGCGCGGCACGCTCGCCGCGGGCACGGTGCTGGTGAACTCGCGGTGCGTCCCGCACATCGCCGGCCCACTCGTGAACGACGCGGCGACCTCGCGTTGGACTTGCGACGGCCAGCTCGCGGCCGTGCGACTTGCCGCGCCGCTCGGCATCGAGCGCCTGAACGACGGGAGGTTGACGCTCGACGACCTCGCTCCACCCGGCGGTATGGCGATGAGCGTCGACGGTTGGTGGCTTGACGAGGTCTGGGACCTCGTGCGCCATCTCAACGCGATGCTCGCTGCCGATGCGCTCGCGCTCGACCCCGGAGCAGGCGCACCGCCGGCGCACCTGACGGTCGTCGGGTCGCACGCGGTGCGCGTGGACGGGGCCGCGACGATCGAACCGCTGGTCGTCGCCGACGCCACGGCCGGACCGATCCTCATCCGCGGCGGCGCCCTGATCCAAGCGTTCACGCGACTTGTCGGACCCTGCATCGTGGGCGAGCATGCGACGGTGAGCGGGGGTCGCGTGGCCGCCTGCAGCATTGGCGAACGCTGCAAGGTGAATGGCGAGCTCAGCTCGACCATCCTCGTCGGCCACGCGAACAAGGGACACGACGGCTTCGTCGGGCATTCGATCATCGGACGCTGGGCCAACCTCGGCGCGGGCACGGTCACGAGCAACCTCAAGAACTCGTATGGCAGCGTCGCGCTCTGGACCCCCGACGGCGTACGGAACACGAGCCTGCAGTTCCTCGGCAGCCTGATCGGGGACCACGTGAAGACCGGGATCGGCACGCTTCTGACGACCGGCACCGTGCTCGGCGCCGGCGCCAACATCTTCGGCTCAGCGATGCTGCCCAAGGTCGTACCTCCCTTCGCCTGGGGCGAAAGCGCTCCCTGGGAGACGTTCGCAATCGAGAAGTTCCTCGAGGTCGCCGAACGGGTGATGGCCCGCCGAGAGGTCGCGCTGTCGGCCGAGCAGCGAACGCAGCTCGCCGCGGCGTTCGCGGCGCGATGGTCGGCCTAGGCAGCCTCCCCTCACCGATGCGCGTCTGGACCCTGGGGAGTGGAAGCTCGGGGAACGCTCTTGTCGTCGAATGCGGCGGCAAACGCCTTCTCGTCGACTGCGGTTTCGGACCGCGCGCCCTCGCCACACGGCTCAAGGCGATCGGCGTGGTGCCGGAATCGATCACGGGTTTGCTCATCACCCACGAGCACGTGGACCACGCCCAGGGCGCTGAGCGGGCGCAGAAAAAATGGCGCTGGCCGGTGCTCGCGTCAGCGGGTACTCTCGGCGCGCTCCCCGACGTGGAACCACGCTGGCGCCGGCCACTGGGCACGCGGGAGGCGACGACGTTCGAGGGTTTCTCGATCGAGGCGGTGGCGGTACCCCACGATGCGGCCGCTCCCTTGGCCTTCGTCATCACCGAGTCCGCGACCGGCGCGCGGTTCGGCGTCGCGCACGACTTGGGCGCGGTGCCGGCCGCACTCCGCACACGGTTCGCTCGCTGCGACATCCTGTGTCTCGAGGCGAACCACGACACCCTGATGCTGCGCGACGGTCCCTATCCGGCGGCGCTCAAGTCGCGCATCCGCGGCGGGCGCGGCCACTTGAGCAACGACCAGGGGGGTGCACTCGCTGCCGAACTCGTCCATCCCGGGCTGCACGCCGTGGTGCTCCTGCACCTGAGCGCGGTGAACAACACGCCCGAGGTCGCCGAACGCGCCGTGCGCGAACCGACGCGCCGCGCCGGCTTCCGCGGTCCCGTTCGTGTCGCGCCGCGTCGCGAGGCCGCGCTGGTGGCGACCGTCGGGGCGAAGCGACCGATTGCAAGTACGCGGTCCCAGTTCGATCTTGGCCTCTGAGCCCAGTCACCCACCCATCCCACAACGACCCGGCGCGTGAGTCACCTCCAGAAGTTGATCGAGAACAACAAGAACTGGGCCTCCGAGATGACGGGGCTCGATCCCGATTTCTTCGCCAAGCGCGAGGCGAGCCAGGAGCCGCACTTCCTGATGATCGGTTGCAGCGACAGCCGGGTGCCGCTCGAGCTGATGACGGGTGCGCTCCCCGGTGAGATGTTCGTGCACCGGAACATCGGGAATCAGGTCTGGGCGACCGACCTGAACGTCTTGTCGGTCGTGCAGTTCGCGGTGGACGTGCTCAGGGTCGAGCACATCATCGTCTGCGGCCACTCGAACTGCGGCGCCCTGATGGCGGCGACGGCGCAATCGACGCACGGGGTGCTGGACCACTGGCTCTCGGACATTCGCAATATCATCCGCTGGCATCGGAAGGAACTCGAGGCCTGCCCGGACAACGAGTCGCGCCTCCGCCGCCTCTCGCACCTGAACGTGTTGCAGCAGGTGGGGATCCTGAGCCGCACCCCGATCATCCTCGACGCCTGGGCGCGCGGGGCGAGCCTCCAGCTTCACGGATGGGTGTACGACATCGGCACCGGGCTGATCGAGCGGGCGCTCGAGCCGCTCGACGGGGTCGAGAAAGCGAACGCGGTGGTACCAAGAAGCTGATGGGAGATGGGAGATGGGAGAACGGAAACAGAGCGCCCCGGTCAGCGATGCCGACCGGGGCGCTCTCACTTCTCCCATCTCCCTTCTGCCGTTCTAGTACATCCCGCCCATGCCACCGCCGCCCTGAGGGGCCGAGGCCGGCTTCTCTTCCTTCTTCTCCACGATCAGCGCTTCCGTGGTGAGGAGGAGTGAGGCGATCGACGCGGCGTTCTGGAGGGCCGTGCGAGTCACCTTGGTCGGGTCGATGACGCCGGCGAGGACGAGATCCTCGTAGGAGTCGGTGAGGGCGTTGTAGCCGAAGTTCTTGTCCTTCGAGGC
This sequence comes from Gemmatimonadaceae bacterium, assembly GCA_031430835.1. GTDB lineage: Bacteria > Gemmatimonadota > Gemmatimonadetes > Gemmatimonadales > Gemmatimonadaceae > Pseudogemmatithrix. Next base: position 37,863 of record JANPCH010000068.1, read on the forward strand.
ACGGACCTTCTCGACGACGATCGAGCCTTCACCGCCGGCGTTGGAGACGATGATGCGGATCGGCTCCTCGATCGCCTTGCGGATGATCTCGACGCCGATCTGCTCGTCGGCGTCGAGCTTGAGGCTCTTGAGCGCGGACTGCGCGCGGATGAGCGCCACGCCGCCGCCGGGGACGATCCCCTCTTCGACTGCTGCGCGGGTCGCGTGCAAGGCGTCCTCGACGCGAGCCTTCTTCTCCTTCATCTCGCTCTCGGTCGGGGCGCCGACGTTGATCACCGCGACGCCGCCGGCGAGCTTCGCCTTCCGCTCCTGGAGCTTCTCCTTGTCGTAGTCCGAGGTCGACTTCTCGACCGCGACCTCGATCTCCTTGATCCGGCCCTTGATCTTGTCCTCATCGCCCTGGCCGTCGATGATCGTCGTGTTGTCCTTGTCGACGACGATCCGCTTGGCGCGGCCGAGGTCGGTGATCACGGCGTTCTCGAGCTTGAAGCCCACTTCCTCGGAGATGACGTTGCCCTTCGTGAGGACCGCGATGTCCTCGAGCATCGCCTTGCGGCGATCCCCGAAGCCCGGAGCCTTCACCGCGCAGACGCGGAGCGTGCCACGGAGCTTATTGACGACGATCGTCGCCAGCGCCTCGCCTTCGATGTCCTCGGCGATGATGAGGAGCGGCTTGCCGGTCTGGGCGACCTTCTCGAGGACCGGGAGGAGGTCCTTCATCGAGGAGATCTTCTTGTCGTGGATCAGGATGTACACGTCCTCGAGGACGCTCTCCATCTTCTCCGCATCGGTGATGAAGTAGGGGGAGAGGTAGCCGCGGTCGAACTGCATCCCGTCGACCGTCTCGAGGGTCGTCTCGAGGCCCTTCGCCTCCTCGACCGTGATCACTCCGTCCTTGCCGACCTTCTCCATCGCTTCCGAGATCAGGTTGCCGATCTCGGAGTCGTTGTTGGCGGAGATGGTGCCGACCTGTGCGATCTCCTTCTTCCCCGAGGTGGGGACGGAGATCTTCTTGAGCTCCTCGACGACGGCGGTGACGGCCTTGTCGATGCCGCGCTTGATCGCCATCGGGTTCGCGCCGGCCGTCACATTCTTGAGGCCTTCGCGGTAGATCGCCTGGGCGAGCACCGTCGCGGTCGTGGTGCCGTCACCGGCGAGATCGGAGGTCTTGGTCGCGACTTCCTTGACCATCTGGGCGCCCATGTTCTCGATCGGGTCGGAGAGTTCGATCTCCTTCGCGACGGTGACGCCGTCCTTGGTGATGGTCGGGGCGCCGAACTTCTTGTCGATGACGACGTTCCGGCCCTTGGGACCGAGGGTGACCTTCACCGCCTCGGCGAGCTGATCGACACCGCGCTTGAGACCAGCGCGGGCGTCGACGTTGAAAATGAGTTGCTTGGGAGCCATCTGAAAACCCTTGGATGTGAGGTGTGAGGTGGGAGGAGGGAGGAACTGCGCTTCCCTCTCCTAGCGTCCAGCGCCCTGCGGTTTCAGCTGACGATCGCGAGGATGTCGGACTCGCGGAGGATCAGGAGGGGCACGTTGTCGATGGTGACTTCGGTGCCCGAGTACTTGCCGTACAGGATCTTGTCGCCGGCCTTCACTTCCATCGGGACACGCTTGCCGTCCTCGGTGCGGCCGGGGCCCACGGCGATCACCTCGCCCTGCTGTGGCTTCTCCTTCGCGGTATCGGGGATGTAGAGACCACCGCGCATCTGCTCGGTCTCCTCCATCGCCTTCACCACGACGCGGTCGCTGAGTGGCGCGACCTTGTGCGCGGATGCAGACTTGGCTGCCATTGCTTTCGGACCTCGTGCTGTGTTGTGGATGGATGAAACGCGCTGGCACTCACAACGTGTGAGTGCTAACAAACTGAAGCTAGGCCTCGCAACACCTTGAGTCAACTCTCATTCTTCACTGTAGCCGGAGTGCGTAACCGTATGATTGACAATCCGTTGGCGTCGAAAACACGGGTGGCCGTCGCGGCGGCGCTCCTGATGCTGCCATGCACTTCGCTCCTCGGCGCGCAACGTCCGCAGTACCAAAACGTCGACGGAATACAGTTCTCTTCCCTCCCCGACACCGGCAGCGTCGCGCGCGCCATGAACGCAGTCGACGCCGCGCCCTACGACCTCGATCGGATCCTCCAGCTCGGACTCGCCCAAGCCGGGATCCGCCAGTTCCGGGAAGCGATCTCGACCTTCTCGCGCGGACTGACGCTTGCGCCGCGCAACGCCCTCCTCCTCCGATGGCGCGGTCACCGCTACCTCACCCTTCGGCAGTTCGATCTGGCGCGGGCAGATCTGACGGCCGGGCTCGCGATCGACTCGACGCTCTACGGGCTCTGGTACCACCTCGGGGTCCTGGAATTCGTGCAGGGGGAGTTCGATGCAGCGGCGCGCGCCTTCGCGCGGTCGCAAGCGATCGCCCCCGACGCAGGCGAACTCGCCGGCTCGACTGACTGGCTCTGGATGTCCCTCGCCCGCGCAAATCGGCGGCGCGAGGCCGACGCGATGCTTGCGAAGAGACCAGACTCCCTCCCGATCGCGAATGCCTACTCCCGCCGGCTCCAGCTCTATCGCGGCGAGTTGAAGCCCGAGGAGCTACTCACGATCGGGGCCACGGACGGCGTTCAGGTCGCGACGTTGAGCTTCGGGATCGGCAACTGGTATCTCGTGCGCCGGGACACGACCAGAGCGCGCCAGTGGTTCGAGCGGGCGGTGCAACAGAGCGACGGGTGGCCCGCCTTCGGGTTCATGGCCGCTGAGGCGGAGCTCGCGCGAGCGCCGGCGCGCTGACGAGACTCAGCTCCGCGAAAGCAGCGCGAACGCCAACCGCAACCCGTGCAATGTGAGGTCGGGCTCGATGAGCTCGATCTCTGTGCACCAGGGCTTGATCACAGGCGCCAACCCGCCGGTCGCGATCACCTTCGGCACCTGCGGCCGCGGCCACTCCCGCTTGATCCGCCGCACGATCCCGTCGAGACTCTCCGCCGCGCCAAAGACGACGCCGGACCTGATGCATTCCTCGGTCCGTGTACCGATCACCTTCTTCGGAGCGACCAGCTCAGTCGCCGGCAGCTTCGACGTCCGGCGAAAGAGCGTCTCGGCCGAGGTGCGCACCCCAGGCTGGATCACTCCGCCGAGGAACACCCCATCCGCCGTGATGCAGTCGTAGGTGGTCGCGGTGCCGAGGTCGACGACGATGCAGTCGGTCTTGTAGATGCGGCTCGCCGCAAGGGTGTTGATGATCCGGTCCGCGCCGACGGTCATCGGCTCATCGACCGCGAGCGTGATCCCCAGCGGTGAACGCCCGTCGATGATGATCGGCTCGCGGCCAGCCAAGCGCGCCGTCGCCTCGGCGAGCGCGCCGGTCACACCGGGCACCACCGAACCGATCGCCGCACCGCTCACCGTGTCGACTGCGATGCCGCTCGCGGAGAGGAGGTTCCGGAGCAGGAGGTAAACCTCGTCGGGCGTGCGTGCCGCGTCGGTCGTGACTCGCCAGTGGTCGGTGACGACCTCCCCGTCGCAGAGCCCCAGGGTGGTCTCGGTATTCCCGACATCAGCGACGAGGAGCATCGGCGGACCCTCAGTTGGTGGCGAAGACGAGCGAACCGGCGCGGAAGGGAGTGACGCGGCCATCGGCTTCGAGCAGGAGTTCACCGCTCGCCGAGATCCCTCGTACGAAGCCGTCGGCGGGGGCGAGCACGTGGTGCCCGAGCGCGAGATCGCGGCGGGCGAAGTCGAGGAGTTCGCTCTCCGTGAGCGGCCCCTCGGCGAAGGCGGCCGCGCGCAGCGCGGGGATCACCTCGGCGAGCACCTCTTCGGGATCGGCGCTGAGGCCGATCGCCTCTGCCACATCGGCCGGAGGACGCACGTTGATCCCGAGACCGATGGCGACCCAGTCGGGGCGACCGCCATGCCATCGCGCCTCGATGAGCACGCCCGCCAGCTTCCGCCTGGCGATGTAGAGATCATTCGGCCACTTGAGCCGCACGTCGCCCGGGGCCCAACGCTCGAGCACGGGAGCCAAGTGCAGTCCCACTCGCAACGAGAGGACATCGAGCCCGGCCGACTCGCGCGGCCGCTCGATCAGGGTCATCCAGATCCCCGCGCCGGGGCGCGACGTCCAAGCGCGTCCGCCGCGACCTCGCCCTGCGTACTGCTCCTCAGCGACCACGAGCGTGCCCGCCGGAGCGTCGTCGGCCGCGAGTTGATGGGCGGCATCCATCGTACTCTCGACCGCGTGGACCGCGAGGACGCGTGGCAGCCCGAGAACGCGGGCGAGGGCCTCGCCGGAGTGGCCGCGCCAGCTCACCAGCCCCCCCGCGTCGCGACGAGATAGAGGATCACCGCTCCGAGAGCGAACCGGTAGACCGCGAAGACGCCATAGCCGCGCCGCGAGACATAGCGGAGCAGGACGGCGATCGCGAGCCAGCTCGATACCGCCGCGGTCGCCACTCCAACGAGGAGCGGCAGTGAGAACCCGCTCTCCCGGATCGCCGCAGGGACCTTGAGGGTCGCCGCCGCAAGGATGATCGGCATCGACATCAGGAAGGAGAACACCGCGGCGCTCCCCCTGTCGAATCCGAGCGCGCGCCCCGCGGTGATCGTCGAACCGGAACGGGAGACGCCAGGCACGAGGGCGAGCACCTGAGCGAATCCGACGAGGATCGCATCGCGCGCGGTCATCGCGCTCCTGGCGCGGACGCGCGGCGCGATGGCGTCCACCGCCCAGAGGAGCGCACCCATCGCGATCAACGCGATCGCGGTGATCACCGGCGCCCGGAACACTGTTTCAGCGTACTCCTCGAGCAGGAGGCCGCCGGCTGCCGCCGGGAGAGTCGCCAGGATGATGAACCAGGCATCGCGCGACGCGTCGTCCCCGATCCGGCGATCGCGAAGGAGCGTGATCCCGCCCCCGATCAGCCGACGCCATTCGGTCCGGAAGTACCATCCGAGGGCGATGAGCGTACCAACGTGCAGCGCCAGATCGAACCCCAGACCTGCCGGTTCCCACCCGAAGACCCAGGGCGTGAGCGAGAGATGGGCCGAACTCGAGACGGGCAGGAACTCGGTGAGCCCCTGCAGGGCACCGAGGACGAAGGCCTGGAAGAGCGTCGGTTCGGACATCGGTCGAAAGCTAGCGGGCCATCAGGTCGGCTGGTCCAGCGCCTCGCGATAGAGCGCCTCATAACGCGAGACGACATCGGCGGTCGCAAATCGCGTGCGGGCATCCGCCGCAGCCGCCGCACTGGCCTCGGCCCACCGTTTCGGTTCGAGGAATCGCACCACCGACGCCGCCATCCCGTCGATGTCGCCGAGGTCGTGGAGCGATCCTGTGACCCCATCGCGAACGACCTCGGGGACGCCGCCCACGCGGGCGCCAATGACCGGTACTCCGCTCGCGAGGGCCTCGAGTGCGCTCAGACCGAAACTCTCACTCTCCGACGGGAAGACGTAGGCGTCGGCCGCGGCGAGGAGCGGGGCCACCGCGTCGATCTTGCCGAGGAAGCGCACTTCGTTCGCGACGCCGAGCACCCTTGCCTCCTCTTCGGCCGCCCCGCGGTCCGGCCCATCACCGACCATCACCAGAACCGAGGGGACCGAGGCGCGCACCTTCGCGAAGATCCGCACCACGTCGCGCACCCGCTTCACCGGCCGGAAGTTCGAGATGTGCATCAGCACTTTCTTGCCACCGCCGAGTTCCGCGCGCAGGGAGTCGTCGTACCGCGCACGGTTGAAGACGACCGGATCGACGAAGTTCGGGATCACGTCCACGCGGGAGTTGGCGCAGCCGAAGGCGCGAATGGTCTCGTCCTTGAGCCACTGCGAGACCGCGGTGATGCGGTCTGAGCGTTCGATCGAGAATCGGGTGATCGCCTGGTACGAGCGGTCCTGTCCGACGATGGTGATGTCGGTGCCGTGCAGCGTCGTCACGACTGGCAGGCGACGTCCCTGCTCCTTCAGCATCTCCTTCGCGATCCAGGCGCTGGTGGCGTGCGGGATCGCGTAGTGGACGTGCAGCAGGTCGAGGTTGTGCGAGAGCGCCACGTCGTGCATCCGGACCGCGAGGGCGAGATCGTACGGCGGATACTCGAAGAGCGGATACGACCCGATGCTGACTTCGTGGAAATAGACGCGCGGGAGGAAGGTCGGAAGACGAAAGGGGTGTTCGTAGGTGATGAAGTGCACTTCGTGACCGCGCCCCGCGAGCGCGATGCCAAGCTCGGTCGCCACAGCCCCCGAGCCGCCGTATGTGGGATAACAGGTGATGCCGACCTTCACGTCGAAGCTCCTCTCTCGAACCAATGTTGGGCGCGCTCCCAGCTGTCGACAGCGCGCGGATCGAGCCGGGTGACGTCACGCTCGCCCTGCAGTTGATGACGGAACCAGGTGCGTTGACGCTTCGCATATTGGCGCGTCGCGATGATCACCCGTTCGCGCGCCACCGGTCGCTCCAGCGTCCCCGCCACCAGCTCACGAATCGTCTCATACCCACAAGCGTTCCACGCGGGTGCATCGGCCGGGACAACGGCATCGAGGGTGGCCACCTCGCGCTCCCAACCGGCGTCGAGCATCGCGTCCACCCGCGATTCGATCGCCGTCGCGATCGCCGCACCGGGATCGATCACGAGCCATCGCGCCTCGCGGGCCGGCTTCGACTCCCCTGCCCGGTGCCAATCACTGAGCCGCGTCCCACTCAGGAGCGCGACCTCGACGGCCCGCAGGAGTTGGGTGCGGCCAAGGTCCGCTCGCGCGGGGTCGAGCGCCTGCGCCCACCGGCGGAGTGTCGGGAGGTCGAGCTGTCCGAGCGCCGCCTGCAACGCCCGCCGACGTCCCTCCTCGATCGGCGGCTCGTCAGCGAGCGGATGCACGAGCGCGCGCAACCAGAAGCCGGTGCCGCCGACGACGATCGCCTCGCGCCCTTCATCCCTCGCCTCGTCGATCCACTGCGCCGCCGCGTCGGCCCATCGCGCCGCCGACCAGCGCTCCAGCGGTCCAGCGACGTCGAGTCCCTCGTGACGGACGCGCGCACGCTCGGCGGCGGTCGGCTTCGCCGTCCCGATGTCGAACCCGCGATAGATCTGGCGCGAGTCGGCGCTGATGATCGTCGCACCACTCGATTCGGCGAGCCGGAGCGCGAGCGCCGACTTCCCCGCGCCGGTCGGGCCGGCGATGATCCGCAGCACCGGCTCAACGCCGGCCGAAACGCCGATCGATCTCATCCCAGCCGAGTTGCAGGATCGTCGCACGCCCGTGGACGTCGTGCGCCGGCAGCGTGGTGCGCGTCAGGGCGACATAGAGGGCGCGCATCTCCTCCGGCGCAAGAAGTTCGCCGGCCTTGATCGCCGCCTTGCACGCGACCGTGGCCGCGAGCCGCTCGTGTCGCGCGTGCGCTCCCGGCGCCCGATCGCCGGTCAGCGCGGCGAGCGAGTCGCGCAAGCAACGCTCGGCGTCGAAGCGCGGATGCGGCGCCGGCACCGCGTGGACAAGAAGTGTCGTCCCGCCGAAGCCCGCGACCTCGTAACCGAGGCGCGCGAAGAGTTCGCGGTCGGCCTCGAACGCCTCGGCCTCGGCAGGCGCGAGATGCAAGGTGAGTGGGAAGAGCAACCGTTGGGACGGCACTTCACCGCCCTCCAGCGCGCCGAGGAAGCGTTCATAGAGCACGCGTTCGTGCGCTGAGTGTTGGTCGATCAGGACCAGCGCGTCGGGCCGCTCGAAGGTGATGTACGTGCGACCGAACTGGGTCAGTGCCGGTACGGGGATCGCGTCTACGGGCGCCGCCGTACTCTCCGCGAAGAGCGGACCTTCGTCCATCGGCACGGCGCGCTGCAACGCTTCCACGCCAGCAACCGAGCCCAGCGGCATCGGTGACGGAACGAAGTGACGGACGTATCCCACGGCAGCCGCCGATTCCTCGGTGCCGAGCGCGCGCCGGACCGCGCGCTCGACGGCGCGCTCAACGGTCCATCGGTCGCGGAAGCGGACCTCGGCCTTCGCCGGGTGGACGTTCACGTCCACTTCGCCTCCGGGGAGTTCGATCTCAAGCAAGAGGCTCGGCCTGAGACCGGCCTGGATCGTAGAGCGGAACGCAGACTCTGCCGCGCGCACGACGCCGGTATCGCGGACCGCGCGCCCGTTCACCGAAACAAAGATGCGCCGGCCCGCGGTCCCGACATCGGTTGGACGCTCGACGAGCCCCGAGACGCGGATCGCGCCTTGCACATCGTCGACCCCGACGAGCCGATCGGCGACCGCGCCGCCCCAGAGCGCGGCGACTCGCGCGCGGAGCGTCGTGGCGACCGGCAGTTGCATCTGCTCCTTGCCATCGTGTGAGACCGCGAAGCGCACATCGCGGCGCACCAATGCGAGCGTCGTGAGGGTGTCGGCGATCGCGCGCCATTCGCTCCGCGGGCCGCGCAAGAACTTCTGACGGGCCGGCGTGTTGAAGAAGAGCGATGCCACCGCAACCGAGGTCCCCCGGCGCCGCGCGGCGCCGCGTACGCCACTCAGAGTCCCGCCCGAGACCTCGACCGTGACGCCAGCGCCATCCTCGATGGCCGACTCGATACTCAGGTGCGAGACCGACCCGATCGCCGGGAGTGCCTCGCCCCGGAAGCCGAAGGTCGCGACGCCCACCAGATCCTCGGCGTCGCGGATCTTGCTGGTCGCGTGGCGTTCGATCGCGCGCTCGGCGTTGGCGCGGTCCATCCCGTGCCCGTCGTCGCTGACGCGGATCAGGGCGCGCCCACCTTCGCGGACCTCGACCTCGACGCTGGTCGCACCCGCATCGAGCGCGTTCTCGACGAGTTCCTTCACGACCGATGCCGGTCGCTCCACCACCTCGCCGGCCGCGATGCGGTCGGCGACGTCGCTCGCGAGGACGGCGATCTCGGGGCGCGTTGAGGTGAGGGGCGTCATCGCTGCAATCTCCCCGACCGCGCGGAGGGGGTCAATCGCGCTGGAGGGAGTAGGTCCGCTCGGCCGGGTACCAGCCCGCGCGACCGGCTTCGAGTTCGAGTCGCAACCAGACGCCGCGACGCTCCTTCACGCGCACTACCTCGCCGACGAGGGGCACTGCGCCGGGGTCGGATCCGAGTGCAGGAAGGGCGCGCAGCGGCGTCGCCGAGGCGATGACGACGAGGTCGCGCGCGCGGAGTCGCGTCTCCTGGACGGCAGCGAGCAGGAGGAGCGCCACGCCGGGGAGTACCAGCACGATCGAGGCGCCAGGGCGACGTCCGCGGGCCCGCGAGGCGAGCAACACCCACGCGACGATCCAGAGGAGCAGTCCGGCGGTCGCCGCCACGAGCGGTGGGAAGGCCCAGACCGCGGCCACGCCGCGCGACTGCGGTGCGCGCACCCTGGCCAATCGTGGCCGAAGGTCAGTGGCAAGGGGGTCGAGACGCAGGGCTCGTTGCCATCCGAGCACCGCACTCGCGGTGTCGCTCGCGTGCCAGCCGGCCGTGCCGAAGTTCGCCCATGCGGCGGCGTCTCGTGGCGCGGCCCGTGCCGAGCGGAAGAATGCGTCTCGTGCGCGGAGGAAATCCCGGCCGGCGTATGCCGTCTGCCCCTCCGTGAACGCGATGAGGGTGGTCTCGTCGCGCGAGGGGACCGCGGTGCACGCGGTAGCGACGAGCAGGATCGCGAGAAGCATCAGGACGACCGGTCGACGCGCCTCGGCATCAACGCGCGCGAGGAGCGCTCGCACCCGCTCGCGTCGGTCGGGCGGGCGCGGGGCAGGAGAGAAGGCGTCGGCGTCGAGGGCATCGCGCAATCCTTCTGCGTCGGACGCCGTCTCACCGGTGACACCCTCGCGACGGAGACGGGCGGCGAGAGCGCCGCGTCCGGTCGCGCTCTCGACCCTGACCCCGGTTCGCGCCAAGAGCGCGTCGGCATAGAGCGATCGCAGCGGACCGGGGCGCGCGATCTGCGGGTCCGCGAGCCGCTCGACCGGCGTGCGCACGCGCACCTTTCGCGGCCGGCGGCGACGCCAGCTCACGAAGATCCAGGGCAATGGCGCGGCGAGCACGAGCCAGCTCCACCAGGCCGCGACGTCGCTTGCGAGCGGGCGCGCGCCGGCGAGTTGCGGTCGGAGGCGCAGGAGTGCCGCTGACGCGGAGATCGCCGGACGCTCGGGTATGGTGACGAGGTCGCCGGCCCGGACGCGAAGGGTGATCGGGGCCGCGCGCGCCACCGCGTACCCTCGAGCATCGGGATCGAAGTAGGGGTACTCGAGGCCGGGTAACTGCAACGTCCCCGCGGCGCGCGGTGTCACGAGCCAGGCGAACTCCTTGGCCCCCGCGAGCGCGGTCGGCGTCGAATCGAGCACGACCCGTTCGTCCTCGGCGACGACATTCGCCCCCGGCACCGCGAGCACCGGACGCGGCAGCAGCGTCGCGTTCCCAACCCCGGTCACCCGCAGCGTGAGGACGAAGGGATCGCCGACCCGGGCTGTCGTCGCATCGACTCGCGCCGAAGCGGTCCACCGCCCCACCGCTCCGCTCCATCCGGCGGGACGACCGGCCAGCGGCGGCTCGATCGCGACGACCACCATCGGCTCTGATCGAAGGACCCGCTCCTCCTCTCGCGAGAAGAAGGACGGGCTCTGCGGAAGGGCGTAGCTGAGTTGCGCCGCGGCGATCGGATAGCGTCCCGCAGTCAACGGGAAGAGCGCGCGACGGAAGATGTGCGTCTCGGCCCCTTCGCGCGCCGGATCGGTCTTGGCCATCGGGAGGTCGTACGCGAGCATCGCCCGCGCCTCGGGCGGGATGAAGACCGGATTGCGACGCAGGCGCTGTCGGACATCGGCTGGCACGGTGACGATGAGTGTGTAGCTCGCCTGTTGGCCGACGAACACCGTGTCGGGCCCGACCGAGGCGCGGAATCCGACCCCGTCCTGTGCATGTACGTGCGGCGTGGCGCCGGATGTCGCGAGCGCTCCGACGACCGCGAGGTGGGCCCAGCGCCTTCGACGGCTCACCAGTCGCGCTCCCCGCGAGCGCGCTGAGGCCGACTTCCGCGTTGGCGACGGGCTTGCGTCTCCCGTTCCTCGCGCGCTGCCGCCTCCAAGAGCGCCTCCGCCTGCTGACGCGACATCTGACCCTGCGGCTCGGGCGGACGCGGCTGCTGCGACTGTTGCCGCGGCGGCGGTGTGCTGGCGCCGCCACCGCCGCCGCCCTGCGGCGCGTGCAAGGCGAGTTCGTAGTTCCACTGCGCATCGCGGTCGCCGGGGCGATCGAGCAGCACGGTGCGGAGCGCGCGTCGCGCATTGCGCAGCGCGTTCGTGCGCTGGTCGCCGTCGCTCCGCAGCCCGCGTCGCAGATGCGCTGTGCCGAGATTGTAGAGCGCGCGCGAGCGCAGGTCCGGATCGGGCGTGAATGCGGCGCGTTCGAGCGCCTCGACCGCCGCGTCGAGCGAATCGGCTTCGAGGAGTGCGGTGCCGAGGTCGTAGAGGATGATCGGGCGTCGGTCCCCGCCGGCGATCACCGCGCGATAGCGGCGGATCGCGTCCTGGAGACGTCCATCGCGATGGGCGCGGACCGCGGCGCCGAGGTCGCCGCCCTGCGCCGCCGCGTGGCGCGGCGGGAACAAGGTGAGCAGGAAGAGCGGCAGCGCGGCACGCCACCAGGCACGGCGCCCCCCTTCCGCGAGCCAGATGTCGATCAGCAGCAGCACGAATGCGATCCCGGCGAAGAGCTGGAAGCGCAGCGGACGCGAGAGCCGCTGCTCCTCCTCGCGGCTCACGGCCTCGAGGTCGGCGAGGGCGCGGCGCACGCGTGTGCCCTTGTCGGTCACCTCGGCCGGGATGAACTCCCCGTCGGCGGCTTGGGCGAGGTCGCGCAGAAAGGTCTCGTCGTAACGTGTGATCACGATCTCCCCCGTGTCGTCGCGCTTCACCTCGGTGCCCCCACTTTCGAGGAGTGGGATCGGTGCGCCACCCGGCGTGCCGAAGCCGACTGTCACGAGATGAATGCCCTTCTCCTTCGCCTCGCGCGCGAGCGCGAGCGCCGCCTCCTTGTCATCCCAGGCCTCGCCGTCACTCATCAACACGAGAGCGCGGTCGGCACCTCCCTGGCTCACGAGCAGCAGGTCGATCCCCTGACGCAGCGGCGAAGCGACCGCGCTCCCCGCCTGTCCGACGATCGTCGGGTCGAGGTTCTCGAGGAAGAGTTCGAGTGCTCCGTCGTCGCTCGTCAGCGGAGAAAGGATGTAGCTGCGTCCGGCGAAGGCGAGGAGGGCGACGCGATCCCCCGGCGCCGTCGCACGGAAACGGCGTACCTCCTGCTTCATCCGTTCCAACCGATTCGGCCGTTCGTCCTCGGCGAGCATCGAGAGCGAGACATCAAGCGCGAGCGCCACGTCGATCCCATCGGAATCGACGATCGCGTTCCCCTCGCCCCACCGCGGCCCGGCGAGTGCGGCCGCGAACGCCGCGGCGGCGAGTGCCAATCGGACCGATCGCATCCTCGGGGCGCGCGCCAAGCCGTGGGGGCCGAGCCGCTCGAGGGCCTCGGGTGTGCCGAACCGTGCGAGGCGTACTTGGCGGCGCCGATGGCCGACGAGGATCGCGAGGGCGGCCAGCAAGGCGAGCACGGGCACGAGCCAGAGGACCCAGGGGTGATCGGCGTACCGTGTCACGGGAGCGCGCCTCGCCGCCAGAGGAGCGCGAGCTCCAGCAGGAACGCCATCGCGGCGAGCGCGAGGGGCCACTGGTAGAGCTCAGTGAACCGCACGTAGCGCGTGGCGCGGATCGGCGCGCGCTCGAGTTGGTCGATCTGTTCGTAGATCCGCCGGAGGGCCTGCGCGTCACGGGCGCGGAAGTACCGGCCGCCGGTCACCCGGGCAATGTCCTCGAGGAGCGCCTCGTCGATCCGAACCGGGCGATTCTCGTAGCGCAGGCCGAAAACGCCGCGCCCGACGGGAACGGGCGCGACGCCATCACTCCCCACTCCGATCGTGTAGACCCGAACGCCGAGCGCGGCCGCTGCCTGCGCCGCCGTGCGCGGATCGATCGTCCCGCGATTGTTCTCACCATCGGTGAGCAACACCACGACTCGCGAGCGCCCGCTCGCGCCCTGTAGGCGATTCGTCGCAGTGACCAAGCCGGTTCCGATCGCCGTGCCATCCTCAAGCTGGTGCGGCTGGAGGTTGTCGACCGCCGCGAGTAGCACTGGATAGTCGAGCGTGAGTGGCACCTGCGTGAGCGCTTCGCCGGCGAACGCGATCAACCCGACCTCGTCGACCTCGCGTCCCGAGATGAAGTCCTTGATCGTCTGCTTCGCCACCGCGAGCCGGTTGTCTGGCTGGAAGTCCTCGGCGAGCATCGAGCTCGAGACGTCGAGCGCCAGAAGGATGCTGATGCCATCGCCGCGGATCGTCTCGGCGCGCGCGCCGGCCCGTGGGCGGGCGAGGGCGGTGACCGCGAGGACGAGCGCGCTGATCCGGAGGGCGAGGGTGAGTCGGGCGGTCCAGCGCCCGCGCTGGGGTCCGCTCGCGAGGAGATCGGCCCGCGCGTGCAGCAGGGCCGGAGGCCGGCGCCGGCGGCGCCAGAGGAGCCATGCGAGCACCGGCACCAGGGCTGCGAAGGCCCAGGGCGACGCGAAGTCGAGCGCGCTGATGATATTCATCGCCGACGCCGTCTGGGACGCGCCGTGCTCGCGGCGACTCGCGTTCGCCACGCCGTCTCGACGTCCGCGACGATCGCCCGCGCCTCGACTGCGATCTCTCGCGCCTCGGACTCTGCAACCCGCGCGCCAGCGAACGCGATCGGCTCGCAGCGAAGCAACAGGTCGGTCACCCGGTCGGGGAGGATCGGGAACTCCGCGCCAGTGAGCGCGAGCGACACCTCGCGCCCGGTTTTGGAGAGACTCGCCTGCGGAAAGCGCTGCGCGAGGTATTCCCGCATCACCTCGAGGTGCGTGAGCGCGAATCGCCCCGGTTCACCCGCCTCGAGAAGGCCGAGTCGCTCGGCGTGGGCGAAGCGCGTCGCTGCTTCGTCAGCGGCATCGGGTCCCGGATCCTTCGCCACCGAGCGGCGCCGACGCCAGACCCGCCACGCGGACGCGGCGAGCGCGATCACCACCACCCCACCGACTGTCAACCGCCACCACCATCCAGGGACGAGGAGCAACGATCGCGGACCCCGCGGCACGCGCGCGACGGAATCGGCAGGCAGTACCGGATGGACGCGAAACGCGGGGAGGTTGACTCGATAGCGCTGCTCCACCCCATCGGCGCTCACCGTGATGTCGGCAAACCGGATCACGCGCGTGCCGGTGTCCCAGGCGATGAGGCGGTAGACCGCCGTGCGATCGACCAGCGCCGACGTCGATCCGTCGCGCACGAGACGCGGATCGAGGGGTTCGACCTGCTCCGAGGAATCGGGGACCGCCGGGAAGCGGATCTCGGTCCCGAGCGGCGCCCGCACGCGGAGTTCGATCATGATCGGCTCGCCGACACCGACCGAGTCGGGCGTGATGCGCGCCGTGAGCTGTGGCGAGGATACCGTCGCGGCGCCCTGCATCAGCGCCACGAGACACGCGATGGCGGTCACCGGCGGCGCGCGCGTGTCTCGCGCTTGCGGAAGAAGCGGAGCAGCGGTTCGACGTAGCCCTGCTCGAGCGGGACGATCACCTCGTCCACCGCGAGGCGACGCAGGAGCCCCTGCCGCGCGATCTGCTCGGCTCGGACGAGTGCCGCGTACCGGGCGCGCACGGCGCGATCACTCGTGTCCACCTCGACCAGTCGGCCAGACTCGGCGTCCACCAGTCGCGCCACGCCGGCGTCGGGCAGCACGCGCTCGGCGGGATCGTCGAGGACGACCGCGACCACGTCGTGGCGCTGGGAGAGCCGCGTGAGCGGCTTCTCCAGATCGGCGCTCACGAAGTCCGACACGATGAATACGATGCTCCGGTGACCGAGCAGGCGCGCGGCATAGTCGAACGACGCGCCGAGGTCCGTGCCACGAGAACCGGGGGGCCAGGCGAGCACATCGCGCACGAGACGGAGCGCGTGTCGCCGGCCCTTCCGCGGCGGCACGACGTGCTCCACTCGGTCGGAGTGCAGGAGCAGGCCGACACGATCGTTGTTGCGCGTGGCGGTGAGCGCGAGCACCGCCGCGAGTTCGGCGGCGACGCCCTGCTTGTCACGCGCCCCGGCCCCGCCGCGGCTCGACCCCGAACAGTCCACGATGAGCAGGACGGTGAGTTCACGCTCCTCGACGAATCGCTTGACGAAGAGGCGCCGCATCCGAGCGCTGACGTTCCAATCGATCGTCCGGACTTCGTCGCCAGGCTCGTACTCGCGCACCTCGGCGAACTCCATTCCCATCCCCTTGAAGACCGAGTGGTACTCACCGGTGAAACGCGAGTTGACGAGCCCGCGGGTGCGGAGCTCGATCCGTTTCACCTGACGCAACACCTCCGGTGGGACAGCGCCAGCCCGAGTCACGGTCCGAGAGCGGACGACGGACATCGGAGATCAGGGCGCGGGAACTGCGCCGAGGACGCGGGCGATCACTTCCTCGCTCGTCACGTTCTCCGCCTCGGCCTCATACGTGAGGAGGACGCGGTGCCGCAGGACGTCGGTCGCCATCGCCTTCACGTCGTCGGGGGACACGAAATCGCGACCACGCAGGTAGGCGTGCGCGCGGGAGGCCTGCGCGAGGGCGATCGTGGCGCGCGGGCTCGCGCCGTACTCGATCAGCGGCACGAGGTCCGCGAGACCCGCTTCCTTCGGCGACCGGGTCGCGTGGATCAGGTCGACGATGTAGTCGGCGAGGCGCGGGTCGAGGAAGAGCGCGGCGATCGTGCGCCGCGCGGCGAGGAGTTGCTCGGGGTCGGCGACCTGCTTGATCGGGATCGCCTCGCCTCCCGCCATCCGCTTCATGATCTCGCGCTCTTCCTCGCGCGTCGGATAGCCGACACGGAGTTTGAGCATGAAGCGATCGACCTGCGCCTCGGGGAGCGGATAGGTCCCCTCCTGCTCGATCGGGTTCTGCGTCGCGAGGACGAGGAAGGGCTCGTCGAGGATGAAGCTCGTCCCGCCGATCGTGACCTGCTTCTCCTGCATCGCCTCCAGCAGCGCCGCCTGCACCTTCGCCGGCGCGCGGTTGATCTCGTCGGCGAGGACGATGTTGGCGAAGATCGGCCCGCGCTTCACCGAGAAGGTCGCGGTGGACTGGTCGAAGACCTGGGTGCCGATCACGTCGGCGGGGAGCAGGTCGGGAGTGAACTGGATGCGGCTGAACGTCGTTCGCACCGTCTCGGCCAACGTGCGCACGGTCAACGTCTTGGCGAGCCCCGGCACGCCTTCGAGCAGGACGTGGCCGCCGGTCAGCAGGGCGATCAGGAGCCGCTCGACCATCGGCTGCTGCCCGACGATGCGCTGCGAGACCTGATTCAGGATGTCCTGCGTGAGCGTGGACGGAGGCATCAGCGGTTCCCGGTGTGGACCAGTGCGGCGATGAGCTCGCGTTCGCGCGGTGTGAGGGAACGCGACTCACCGGGTGCGAGGGCGCCGAGCGTGATCGGCCCGAACGACGTACGCACGAGCCGGAGGACCTCGAGCCCCACCGCCTCGCAGAGCCGGCGCACTTCGCGATTGCGCCCTTCGCGGATGGTGATCGACAGATCCCACGTGCGAGGCTGCGTGCCGGGCGAGACTTCCACAGCTTCGGGCGCGACGAGGCCGTCCTCAAGTGCGACGCCGGCCCGCATCGCGGCGGCCGCCGCCTTCACCGCTCCCCGCACTGTGGCGACATAGCTCCGTTCTACCCCGGTACTGGGGTGAGTGAGCCGGTGCGCCGCATCGCCGTCGGTCGTGAGCAGCAGCACGCCTTCGGTGAGGTAGTCGAGTCGCCCGACGTACGTGAGGCCCGGCGCGGGCGGCACGAGCCCGAAAACGGTCGGCCGACCTTCGGGGTCGTCCTTGGTCGTGATCACACCAGCAGGCTTGTTGAGGACGAGCCAACGCGCCGCGACCGGTTGCCCGACCTTCTTCCCATCCACCGTGATCGCGTCGTGCACCGGATCCACCGACTGCCCGGTGCGGGCGACAACGCCATTCACCTTGACGCGCCCCGCGGCGACGAGCTCCTCGGCTTTCCGACGCGAAGCAATGCCAGCGCGGGCAAGCGCGCGATGGATCCGCATCGCGTCGTCGCTCACGCGGGGAGCGGTTCGGCGACCGCGTTGGGGGGGATCACCTCGGGCATCGCCGCGCCGTCGGGACCGTTCCGGCGCAACGCGATCGACAGTTCGTCCACCCGTGGGAGTTCCTCGAGATGCCGCAGGGCGAACTGCTCGAGGAAAGCAGAGGTGGTGCCATAGAGGAGCGGCCGCCCCAATCCCTCGGCGCGTCCCACGACGTCGATCAGCCCGCGTTCGTGCAACGACTTGATCACCGCACCCACGTCCACGCCGCGGATCTCCCCCACTTCGGCCCGGCCGATCGGCTGGCGGTAGGCAATGATCGCGAGGGTCTCGAGGGCCGCAGCAGAGAGGCGCGTGGGTCGCACCGCGAGTTGCGCGCGTTCGATCGCCTCCGTGTACTCGGGGCGCGTCAGCACCTGCCATCCACCCCCGACGTCCATCAAGGCGACGCCGTGGCCATCCACGTCGTAGTGCTCCCGCAACTCGTCGAGCGCCGAGTGCAGCGCGGCGGGCGATGCCTCGGGGTCGAGGGCAGCGAGTTCGTCGGTGGGAATGGGGCGCGGGCTCGCGAAGAGCGCGGCCTCAAGCAGCTTCGCCAGCGAGTTCACGGCGGATCTCCACGTCTGCGAAAGGTCGGGGTTGCGTGAGGTGCAGCTCGCTGCGGCGGGCGAGTTCAAGGAGTGCGAGGAGGCCGCCCAGCACTTCCCAGGGTTCAGCGTCGGGCCGCACGACATCGCGCCAGCGTGCGCTCGTGCGGAGGAGCAGCAAGGCGCGCACGAGCGCGATCGCCCCGTCCACGTCGATCGCCCGCGGCACCACCTCGTGCATCGCCGGACGACGCGAGGCGCGGAGCACGCGGTCCACCGCGACGAGGAGATCGCCGAGGGAGAGCGCCAATGGCGCTGGCGGGGGCGCCGCAGCCTGCTGGAGGTACGACCGGCTGAAGCGATTGCGGCGGTCCTCGCCGAGACGTTCGAGGACATCCACTACCTCGCGCATCTGTTGGTACTCAAGGAGGCGACGCACCAGTTCGGCGCGCGGGTCCTCCCAGCCATCCTCCCCGTCCTTTCGCGGGAGGAGCATCTGCGCCTTGATGCGGATGAGCCGCGCCGCCATCTCGAGGTACTCGGCCGCCTCGTTCAACTCGAGCTCGTGCATCCGGCTGATGAACTGCTCGCACACCTTCGCGACCGGGATGTCGTAGATGTCCACCTGTTCGTCGCGGATGAGCGCGAGGAGCAGGTCGAGCGGGCCGTTGAATCCCGCGACGTCGACGTTGAACGTCCCGTCCATCGGAGCCGACGGCGCGAGGGCGGTCATCGCACCCAACTCCCCATCCACATCATCCACGGCCCGTCCACGAGCAGCGGCGCGAGGAGGTCGGCGGCCGAGGCGTTCAGGATCCGCACTGGCTGCAGCCAGAAGTCGAAGATCGGCCCGCCGAACATCACGAGCAGCAGGATGATGAGGAATCCCGCCCGCTGCAGTTTCTCGTACTGGATCGCCCACGCTGGCGGCAGGAAGTGCTTCACGACGTGGGATCCGTCGAGCGGAGGCACCGGGAGGAGATTGAAGACGGCCAGCAACAAGTTGATGAAGATCCCGTAGGCGCCCATCACCTGGAGGAGGAACCAGGTGGACGACAGTGCCGGCAGGGCGCGCCCGGCGAGCCCGATCAGTGCGACGACGCCGACGAGCCCGATCGCGAGGACGAAGTTCGTCGCGATTCCGGCGAGCGAGACGATGATGTCCCCGCTCCGATAGTTGCGATAGTTCCGCGGATCCACCGGCACCGGCTTCGCGCCCCCGAAGATGAACGTCCCCTTCGAGCCGAAGAACGTCAGCAGCGGCATCAGCACCGTCATGAACGGATCGATGTGCTTGAACGGATTCCACGTCACGCGGCCGAGTCGCTGCGCGGTGTCGTCCCCCTGCTTGAGCGCCGCGTAGGCGTGGGCATACTCGTGCGCCACCATCGAGAGGAGGATGACGGGCGCGAAGAGCAGGAATCGCTGGAAGCTTTCCAAGATGCGGCGGCTGGAGTGAGGCCCGTCACGGGCAGTCGGAGCGAAAGCTAGAGCGCGTTGCGCACCGAGTCAAAGCACGATGTTCCCTTGACTTAGCCCCTCTTCACGTCTAGCCTTCACACCCTGTCCCCGGGGTGCGTTCTGCACCCCGCTTTCACATTTAGGAGATCGACTCAGTGCCGAGAATCGCGTCCGCGAAGAAGAACGTGCGCAAGACCCGTGCAGCGACCGTGCGGAACCGGTCGCAGCGCGCCGCGCTCCGGACCGCAATGAAGCTCGCAAAGGAGACCGCCTCATCCCCCGCCGACAGGCTCAAGGCGGTACAACTCCTCGACCGTGCGGCGCGGAAGGGGTTGATCCATCCGAACAATGCCGCGCGCAACAAGTCGACGCTCGCAAAACAGAAGTAACTGACGACAGCGGACGGCGGTTGAAGCACTGAGGCGGGGGGGGGCCAGGGGGCCCCCCCCCCCGGGTTGGGGGGGCCCCCCACCCCCGCGGGGGTTAAGGGGGGGCCCCACAACCCCCCCCC
>JANPCH010000069.1:0-13356 GCA_031430835.1 Gemmatimonadaceae bacterium
GGCGCGGGCGTCTCCGTGGCCGCTCGTCCGAGTCCGGCGAGCCAGCCGCGCAGTGGCGACCCTGGCATCGCCCACGCCGCACCAGCGACCGAGAACGCGATCAGTGCACCGGCCGCCCAGCGCCACTGCCCGATCGGACGCGGTCGACTGCGCTCGATGAGTCGGTCGGCGGTGATCGCCGGCGGGGCACTGTCGAGCGTGCGAAGCAGTGCGAACAGCTCGCGTTCCTCCCGCTCGGCTCGGGCCAGCGCCTCGCCGCACGCAGGACAGGTCGCGCAGTGGGCTCGCGCCGACTCGTTCTCGCGTGCGCTCAGCTCGCCGTGCAGCACTGCTTCCAACTGCTCGCGATCAATGTGCACGGAGCACCTCCTCGTACATCGTGCGGAATCGCTGCTTGGCCCTCGCCAGCAGCACGCCGACGCTCGCGGCGTTCAAACCCAGCGCGGCGCTCATCTCTCGGTAGCCATAGCCCTCGGCGCGCAGAAGCAGTAACTGACGTTCACGCTCGCTGAGGGCATCGAGCGCGCGGCGCACCCGCGCGCGGATGATCTCGGAATCGTCTCGATCATCGGGAGTGGCCACCGCCTCGGAATGGACCTGGGCGCCCCGCTCGACAGTGAGGAGCTCACGCCGCCGTCGTGCCGAGCTCCTCGCATTGCGGAACAGATTCAGCGCGACCGTCGCGAGCCATGCGTCTGGGTCGTCGGGGAGCCCGCCGCGACGATGCAGACGGATGAACGTCTCCTGCGCGAGGTCCTCGGCGAGATCCGGCTCTCCGGTCAACCGATCCAGAAGGCGAAAGATCCGCGGGAACTGCGCGTTGAAGAGCGCCACGAACGTGGCGTGGAACGACGCGGACTCAGACAGAGCGTGCCCTCCGGCACCCGTCGGGATGGGGGAGATCGACGAATGGTCGGATGGCGCTAACGCGTGGGCTCGGGTCATCGGTGGCCTCGGGGAGAGGAACCGCTGACCCCGACGGTTTGTGACAGCCGGCGGCTGCGGGTTTCAGAAGCGCCACTCGAGCCCGACGACCAGCGGCGCCTGCGGCCGCATCTCGATCGCCACCCGTTGGCCGGCGGTCGCCCCATCGGCATACGTGAGCACGTTGCGTCGCCCGAGCAGATTCGAATAGGTGCCGAAGAGCGCGATCTCGGCATCGCGTCCCGCGACCGCGAGGTGGAAGTGGTGGCGCAGTCCGACATCGACCCGGAGATAGGCGGGGAGCCGCGTGTCGCCGAGCGTCTGCACGTCATAGCGCGGACTCCCGCCGAACTCGCAGCCCTGGTCGAGCAGGTTACACGCTTCCCATTCGAAGCCGTTCGCGATCGACGTCGCCCGACGCCCGAGAGCGGCGGTGGCGCCGATCCGAATCTGCGTCTTGGCTGTCGGCAGAAGCGTCACGCCGCCCTCCACGAGATGGGTCGCCCCGTGCTCCGGCACGTACGTCGCGCTCCCCGAGGTCAGTCGAGCCCGCTGTAGGCCGTAGCTCAAGAGGGCGCGATAGCGCTCCGCGGCGACGGTGAGGTCGACCGACGCGCCACTCGCGCGTCCCGAGCCCCGATCGAAGGTCCCGGTGGAGAAGGGTTCACCGACGACCGGCGCGACCAGGAGCAGACCGGAGAGGCGACGGACGTACGCGGCGACTCGCAGCTGCACCCCACCGGTCGGGACGAACTCGAGGCCGATCACACCCTGATCACTCCGAGCGATCGGCGCGCCGGCGCCGGCCCCGAGGTAGAGATCCACCGGATAGATCGTGCCGACCACCGATTCTGGGTTTCGCAACGATTGCGAGAACTGCAGGCTCCGCGCGACGCTGGAAGTGACGACGACGCGCGGTCGGACGCGCCACCGCAGTTGGAGGTGCGGGCTGAGGTACGGTGTACGGCGCATCGCCGTGAGCGCTGCTCCGGCATCGAGTGTCCACTCGCCCGGTAGTTCCCTCACCGAGCGGGCGAACAAGGTCGCGATCTCGGTGGTCCCGCCGAGCGATGCGTCGGGGCCCGCCGCAGAATCCGACTCGACGACATAGGACGTCACGCTCCGCTCGACGCGCACTCCGACCAAGGTCGTCGGCTCCTCACCACAGCATTCGATGCTGGTGAGCGTTCCGACATCCCGCCGCTCGGCGCGCAGGTCGAGCGGACCGGAGGATGCCGACCACGCAGCAGCCGAGCGACTCGAGGCGCTCCAGCCGGTTACGCGCAGGTTCGCCTCCCCGAGTCCTCGTCGCCACCGGGCGCCCAAGGAACGGCCGGACCAGGAGAAGGTGTTCCGGGGGTCGGGCGGTCCAGCCGCGGTGTCGGTCGAGATGGTGGATTCCGAGTTCACCGCATTCTCGTTCTGATACGCGAGGAGTCGAAGTTCACCGCCGAGGATCGGCAACTCCAACTTCGCGAGCCGGTCGGCGGTCGTGCCGCGCGTATAGGTGGGTTCGTCCTTCGGCGCGATGATGTCGGGATAGCCGGCGCGTGCGCTGATGAGGAATCCCGCGCCACCGAGCGGACCATCGAGCGTGACTCGCGCCTGCGTCGTGCTCGTCGCGCCCTGCCAGCGGAGCGTGGCACCGGGAGTGAGCGTGGCGCCTTGAACGGTTCCGGAGAGGGTCGGGGGCGATGCCGGGGAGGGAACGGCCGTCGCGACCTGCACCCTGGCGAGTGCGTCCGGATTCCACGCGCTGAACATCCCGCCGGTATGGTAAGGACTCAGCATCGGGATCCCGTCGAGCAGATACGCCGTCTGCTCGGCGGCGCCGCCGCGCACGTGCAACCCGCTGGGCGCCTCGGCGTGACGGACGACCTCACCACCGCCGATCGCCTGGAATACGTCGGGCTCCGCGAGGAGCGGATGCTCCCGCACCGCGGCGATGAGCAGCTCGCGGTCGGCGAACCCCGCCATGGGTTCACCCCCCGCGCGTCGAGACAGCGTCGAGACACGAACGTCCACCGGCGCGAGCTGAACCGGCCCGGCCTCCAGTGCGATGTTGACCTCGAGCTCCGCGACGTCCGAGAGGAGCGCGTGCAAGGTCCGAGGCCGATACCCGATCCGCCGCACCGTGACGTGGGCTGGGCCGATCGGCACGAACCGGAGTCGATAGCGGCCGTCGGGGCCGGTCAGCGATGCGCGATCGAGGTCGGGGAGGGACACGACCGCGCCGGCGAGCGGTGCACCGGATCCGGCATCCACGACGACGCCGTGCATCGTGGCCTGCGACACCGATCCCGATTGCAGGAGGAGCAGCAACGTGACCGCGCCTGTGCTCACCGGATCTCCGTGGTGCGTCTGCGTGCAACCTACGTTCGCGGCTCTGGCTGAGCCATCGGCGCGCCGACTACGGGCTCGGCGGTGCGAGTCGATGGAACACCGCGTCGCGGATTTCGTGCCCGTCCCGGAGATGCTCGACCACGATCCGCTCGAGCAGCTCCGCCGTCACCCCCGCGTACCACACGCCCTCGGGATAGACGCAGAGGATCGGGCCGCCGCCGCAGACGCCGAGACAGGGGGCCTCGCTCCGCTTCACGCGCTGCGGGCCGAAGAGCAGCCCTTCGCGGTCGAGCAGGGCCGCGAGCTGCGAGTACAGGGCGCGTCCACGACGGTCGGTCGAACAGAACCCGCCGGTGCAGATCAAGACGTGGCGGGCGTACGGCTCCATCACCGCTGGGAGTTGTTCGGCGGTCGGCATCGGTGCGAGTGCTACTCCTTCTTCGGCAGCTTGTTCTCGCCCGGCGGCGCGACGTAGCGGTACTCCTCGACCGGCGTGCCGCCGACGAGATGCTCGTCGAAGATCCGCCGCGCCTTGGTCGGGTCCACGCCGTGGTACCAGACATCCTGCGGGTAGACGACGACCATCGGGCCGTGGCCGCACTGCCCCGTGCACCCACTGTGGTTCACCCGCACGCGCTGCGTGATCCCGGAGTCGCGGGCCCACTGCTTCAAGCAGCTGAAGACCTCGGCCGACCCCTGCGCCGCGCAGTCCTTCCCACTCGTGCAGACGAAGACGTGTCGCTCATATTGACCCATCCCGTACATTAGCGGGATGCCGACGCCTGAGGAGTTCTTCGCCCTCGACCTGCGGGTCGGGACCGTGCTCGAAAGCTCACCCTTCCCTGAGGCGCGGAAGCCGTCGATCAAACTGCGGATCGACTTCGGGGCCGAGCTCGGCGAACGCCACTCGAGCGCCCAACTCACGGCGCACTACCGGCCTGAGGAGCTCATCGGGAAGCAGGTGATCGCCGTGACGAACATCGGGACGCGGAAGATCGCCGGGTTCGTCAGTGAGGTCCTCGTGCTCGGCGCTATGCCCAGCCCGACCGAGGTGGTATTGCTTCGTACGGACCAACCGGTGCCGAATGGCACGAGGATCGGATGATGCGCGGCCGAGTCATGACCCCACGTGAGAGCGGCGGTTTCGCCGTGGGCGAGGGTATGCCGAAGAAGGAGAATCGGGTCGTTGTGCGGTGGGACGGCGACCATCGGTTCGACGCGAGCCGGCTCGGGAGCCAGCATCGGATCAGGATCGACGCCGATGCCGTCACCGGCCCTGGGCCGGTGGACACGCTCCTCTCCTCGCTCGCGGCCTGCACCTCGGTCGATGTCGTTGACATCCTCGAGAAACGGCGGACGCCGGTCGAGGGGCTCACGGTCGAGGTGATCGGCGAGCGCGCGAACGCGATCCCGGCGCGGCTAACGAAAGTGACGCTCGTCTACCGGATGCGCGGGCAGGGCATCGAGCGCGCGCACGCTGAGCGGGCGATCGAGCTCGCGGTGACGAAGTACTGCTCGGTGAAGGACTCGCTCGACCCGGCGATGCCGGTCGAGTGGACGTTGGAGCTGGAGGACTAGCGGCGCAGTTCCCGCACCGCGTGCGCCAGCTCGGGCACGAGGATCTTGTCCGCCGCGAGCTCCACCGCCGCCCGTGACCCCGGCAGCGACACGATGAGTTTCCCGCGCGCGCTCCCCGCCGTCGCGCGGCTCAGGATCGCCGCCGGGCCGATCTGTTCCTGGTAGCTCAGCATCCGGAAGATCTCCCCGAACCCGGGGAGCTCCTTCTCGAAGAGCGGACGCACCGCCTCGATCGTGCGGTCCTTCGAGCCGAGTCCGGTCCCGCCGGTGATCAGCACAGCGTCGAGGTCGTCGCGCTGCGTCCACGTCGCAACCAGCGCGCGGACACGCACCTCATCATTCGGCAGGAGTTCGCGCTCGACGACGCGATGTCCGGCGCCCTCCATCTTCGCCGCGAGCAGCGGCCCCGACTCATCGGTCTCTTTCGTCCGCGAGTCACTCACTGTGAGCACCGCCAGCCGCAGCGCGGTGAGCTTCTTGGCTTCCTCGCGGTGAGCGCGCGTCCCTTCGGGACTCCCCTCGGGGCCCGTCACCCGACCCACCCTTCGGCACGCAACGCCGCCATCACCCGAGCTCGCAGCGCGCCCGGCATCGGTCCCTCGGCCCGCACCGCCGCGACCGCGGAGAGGAACCGTCGCTCGAAGTCGGCGCGATCGAAGCAATGAGTGCATCCACCGAGATGCTTCTTCACGCGTTGTACCGTCCCCTCATCGAGCTCCTCATCCAACAGATCGAAGAGACGCTCCATCGCGCCAGTGCAATCCACAGCATCCTTCATCGCGGGATCGTGCTTCACGGGGTGCTCCTTGAGGCTTTTTGGCGGGCGCTGATCAGGCCCGCGTCGATCGCATACTGGGCGAGTCGTTCCTGCAGCAGCTTGCGCGCGCGGAAGAGACGAGACCGCACGGTGCCAACGGGGATGCCGAGCACCTCGGCCGTCGACTCGTACGATTGGTCCTCGATGTCCACCAACGTCACCACGGCGCGGAATGACGCGGGGAGCGCGGCGATGGCCGCGTCGATCGCGGGCCCCAGGTCGCTGCGGTCGAGCAATGGATCGAGACCGCCGCGAACCCACGCCTCCTGCGCCTGCGTCGCCTCGACGGCGGCCGCGCCGTCATCGTCGAGCGCGACCTCGCGCTGCGACTTCTCGCGCGAACGCAGGAACACATTCCGGGCGATCGTGAAGAGCCAGCGCTTCACGTCGGTGCCCGGCTGGAAGGTGTGCCAGGAGCGGAAGGCACGCAGGTAGGTCTCCTGCACCACGTCCTCGGCGTCACTCGGGTCGCGCGTGAGCGATCGGGCGAAGCGGTAGACGTCGTCCATCACCCCGAGTGCGAGCGCACTGAAGGCGGCCCGGTCGGCAGCGGGGGCGGTGTCGGTCATCATCGGAACCTCTCACCAATCCCGCGCTGGCGCAAAGGTTCCGCACCCTCGATTTTTCGCAGATGAACATCGCTCACCTGCGCGAGGAGTATCGACGGGCCCGACTGGACGAGGGCGACGCGGCCGCCGACCCCCTCACGCAGTTCCACCGGTGGTTCGACGAGGCGCGGGCGGCCGAGCAACCCGAGCCGAACGCGATGGCGCTCGCGACGACGGACGCCAGTGGGATCCCCAATTGCCGGATGGTGCTTCTCAAGGAGGCCGACCCGCGAGGCTTCACCTTCTTCACCGACTACCGCAGCCCGAAGTCGAGCGAACTCGCCGCGAACGCGCACGCCGCGCTCTGCTTCTTCTGGGGCGCGCTTGAGCGCCAGGTGCGGATCCTTGGCCGCGTCGAACGGGTGAGCCCCGAGGAATCGGCGGCGTACTTCGCTCAGCGGCCGCGCGGGAGCCGGCTCGGCGCGTGGGCCTCGACGCAGAGCGCCCCGATATCTTCACGCGAGGCGCTCGAAGCGCGACACGCCGAGCTCGACCGCGACTATCCCGGTGACGACGTCCCGCTCCCGGCGCACTGGGGCGGGTTCCGCGTGATCCCCGCCGAGTACGAGTTCTGGCAGGGTCGGCCGGACCGACTGCACGATCGACTCCGGTACAAGGTCCTCGACGGGGGCTGGGTCGTCGAGCGACTCAGCCCCTGAGGGCGCGCTACTTCAACGCCTTCAGCGCGTCCTTCGCCAGTTGCAAGTTGGGATTCAGGGCGATCGCCGTCTCGTACGCGGCGCGTGCCTCGTCCTTGCGGCCCGACTTCTCGAGCACCATCCCGAGTCGGAAGTGTACCGCCGCCTTGTTGGGACGGCTCGGTGCTGATTCCCATTCAGGCGCGGCAAGGAGGTCGCGCAGCAGCTTCTCACCGCGCGGGAGCTGTTGACCGCTGATCGCCGCGAGTCGTCCGCTCTGGAATCGGATGCCGATGTCATTCGGGTGTTTCGCGGCGAAGCCGTCGAACGTTGCGAAAGCCGCGTCGACCCGTCCCCACTGCTGCTGAAACTGGCCGAGGCGGATGACGGGCAAGGCGCTGTCGGGTTGTGCCGCGACGGCGGCGCGGAGCGCTTTCTCGGTCTCGACGGTGTCCTTCCGGTGCCAGGCGATCTTCACGGCGGCCAAGTGACCCAGCATCGGGTCGCGCTCGGCGATGAGCCGCTGCTGTTCGCGCGCCTTCTCGACACTCCCGCCCATGAAGCCCGGCGCCCGCAGGTAGAAGTCGATGAGGCCATCTCGCGCATCGAGGAGCGCCGGGTCGAGCTCGGCCGCGCGTTCGAACTCCGCCTTCACTCGCTTGGCGAGGAAGGGTTGCCGCAGGATGTTCGCCTCCTGCGCTTGCGTCCCGACCGCGCGTCCGAGCCAGAGGTGGTAGAGTCCGTACTTCGGATCGGCCTTGATCGCCTCCTCGAACTTCTTTTCCGCCTTCTCCGGTTGGTTCGCGTTCAGCAGCTTCACGCCCTCGTCCATCGCGGCGCGGCCCGCCTGTGCTCCCGCTCCCGTCGCGATGACGATCGCCAACGCGATCGTCCCTCCGATCATCCTCACGGTCACCATACGTTCTCACTCTCCGAGATCTCGGTCCGCAGCTTCAGATAGCTCTCGTACCGGGAAGGTTTGACAGTTCCTACCCCGAGGGCGGCGCGAATGGCGCAGCCTGGCTCGGAGATATGCTGGCAGTCCTGGAACTTGCACTCGCCGAGGAAGGGCTTGAACTCGGGAAAACACTGGTCGAGGGAAGTCGACGGCAGGCCCCACATCCCTACTTCGCGAAGGCCGGGCGTGTCCACGAGGTAGCCGTCGTCCCCATCGGGAAGCGGGATGAGGCGGGAGCCCACCGTCGTGTGCCGTCCCTTGTTCACCGACTCGGAGATCTCCTGGGTGCGAAGGCCGAGCCCGGGATGAAGGGCATTGAGCAGCGATGACTTGCCAGCGCCGGAAGGCCCCGTCACGGCGGTGACGCGTCCGTGGAGTTCGCGGCGCATCTCCTCGAGTCCGTCACCGCGCTTGACGCTCGTGCGATGCACCGGATAGCCCGCCGCCTCGTACGGCGCGGCCAGCGATTCCACCATCGACGTCGAGGTCGCGAGGTCGATCTTGTTCAGCACGAGATGCGCCTTGAGGTCGTTCGCCTCGCAGATCACGAGGAAGCGGTCGATCATCGCGGCGTGCGGTTCCGGCTTCACGAAGGCGAAGACGACGAGCACCTGGTCCACGTTCGCGGCAAGCACGCGTTCGCCGTGGCGTCCGCCCGGCTCGCGGCGCGAGAGCACCGATCTCCGTTCCTCGATCGCCTCGATGCGCCACTGGATCCCCTGCTCATCGGGCGTGAGGGTCACGTGATCGCCGACGGCGAGCTTCCGCCTGTCGCGCTCCTCCTGCTTGAGGCGCCCCGCGAGTGAGGCGTCGACCTGCTCGCCCGAGGCCATGCGCACCTGCCAGATCCCGCCGGTCCCCTGCACCACAGTGCCGCGCTGTGACGTCACTCGCTCTCCGGCGGCGTGGCATCGCGCGCGGTGATCAGCGCATCGAGTACGCGTTGCACGTCCCCGACCTGCATCGCCCCCAGCGCTCGGCGCGCTTCCTCCCGATCGGCCGCCGTCGCAAGGAAGCCCGACTCGAGATGATCGGCGACCCCCTGCTCCCCGAACTTCTTCCAGCGAAGGAAGAGGAAGAAGGCGCCATAACCACCCTCGACCGCGTCGGCGAGGATCTCGACGCTGTAGGAGAATCCATCGCGACCCTCGAACGCGGCCGGGCGCGCGTGCACCGCCGCGTAACCGCCGATGGTCCCCTCGTCCCCCTTCGAGTGATCGGGCGGAAGGAAACGACTCATCGGCGACCGCACTGCGTCATCGCGGTGCGTTCACCGTGGAGAGGGCGCGACGCACCGGATGCGCTCGGCCGACTGCCAACTGCGGATCGAACCCATTCCAGGTCGTGAGCCCATCGTCGCTCTGCGGCTCGAGCATCATCGCCGCCACCAGCGCGAGCGACTGCTTCGCCAGCACGATCCACGTACCGACCGGGAGCTCCAGCGTCTCGGCGTTCCACCGACCCTCGACACTCACCTCGAGATGCCTCTGGAATGGTCGCGTGGCGCGCGTGATCGAATCCACCGTAAAGGTCTCGCCGGCGCCGGTCCACGCGCGCGTGAGGCGGCGAACATCGATGCCGTGGGTCCGCAGTCGATCGACCACCTTGCTCATCGACGAGTCGAGTACCCACGCCTCAGGGAGTATCTGGGTGAGCGTCGCATCGAACCGGTCGTACACCGGCATCGTGACCGCCGTGATCTTCCCCGAACGTCGGAGACCCGGACGGAGACCAGCCTCGTAGCGCACCGAGTCCCCAGTCGCCTCGAGCGTCTCCACGAGCAGTTGAGCCGAGAAGGGCGTCCGCGTCATCGTGGCGCGGATCGGGACCGGCGTCTTCGTGCCGGCCACGAGCGCCGCCGAGCCTTCACGTGTCCGAGCGACGACGACCTTCCCCTGTTCACCGAGATACGAGAGCAGCTCGCCGACGAAGGCCGAGGTCGCGGCGACGCGGCGGTCGAAGGGGTCGTGCGAGTACGCCTCGCTCAGCACGCTGATCCGGCCACGCAGACCGTAGTAGTTCGTGCCGAAGCGTGGCTTGTGTTCGTACGTGGACCACCCGGGCTTCTCGGTCTTGGTCGGGTCGTCGCGGAAGTTGCCGGGCGCTTCGAAGTTGCCGTAGTCGAAGGTCTCGAAGCCACGCTTCGCGCGCACCCGGCGCCGGATCTCCGGCAAGAGCGTGTCGCGGGTCCAGGGACCGCTCGGTGCGAGTGCGCCGACCATCGCCGCCGGATGGAGCGAAGGGGAGTAGGTGAGTGCGTACCCGTGATACGAACCGTTCGTCGTGTGTAGATCGACGAAGACGTCGGGATCCCACGTATTGAACATCCGCAATGAGGCGCGCGTCTCCGGCGCCTCGTGCTTGATGTAGTCGCGATTCAGGTCGAGGGTGTCGGCGTTGGGGCGCTGGCCGACGCGTTCGGGGCCATTCTGCGCGCCCCGCTGGCGCGCTTGCGGTCCCCACATCTCGTTCCCATCGGCATTGTAGATCGGGACGGCGATGAGGATGATCGAGTCGAGTGCGTTCGGCCGCGCGCCGAGTACGAGGTCGCGCAGCAGCGCCAGCAGCGATTCCTTCCCCTCCACCTCGCCGGCGTGGATGTTGCCCTGCACATACACGACCGGCTTGCCGCTCCGCCGCGCCTCTTCGGGCGAGTGCACCAACGGCCGCGACGCGAGGATGTACGGCAGGTCGCGTCCCTGCACCGTCTTCCCGATCGTGCCGCGATGGACCTTTCCCTCCGCCGCGCGAGCGAGTGAGTCGACGAATGCGACGACGTCGTCATACGAGGAAGTCTCGGAGAAACTCGTGCGTTCGGCACGGGTCTGCTGAGCATGCGACGGCAGAGGACGGACGGCGGACGGCAGTACTACCAACAGGAGGCTCAGTAGGGCGGCCGGTACGGGCCGCCCCCTTCCCCCTTCCCCCTTCCACCTGTCGTTCATACTGGCTTCCCCGTGAGCGGATAGAATCGCTTCTCGCTCCGTGCCATCTCCTTGAGCAACGCCGCCGGAGTGAACCGCCCGGCGTGCTGCGCGTCGAGCGCATCGAGTTGCCGCACCACCTCAGCTACCCCGATCGCGTCGACGTGGCGGAACGGGCCCCCTCGGAACGGCGGGAAGCCGATACCGAACACCGCGCCGACATCACCATCGCGCGCGCTGTGGATGATCCCCTCCTCGAGGCACCGCGCCGCCTCATTCACCATCGCGAGGGAGAGCCGTCGCTGGATCTCCTCGCGCGGCACTTCGCGACGCTTGCCGTCGCCGCCGAAGAGTTCGTAGACGCTCTCGTCGACACCCTCGCGTTTGCCTTCGGCGTCGTAGGCGTAAAAACCCTTCTTCCCCTTTCGTCCGAGGCGCCCGGCGCCGAGCACCTTCTGCAGTGCCACGCTGGGCTGCATTCGGCCGCCGAACGCCTCGGCCATGATCGCTCCGGACTTGCCGGCGATGTCGAGGCCGACCTCATCGATCAACTGGATCGGTCCGACGGGGAAGCCGAACGCCACCATCGCCTTGTCGATCGCCTCGATCGCCGCACCCTCGTCGAGGAGCTTCCCCGCTTCGTTGACGTAGGGCGCGAGGATGCGATTCACGAAGAAGCCGGGCGAGTCGTTGACGACGATCACCGTCTTCCCGATCCTCTTGCCGTACTCGACTACTGTCGCAGTGACCTCGGGCGCCGTCTTCGGTGTGGTGATCACTTCGAGCAGCGGCATCTTGTGCACCGGCGAGAAGAAGTGCATCCCGACCACCCGCTCCGGACGCTTCGCCGCCGACGCGATGCGCGTGATCGGGATCGTGCTCGTGTTCGTTGCGAAGATCGCGGTCGGAGAGAGCACGGCCTCGGTCTCCTTCAGCACCGCTTGCTTCACCGCGAGGTCCTCGAAGACCGCCTCGATCACGAGTGGCACGCGGCCGAATCCCGAGTACTCCACCGAGCCGGCGATGAGACCGGCCTGGTCGTCGAACTGTTGCCTCGTGATCCGGCGCTTAGTGAGTCCGTCGCGGAGGATCTCGCGCACCGCTGCCACGCCCTTCGCGACGCGATCGGCGGCAGTGTCCTTGAATCGCACCGGCACGCCTTCCGCCACGCTGATCGCCGCGATCCCGGCGCCCATGAAGCCGGTGCCGAGTACGCCGATGCGCGGGACCGGCAGCGGCTTCGCGTCCCCAGCACCCGATTCCTTCTTGAGCGCGGTAGTCGCGTAGAAGAGGAAGAGCAGCTCGCGACAGACCGGCGTCATCGCCATCTCGCCGAAGAGTCGCGCCTCCTCGGCGTAGCCGGCGGCTTCGTCGCTCGCCGAGAAACCGGCGCTTACTGCCTCGATGGCGGCCAAAGGAGACGGGAAGTGGCCGCCGGTCTTCTCGAGCGTCGCCTCGCGAGCCTTGCGGAGCACGACCCGCCGACCGATCGGGTTGTCGTCGAGGAGGAGTTCCTTGGCGCCGTGCTGCCGACTGTCGCGCTGCCGCGGGATGGTGCCGGCGGCGAGTTCGCTCGCCCGTTGGAGCGCGATCGCCCTGAGGATGCTCGGATGCACGAGTTCGTCGATGAGCCCGATCTGCAGCGCCTTCTTCGCCCGCACGTTCTTGCCGGTGAGGATCATGTCGAGCGCGGCCTGGAGGCCGATCCGTTTCGGAAGCCGCTGCGTCCCGCCCGCGCCGGGGAAGAGACCGAGCTTCACCTCAGGAAGCGCGAACATCGTCTTCGGCGAGTCGGCGGCGACACGATAGGCGCAGGCGAGCGCGAACTCGAGACCGCCACCCAGGCAGGCGCCATCCACCGCGCAGACCACCGGCACCCGCCCCTTCTCGATCCGGTGGAACATCGCGTGTCCGAAGGCGCTCGCCTTGGCCGCATCGGCCGCGGTGCGCCATTCGAGGAACTGATCGATGTCGGCGCCGGCGATGAAGTTCCCCGCCTTGCCGCTGATCAGCACCGCAGCACGGATGCCTGCATCCTTCTCGATCCGCTCGATGTGCGCCGTGAACTCGGCGATCACCGACGGAGAGAACTTGTTCACGCTCTCGCCCGGGAGATCGATCGTCATCAGGGCGATGCCGTCGAGGACGTCGAGTGTGACCGCGGCGGCCGTCACGCGCGCTCCACGACCATCGCGAAGCCGAGCCCACCGGCAGCGCAGACGGTCATCAGGCCGAACTGTCCGTCGCGGCGCGCAAGTTCGTTCACGAGTGTCGTCGTTATCCGCGCACCGGTCGCGCCGAACGGATGTCCGATCGCGACCGACCCCCCCATCACGTTGAGTCGCGTACGGTCCACCACACCCACCGGCGATGAGAACCCGGCACGCTCGGCCCACTTCTGCGACTCGAAACCCCGCAAGTTCGAGAGCACCTGCGCGGCGAAGGCCTCGTGCATCTCGACGAGGTCGATCTCCTTGAGCGTGAGCCCCGCGCGCTTGAGCGCGACCGGAGCCGCCAAGACCGGCGCCTGCAGCAGTTGCTCGCCGGGATCGATCGCCGCGTACGC
>JANPCH010000070.1:0-5587 GCA_031430835.1 Gemmatimonadaceae bacterium
GTCGATCTTTTCATCGAAGTGCGCTAGACGACGACTCCGCGCGCGCGGATCTCGGCGAGTGAACGCGTGCCGAAGATCCCCATCGCGGTGGCGAGTTCGCGCCGCAGGATCCTGAGGACCGCTTCGACCCCGGGCTGTCCGAAGGCACCGAGTCCCCAGAGATAGGGACGACCGATCCCGACCGCGTCGGCACCGAGGGCGATCGCCTTGAACACGTCCGTGCCGCGACGCACACCGCTGTCGAGGATGATCGGGATCCGGCCGCGCACCGCGAGCGCGATCTCCGGCAGGCACTCGATCGTGCCCCGTCCACCGTCGTCGGAACGGCCGCCGTGGTTCGAGACGACGATCCCGTCGGCGCCGTGCGCGATGCACTTCTCGGCGTCCCCGGCGCTCACAATCCCCTTCACAACCACCTTCATCGGCGTCGCGGCCTTGAGACGGTCCACGAACTCCCAGGTGTGCATCGCCGTATCCCAGAACTCGGGCGTCATCCCGGTGCCATCGAACATCGGTTTCCGATCGTAGGTCGTGTTCTGGCGGCCATAGGTGTTCGCATCCGCGTGGCACTGCGAACACTCGCGGCGGTCGCGCTTGATGAAACGGGAGAGCGTGAGACGGTTGCTCGAGACGGGGAGGTCGACCGTGAGCACCACCACGGGGCAGCCGGCACCCTCGGCTCGGCGCAGGAGCTTCGTGGTGATGTCCCACTGCGATGTCGCGTAGAGCTGATACCAGATCGGCGCACCTCGCGCGGCCGCGACCTCCTCGACCGACGTGGTGGCAACGGTCGAGAGCATCATCAGGTGGTCGCGGGCCTTCGCCGCACGGGCGGTGGCGAGTTCCCCATCGGAGTGGAAGGCGCGTTGGCTCCCGGTCGGCATCACGACGATCGGAGTCGACATCGCGGTGCCAAGAAGCGTCGTGCTCATATCGATCTTGTCGACGCCCACGAGGCGCTTGCTCCGGATCTGTACCTTGTCGAACGCGGTGCGATTCGCACGGAGCGTGGCGTCCCCATCGACGCCGGTCGCGATGTAGCCGTAGTGGGCTGGCGGCAACGAGGCCTCTGCGGTGACGCGGAGATCGAAGACGTCGAGCGCCTTCGAGGCCTCGGTGACCAGCTCACCAAGTTCCTGATCGGGCTCGCCGAGCGTTCCGAGCCGATCGGTCGGCGCGGCGGCCGGTGCGTCATCGTCGCCGCAGGCCAGTGACGCGGCGGCGGCGAGGAGCGGACTTGCCGCGAGGTATTTCAGGAGGGCGCGACGATCGTCCAAGTGTCTGCTCACCATCATCTCCGTTCCGGGGGGGCGACCGAACGTACGACGGCGGCCGGGGAGCGGGAAGAGTGCCGTCAGCGCGTGGTGGCGAGGCGCATCCCGATGCGAAGCGCGCGTGGCGACACCCGTGCGCGTGGCGCGCCGAGGACCGAGGAGGGATCGGAGACCGCTTGGTCGTCGATCTCCGTCTTCACGCGCGTGACGGCACGTGAGCCGAGTGCATTGAGCAGGTCGAGTGTGAAGTCGAACCGCCGACGGTCGGCCCCGAGCCCGCGCTCGAGGTGAAGGTCGAGCAAACTGCGACTCGCGACGTGCCGGGTCCCACGCGGCTCGACCAGGATCGTCTGACCGATCACCCGCCGGAACAGCTCATCCGGGGCGGGCATCCCCGTCGAATCGGTGTACTGGTACCGCCCTTCGATCGTGAAGCTCGGAGTGATGCGCTCGCCAAGGATGTGCGTGAAGAGGAACCCGCCCTCGAATCCGAACGGCAACCGACCGGTCATCCACACCTTCGCCTCGAACTCGGTCGCATCAGGGAGGATCCCGGTGGCGTTGAGCGATTCGTTCGGCCGCACGTAGGGGCCGGCACTGAACTCCGTGCCCACCGTGCCGTGCCCGGTCACGCCGGCCACGTTGCCCTCGAGTCTGGCGATCGTTACCGAGCCCTCACCGTGCCACGCACCGCCGCGACCTGTGACGACCGCTGTGAGTTGGTCGTAGCGCCGGCGCGCCGAGGGCAGCGTGCTGAGTTCGAGGAGTGGAGCCCACGAAAGTGTGCCGAGGTCCGCTGGCGCCCAACCGGCGAAGGCGAGCCGCGTCGCCCCTGGTCGGCGATTCGCGTTCAGGATCGTGACGGCGTTGATCAGATCGTTGTTCGCGACGATGAGCGTATCGAGCACGAGGGGGCGGCCGTAGGCGTCGAGGACGGCGCCACGGAGGAGCCGGTGCTTCACCGAGATTCCCGTGAGCCGCGTGTAGTTCGTCGCGAGGTTGCGGTCGACGAGGCCGACGATGTCGCCGTTGCGCCGATGCAGGGCGAGGAGTTCGACCTTCCATCGCGTGCCGAACTGTCGCTCAAGAGCAAGTGAGAGCTGGTCCACGTATGGCTGGCGATAGCCGCGCACGATGCCGGATTCATCCAGGATCCGCTCGTCGTACAAGGAGGAGAAGCCGGTCGGTCCGGTCTGCGCGTCGCGCTGGGCAGCAGTATAGGTCTGCTGCGGATCGGTGACCGGCGGCGCGGAGTAGTAGAAGCGTTCGTTGGTGTAGGCATTCGCACCGGCCGCACGATCGAAGAGTTGCGCGTAGATCCCCTGGTGATAGCGCCCCGCGTGCGCTTTCAGGGCGAACGTGCCGCGTCCGGTGAGGTCCCACGAGATGCCGAGCCGTGGATCGACCGCGCGCGTCGCGACGGCGCCGATCTCCCCGACACAGGTCGGGGTAAAAGTGTCGGTCGAACAGGGAGTGAGACGGCCGCTCCACTGCGAGAGGCGGAGGCCGGGCGCGATGGTCACGCGAGCAGCGATCGTCAGCTCGTCCTGGATGAAGGCGGCAGATTGACGCTCGCGTGCGCCGAGCCGCAACTCACCTCCCCAGTCACTTCCGACGGTCGTCCAACTCGAGGCATCGGTCGGCGACCAAGGGATCGCGTCGGTGATGTAGGGCCGCCACGTGAGTCCGCCGTTCCGCAAACGCGACTCGCTCCACCGCGCCGCCGTGAACTCAACGCCGGCGGTGAGGCGATGGACCGCACTGCCCTGGCTCAGCGTACGCTTGACGAGGGCCGTGAGCGAGTGGCTCGCCGGCGCGGCACGCTGGTCGAACTCGGGATTCTGGTAGTGCGGCAGGTCACCCTCGGTGAGCACTTGGACCGACGGGATCGCACGGCCACCCGAGCCCCGCGAGGATTCGACCGCGTCGAATCCCGCGGCTCGGATCTCCACGGTCGTCGCATCGCCGAGCGGACGGTACCAGCGTGTGTGATACCAGAGGGCGCTCGCCGAACCGTCGGGCAGTGCGGACCGATCGTCGAGGCCGTTGATCCCGGCGTCGTTCGTTCGTCGCGTGCTGCCACCAAGCGTGAGGTCGGCCTGCGCGCCGGCGGCGTGTTCCCACGAGAGCTTGCCGATCGCGCGCACCGTGCGCTCGCGTTCGCGGAAGAGCAGGAAGTCCGAGGGCGCCGATGTCCCGAGCGCCGGCGAGCGACGCGCACTCTCGACGAACTGCGCGCCGGCGAAGTAGAACACCCTCCCCGGCGTCAGGGCGCCCGACACCTCGCCGCCAAGTTCGGTGCGACCCGCCGGCTCGGAGCCGACCTCGTCGAGTCCGAAGCTCGAGGCCGTCAGCCGTTCCGACTCGTAGTAACTCCGCGCCGTGCGCGCCGCGACCTCGCCCCCCCGACGCGTCTTCGCGTCGACAATGCCTCCTTGGAAGTTCCCGTACTCCGCACCCGCGCCGAGCCCGCGGATCTCCACCTCATCGACCCATTCCCGCGGGAGGCGCAGGAAGTCCCCGCCGCGTCCCGGATGGTTCATCGAGATGCCGTCGATCCGGAAATCGTTCGTTGCCGCACCGGCGCCGCCCCAGAGGCGGCCGTCTTTGGCACCGGGCACGAGCGCGACGACCGCGCTCGCATCGCGCGCCGTCGGCAGGAGAAGCGCGGTCTCGGTGGTGATACGGCGCGTGGACTCGGGGTCGAGGGTCTCCACCGAGACAGGCGACCGGAGCACGACGACGGTCGAGAGTGCCGTCGCAGTCGGCGCGAGCACGACCTGCACGCGGACCGTGTCGCCACCGATGACGCGGAGACCGCCAAGAGTCGCCGGCCGGTAGCCGAGTTGGCGCACCACGAGCGAGTAGACGTCGGCGCGCAGCAAGACGCGGAAGCGACCGCTGGCATCGGTGGTCACTTCGGCCGTCGCCACGCTGTCTCGTAGCGACCGCACCGAAACGAGCGTCCCGGCGATCGACTGACCGGCGGTCGCAACCACCGTGCCCACGATCGCACCCCGCGGCGTCTGCGCGGCGAGGGAGGTCGAGAGCGCGAGGAGGAGTACGGCCGGTCGTCTCATCGATCAGAAGCGAGCGGGAGCATAGGTCGAGTTTACCACCCGGCCGCGCTGGACGATACATTCTTCCAACCCTTTTGGGACAAACCGATGCGACCGCTTCTCCGACTCGCAGTACTCGCGGCCCTCGTTTCCGCCGTCGACCTCCGCGCCCAGGCGTACGACGTCATCATCGAGAACGGCCGGATCGTGGACGGCACCGGTGCCGCCTGGTACAACGGCGACCTCGCGATCAAGGGGGATCGCATCTCGGCGATCGGCCCGCGCGGCGCCTTCCGCGGGATTGCTGCCACCACGCGGGTCAATGCGAACGGCCTGGTCGTCTCGCCCGGCTTCATCGACATCCAGGCGCATTCGATCTTCCACTACATGCTGGGGAATGGACGCGCCCTCTCGATGGTCACGCAGGGGATCACGACCGCGATCCACGGCGAGGGGGAATCCACGGGGCCGGTGAACGCGAACATCCTCGCCACGGCATCCGATCCCACGACACGCCAGATACTCACTCGCTTCACTGGCCCGCGCGGCTTCAGCGATTGGCTGGAGTACATGGTCGGGCGCGGCACGTCGCAGAACGTCGGCTCCTTCCTCGGCGACGGTACGGTGCGCGTATTCGCAAAAGGCTCCGAGGAGGGCGCGCTCTCCGCCGCCGAACTCGACACGATGCGCGCGATGGTGCGCCGTGGGATGGAGGATGGCGCCTTCGGCATCGCGAGCGCGCTGATCTACCCGCCCAACACCTACGCGAGCACCGCCGAACTCATCGAGGCCGCGAAGGCGATGGCGCCCTACGGCGGTGTGTACATCACCCACATGCGCAGCGAAGGGGACAGGTTCCTCGAAGCGATGGACGAGGCGATCCGGATCGGCCGCGAGGGTGGGGTGCCGGTCGAGATCTTCCATCTCAAGGCGAGCGGCCCGCGCAACTGGCCGAAGATGCCACTCGCGATCGCGAAGATCGACTCGGCGCGCGCGGCGGGGCAGGACGTGCAAGCGAATATGTACCTTTATCCAGCCGGTGGGAACTCCTTCGCCTCCTGCATCCCTCCGAAGTACTCGGCCGGCGGGCGCCTGCTCGAGAATCTTCGGAACCCGGCGCTCCGGCGTACGATGGTGACCGAGATGCACGCGCGGGACGCGGGATATGAGAACCTCTGCGAGATCGCCGGGCCGGAGAACGTGATGGTGATCGGCTTCAAGAAGCCGGAGTATCAACAGTTCGAGGGCAAGCGC
>JANPCH010000071.1:0-36876 GCA_031430835.1 Gemmatimonadaceae bacterium
AGTCCGGTGACGAGCGCGGGACCGAGGGGGCCGAACGTGTCGGAGGCCTTGGCGCGGAACCACTGGAGGTCACTTGCTTGCCACGCGCGCTCACTCACATCGTTCCCCGCTGTGACACCGAAGACGTAGCTTGCCGCCTCCTCGCGTGAGACGTGCGACGCGCGCTTGCCGATCACGAGGACGAGCTCGCCCTCGTAGTGAAGGTTCGTCGCGTCCTTGTGATAGATGATCGACGCCTCGGGCCCGATGATCGAACTCGGGTACTTCGCGAAGAGCCCCGGCTCAGCGGCCACCGGGCGCGTGCCAAGATGTGAGCGATAGTTGAGGCCGACGGCGATCACCTTGCCAGGCGTCACCGGCGCCAGGAGGGTGACGTCGGCGAGCTTGCGCGTGCGCCCGGTCGGTCGGGCACCCTCCAGCGGGGACCCCGCGAGCTCGCGGATCGTGGCGCCGTCGAGGATCCCATACGAGATCGCCGTTCCCACGGAGTAGCGGACGTACCGGACGACGGGTTGCGCTTCGAGCACGCCCGCTGCGAGCAGCGTGGCGCCGAGCAGGAGGGTGCGGGCGAATCGTGGCATCAGGGGATCCTCGGAAGGTCGAAGACCGCGCCCGGTTGCGTAGCGCGGATGTTGGTGGCGGGGCCGGACGGCCCAACGCGGAAGTCGGCTGAGATCGTTCGGTTGCTGCGCAGCACGAAGGTGGTGCCATCTTCGGCCTCCAGCTCCACCGGTGTTCCGGCCCCCTGCTGCCAGAAGAGCACGCTGCCGCGCACCGTGATCGTGACCACGGGGCCGGTCGGGAGTTGGTAGCGGCCGGTGAGTCGCTGCAGGAACGCGGGGTCCCGAAGCCGCGCCTCAGGTTGACGGCGGAGGTCGATCGGCGCCACCGCCGGCTCGAACGCCACGGTCAGTGCGTCCACCTTCCCCTTCCCGTTCGTTCGGAAGGTGAACAGTTGGTCGGCGAAGGTCGGATCGCCGACGTTCCGCAACGCGGCGAAGGTCTCGTAGTGCCAGTGGGCGAGCTTCGCCGAGATCGAGTTATACCTGAAGATCAGGGTGTCGCTCTCCAGCGTCACGGTCGCCGCGCCATAGCCGCTATCGGCGTACGTCCCCGCGTAACTCGCGAGAGGGTGCGACGGTTTGGTGCCCGGCACTCGCGCCTCTCCCTTGCGGTCCGCCGCGGCGTTGTTCCCTGCCGCCGCGGCGTCGCGAAGCCGGAGACCCTCGCCGTTCCAGTCCTTGCGCTCACCGCCGAAGAGTCGGTCCATCGCCGTTCGTGCGATGAGCTCGTTGATCGCCGCGCCGTTCTGGTTTGCGAGCACGACGATCCCCATCGCGTCATTGGGAAGCAACGTCACACCGGCGCTGAAGCCGTCGATGTTGCCGCCGTGCTGCGCGCGATAGCGCCCGCGATAGGTGTCGACGAACCATCCGAGCCCGTAGCTCTGCGGACCGAGTTCAGGCGCGGTCCCCATCCCCGCGATCGGCGTGTAGGGCCGGTACATATCGCGGATCGTCGTCGGCTGCAGCACCTGTCGATCCCCCACCTTTCCGCCGTTCAGGTGCAGCGTGATCCACTTCGTCATCTCCTCGGCGCTCGAGTTGATCGAGCCGGCGGGTCCGACGAGGGAGATGTCGCGAAAGGGCAGACGCTCGATCGTGTCGCGGCGGACGGCGTAGCCG
This sequence comes from Gemmatimonadaceae bacterium, assembly GCA_031430835.1. Classification (GTDB taxonomy): domain Bacteria; phylum Gemmatimonadota; class Gemmatimonadetes; order Gemmatimonadales; family Gemmatimonadaceae; genus Pseudogemmatithrix. The sequence continues at coordinate 1,686 of JANPCH010000071.1, forward strand.
AGAGAATGGTCAGCGTCCTTCTGCGAGGCCGCCACGGAGAAGTTCGTTCGCGTCATTCCGAGCGGCGTGAGCACGAGTTGCCGGATCCCCTCCTCCCACGTCGCACCGGAGAGCGTGCCGACCAAGTATCCGGCTGTGAGGAACATCAGGTTGTTGTACTGGAACCGCTCTCGCAGGTCGGCAGTCGGCGGGAGATAGGCGAGCCGGCGCACGAGCTCCTCGCGCGTGCTCGTCGAGTTGTTGTACCAGAGCAAGTCGTGGCGCGGGAGGCCGCTCCGGTGCGTGACGAGGTCGCGCGGCGAGAGGCGTGCCGAGGCGAACTCGTCTTGCATCCGGAACCAGGGGATGTAGGTCCGGAGTGGAACGTCCCAGGCGAGTCTCCCCTGATCGACGAGCGTCCCCATCGCAAAGGTCGTGAAGGCCTTGCTCGAGGAGCCGATCGCGAGGAGGGTCTGCGGCGTCATCGGCAGCGCCCGCTCGCGGTCGCGGAGCCCGTGGCCGCGGAGGTACACCGTCTCGCCGTCGGCGACGATCGCGACCGAGAGGCCAACGACGCGCCAGGCGGTCATCGCCGAGTCAACGAAGAGATCGAATCCCTTGAGCCGTTCGCGCGCGACGTCGGAGGCCTTGGGCCCGCGGGTCATCGCGAAGTTGAAGGTCGCGATCGCCTGCCGGAACTTCCCCGTCACGATGCGGCCGTCGGCCGAGACGACCCCGGCGAAGGTCGGAGTGCCCGGCACCCCGCTGATGATGAAGCGCACCGAGTCGCCGGCGACGCGGAGGTCCTGCAGCGCGACATCCTTGGCGCCTTGGCGCGGGATCGAGATGTCGCCAGCGCAGACGCCGCCGACGATGCGGGTCAGGTCGACATCGAAGTCGAGCTTGCTCCCCGGGATCTCGATCGCGCCGGCCCAGCGGCCGGAGCAGGCGTCGGAGCGCGCCGCCCCCTGCGCCAGGGCGGAGCGAGTGACGACCAACAGGATCGCGAACGCGAGCAGGCGACAGCGGTGCACGTGGTTCTCCGGGTGGGGCGGAACGGTAGAGAAGCTACCGCCACCCGGACCCGGGGGAAGACGTGCCCCGACAGGCCTCGCGACGCCCCCCTACCGCTCGGCGACCTGCTTCAGCATCGCGTCGGTGAAGACGAAGTACCCCAGCTTGCCCGCGCCCGTGATGACGATCGTCGTTGCGGTGCCGGGGCGCAGTTGCATCGTCGGAATGCGGAGCAGGACGGGTTCCTTCCCTGCGGCGCGCAACTCGAACGCCATCAACGCCGGCTCGAGATCGAGGTAACCGGCTTCGGTGGAGAAGTTCACACCGGCGAAGAGCTTGTCCGCGGAGGTCACCGAACGCACGTCGAACTCCGGGCCGCCGGGTGCGGCGTGTATGACCCGAAGGCGAGCCTTGCCGCTGTCGGGGATCACGTCGTCCTGTACGACCCGCAGTCCGCGCTTCGAGACGTCCTCGGTGATGACAAAGGCCGTGTAGCGGAGGCCGTCGCTCAACATCTCGTCCACTCGGAGCGCCACTGTGCCGGCCTTCGCCGCCGTCGCGACGACCGAGAACCGCGCCAAGTGATCGTCGACTTCCTGGTAGTCGGTCACGCCACCGCTCGCGATGCCCGGGAAGAACGTGCGCGACCCGAGCTCGACGTCGACGGTTTTGCCGTCCGACGCGGCATTGACGACGCGCACCAAGGAGTGACCGCGGGAGTCGACTGCCTGTGCAGCCGGCGAATCCTGGGTGCCGGACTGACTCGTGGTCCTGATCGGCGAGGCGTCCTTCTGGCACGCCGCGACCACCGCGAGGAGACCAAGGACATGAAGCGACTGGCTTGCACGGCGCACGGGCACGTTCCTGGCGTGGTGGGGGCTGTATGGGAGTATGCGCCCGCGCACCCCAAGCGACCATCGCTCAATGGGGTCATCTATAGAGCTAGTCCTTCCGTGCGACCTGCCACGGCGGCGACGCCGAGCGTGCTGCAGCGCAAGCCCGGTACTCGTGCTTCGTGAACCGGTTCCATCCTTTCTTGGTCTTGGACTCCACCGCCATTTTGATCACCCCACCCTCACCGGGCCAGTAGATCTACCGCGCGGTGCCGGCCGGCATCTCGGCTTCGAACGCAACCGCCTCCGGATGCACGTCGGTCGCGTCGACCAGATGCCCCTGGGAGTTCTTGCCGTCGTTCGTGAAGGACCAACAGGAGAGTGTGCCGTCGCGCGCGACACCGAAGTACGCGGGGTTCCTCGTACACCTTCGCCCCCATATCCCACTTGGCATTGAGCAGCACGTAGTTCTTCCCCAGCACCCGGGTGAACTCGCGCGTGCACTTGAGGCGGCCCATCGGCGTGTCGGCGGTCGCGACCCAGTGACCGAGGAGGGGATCGAGGGGGCCGAGCTTGCCGCGGCCATTCTTCCAGATCGGTTTCGTCACGGCGCGGGTTTCATTCTCGAGAAGGGGAATCCGTTGCACCCGGTTCGGGGCGCCTCGCGCTTCGCTGACCGCGTCGCACGCGCCTCCTCCTGCGTTTCGGCCCGGTAGGCCGTGAAGCAGAAGCCCCAGGTGTACGGCTCCATTCCGCTGAAAGGCATCCAGTCCACCCGCGTCCACTTCCCAGCATCGGCGCGGTTGGCGTCATCGTTGCGCGCAACGAAGTACCGCTCGACGTGGTTCCACTCCACGATGTGATACCGCGCGCTCGGCAGCTGTTCGAAGAGCGAGTGGGTGACGCGGAAGGAGTTGCCGTAGTCGTCGCTCCAACGGCCGACGATCTCGTTGCGCGCGCGTGCGGCCGTGATCGTCGTGACGACGAGCACCGCCACGCCGAACGCCCGGGTGAGTCGATTCGTGAGGCGCATCCCCTACGTTAATCCCGCAGCGCCTGCTCCGCCGGTGCGAGTAGATTCACCCTTCCCCTCACTGGCATTCCCCATCCCGGCGATCGACCTCTCATCTCCCGCCGTCGCGCTCTGGTCGGCCGTCGCGACTGGATTCGTCACGGGGTTGATCCCGATCGGGCTCGCTGAGGCAGCCGCGCTCGCGATCGGCGCGGTGCGGCCCCCAGCCCTCGCGCTGACGCTCGTCGCGGTCTTCACCCTCGCCCACGTCGCCGGGAAGCTCGGGTGGTACTGGCTCGGCACTCGCGCCGACCTTGTGACCGAGCGGAGCCCCCGCTCGTACGAGTTCATCAAGCGCGCCAGAGAGGTGTTGGCCCGCTACCCGGCGTTCGGCCTTGGCGTGCTGGCTGCGAGCGCGGTCGCAAGCGTGCCCCCATTCCACGTTGCCGCGATCGCGGCCGGCGTCACGCGCATCCCGTTCGTCTCCTTCCTGCTCGTCTGCCTCGCCGGGCGGCTCGTGCGATTCGCGCTCATCGCGTCGGTGCCGGCCCTAGTGCGAACGCTGTTCGCGTAGTTGGATTCGGAAGGAGGAACACGATGTCTCGGGCATTCCTGCGGGATGATGCGGAAGGCGAGATGCCCCGCCGCAATTATGGACTCCCGGCGCGGGGTGACCCCGACTACGACCGGATCGCGGCACGGGCGCTGATCGAGGCGGCGTGCGTCAGTGAGACGCAGCTCGCCGAGCGCGCGACCGGCTACTACTGGGGCGAGCCACACCTGCGGCCGTTCGTCGAGAAGATCCTCGAGGAAGCGGAGAAGGCCGGCAACGACCGGCTCGAGCAGGTGGCGCGGCGGTTCTTGAAGTAAGTTCGTGGCACCTCGACCTGACTCCTCTGCCCGCCCCCTCCGCCTCCCGCCTCACCGCCGCCCTCGCCAGCCACTATCGCATCGAGCGTGAACTCGGCGCGGGAGGTATGGCGACCGTCTATCTCGCGCAGGACCTGAAGCACGGCCGCTCGGTCGCCGTGAAGGTGCTCGACCCCGACATCGCCGTCAGCGTCGGCGCCGACCGGTTCCTCCGCGAGATCCGGATCACCGCCGGGTTGCAGCATACCAACATCCTCACGCTGATCGATTCGGGTGAGGCGGACGGTTTCCTCTACTACGTGATGCCCTTCGCCGACGGGGAGTCGCTGCGCACGCGCCTCACGTGCGCCGCCGGCCCCCTTCCGACCGACGAGGCATTGCGGATCCTGCGCGAGATGATCGATGCGCTGGCCTACGCGCATCGGCATGGACTCGTGCACCGGGACATCAAGCCCGAGAACGTGATGCTCACCGGGCGTCACGCGCTGGTGCTCGACTTCGGCGTCGCGAAGGCGGTGCAGGTCGCGCGCGAGAAGGTGCGTGTCGGCGCGGAGGGGACACCGAATGTCGTGTCGCGCGATGCCCTCACCTCGGTCGGCACCTCACTCGGCACTCCCGCTTATATGTCGCCGGAACAGGCAGCCGGTGATCCCGATGTGGATCACCGCGCCGACATCTACTCGGCGGGACTCGTGGCGTACGAGATGCTCAGTGGCCGAGCGCCATTCCAGGGCCGGCCCCACGAGGTGATGGCGGCGCAGATCACCGCGAAGCCCCAGCCGCTCGACGAGGTGGCGCCGACGCTCCCGGCTCCGCTCGTGCAGCTCGTGATGCGCTGTCTCGAGAAGGACGCGTCGAAGCGCCCGCAAACGGCCGACGAGCTGCTGACCGCGCTCGATGCGCTCGCCTCGCCGCCGGTCGCGTCTCGCGGTCTTTGGGCGCGGATGGAAATGCGCCTCGGACGTCCCGGCGCCATCGCGGCCTCGCTCGCCGCGCTCGCGGTGCTCGGCTACGGCGGCTGGTCATTGGCCGCGCGAGGCCGCGACACGCGCTGGGTGCGGGAGATCGCCGTGCCCGAGATCCAGCGGCTGATCGACGCGGGACAGACCGACAGTGCCTTCCAGGTCGCCGAGCGCGCGGTGGCGATGGCACCGGACGACTCCGTGCTGCGCACACTCACTTCCCGCATCTCACGGAGGATCGTGCTTCGCACCGATCCCCCGGGCGCGCGCATCAGTTGGACTAGATACGCGGACAGCACCGGCTGGCGCGATGCCGGCGACGCCGGGGACACCCTTTGGCTGCCGAACCTCTTCCTGCGATTCCGAGTCGAGCGACCCGGGAGCCGGACCTTCGAGCGCGCGGCGAATCCCAACGTCGTCGCACTCGCCGGTGCCGATTCCGTCCTCCAGCTCGACGCTGCCGACGCCCCCGATCCCGAGATGGTGCTAGTGCCGGGCGGGAACACCACCGTCGCGATGCCAGGGCTGAGCAACCTCGCCACGCTCCGCATCGGAGACTTCGTGATCGATCGTCACGAGGTCACGAACGCCGAGTTCAAACGGTTCGTCGATTCCGGTGGCTACGAGAAAGAGGAGTATTGGACCGAACCGATGACGAGCGAGGGACGCGTGCTCCCGAGGGCCGAGGCGCGGCGTCGGCTCGTCGACCGCACCGGTCGCCCGGGGCCGGCCAGTTGGGAAGCGGGGGACTTCCCTTCCGGTGCGGCCGATCTCCCTGTCGGAGGTATCAGTTGGTACGAAGCGGCCGCGTACGCCGCCTTCGTCGGGAAGTCGTTGCCCACGGTCTACCACTGGAACCGCGCGGCGTCGACGAACCTCTCGTTCCTGATGGTCGTGGGCAGCAACTTCGGGTCGACGTCGCCACGGGCCGGCGCTCGGTTCGCCGGGATGAGCCCCGTCGGCGCGTATGACATGGCAGGCAACGTCCGCGAATGGATCCAGAATGCGGTCGGCACCCAACGAATGATCCTTGGCGGCGGGTGGACCGATCCCTCGTACGCGTTCGTTGATGTGTACGCGCAGGATCCCCTCGACCGCTCGCTGATCAACGGCATCCGCCTCGCGAAGTCGCTCCAGGTCGATGCCACCGCAGCGGCGGCCAAGGCCTCCGTCGTACGGGAGTTCCGCGACTACACGCGAGAGCGCCCGGTCAGCGACGCGGTGTTCAATGGCCTCACTTCGATGTTCGCCTATGACCACTCGCCGCTCGACGCGAAGGTCGAGTCGCGCGACTCGAGCAATGCGGACTGGGTGGTCGAGCACATCACCGTCGCGAGCGTGTACGGACGCGAACGCCTGCCGATGACCATTTGGGTACCGAAGCGCGGCGTGGCTCCGATGCAGACGATTCTCGTGTACCCCGGGTCGAATGCCTTCTTCGAGACATCGCTCTCCAACTTCCCCGGAGCGAACCTCGACGCAGTCCTCAAGACAGGCCGGATCGTCGTCTTGCCGTCCTACGCCAGCCAGTATGGTCGCGAGCACACCCTCGCGAGCGACGCGCCGAACGAGAGCGCCCTCTATCGCGATCACGTCGCGATGTGGTCTAAGGACCTGCGGCGGACGATCGACTACCTCGAGTCTCGCGACGACGTCGATCCCTCGCGCCTCGCCTACTTCGGCTTCAGCTTCGGTGGCCGGATGGCCCCAATCATGCTGGCCAACGAACCGCGCATCAAGACCGCAGTCCTCTCGGTCGCCGGTCTCAAGATGGAACGCACGCGCCCCGAGTCTGACCCGCTGAACTACCTCCCGCGCGTGAAGATCCCGGTCCTGATGCTCAACGGGCGGTTCGACCACTACTTCCCGCTCGAGACCTCACAGAAGCCCTTTCTCGCGATGCTCGGCACCCCTGCGGCCGACAAGCGGCACGTGGTCTACGAGGGCGGACACTCGGTGCCGCGCACGATGTTCATCAGCGAATCGCTGGTCTGGCTGGACAAGTATCTCGGGGTGCCGAAGCGCTAGCGGCTTTCAGCGTTCCAGCCTGAACCCCGCATCCAGCGCCGGCCGCTTCACGGCATTCGCCACGTACCATCCCGTCAGATACATCCACTGCGCCATCCGCGTGAGCTTGGCGTAGTCGATCCGCTCGGGGGTGTCCCGCGCGGTGTGGTAGTCGTCGTGCAGGTTGGTCGAGTACATCAGCGACGGGATACCCAGTCGCGCGTATGGCAGGTGATCGCTGCGGAAGAACCAGCCTTCGGTATGGGTCGGACGGTCCCAAAGGGTGTCGAGCACGAACCGCCCCGTCGCGCCGTTCGCCCTGAGCGCCATCTCGACGAGCTCGCGCGAACTGCGGTGGGGTGGCTGCGAACCGAGCAGCGTCGCGGTGTCGGGATGGTTGCGGCCGATCATATCGCCATTGAGCACGGCCACGATCTGCGTGATCGGGACGACCGGATGCGCCGCGTGATACCGCGAACCGAGGAGCCCGCGTTCCTCCGCACCGTGATGCACGAAGAGGAGCGACCGCTTGGGCCGCCGTGCCACGAACGCCCGCGCCGCCGCGAACTCGGCGACGCTCACCGATGCATTGTCGTCGGCGCCGGCCAGGACCGAGTCGCCGGGAACGAGCAGCCGCACACCATTCGCGTCTTGATGCGTGCTGTACAGCACGTACTCCTCGCGGAGCACCGCGTCGCTTCCGCGCAGCCTGCCGATCACATTCACCGACGGTACCTCGAAGCGTTCGAGGCGGATCGTGATCGAAGCGTCGGTCCCACGCTCGAGTAGCGCACCCATCGCCCGGCGCACGAGGAAGGCGGGCGTCGGGCCGGCGTCGAGCGCCGGCGGCGGCGCCACGCGGGCCACCTGCCCCGCGGTCCGCAAGAGGGCGTTGTCCACGTCGTAGCTGCCACGCGAGCGCATCACCGCCATCGCCGCGAAGGCGCTGTCGACCGGCGCGTTGGCCACGAGGAGGATCGCCGATGCCCCACGCTGGTTGAGGCGACCGATCGTGCTGGTGATCGCTGCGTCCGCGTACCGCACGTTGGCCGTGTAGCTGGTCGCGCGGATTGAGCCTGGTGCCGGCGGCCGGAGCAGCGTCGCCACGACACGCCCGCGCACGTCGATCGTGGTGTCACTCGGATCCGAGAGCCACATCACCGGCCCTGTCGCTTCCGCGGGAATCGCACCGAGCGGGATGATGTCGGTGAAGAGCGCCATCGCCTGACCGCCGACGCGCGCCGAACTCGCCGCCACCGAGACCCGCGTGCGGGTGATGTTGAACCACTGGAACCAGGTGCCGTCATCCCCGGCGGGTTCGAGCCCGATGCGCTGGTACTGCTCGGCCACCCAGAGCGACGCACGGATCTCGTCGAGCGTGCCCCCTTCGCGGCCGCGCATTGCCGGCGAGGCCATCGCGAAGAGATCGCGCCTCAAGTCGCCTTCCTTGATCTCGCGCATCGCGCGCGGCGGGCGCTGTGCGGCCAGTACATTCGGCAGCGCGACGATCGCTACCGCAACGAGCCACTTCGATGATTGCTTCACCGCGCTTCCCTCCGGGTCATCATCAGAAGCGCAGGCGCAAGCCCACGTAACGTCCCGGAACGCCGGCGAACGCGAATGCAATCTCCTGCGGCTGGAACTCCAGGCTCAACCCCTGGCGCTCCGCCGTCCCGGCGCCCACGCGCTGCGCGCCCGCGCGAGCGGGGCGAGCGATCCGGTGACCGGCCACCGCGCCGAGCACCGCGCCGCCGGTGACCAGCGCCATGACACCTTGGGACGATCCCACACCCGCCACGGCCGCGGTACCGCTTCCGAGAACGAAGCCAGCGAGCGCGCCAAGCCTCACTTGGCTGGCATCGCCGTTCGAATGGTCGTATTGCCGGACGAGTCGAGCGTGCCCGAACCACGCCCCGCCGAGGAGTCCAGCGAGCGCAGCGCCGGAGGCGACCTCCCCGCTGCCATCGGAGTCGATGAGCGGCGTGAGCGCGATCATCACGCCGAGTTGGGAGCTCAGCATCAGCAACTGGACATCGCCCTTCGTCGCGCCGAAGGAGTTCTGGCGCGCGTAGCGCGGCCCGACGACGTAGCCGGCGCCGAGTGCACCGACGAGCGCGCCGATCGTGGCGCGGGACGGCGTCTCACTGTCCAGCGCACCGACCGTCCCGAGCACGAGGAAGGTCGTGCTCACCGCCAGTGTCGAGATCGTGGTCCGGGACTGGGCCTCGGCGTCCGTGAATCCGCGCCCTGATCGGAACCCGATGACCGCCGTCGTGATCGCACCGGCGAGTCCCACCGCCGCGACAACCTTGCCGCTCGGCGCGTCGCCCGCGATCACATACAGTGCACCGGCGCCGAACCCGAAGCCCCGATACGCGCCGTCCGCCGCGAGATGGTTCTGCGCCCTCGTGACCCGCTCCTTGCCGGCGATCGCATTCGTGATGAAATAGCTCGCGCCAGTGGCGAGGAGGTAGAGCGAGGGCGCTTCGAAGATGCTGGAGAGCGCCGGACCGTAGACGAGCCAGGTCCTCGCCATCTGGCTGCGGGTGAAGGCCCCGCGCGCCGGTTCGGAGACGAGATCGGACTGCTCCTCAGTGACCACGCGACCCACACGCGTGAGCGCGGCGTCGATCGAGGCCCGGAGCGCGACCGCCGCCTCGTCGGTCAATGGATAGCGATCCACGCTGCCCGCCGCGCGCTCGACGGCGAGCACGCGGCCGCCGGAGCTGAGCGCGAACAAGCGCGCTTCCCGGAAGGTGCCCTCGACGGGCCAGGCCGGCGCGGTCAACTCGAGTCGCGCGACGAGAGCGGGCGTCAGCGTACGCACCCGTCCGGCGCTGTCAAAAGCGATCGGCGTCTCCGTCACCTGCGCGCCCAACCGGGCGGTCACGAGGACCGCGGTCATGACAACGATCGAGCGAATGGCGTGGGACATCAGCACTCCTCGAATGGCCACCGGTCCCAATCTAGCACCTAGGGCGGCGTCTCCCGCTCGCTCATCGCCCTATCCCGATACGTCTCGCGTCCGCCGACCAGCGTCAACAACACGCGCGCCTTCCCGATCCGGTGCGCCGGCAGCGCGAAGAGATCCTCGGAGACCACGATGAGGTCGGCGGCCTTGCCAACGCTAAGCGTGCCGGTGAGCGAGTCGTGCTCGCTCGCGATCGCACCGCCCAGCGTGTAGGCGCGCAGCATCGTTGCGAGGTCCACCAGCTCCTCGGGGATCCACGCCTTCCCCGTCGAGTCGTCGAGGCCGCGGCGCGTGACCGCCACCTGGATCGCTTCCAACGGGTTCATCGACGACACCGACCAATCGCTCCCTGCGGCGACGATCGCTCCGGTACGAACGACACTCGCGATCGGGTAGAGATAGCGCGAGCGCGCGGGGCCGAGCTTCGGCTCCGTCAGGTCGGTGATGTAACTGTCGGCGTACGCCCACAATGGCTGGAACGACGCCACGACGCCGAGCGCCGCGAAGCGCGGGATGTCGGCTGGATCGAAGAGTTGGATGTGCGCGATGATGTGTCGCGGGCCCGCCCCCTTGTCGCGCGCGAACTGTTGCCCGAATCCGTCGAACGCTACGCGGATCGCACGGTCCCCGATCGCGTGTACGTGCACCTTGAAGCCCGCCGAGTCGAGTTGCCGCACGAATTCATTGAACTTCGCCGGCGCGACGTTCACGTCACCGCGGTACCCTGGCCGGTCGAGATAGGGGGCGAGCAGGGCCGCCGTCTGCGCTTCGATCACTCCATCCATGAATATCTTGGCCGCCGCCGGACGCACGAGTCCCCGCGCCGTGCGCGCGCGGAGCGCCGAGAGCCGCGCGACCTCCTCCTCCACCGGCGCCGCGAGATCCACCCGGAGGTTCACCACGACGCGTGCGGTGAGACGCCCGAGCGAATCGGCCTCGGCGTAGGCGAGAGCGATCGGCTCGCTTGCACTCGCCTCATGCAGCGTGGTGATCCCGAGGCGCGCGGCCATCGCAAGCCCGCGCTCCAGTCCCGCGAGGTACTCCGCGCTCGATCGTCGCGGCATCTGTCGATCGACCAGCCGCTGCGCTGACTCGCGCAGCGTGCCGGTGGGCTCACCGGCGGCGTCGCGTTCGATCCGTCCGTTGACCGGATCACGCGTCGCGCGCGTCACGCCTCCGATCGCGAGGGCCTGTGAGTTCGCCCAGCCGGAGTGTCCATCGGCCGAGGAGAGAAGGGCGGGCCGATCGGGAACGAGCGAGTCGAGCAGGTAGCGGCTCGCCCCGTTGGGGAAGATCGGCAGCGCCCAGCCCCCGCCCCGGACCCACGCGCCCTTCGGCTCGCGTGCCGCGCACGCGGCGACGATGCGGCGCACGTCAGCCTCGGTGAGCGCCGGGTTCAGGTCGCAGTCACCGAGCTCGAGCCCACCCGACACGGGATGCACGTGCGTGTCGTGGAAGCCGGGGAGGACCATCCGGCCTTTGACATCGATCACCTGCGTCGCGCGACCGATGAAGGCTTGCGCGCTGTCGTTCGTGCCGACGTACACGATGCGACCATCGGCGACCGCGATCGCCTCGGCGCGCGGGCGTAGACTGTCGACCGTGTAGACGAGGCCGCCCTGCAGGACGAGGTCGGCGGGGTTCCTCGGCTCGCGCGAGCAGGCGGTGAAGAGCAGCGCCGCCGCCGGCAGAACGAACTCAGCGCGCGTCATCAAACGATCCATCCCTTCGCCGCGGCCTTGCGGCTGAGCATCAGGAGGGCAACGATCGCAACAGGGCGGAACCACTTCGGGGCGGCGTCCACGGGATTCGGCTCGATGTGAGAGGACGCGCGAGCTTACGGGCGGCCGACCGAGGGCGCAAGGCGAGACGCGCCTTGCCAATGCAGATTCCAGCGTCCCCGACCCGGAATCCGCCCGATGCGACTCCTCCGCCCTGTGCTCCTGACCTTCGCCTTCCTCGCGTCGGTCGCGAGCGCCCAGACCCGCCCCGCCACGCCGAACCCCTCGGGCGACGCCGATGAGGTGAAGGCCAGCCTTGTCGCGATGTGGGCAGCGATCGAGGCCGGTGACGTCGAACGCTATGCGACCTTCGTGCACGAGGACTTCACCCAGTTCGGCGAGACCGATCCCTACCTCCTTGCAGGGAAGGCTCGTGAAGTGCGCGCGATGGCCTCCTACCTCGCGCGCGCGAAGGGCGTGCACACCGAGATGCACAACGCGCAGGTCACCGTCCGCGGCACCATCGCCTGGCTCACGTACTACTGGACCGACGAGGGGATGGTGAACGGCGCCCGAGTCACCAGCGCGGGAAAGTCGACACGGATCTTCGTCAAGGAGAATGGACGCTGGCTCTGCATCCACGGGCACTACACGTTGGCGCCCTGAGGCCGACGCCCTAGCGCCGCGTGCAGTAGGCGCTGCCAGTGCACCGATCCGGTACGTAGGTCTCGCTCTCGATGAGCCAGACGCCGTTCGTGCGGCGCCACTTCGCGAAGTAGGATCCCCCGACCGACACGCGACCATCGGTCTCGGTCCACGTCCCGGTCCACCGACCCGACTCGCTCGCCATCTGCCAAGGCGCGAAGACGTCCACCCGCTCTGGCGTGCGCCGATAGACCACGTCCCGTTGCACGACGAACTGTTCGGCGAACCCACGCACCATCGCGTCGCGGCCGATCAACGTCGCCGAAGTGGACGAGATGATGATGAACCCCGGCGCCAGCACGTCGCCGATCCCCGCCGTGTCGTGACGCGCGATCGCGAGGTTCGACGCCTCGCGTCGTTGACGGATCGCCCGGGCGTCGGGGCCACCGCTCGTGTCGTCGGCCGGTGACCAGAGTGGCCCCGGGGTGACGTGCAGCGGCACTCGGCGTTGTGCTCCCGGAGGCGCCTGGAACGAGGTGTGGCGGTGGACGACGACCCACCGGCCAGCGCGGCGCTCGAAAACCAACGACTGCCGCCCCTCATCGACCGTGGTGTCGCCGTTGGCTTCGATCACTTCAAGACGGAAGTTCGCGGCCAGCCACGCGAGATCCCCGCGCGCCCCCACATCCTTCACCTCGAAGAGGGACCGCACACGGCCCCGTGCCGCGCTCGCGAACATCGTGCGATAGAGCGAGTCCACGCGCGGCCACCCCGCGAGCTGGCGGCGCTCGAAGAAGAACATCCCGGTGGTGTCGTGCGCGTAGAATCGGTCGACGAACGCCTGGTCGCGCCGCTCCCAGGCGGCATTGAACTCCTCGAAGAGCGCGAGGACCTCGACGGCGGAGCGCGCATCCGCGGCCGACTGCCCCGCCGACTGCCCCGCCGACTGCAACGCCGCCGGCCGAACGGCGCCGGCGGCGAGCAGTGCGAGAACGACGAGCGTGCTAACGATTCAGCAGGATCTCCGACCGGATGTAGACGAAGCGCCCATTGTACCCGAACGGCGACGCGCCGGGGTAGATGAACGTCCCGTTGTTCGTGTTATCCGCGACCTGCACCTGGTCGGGGTACACGTTGAACAGGTTCCGTGCACCGAACGAGAGGTTCACCGCGTCGAACCGGTACCCGAACTCGGCGTCGAACAACTGCTTCGCCCCGAACTCCTCGAGGCCGTCGAGACTGCCGTCGGTGAACTTGCCATAGTCCGACGCCCGCACCATCGCGTGGAACCGGCCGGTGGTGTAGTTGGTGGTGAATGCCGATCGACGATTCGGTCGGTTCTTCTCGATCGCATTCACCGTCACGATGTCGAGCGCGTCGGTGTAGATCGTCGCCGTCCCTTGCAGGATCGCCGGCAGCGGATCCACCCGGGTGATCACGTTCTTCGAGGCGTTGAACGAGAGCGTGAAGTCGAACGCCCCCTTCCACGCGAGCGCCCGGTAGTTGGCGATGATGTCCACGCCATTCGACTTGGTATCGAGGGCGTTCGTCGGGAACTGCACGCCGGCGATCTGCGTGAAGCCCGAGTCGAGCAGGATTCGCGCGACGACAGTGTCCGAGGTGCCATCATAGGTCGCGCCGAGGAGGATGCGATCCTTGATGATGATGTGGTAATAGTCGACGTTGATGTTCAGGTTCTTCGTCGGCGAATAGGCGAGGCCGGCGCTCACGTTGACGCTCCGTTCCTCCTCGAGCGGCTTGGCGCCGAAGATCCGTGACGCACGGTTCGTGACCGGGAAGTTGCCGATCTCGATCAGCACGCCGTTCTGGATTGCTGTCGTCGTATGGCTGTACCAGCTCTGCTGGAGCCCCGGCGCCCGGAACCCCGTGCTCGCGGCCGCGCGGAGGACGAGCTTGGGATCGACTTGGAAACGCACCGCCCCCTTCCCGGTGAACGACGACCCGAAGTCGCTGTAGCTCTCGAATCGGCCCGCGACGTTAGCCAGGAGCTTGGCCGAGAGGTTCGTCTCGAGGTCCACATACCCGCCGAAGTTCGTGCGGCTGTTCGTGCTCGCATCGGATGGCGCGAAGCCCTGGAAGACCGAGGAACCGCCCTGCGCGACCGCCGAACTGTCCCTCGTCAGGTGGTAGCCCTGGATCCACGAGGCCCGCTCTCCGGCGACGACCTCGTACGTCTCCCGCCGGAACGCGACTCCGACGGCGACGTTCACCGGGTTGGTGAGGCCACCCATCATCATCTGCTTGGAAAGATTGAGCGCGGTATTGAACTCCCCGCGTCGCAGCGCGCCGGCGTCGAACGACGTCTGGTTGGGGATGCCGGGGTCATCCAGCGTGCCGAGGACACCATCCAGTCCCGGCGCCGTCGGCGTCGAAAGGCTTGGTCCCAAGGACGAGTTCAAGGTGTTGCGGAGGTTGAAGTCGAACCCATTGTACCCGTAGTTCATGCTCACGTCCGTCGCCCACCCGTTGAACGTCGTCCGGATGCCGCCGGCAAGCGAGTAATCGATGACGTTGGGGCGGAACTCGGGCAGGAAGCCCAACGGATAGATCTCCGACCAGTTGCGGTTGTTCCGTGGCTTGCGGAAGAAGCCGTTGCCCGTGCCGTCACGATCGGAGTAGCCACCGAAGCCGTAGAGCTCGGTCGTGCCGTCGGCATTGAGCGGGAGGCGGAGGTTCGCGAAGGTGTGGATGTCACGTTCGATGCCGTCGCCCCAATGCACGTTCGGCTGCTGCACCCCGGTGCGCTTGAAGATCACTTCGCAGTTCGCGACCGAATCCCGATTCCCGCCCAGGTCGGGGAAACTGCCGTCGGGACAGGCGCGGTTGGTGGCTTCGCGCTTGAGGTACTGGCCAAAGAGACCGAGCGAACCACGGCCGAGCTTGAAGCCGACGCCGCCGCTGATGTCGTTGCTGGTGCCGTCGTTCGGATAGGGCTTTCCCGGGCGGTACTGGCCCGTGGAGGTGTTGATGAAGGGTGTGAACTGGCCTTCCTTGAGCACCAGGTTCACGACCCCGGCGATCGCGTCAGAGCCGTACTGGGTCGAGGCGCCGTCGCGCAGCACCTCGATCCGTTCGATCGCGCTCGAGGGGAAGGCGTTCAGGTCCACACCACTCGACCCCGGCGCCGAGCCGTTCGAGAAGACGTTGAGCAGCGCCGTGGTGTGGCGCCGCTGGCCGTTGATCAGGACCAGCGAATGGTCAGGCGAGAGCCCGCGCAACGTGAAGGGGCGCACGATCTCCGTCGCATCGGTCACCGCCTGCTTGGGGAAGTTCACCGAGGGCGAGAGGGTCGCCAGGATCTGGCTCGTCTCGGTGCTCCCCGAGGCCTTGAGTTCCTCGGCTGTGTACACGTCCACCGGTACGGCCAATTCCTCGGCCGCCGTATGACGGGCCCGCGATCCCACGGTCGTCTGCACCGGGGCCAGTTGGTAGGGCGATCTCCGCATCACGACATCGGCGGTCACGCTCCTCGCCGATTCGACATTCACCACGAGCGACTCCGGCTGGTAGCCGATCGCGCGCACGCGTAGCACCTGCCGTCCGGCCGGCACGCCGGCGAGAGTGAAGCGTCCCCGGTTCGAGGTGGTCGCCTGGTGTCCGGTGTTGGCCACCGAGACCACCGCCCCGACGATGATGATGCCGGTGGTGTCGGCGACGCGTCCCTCGAGTGAACCCGTCTGCGCCTGGAGTGGCCTGCCGAGTGCGGGAACGAGCAGAAGCGCCGCGAGGGCGGGCAGGATCCGGCGAACATGCGAGGCTGACATACTCCCCCGTGTCTGGAAGAAGCGATAGCCGACGTTGAGTCGGACGGTGACGGCGCTAAATAGAACGCGTGGCGCTCGCGGCCGCCACCACCGAACGATCAACGGAGTGACCCCCGCGCTAGAAGCGGAAGCCAACTCCAACCGCCAACCAGCTCGTCGCAGGGCTCCCGAACGTCGTGGTGTAGGACGCCATCAGTTCGAGCATGCTGAACCCGACGGACACGCTCGGCGAGACGCCGAACTCTTTCGCGTCGGTGATGTACGCGCCTTCGATCCCGATATCAACGAGCGGCACGAGGAAGAAGTGCGGCCCCGCCTGGATCGTGAAGAAGTCGAGGTCAGCACCGGCGCCGGTCGGCTTGAAACGGTTCCAGGTGACGGCACCCATCAACTTGAACGTTCCGAGTGGGATGCCCACGCGGCCATAGGCACCGATGCCGGAGTCGAAGCCGTTCTTGAAGGCGCCGGTCGGCATCGCAGCCTGCGCGCCGATCCGAATGTCGAGCACGGGGACCTGCGCCAGGAGTGGGGCGGTCGCGGCGAGCAGGAGGCCGGCGGCGACGAGCGTGCGGCGGATCATATGGAAGTACCTCGGTGGCGGGGGGGAGAAGCCTTCACGGGTTGTACTCGGTGGGAACAGGAAGGTTCGAGCCAATGAAGAGGGAGGAGCCGACGCTCGGCCCCTCCGACTTCACAGCTCTTCACTGCTTCACTCGTTGTTACGGATTGATACGACCCGGCTGCCCGGGGCGACCGCCCGTCTCATCATTCGTCGGCTTGCGATGGTTCGAGTTGCCTGGGTCGCAGCCCTCGGGACCATTGCCGAGACCTTGGTTGCACTTGTCCTTGTCATTCCCCCTCTGTGGCGTGCTGCCACCCTCGCAGCCTACGACTTCAGTGCCGGTGATCGTGACGCCGGCCTGTGCGTATGCATTGCCATAGAACGTCCCACGGGTCAGCGTGATCGCGGCCCCGGCGAGGATCGTGCCGATGAAGCGGGAGTCGGTCATCGTCGCGGCCTCGGCGACCCACCAGAGCACATTGCAGGGCACGGCACCGCCATCCATCAGGACAGTGAAGTTGGTCCCGGTCAGCGCGCCGGTCCCGCTGGTGCCGACCAAGAACGTCCAGGTGCCGTTCGACGAGCCCTTGAGCGTCAACACCCCGGTCAGTGCCGCGGCGGCGGCAAAGCAGTAGGTGCCGGGCGTGAGCGAGACGTTGCTCAACGTGCCGCTCAGCAGGGTACACTGCGTCGTCGGCGTCGGCGCCATCGCTGCATAGCGGGCGACGAACGCGTCGTACGCTGCGACGGCGGTCGGGTCCCCGATGTGGATCGAACCGGTCACCGGGCAGTTCGTCTGGGTCACGTCACCGGTTGGTGGCGCGAACAACGTGCCGACGTCGCCAGTGATGGTGCCGTCGGTGCAGGTCACCGCGGCGCTGCCTAGCACAGCGAACGATGACTGCGGGGACTGGAGATCCGAGTACCTCGAGCTGAGCTGGGATGCGGTGGGGCCGGTCGTGAGGTCGGCGCAGGCGCCCGCGAAGAACGCGGCGGCTGTGGCGATCGATGTGATGGCTCTGTGCTTCAACATCTTGAACCTCTGGGACTGTTGTGGGTGCTGACTACCGTGAGGCGCTGGGGTACGCGACCTTCGGTTGAGTGCGATCAGAGCTGCACGTGGAGGTTAGGTTCGCCCGACGGGCGCTGACATCACACCAATGGGTGAGATGGGGGGGGAATCATCACGTTGTGACTCTTTTTCGCAGAAACGCCCGAATACTCAGGGCAAGAGCCGAAGCCCGACCACACCCGCCGGAGGCCGTCGTCCGTCCCTACTCGTGGTAGGTGAAGAGCAGCGACTGGAACCGCCACCCCTCCTTGCCGTGGATGGCGGTGAGCACGAGGCGGCCGCGACGCCCCCCGTCGTCGTTCCAGTAGACGAACTCCGACCACACGGTGGCGATCCGACCGCGGCGCTCGATCCGCACGTTCTCGAGGCGCTCCCCCACGGTCGTTCCGGTGGCGAAAGCGCGCTCCTGTGACGCGAGGAAGTCGGCGAGCGGGCGCGCGGCCGCGCCGCCGTCGACCGTCGTGTTGGCCGCCGTGAACGTCGGAAGGAAGAGGCCTCGCCAGACGTTGAGCGAGTCGCGGGTGTAGAGGCGCGTGTAGTCGAGAACGAGTTGCTGGAGACCGCGGTCGAGGACCTCGGCGGATGGCGTCGCGGTCGCCTGCGCCCCGAGCCCCGGCGCAGCGAGCAGGCGTCCAGCCACCGCGACGACCGAGCACAGGACCAGCCAACGGAATCGTGTCATCACGGCATCCCTCTGTGGGGGTAAAGAGTCCGGTAGAGAGAGCAATTATGATTCGCGTTCAACCTCTCCGCCGTGCGCCAGCCGAAGCACCCTCGCCGGTTCTCCGACGGCACCGACCACCCTTCTATATAGAGCGCGGTTAGAACGAAACGCCGTTCTGCCGCCGAGTCGCACCTCTGCCTAGGGCGAGCGCGGCCTGAGCCAGCACGACGACCTCCCGTGCGAATCCGCTGGCCAGGAGTCGGTCGTACTGACGGCGAACTGGACCATATCGTTGTCCGCACAGTAGCTTTTCAGCGCAGTCGGATGGCGCGGACCCTTTCGGCCGAGTTTCAGGAGCACCCCACGCCACCTCCCCAATCGTCGGAGGCCCGAGATGAAGCCGGCTGAGGTCGAGTCGCCGTCGCAGACCCAGGTCCTCCTCGCCGACGACGATGACGACTTGCGACGCGCACTCGAGCGCGCACTCGCCCGGGCGGGGTTCACCGTGACGGCGGTCGCCTCGGGGCCGGCGGCACTGGCGGCGCTCTCCGAGAAGGCAATCGACGTGCTCATTAGCGACATCGATATGCCGGGGTTGTCTGGCATCGAGTTGCTGCACGCGGTGCAGGGGATCGACCGCGACCTGCCCGTGATCCTGCTCACCGGAAGCCCCCGGCTCGACACGGCGATGGCCGCCGTGAACCTCGGAGCCTACCGCTATCTCACGAAGCCGGTGACGCTCGTCGAGCTCGAACGGGTGGTGCGCCGCGCCGGCCTCGTGCGCGCCTTCGCCAAGCTCAAGCAGCGCGCCCTCGCAGTAGTGCACTCGGAGGATGCGGGCCGCCTCGGACTCGACGAAGGACTGAATCGCTGCCTCGACGCACTCTGGATGGCGTACCAACCGATCGTGTCCGAACGCGGCGCCACGCTCGTCGGGTTCGAGGCGTTGATGCGCACCGACGACCCCGAGCTCAAGCGACCGGATGTCATCATCGAGACGGC
This sequence comes from Gemmatimonadaceae bacterium, assembly GCA_031430835.1. Lineage (GTDB taxonomy): Bacteria > Gemmatimonadota > Gemmatimonadetes > Gemmatimonadales > Gemmatimonadaceae > Pseudogemmatithrix. Next base: position 20,785 of record JANPCH010000071.1, read on the forward strand.
GCAGAAGCTCCAGCGCGAACGCGAACTCGGCCGGTTGGTCCGGTCGCGGGTCGCCCAAGGCGTCGCGCAAACGCCGGCCGACGCGGTCGTCTTCACGAATCTCCTCCCGATCGACCTGATGGATCCCGAGTTGTTCGAGGCTGACGCCCCGCTCTCCGGAGTCGCCGGACGGGTCGTGCTCGAACTCACCGAACGGGCGACGCTCGATTCGATCTCGAACCTTCCCGACCGCGTGAGATCGTTGCGCGAGATGGGTTTCCGGCTCGCCGTCGACGACCTCGGCGCCGGCTACTCGGGACTCTCCAGCATCACCCAGCTCGAGCCTGACTGGGTGAAGCTCGACATGTCACTGATTCGCGGCATCCATCAGAGCACGCCGCGACAGGCGGTGGTCCGTTCGATGGTGCAGCTCTGCCTCTCGATGAACGTGAAGGTCATCGCCGAGGGCATCGAGGAGGAGGCGGAGGCCGAGACGCTCTACGGGCTCGACGTCCACAACTTCCAGGGGTATCTCTTCGCGAAGCCCGCCCGCGAGATCAACTGGGTGCCACGGGCGGCAACGTCGCCGTGAGTGGGGCGCTGACGGCAGCGAGCGAGCGCCGATGAGCGCGAGGTCCATCCCACTCATACATCCCCCTACCCGCCGAACGTCCTCCGGCCCCCCGGCACCTCCGTCGGCCGCACCAACATGAACATGTTCCGCGCGTCCACCCACGCCCACTCCTGCCGGCCCATCCGCGCCGCCGGCTGGATCAGCGCCGTATCCGGCAAGCCGTCAGCAGCCAACACCTCGTCCTTCACGTGCAGCACCAGCACCTCCGCGATCACCCACGTCGCGTGTAGCGGTCCACTCCCATGCGGCACGATCTGGAACACACGGCACTCCAATGAAGCCGGGCTCTCGAGCACCCGCGGAGGCTTGACCACACTGCTCGGCGCCCGCGTGAACCCCACCTGGTCGAACTCGTCCACGCCGTACGGATAGGGCGCCGAGGCTGCGTTCACCTGCTCGGCCATCGCGCGTGTGACGATGTTGATCACGAGCTCCCCCGTCTCGCGCACGTTCCGCAGGGTGTCCTTGGGGTTGCCGTCGCGGTCGGCCACCGGACAGAAGGCGACCGATTGCGGATTGCCGCCCCCCATCGCGAAGAAGCTGAAGGGCGCGAGGTTGCCAACGCCGCTCGCGCTCAGTGAACTCACGAACGCGATCGGCCGCGGCGCGATGAGCGGCGTGAGATAGGCGTGACGGCGCGAGGGCTCGAGGTCGGCGAGGGTCAGAATCATCCCGGACGTTCGCCGACGGGGGTGGAGCCGGGCAAGGCCACGCCCAAAGTCAGGGGATTCCCCGCATCGCGTCACGATTCCCCTGATGGCCAGCCCCGCAGGCACCTCCGATCTTCACTCGGAGATGAGCTCCGCATCCTCGTACTATATGAAGGTGCAGGAGTGGCAGCGCGCGCTCGTCATCGGCGTCAGCGCCCTCCTCGCCTTCGAGACCATCACCGGCCTCGCGAACTGGCTGTTGCCGTTCAGCATCGCCAACCAGGTGATGGTGCTGCTGCACACCGCCGTCGGGATCATCCTGCTCGCGCCCTACGCGTGGTACCAAGTACGGCATTGGATGATCTACCGGCACCTGCGCCTCTCGCACGTGGTGCTCACCGGCTACTTCGCGTTCGTCTCGACGCTCCTTCTCTCCGTCTCGGGGGTGGTGCTCACCGTCCAGGCGCTGGCATCGACGCGGATCAGCTACGCGTGGGACATCCTCCACCTCATCGCGACCGGCGGACTCCTCGCCTCGTCCCTGCCCCACCTCGTCACGGCCTACACGCGCGCGACACGCAGCGACCTGGAATCGGATGGCGCTCGGCGGAAATCCTCGCGCACCTACCTGCAGCGAACGCTCTTCGCGACGGCACTGTTGATGGCATTGGTGCCGGCGGGTTGGATGTTGGCGCCGAGTGAACAGCTCGATAACGCGCTTCCGAAGGACTACAGCTACGTCTACGGTGCCGATCGCCCCTTCGCGCCAAGTCTCGCCCGCACCGCGAGTGGCGGCGCGTACGACGCCCGCTCCCTTGCCGGTTCGGCCAGTTGCGCCACCAGCGGCTGTCACGAGACGATCTATCAGGAATGGCAGGTGAGCGCCCACCGCTACGCCGCGATGGACGCGGCCTTCCAGAAGGTGCAGGAGACGATGGGCAAGCAGAACGGCGCCGAGTCCACGCGCTACTGCGGCGGATGCCACGACCCGATCTCCCTCTTCTCCGGCACCAAGAACATCTTCACCAAGGACCTCACCGGACTCGTCGGATTCCAGGAGGGCGTCTCCTGCGTCGCCTGTCACGCGATCACCGAGACCGACGTGAAGGGGAACGCCGCCTACGTGATGTCGCAGCCGGCGCGGTACCTCTACGAGTTCGCCGACACGCTGGGGGGGCGTCGTGTCCTGCGCGACTTCCTCATCCGCGCCTACCCGCGCCAGCACGTCGCGTCGTTGCAGCACAAGCTCTTCAAGAGCCCCGAGTTCTGCGCCGCCTGCCACAAACAGTTCATCGATGAGGAGATCAATAAGGTCGGCTGGGTGCAGTTGCAGAATCAGTACGACAACTGGCGCAAGAGCCGCTGGAACCATCCGAGTGAGCCGGAGAAGACGATCGAGTGCCGTGAGTGCCACATGCCGCTGCAGCAGGCGAGCAGCGACCCCGGCCGCGGCGACGACCTCGACTACAACCGCACCCAAGGCGACGGCAAGCACCGGAGCCACCGCTTTCTCGGCGCGAACCAGTGGATGCCGAAGGTGTTGGACCTTCCGGGCGCCGAGGAACACATCAGGCTGACCGAGGCGTGGCTACGCGGCGAGCTCGAGGTGCCGGAGATCGCCGACAAGTGGAAGACCGGTGCGGCGGTCCCGATCGCGCTGCTCACCCCGCTGACGACGCGCGCCGGCGCGCCGCTCACGATCGAGGCGGTGCTCAGCAACAACAAGGTCGGGCACGACTTCCCGACCGGCCCGCTGGACATCATCCAGTCCTGGGTCGAGGTCGAGGTGACCGACCAGACGGGGCGCGTGATCTTCAGCGACGGCCAGCGCGACAGCGCGCACTTCATCGCCCCCGGCGCCTTCATGCTCAAGGCCGAACCGGTGGATCAGTACGGCAACCTCATCGACCGCCACAACCTCTGGGAGATGGTCGGGGTCCGCTATCGCCGTTCGCTCTTCCCCGGATTCGCCGACCGACAGGAGTTCACCTTCACCTCTCCGCGGCGCGAGGTCACGGAACTGCACGTCACGGCCCGCCTGATGTACCGCAAGGCGGACCAGTTCCTGATCAACTTCCTCTTCGGCGCCAGCTCCGGGATCACCTCCCCCGTGACGATGATCTCCGAGGATCGCAAGACGATCCGCGTGGTGAACGATTGACGAAGCGCCAGAGGTTGATGCGCCTGACCCTCGGGCTCGGCACGCTCTTCGTCGTGGTCGCCGGTGCCGCCGCGTGGCTGCTGCTTGGCCGCCCGGAGACGTATCGCGCCGGTGAGCGGATGAAGGGACTCACTTCGGAACTCGATCGCGATCTCCCCAAGGACTACCCGCGCATCACTTTCACGGACGTGACGAGGTCCGCAGGGATCGTCTTCAAGCACTTCAGCGGCACGCGCACCACAAGCCTACCCGAGGATATGGGCTCCGGGGCGGCGTGGGGGGACTTCGACGGCGACGGATGGGACGACTTGTTGCTCGTCAACGAAGTCGGACCTCTCGGACTCGACTCGGCGGCGCGCCGCGCATCCCCCGCCCGGACCACGCTCTACCGGAACGATCGGGATGGGACCTTCACCGACATCACCACGGCGGCGGGGATCGACTTCGCCGGGTGGGGGATGGCGGCGGCGTGGGTGGACTACGACGGCGACGGACACCTCGACCTGCTCCTGACGGCGTACGGGCGCAACGTGCTCTACCGGAATGACGGCGACGGCACCTTCACTGATCGGAGCGTCGCGTCGGGGATCGGTCTTGCCGAGGGGTTCTGGACCGGCGCCGCCTGGGCCGACTATGATCGCGACGGTTGGCTCGATCTCTACGTGACGGGCTACGTGCAGTACACGCCGCAGCTCCGCGCCGACACACCGGGCCTCAACGACATCGAGAATCCGGCCGGGATCAATCCCTCCTCCTTCAAGCCCGCCCGCAACCTCCTCTACCGCAATCGCGGCAACGGCACCTTCGAGGAAGTCGCGGTGCGCGCCGGCGTGGCCGAGACCCGCGGGCGCGGCCTCGTCGCATCGTGGATCGACATCGATCACGACGGATGGCTCGACCTCTTCGTCGGCAACGACGTCTCTGACAACGTCCTCTACCGCAACCTCGGCGACGGTCGCTTCGCCGACATCTCGCTCGTCGCGCGGCTCGCCGACTATCGCAGCACGATGGGGATCGCGGTGGGCGATTGGAATGGCGACGGGGAGGCCGACCTCTACCTCACGCATTGGCTGGCCCAGGGCAACGCGCTCTACGACCGGGTCCCCGGCACGATGACCTTCATGGACGAGTCGGATCGGTACGGACTCGGCCAGATCTCGCTCGACTTCGTTGGATGGGGCACCGCGTTCGCCGACTACGACAACGATGGCTGGCTCGACCTCTTCGTGGTGAATGGCAGCACGCTGCAGCAACTGAAGGACCCGGCGCGCCTCGTGCCGATGCGCTCGCAACTCTTCTGGAATCGCGGACCCAAGGAGGGCTTCTTCGAGGTCTCGTCGGTGAGCGGTCCGTTCTTCGAGGGGACGTACGTCGGTCGCGGGCTCGCACTCTCCGACTTCGACCGCGACGGCGACGTGGACGCGGTCGTGACGACGAATGGCGGCGAGGTGTACCTTCTGCGCAACGACGGCGGGAACCGGAATCGCTGGCTCCAGGTGGAACTGCGAGGCGCCCGTGGCAACCGGTCCGGCATCGGGGCGACGGTGCGACTCGTGGCCGGTGGGCGGACCCAGGTACGGCACGTCGGGGCGCAAGCATCGTACCTCTCGCAGAGCAGTCTTGTGGAAGGATTCGGCCTCGGGACCCATGAGCGCGTCGACACGCTGGAGGTCATCTGGCCGGACGATCGCCGTGATCTGCGCACCGGCGTTGAGGCCGGCACTCGGGTGGTGGTCGGCGAGGGAGCGGCGGCCCCTCTCGTGGGATCGGACCGGGAGCGGATCACGAAGTTCTGGGCGAGCCTGCGGCGCGCGACGACGCTGCGCTCCGAGGGGAAGGTGAGCGAGGCCCTCGCGGCATACGACGAGGCGCTCACGCTCGATCCCGACCACGCCGACGCGCGCTACTACGCCGGGAGCCTGCGCTACGACCGCGGCGAGTGGGCGGCCGCGGCGGCACACTGGAGACATCTCCTCGCGGTCGATCCGACGAGCGCCAGGATCCACTCCCGGCTCGGCGGCCTCTTCCTCTGCTTCGAGAAGGGTGCGCCCTTCAATATCGACTCCGCCGAGGCGCACTTCCGCCGCGCAACCGAGATCAACAAGGAAGAGACGGGGACGCTCGTGCGTCTCGGCGAAGCCTCACTCCTCCGCGGAAACGATGCCGCCGCACTGAAGTACTTCGAGACCGTGCTCGCCACCCACGCCACGAGCGGGCCGGCCCGCTTCTACCTCGGCTACGTAGCGTGGCGACGCGGCGACAAGGTCTCCGCCGAGCGCGAGTACCTGCGGTCGATCACCGCTGCCCCAGCGGCCGTCGCCGAGAAGGCCGGCGTCGCCAGCGAGGGGGATACGAAGAGCGGACAGCCGATCGTCGATGCGCCCGGACGGTGCGATGCCCTGCGCGGCGTCGTCGAGGAGCGCACCGGAGCGGCCGCCCCGGGTGCGATGGCGAAGCGCTACGGCCGCCTCGACAGTCTCCTCACCTCACGCGTGTTGAACTCGCGCAGGTAACCCTGGTGCTCGGCGTCGCCCGGGTACGATTCGCCGGGCGCATATGGATACGAGCGGATCGCGTGGAAGGGGAGGGGCGCGACGGTGTTGCCGAGCGCGGTGTTCAAGTCCGCGTCCTTGATCCACCCGTCGGTGTAGAGGAGGAAGTCGCGCGTCCATCCGGCGGGCGGCGGAGGCGGCGCAGTGAAGCGGAGCGTCGTCTCGTCCCCCGGGGCCATCACGATATACATATCGTCGGCCGAGTCGAGCAGCGACTTCACGTCGCCGTACCGCGTGTATGAGCCAGTGATCGGTCGCCAGACGGGCGCGGTGGTCACGCGATCATAGTCGAACCAGTGCGGGCCGAAGCGTCCCCCCCTGCGATATTGGAACGAGGTCCCGCGGTAGTGCAGGTCCGCCGACTCGAGGGTGAGTGGCGTGAGGCGTGCCGTCGCGCTGGTGTCATCGACCGCGACGAAGGCCTCCTCCCAGTAGATCTGCATGTTCGTGCGGATGCGGACGTGGTGATCGCGTGTCGGGAAGGCATCGGTGAGGTCAACGACGATCGCCTTGTCCTTCCCCGAGGGGAATCCGATCTCGCGGGCGCGGCGCCACGCACCGCTCGCGTCTCGCACCTCGAGTGCCGGCATCGCGGGCATGAGGCGCGTCTGCTGGGAGAGCGCGACGTTGATGCTCGCGTCGGTGGGATAGATCCAGCCGCGGAGGAAGAGCGCCGAGCCTTGCCCGCCGGCCTCGGGGCCCAGGTCGAGGATGAGATGGTGTGGCTCGACGAGCCCCTGATAGTCGCTCGCGACGAGGTCGGAGACGTAGACGTCGTCGTGGCTGAGCAGCGCCGGGAGCACGTCGCGCCCGCGTTCGTCGACCGCCGAGAGAGGCGAGCGGCGCTGGACCGCCTGGTAGAGACGGAGCGTGACTGGCGCCGGGGGGATGAACCGTTCGTCCACGAAGATGTCCACCGAGTCGGGGTGGTCCACCGCGATGAGCCGGAGTTCATCGGTGTACGACGTCTCCCAGAGTTCTTCGGTCAACTGGAGCACGTACTGCCCATCGCGCTCGCGGAGGGCCGAGCCGGGCACGCGGAGGTATTCCTGCGACGCACCGGCAGGTGCCCACGCGGTGTTGCTCCCCATGATCCCGAGCGGCATCCCAAGCGCGCTGCGCCACATCACGTCGGTCACGAAGGCGAAGCGCTCTCCGTTCCACGCGTAGAGGAACCCACAGGAGGACTTGAGCACTTCGCGCTCGAGTACGTCCTGGTCGGAGCCCGGGAAGTGGACGACCTGCGGCACACCATTCGGCCACTCGATGCGGATCACGTCGGCCTTGAGGTGAGGCCCCAATCCGATGTGCGTCACCGGCCCGATGACGGTCCGCGTTTGCACGAGGTCGCCGGCGCGCAGCTCGATCCTCGCGCCGATCCCGAACGTGTTGTTCTTGCCGCTTCCCGTGCGGAGCCCCGTGAGCCGCACCGACACGAAGAGATTCGCGTTGCCGCCGTCGTTGCGCAGCGCCCGCGTGCTTCCGTCGGGCTCGACGATGAGGAGGTCCTCGTCGCCGTCTGCATCGAAGTCGTCGAGCGTGAGCGCGTCACCTTCGTGGGCGACGGCCGGGATCAGCGCGGAGCGATCGATGAATCGTCCTTCGCCGTCATTCGCGAGCAGGACCACGCCGCGTGCGTCCGCTCCCTGCGGGCGACCGACCAGCACGACGTCGAGCCAGCCGTCGTTGTCGAAGTCGATCGGGCGCGCGTCGCGCACCTCGAGGCCGCTTGAGCTCTTCCATTCCGCAGCGGCGCGGGCGTCGCGCCGAAAAGTCCCGTCGCCGCGGTTGCGCCAGAGGGCGGCCTTCCCTGCCCCGGCCACGAAGAGGTCGAGCGCCCCGTCGTTGTCGAAGTCCCCGACGACGACGGCTTCGGCGAGCGGGTCAGGCCCGAGTCCACTCGTGACGGTCGAGTCCTCGAACCGGCGCGCGCCGACGTTGCGCCAGAGTCGGACCCCGAACGCGGGCCCGACGGCGAGCACGTCGAGCCGTCCATCACCATCCACATCGCCGATCGCAATGTCACGCGCGTTCAGGGTGCCGATCAGTCCGAAGGCGTCGGTCGCCACTGTGAAGGTGCGATCCCCGTTGTTGCGCTCCGCTCTCACGCCCCTCGCGCCGACCTTGAGCAGATCCAAGTCCCCGTCGTGGTCAAGGTCGGCGAAGAGCCCGCGGCGGGATCCGTCGGTCGTGTCGAGCGCGAACCGGTCGAGGTGGCCGTCGTTGTCGTAGTCGGCGATGATCGTGGTGTGCGGCACCGCGGTCCGACCCGCGACCGCCTCGGCGGTCACATCGGTGAACCAGGCCTGGTCGCGGATGGTCTGGCCGATCTTCCGCGCCCGCTCGGTGACGATGAAGTCGGGACTGAAGCGGAGCACCGGCTGGCCCACTCGCGGACCCTGGGGCCCCTGCAGTGACGCGATGTCCTCCTGATACGTGCGTGTGAGTACCATCGCCCGCGTGAAGCGGGTCAGTGGTGTCGCTGCGGCGGCGAGATCCCTCGCGCGCAGCGCCCTCAACGCCGGCGTGTAGTAGGCGATCGCCTCGCGCGGGGGCTCGGGCGGCAAGCGCCGGAGCTCGGCGAGCGTTGCCGCAGCGCTGTCCGCGCCTCCCGCCGCGACGAGCGCATCGAGGATCCCGAGGCGCGCGACCACGCTCGTCGGTCTGCGCTCGAGGATGCGCTCGAGCAGGGCGATCCGGCGGTCCGGCGCGAGTTCGGCGAGAATGTAGAGCACCCGCACATCGGTGCCGCCGCTCGCGATGAAGCGTTCGAGCAGCGCGCGCGCATCGGCGGAATCGCCGCGGACGGCGCGGATCGTGGCGAACGTCAGAATGACGCTCGCATCCATGGAATCAAGGCCGAATGCCAGACTGACCTGCGTCTCGGCCTCGGCGAGACGGCCGTCGCGCAGCAGGACGACCGCGAGGTTCGCGTAGCCGAGTGCTTCGCGCGGGGCGAGTTCGATGACCCGCCGGAACTCCTCTTCCGCGAGCTTGAGCTCGTCGCGTTCGAGTCGTTCGAGTCCGCGGCCGCTTGCGACAAGTGCGCGTTCCGCGCGTTCCCCCCGCCGCGCGTCGCAGGCGCCAACCGCGAAGAACGTCGCGGTCGCGAGGAGCGCGAAGAGGCGCTGCCCGGTGTCAGTGCCCGTCACAGGCGTCGCACTTCGGGCGCTCGACGATGCGCTGGCTGAGGTTCATCGCGCGGAGACGGCTCAACCGCGCCTCACGGCACGACGCGCAGGTTGGAACGCGCTCCAAGTTCCAGGTGTCGGCGAACACGCGTCCCCGACCGAGCGCCAGTGTACGCTCGAACGCCTCCTCCAGCGCGGAGAATCGTGGCGGCACGAAATCGCCGCTGAGCACGAGCGAGTCGAGGGCCCCATTCCCCGCTCTTACCGCGATCAGGCTCACCGCACCAGCCCCCGTATCGAACGCGAACTCCGCCGACCGGACCGCCCAGTCCACGGCGCAGGCCGGATGTTCGAATGGCGGTTGGACGAGTACGAAGACCCGCGACGCGACGCCCATCTCCCGTAGCCGGTCGGCGGCCACGGAGAACGAATCGAGCGTCATCCGTTTGTTGAGCTGGGCGAGCACCGGTGCGTGCGCCGTTTCGAGCCCCATCGCCACCTCGAGCTTTCCAGGGAGCGTCGCGGCGAATCGCGCGATCTGCAGTCCGACGAAGGCTGGGTGACACTCCACCACCACGCGCCCGAAGCCGCCAAGGCGTGACGCGATCCCCGCGTGCTCGGCGGTCGGAATCGCGCGCGGATCGAAAAAGCTCCCGTTGTTGTAGAGCTTCACCACCGGCGCCGCAGCGATGTGGGCCATCACCGCATCGAGTTGGGAGCCGATCAGTCCGGTCGGTCCATTCGGCGGCAGCGTGTCGCGCCAGAGGTCGCACATCACGCAGTGGAAGGGACACTCGCGATTGACGAGCAGGACCGTCCCGACCTGCATCACCTGACCATCGGCCTGCGGTTCCTCCTCGAGGAACCAGGCGTTCGGTCGGTCACTGCGGAGGTGGTGCCGGGTCGGGCGACGTTCGATGATCCACCGGTCGCGCGCCGAGGCGCTCACGGGATACCCGTTCGTACCCGCGGCGGCCGCGGTCACGCGTAGCGCGCGAGGAAGCGTTGGCGGTAGTCGCGCTCGGACCAGGGAAGCGCGCGCCGCATCGCGTCAGCGTCGAGCGCGCCGTGCTGGAAGCGGCGCTTCGCGAAAACAGGCATCGGATGTCCGGTGATCTGCCGCACGCCGCTCGCGACGATCTCTCCCTTGAGCGCGTAGAGCGTTGGTACGTCGTACTCGGTGAGCTCGGGCCAGGGGATCGACGCCGCCAGTTCCACGAGCGCTGGCCGTGCGTACGGACTGAAGCCCTCGAAGCCGAAGTGGCGTGCCGGCGCGTAGGTGCGCACGCAGGAGCGGCTCATCCCACCGCTGTAGGTGAGCGAGTGCTTCATCGTCCCCACGCCCCACCCCTCCTGATAGAGCAGTGGGTTGTTCACCACGCTTCGGATGGTGAGCTCGGGGTTCTCCTCGATCGGATAGTCCTTGAGGTTCTCGTCGCCGCCGTCCCCGTCGAGCAGGTAGCGCCATTTTGGGTAGCGCTCCCGAATGCCGCGCATCAGCGCGAGTTCCATCGCCGCACACTCTACGTCGAGTGACTTGTAGTCCTCGGTGATGCGGATGACCTCCTCGACGTCGAATGCCGACGCGTCGGCGCGGATCGGCTCGAGGAAGAGTTCCATATCCGTGGCCTTCAGGAAGTCGCGGGCCTGCCGGTGGTCGGGACCATCGCCGGCGTCGAGCGTGAAGGCCTTGAGCCGGCCCAAATGGAGGCCGAGTTCCTGCATCGCGTGCACCGTGATGAGGAAGAGGGCACCGCTGTCGATCCCACCGGAGAAGCTCACGCCGATCGGCGCATCGAGGGGGAGACGGCGCAGGTAGGTCCGGACCTCGTTCGCCAGGGCGCCGACGTAGGCGCGGCCGATGACATCCGCGTCGGGCGGGAGTGCCCCCGGCCGCGGGACGAGGAAGCGGGTGTACGAAGGACTCGGGTCGGGGCAACCGACGATGCGGATCGTGGTGACGTGATGGGCCGGCACCATCCGCGTGTAGTAGGGGTGGAACTGGTCGTCGAGGCCTTCGCTCACGAGCCACTGGTGGATCGTGTCGATGCGATCGGCGACCACGAGCGCCGGCCCTTCCACCCTTTTCGCGAGGAAGTAGCGCATCGGCCGGTCGAGCGACCGCGCGAGCCGCACCGTCTCCCCTTCCTTCGCAACGATGGCGAAGGATCCGGCGATCGCACGCACCGCCGCGGGATCGTCGGAGAGGACGCGGGCACGGGCCTCCTCGATCGATAGGCCACCGAGATCGTTGAGCGAAGCGTCGGTGAGATCGACCAGCCTGCCGACGTAGGGCGTCATGGCAGCCTCGCCGAAGGAGTCTGGGACGGAGGAGGAGAGGGGCGCACTGCCCTGCGCGCGGAGACGTTCCGTGGTCATGTGCGGAGGAGTGTGGGTCGTCGCTTCGCGAACGCTAGGAATGCCGAGCGCGGCGCGATGTCGGGCGAAGCCCCAGTTGCTGTAAGGTTTGCCCCGCCTCCAGGCAGATCACGTCGACATCCGGGTCGGCCTCCGCGATGAGCGTGCGCGTTCCCCAGTACGAAGGAACGGCCCCGGAGCATTCAGCTCCAGGGCCGTTCTCGTTCGCGAAGCAGTTCAAGCCAGCGCTATTTCTTCGCCCAGAACTTGGGATCGGACGCCCTGGTCTCAGCCGTGACGAAGCTCATGGCAGCGTTGAGGCTGTACCGATTGGCCTCGGCGCTGATGACCCCCTCCTTGCCGAAGCGCACCCAGAGGGCACCCTCCTCCGCAGTCATCTTCCCTGCCACGGCCATTCCGTCCGCCATCGAGGCATCAAAGCCGGCGTAGTTCTCGACCGAGCTGAAGAGGATATACGTCGGCCCGACCATTCCGGCTGTCACCTCGTACATGCGCCAGGATGCCTTTGACATCGTTCGTGTGACAACCCCCTTGTACATCTTCGCGACGTCGGCGAACATCGGTTCGAATCCCGGACGGATCCGGAAGACCGTGATCTCCCAATGGCGCTGCAGGTTGAGGTTCGGGTATGCGCCGTGGCTCAGATCCGGCCGGGCGACGGCCTCGATCGTGCGTGACGCATCGATGTGCGCTGCGTCGGCCGGAGCGATGAGCTCGAGATCCGCGGTGAGTGCGGCGTTCGCTGAATTCATATCCCGCATCTTGCCCAGCGCCGAGTACGTCTCGAATGGCTCGACGAACCAGACTTCCGGCAACCCCGTCGTCGATGCCAAGGCGAGGTATGTTGAGGTCGACTTGGCGTTCTCGAACGCGCCGACCCACGCGGCTTCCATCTTTGCGTGCGCGGCGTCGTGACCGACCTTGATCTGCTCTCGATAGATGTTGAGGTACTTCGGTTGCGCTGCCGGCAACGCCTGCGCGAGCGCACTGGCCGCCGGGAGCGTCGGGAGCAAGAATGCGAGGAACCAGACCGTGGAAGAACGACGGATGTTGGCCCACCTGGGGGGCGCGGCCCGGACGCTTGATGTGCCGTGGCCTTGCGCCTGATCCGTTCCGATTTGGAGACTCGAATCAGGGCTACCTAGCGTGGCGCCAGCGGAAGGGATCACGTGGCGGCGTTGGAGGGTGGTAGCACTCCAAACCTCAGGCCCGCGCGCCGACCCATCGAACGATGGTGTAGACGATCCCCGCCGCGTACAACGTGCCGAAGATCTCCTTGTTGTACCGCGCCGCGACGTCGGTCAACGGGCAGCGCCAGGCATTCGCAAGAAGGACCCCCGTCTCGACGCCGACGAGCCCGATCAGAACAGCGGCCAGAGCAAGCCGACCATTCCACACCTCGAGCGGGATGCCGATGACACACGTTGCGAAGAAGGCCCACGCGGCCGTGTGCACGAGCTTCACGGCGCGTAGCCGGCGGTCGTCCTGAGCCGTCATACTCTCCGTGCGCGTGGGGTTCGTGTCGAGCATCCCAGAGCCCCGTCTTACGCCAGTGCGCCTGTGCGGCTCGTGCCCCGCGCTCCGTGGCCCGGCAGTGACGGGAATGCGACGTCGCCGAATATCGCCCGAGTTAGGCGCTGGCGCCTCGGATCCGCTGACCGTGGCGCAGGGGCCTGACTCGTCGTCTATTCATCTGGGCCCTATCCGATCAATGAGTACTCCGACCCCCTCTTCCACGTCGAACGAGATCCCGCTGATCGAGCGCATCCGCGCCTCGACTGCGGGTCGCTACACCATCCACGCCGAGCTCGGCGTGGGCGGCATGGCGACGGTCTTCCGCGCCACCGAGCTCGCTCTGGAGCGTGAGGTCGCCATCAAGGTGATGTCGACCGAGATGGCCTCGACCCCCGGCGCCTTCGAGCGCTTCCGACTCGAGGCGCGCGTCGCGGCGGCGCTGAGCCATCCGCACATCGTCCCGATCCACGCGATCGGCGAAGACCCGAAGCTCGCCTGGTTCGCGATGAAGTTCATCGAAGGACGGGGGCTCGATTCGATCCTCAAACGGGACCCGCTGCAGTCGATCGAGACCGTCGTGCGGACCATCGGGACCGTCGGGCGCGCACTCGCGGCGGCGCACGAGAAGGGCGTCGTCCACCGCGACGTGAAGCCGGCGAACATCATGATCGGCAACGACGGCTGGATCTACGTCACCGACTTCGGCATCGCCAAGCGCGACAACGTGAAGGGACTCACGCAGGCGGGGACGGTCATCGGGACTCCGGCCTATATGTCGCCCGAGCAGTTCAACGGCGAGGCGATCACCGGCGCGGCCGACCAGTACTCGCTCGGCATCGTCGCCTACGAGATGCTCGCCGGGCGCGCGCCGTTCAATGCGCCGTCGCTCGGCGAGATCATGCGCGGCCACCTGCTCGATCCGCCGCCGGCGCTCCGCACGATGCGCAGCGACGTGCCGATGCGCGTTGTCGAGGTCGTCGCGACGATGCTGGAGAAGCAGGCAGCGAACCGGTTCCCTTCGCTCATCGAGGCGGCCGCCGCGCTCGAGGCTGCGGGGGCGGGCGTGAAGACCGTTGCGCCGCGCCGCATTGCTCCGAAAGGCGCGACCGCTTCGTCCGCTGAAGAAGTCATTCGCGCGACGACGGGCCCGACGACGCCGATGCCGCGGTCGAATCCCTCGATCCAGGTGAGCGGAGCGCGCCGCGCAGCGACGATGGCTGCGCCGGAACCGACCCCACCTCCCAGGAGTACCTCGACGCCGATCCTCGCCTTCCTGCTGCTCGCCGCAATCGTCGGCGGCGGATGGTACGCGTTCAGCGACCGGATCCGCGCATCGATGCAGCCAGAGCCGGTGGCTTCGATCGTGCCGATCGTCGACGCGAAGCAAGAACCCGCCCCGGGAGCGGCCTCACTCCCCGATTCGTCCGCGGCGCTGTTCGATTCCGCGACTGTCGCCGACGCCGACTCGACGAAGTCCTCAGCGGAGGTCGAGGCCGCCCTTGCCGCGCTCGCCTCGCGTCTCGCCTCGGCGCCGGTGCTGGACCTCGACGCGCCTCGCGACTCGGTCGTCGTCCGCGTCGGCAGCCAGACGATGCAGACGGTCCTCTTCGTGAACGATCGGCAGATCGGCATCCTCGGCGGGATGGGACTCGTGCCAGTGACCGTCGCGCCGGGGCCCGTCTCAGTCTCGGTGCGGAGGCAGAACTGCCAGTCGTGGGACACGACGTTCACGCCGGTGACCGGCCGGCGCTACACGTTCATGGAACGGTCGCCGACTTGCTGAGTGCGCGCTGGACATCTCGTGACGAAGAAACTCGCGAAACACGACCGGGTCGGAACGGGCCTCCTCCGCATTGAACAACGGGGACGTCCTCGACCTCCCGGCCGTCCGAGAAGCTGACATCCACCCGCTGGTAGCCCATGCCGGACTCGGGCCAACGCAGCAGTTCCTTCACCCAGCGATCGTCCAAGCGGATGCGCATGGCTCACTCCAGCGAAGGACCCGCGGTCACGACGTCGGCGGACTAAACCCCGCGTCCCCGCCCTCGATCCAACTGAACTGATACTTCGGGTCTTCGAACTTGAGGATCGGCTTGGCGACCTTGAGCGGTCGGTACGAGTCCATCATCACCGCCAGTTCATTGGTGTGCGTCATCCCGATGCTCGCCTCGGCCCGCCCCGGGTGCGGCCCGTGCGGGATCCCATCCGGATGATGCGTGATCGAGCCGTACTCGATCCCCTTCCGACTCATGAACTCACTCGAGGCGTAGAAGAGCACCTCGTCGGAGTCAACGTTCGAGTGGTTGTAGGGCGCCGGGATCGCCTCGGGATGGAAGTCGTACGGCCGCGGGCAGAAGGAGCAGATGACGAACCCATCCCCCTGGAAGGTCTGGTGCACCGGCGGCGGCTGGTGCACACGCCCGACGATCGGCTCGAAGTCGTGGATGTTGAAGGCCCAGGGATAGAACATCCCGTCCCACCCGACGACGTCCAATGGATGATGGTCGAGCACGATCTCATTCAGTCCATCGTACTGCTTCACGATGAGTGGGAAATCCCCCTTCTCGTCGTGTGTCACCAACTCGCGCGGGATGCGGAAGTCACGCTCACTGTACGGCGCCCCCTCGAGCACTTGGCCGTACTGGTTCAGGTACCTGGAAGGCGGCCGCACGTAGCCGCGACTCTCCATCACGAGGAGCTTCGCCGGCTTGGTGAACACGTAGCGATGCAGGATCCCTCGATGGATCACGAGATAGTCGCCCGGGATGATCGGCAGATTCCCGTACTGCGTCTCGAGCTTCCCCTCCCCCTCGGCGACGTACACGACCTCGTCGGCCTGTGCGTTCCGGTAGTAGTGCTCGTCCTGCTTGTCTGGCGCGACGTAGTGCATCGCGATGTCGTCGTTGAACAGGATCGGTGTGCGATCCAGCGTCGGGCTCCCGCCGCGCGCGATCTGCGACGTCTTGAAGTGCCGATGCTTGAGCGTACGATCGGGATCGGCCTCGAGTTTCGTCTCGCGCAGCCGACGCACCGACTTCACCATCGTCGGCGGATGGACGTGGTACATCAGGGCCGCGGGGCCGTGGAATCC
>JANPCH010000072.1:0-70777 GCA_031430835.1 Gemmatimonadaceae bacterium
GGGTGCGATGGACCCATCGCATCGCGAAGGTCGGCGGCTGATGTATCACGCGCTACACGATGCCATCCGCGACGCCGAAGCCCGTGGCGCGACGCTCGCCACCGTCGCCCTCGAGATCGAGTCACGTGACCAGGGCCGCGAGATTCCCGACATCCGCGCCGCGCTCGCGCGTGCCCTCGCGGTGATGCGGCACGCGGTGGAGCAGGGCCTCAGGGGCGACCTCAAGTCCAATTCGGGTTTGGTCGGTGGGGATGCGGCCAAGCTCCGCACCGGCCCCGCCGGTCCACTTGCCGGAACCCTCTTCCGCGACGTGCTGATGCGCGCGCTCGCAGTGCAGGAAGTGAATGCCGCGATGGGGGTGATCGTGGCCGCACCGACCGCCGGTGGAGCGGGTGTGCTTCCCGCCGTCCTCCTCGGCATCGCGAAGTCGAAGGGACTCAGCGACGAACTCCTCATCGACGCCCTCGCCACGGCCGGGCTCATCGGCGCGGTCGTCGCGCAGCGTGCCTCGCTCTCCGGCGCCGAAGGCGGTTGTCAGGCCGAGACCGGCGCCGCCGCGGGAATGGCGGCTGGCGCCGGTACTGAGATGCTCGGCGGCACGCCCTCGCAGGTCGGTCACGCGGTCGCTCTCGCCCAGCAAGGCACCTTGGGCCTCGTCTGCGATCCACTCGGCGGACTCGTCGAACTCCCCTGCGTCTTCCGGAACGCGACCGGCGCTGCGATCGCGTTGGCCGCGATCGAGATGGCGATGGCCGGTATCACCTTTGCGATCCCCGCCGACGAGGTGATCGACACGATGGGGGAGATCGGCCGCGAGATGGACGTGAGGTACCGCGAAACCGCAGGGGGCGGACTGGCCGCGACGCCAACCGGGCGGCGCTTGGCGAAAGAGCGCCTCGTCCAGATCCGCAGAACCTGATTCGCGGCTATCCCCCGTCCCCGACTGGCGTTACGCGCTTCAGGAGTGAAACTTTCCGACACGCCTGCCGCGTACGCGACGGGGACACCCTTCCTAAGGTTCGCGAATGGTCACGCCGGAACAGATCGAAGGATTCCTTGGGCGCCTGGCGAACGAGGGCGCGACGTACACCGAAGTCGAACCCGGTCTCTGGGCGGTCCAGCCCGGCGGCGATTTCGACCTCACCGTGGTCGTGCACCATTCTCCCCCGGTGGTCGTCCTTCGGGTGAAGGTGATGAACCTGCCAGGGAAGTCCGAGGCGCTCTGCCGGCGCCTCCTTGAACTGAATGCCACCGACCTCCTTCACGGTTCCTACGGAATCCAGAATGGCGAGATCGTCCTGACCGAAGCGCTCGAACTCGCCAATCTGGATTACGAGGAGTTCCAGGCGAGTTACGAGAGCATCACGCTGGCCCTCGCGTCGCACCTCCGCGAGTTGGCTGCCTTCCGCGAGGCCCGCTGACCGATGGGCATCTTCGATCGCCTCACTACGCTCCTCAAGTCGAACATCAACGACCTGATCTCGCGCGCCGAGAATCCGGAGAAGATGCTCGACCAGATCGTTACCGACATGCGGAACCAGCTCGCGCGGGCCAAGCAGCAGGTGGCTGCCGCGATCGCTGACGAGAAGCGTCTGAAGGACCAGGCCGAGGGCGAATACAAGGCTGCCAAGGACTGGGAGGAGAAGGCGATGCTCGCGGTGAATCAGGGGCGCGACGACCTCGCCAAGCAGGCACTCGTCCGCCACGGGGAGCACCTCGAGCACGCGACCGCGCTCGAGACCACTTGGCAGGCGCACCAGATGGAGACCGAGAAGCTCAAGAACTCGCTCCGCGACCTCAACGACAAGATCGAGGAGGCGAAGCGCAAGAAGAACCTGCTGCTCGCCCGCCAGCGCCGGGCCCAGGCCCAGCAGAAGATCTCCGAGACGATGTCGTCGATGTCGGAGAAGTCGGCGTTCGAAGCCTTCGCCCGGATGGAGGAGAAGATCACCTCCAACGAGCGGATGATCAAAGCGAGCACCGAGATCGACGAGGAGTTCTCCGGCGACCGGCTCGCGCACGACTTCAAGCGTCTTGAGAAGACCGCCGGCTCGGCGAGTGCCGACCAGCGGCTGATCGAGCTCAAGCAGAAGATGGGCCTCCTCGGCGCGGGGGCCGCCGCGCCATCCAAGCGGATCGGCGCCGGCGAGGAGGTCGTCAAGGCCGAGATCGAGGACAAGGGAAAGCGCTAGATGAGTGAGGCAGCGCCGCGGCAAGTCCGGATCCTCCCAGGCTTCACCGCCATCCTCGTCACGGTCCTGCTGCTCTGGCTGGCCGGAACCGTCGCCGACCTGCTCCTGCTGCTCTTCCTCGGCATCCTGGTCGCGGTGTACCTCTCCGCGCTCACGGATCTTCTCGTCGCGAAGGCGCGGGTGCCACGCGGGATGGCTTTCGCGGCCGCCATCATCGCGTCGCTCAGCGCGCTCTTCGGGATCGGGTCGTTGCTCATCCCGCCGGTCGTCGAGCAGACGAGGGCCCTCCTCCGCGTGCTCCCCGAGTTCGTTGCGGAGTGGGAACGCGGACTCGAGCGTTTCCTCGCCGCGATCCCCGGGATGCAGGACGTGCTCGTCCCCGGCGAGCATCGGATCTTCGGGGTCGCCCTCGAGGAAGCGCAACGGCTCGTGGGCGAGCTGGTGCCCCGGCTCTTCGATACCCTGCACGTCGGCGTGAGTCTCGTCGCGGTGATCGCGATGGCGATCTACTTCGCCCTTCGCCCCGACCTCTACCGCGACCTCGCGATCAGCGTCACGCCGCCGGCGCACCGCGACGCCGCCGTCGAGGTGATCAACGCCCTGAGCGAGACGCTGCGCGCCTGGACCATCGCCCAACTGCTCGCGATGGTGACCCTCGCCGCACTCACGGCGCTGGGCCTCTGGCTGCTGGACGTGCCCTACTGGCTCGCCTTCGGCGTCTTCACCGGCCTCGTCGCAGTCGTGCCCTTCTTCGGCACCTTCATCTCGACGCTCGTGCCAGCGCTCTTCGTCTTGCCCGGACCCGACGGCACCGCCAAGGCGCTCCTCGTCGTGCTCCTCGGCTCGGTGATCCACTTGGTCGAGAACCAGCTGGTGGTGCCCCTGCTGATGCATCGGCGGGTCGACCTCCCGCCGGTTCTCACGATCATGAGCGTGCTGATCTGCGGGCGGTTGCTCGGTCCCTTCGGGCTGCTCGTGGCGGTGCCGACGCTTGCGGTGGTGATGGTGCTCGTGCGACGCGTGCTGATCGCGCGGGTGTATCAGGACGCGGCGAAAGCGCCGGCGGTCGTCACGCCGGTGCTCACTCGGAAGCAGCGACGCACCCTTGAGATGAAGCTCTCCCTCGAACACCCCGTCGAACACAGCTCAGGACCCTCGGCGCCTCCCGCGCCGAAGTAGCGCGGTACGCCCGGCGTCCGCGTGATGCCACTCCGGGAGCGCGCTGGGCTATGCTCGGCGCGTGACCGACTCCCCGACACTCACACCGCTCGCGTTCAACGCGGTGACCCGCCGCTGGCGCGCGGGCCTGCTCGGCGCCACCGAGGCGGTGACCGCACTCGACCAGGTCTCCTTCACCATCGGTGCCGGCGAGATCGTCGCACTGACCGGAGGGGCCGGAGCGGGGAAGTCGACGCTGCTGCTGCTCGCGACCGGAATGGTCGCGCCCACGGAGGGAGAGGTGCGCTGGGGCGGTGGACACCTGGTCGGCGCGGTGCGGCCGCAGTTGATCGGCGCTCGTCCGTGGGAATACCACTTCCTCACCGTGCGCGAGGCGCTCGCCTTCCACGCTGATATCCTCGCGCTGCGCGAGGACGTGCCACCGCCACCAACGCGGTTCGTTCCGCTGATGGGCGAGGTCGGACTCCGCGGGGAGTCCCGCACCAGGCTCGGTCAACTCGGCGCCCTCGACGCATTCCGCGTGGTCGTGGCGCAGGCGCTCCTCGCCGCGCCGCGGCTCATCTGTTGCGAGGAACCCTTCGCCTTCTGCGGACCGGCGGAGAAGCTCGAGGCGATCCGGCTGCTGCAGCGGCTCGCGGGGCGAGGCATCGCCTTCCTGCTCGCGACTCGCGACGCCGCCGGGATCGCGGCGCTGGGGCTTGCCGATCGCACTCTACGTCTCACACGTGGCCAGCTCGACGCCGACGATCGCGCCTCGCGCTCGGTGCTCGAGCTCTCGGTGCCGAGTCCGGCCGACGCCTTCGCGCGACTCTCCTCGAGACTGCCGAGTCTCGCCCGTCGCGGTCGGCGGCTCCGCGTCCCGCTTCGGGGCCATTCTCCCGAGTCGATCCTCGCGCTCTGCCGCGATGCGGGCGTCCGCGTGCGCGCGTCGCGCGTGGCTGAGGAGCGCGGGGCGTTGCCCGCGCGCGCGGACGCTCCGTAGCTTTCCCCGATGCCCGAGTTCCGGCTCTACAACTCGCTCTCCCGTCGCACCGAACCCTTCACCCCGGCGAAGGGCGAGCTCGTCCGTCTCTACACGTGCGGACCGACGGTCTACAATCCGGCCCACCTCGGGAACTTCCGCACCTTCCTCTTCGAGGACCTGCTGCGGCGCTCGCTGCGGCTGCGCGGCTGGAAGGTCGAGCAGGTGATGAACCTGACCGATGTGGACGACAAGATCATCAAGCGCGCGGCCGAGCAGAGTCGGACGATCCGCGAAGTCACTGATCCCGTGGTGAGCCTCTTCCATGAGGATCGCAAGTACCTGCGGATCGAGGATGTCGAGCACTACCCGCGGGCGACGGCGTTCATCCCCCAGATGATCGCCCTGGTCGAGCGGTTGATGAAGAAGGGCGTCGCGTACCTCGCCGAGGATGGCTCGATCTACTTCGCGATCCTGAAGTTCCCGGGATACGGTCGGCTCTCGCGCCTCGACACGCGCGAGTTGCGCGCCGGTTCGCGGGTGGCGCAGGACGATTACTCGAAGGAGAACGCGCAGGACTTCGCGCTCTGGAAGGCGGCGAAGCCCGAGGACGAGGCGTGCGGCGCGGCGTGGGATTCCCCCTGGGGACGCGGCCGGCCCGGGTGGCACCTCGAGTGCTCAGCGATGGCGATGACGATCCTCGGCGATACGCTCGACATCCAC
The DNA here is from genome assembly GCA_031430835.1 of Gemmatimonadaceae bacterium. Classification (GTDB taxonomy): domain Bacteria; phylum Gemmatimonadota; class Gemmatimonadetes; order Gemmatimonadales; family Gemmatimonadaceae; genus Pseudogemmatithrix. Next base: position 5,056 of record JANPCH010000072.1, read on the forward strand.
GCCGGTGGCGTGGATCTGGTGTTCCCGCACCACGAGGATGAGATCGCGCAGAGCGAAGCGGCGACGGGAAAGCCCTTCGCCCGGTTCTGGTGCCACGGTGAGTTCCTTCAGATCGACGGCGCGAAGATGGCGAAGCGGGTCGGGAATGTGACGACGGTGGCTGACCTTCGGGTGCAGGGTGTGAGTGGCGCGGCGCTGCGGCACTTCGTCTTCTCGACGCACTATCGCAAGCAGCTCAATCTTTCCGGTGAGGCGCTCGAAGGGTCGATCGAGGCGGTGCGGCGGATCGCCGACTTCCGCGAACGGATCGGCACCGCCAAGGGGGCGACGCGCGGTCTCGAGGACGCGGCCGACCGATTGGAGAACGAGGTGCGGGAGGCACTCTTCGACGATCTCAACGCCCCCAACGCGATGGCGGCGCTCTTCGAGTTCATCCGGACGGCGAACAAGGAACTCGACGCCGGTGGCACCGACGCCGGCGCCGTGCGCCGCGCGCGCGAGGTACTCGACTTGGTGGACGGGGTGCTCGACATCGTCCCCGAGCCGGCGCAGGCGGACGCCGATCTCGCGGGCTGGGTCGAGGGTCAGCTCGCCGATCGCGCCGCGGCGCGGTCACGCCGCGACTTCGCCGCTGCCGACGCGATCCGCGCCGCGCTCGACGAAAAGGGGATCGTCATCGAGGACTCGGCGGGGGGGACGAGGTGGAAGAAGGCGCGATAGGGCCTTCCATCTTCCTTCTTCCATCTGGGGTAAGTATCCTTCGCTGCTCGCGCAGGCTGCAGGAAATCGGTTTCGCCGACGTAGCTCAGCTGGCAGAGCACTCGATTTGTAATCGAGCGGTCGCGAGTTCGATTCTCGCCGTCGGCTCTGGTTCCAGGGTCCAGTGGGCGCGAGGGACAGCGGTGGGGTACCCAAGTGGCCAACGGGAGCAGACTGTAAATCTGCCGGCTCACGCCTTCGAAGGTTCGAATCCTTCCCCCACCATTGAGCGGCAGATGGGAGAAGGGAGATGGGAGAGGTAAGATGCGGGAGTAGCTCAGCTGGTAGAGCGCAAGCCTTCCAAGCTTGATGTCGCGGGTTCGAGCCCCGTCTCCCGCTCTGCAGTCCGCCGTCGGAAGTCGCACGCATAGCTCAGTCGGTAGAGCACATCCTTGGTAAGGATGAGGTCACCGGTTCGATCCCGGTTGCGTGCTTGAACTGCAGAAGGGAGATGGGAGCGGGGAGGGGGGCGCCAGGTACGACCTGGCGCCCCGTTCTCACATCTCCCCTCTCCCTTCTCCCATCCGTGCATGTGGCGCCCCCGGCGCCACTTGCACGCTGGAGACCGACCCCCTACCTTGCAAGGCTCGCCGCCCTGCACCCCAGAACTGGGGTGAGGGGTGGCACGGCGCGTCCCGCGAGGCGCCCTAAATACCGTCCTTCGAGAGAGATACCGATGCCGCGCGACAAGATCATCCTCGCGTGCAGCGACTGCAAGAATCGCAACTACTTCACCACGAAGAACAAGCGCCTGCACCCCGAGCGCGTCGAGTGGAAGAAGTACTGCCCCCGCTGCAACAAGCACGTCGTCCATAAGGAGACGAAGTAGATGGCGGTCGAGCTCGCCACGGCGCCGAAGGGCGCGCTCGGCAAGGTCGGCGCGTTCGTGCGCGGCATCGTCCCCTTCTACCACGACGTCGTCGCGGAGATGAAGAAGGTGACGTGGCCCGACCTCCCACAGGTCAGGCAGCTCTCGATCGGCGTCATCATCCTCGCGCTCTTCATCGGGCTCGTGATCTTCGTGCTCGACTGGCTCTTCTCGGCGATCCTGGTCAATGGGATCACTCGCCTCTTCGGGGCCTGATCACGTGACCCATCGTTGGTATGCGGTGCAGACCACCTCCGGGCACGAGAACAAGGTCCGGATGCTGGTCCAGCGGAAGATCGACGCCGACCCGGCTCCGACCGATGCGCGCGCGATCCGGCAGGCCCTGGTCCCGACCGAGCAGGTGGTCGAGATCAAGAACGGCAAGAAGGTGACGGTCGAGCGGAAGGTCTTTCCCGGCTACGTGCTCGTTGAGATGGCGGTCAGCGAGGACACGCAGCACACGATCAACGCGATCCAGGGCGTGATCAAGTTCGTCGGGAAGGACCGCGACCCGCAGCCGTTGCGCGACGACGAGGTCAAGCGACTCCTCGGGATCGCGGTGGAAGAGGAAGTGGTGGAACCGAAGGAGGAGATCCCGTTCCTCGTCGGCCAGGCGGTCGCGATCACCGATGGCCCGTTCACCGATTTCAACGGGACGGTCGAGGACGTGATCGTCGACAAGGGGAAGGTGCGGGTGTCGGTGTCGCTCTTCGGACGGCCGACGTCGGTCGAGTTGGACTACCTGCAGTTGAAGGGGCACTAGAACGGCAGGTGAAAGGGGGAAGGTGGAAGGAGAAAGGTCCGTACCTTTCACCTTCGACCTTCCACCTTCCCCCTTGAGAAGGGAGACCCTTGCGCGGGGTGGGTGGAAGTCACACCGAGGAGCGCATCGTCGGATACCACAACGACGGAAAACTCACCGTGGGAGTCAGCGGCCGGCGCCAGCGCACCCCTACCGGGTGATGCCCGTCCCCGCTCAACGCACTCGAGGAAGACGATGGCAAAGAAGGTTGCTGGTTTCGTCAAACTGCAGATCACTGCAGGCAAGGCGAACCCGGCCCCGCCCGTCGGTACCGCGCTCGGCCCGCAGGGGATCAACATCATGGCGTTCTGCAAAGAGTTCAACGCTCGGACGCAGGGCCAGGATTCGATCCTCCCGGTCGAGATCACCATCTATACCGACAAGTCGTTCTCGTTCATCCTGAAGACGCCCCCCGCGGCGTTCCTCGTGAAGCGCGAGGCAGGGATCGAGAAGGGCTCAGGTCAGCCGAACCGCAACAAGGTCGGCTCGATCACCAAGGCGCAGGTCCGGAAGATCGCCGAGATGAAGATGCCCGACCTCAACACCGAGTCGATCGAATCCGCGATGGCGATGGTCGCTGGCGCGGCACGCTCGATGGGTGTGGAGGTGAAGGGATGAAAGCCCACGGCAAGAAGTACCGCGCTGCGGCGGCGAAGGTCAGGCCCGAGACGCAGTACGCCCCAAAGGCGGCGCTCGAGCTCGTGAAGACCGGCGCATTCGCGAAGTTCGATGAGACGGTCGAGATCGCCGTGCGGCTCGGGGTCGATCCGAAGCACGCCGACCAGATCGTGCGTGGCACCGTCGTCCTCCCGGCCGGCACCGGCAAGCCGGTCCGCGTCCTCGTCATCGCCGTTGGTGACAAGGCGAAGGAAGCCGAGGCCGCCGGCGCCGACTTCGTCGGCACCGAGTTCATCCAGAAGATCAAGGACGGCTGGACCGAGTTCGACGTGATGATCGCGACCCCCGACCAGATGGGTCAGGTCGGCCAGCTCGGGCGCGTGCTCGGCCCCCGCGGGCTGATGCCGAACCCGAAGGCCGGCACCGTGACCTTCGATGTCACCCGCGCGGTGCGGGAGACGAAGGCCGGCAAGATCGAGTTCCGCGTCGACAAGGCCGGCAACGTCCAGGCCCCGATCGGCAAGGTCTCGTTCAACCTCGACGCCCTCGAGACGAACTTCTCCGCCTTCATGGACCAGATCGTCCGGTCCAAGCCGGCGGCGTCGAAGGGTGTGTACGTCCGGACCGTCGCCGTCTCGAGCACGATGGGTCCCGGCGTCCACGTCGACACGAACCCCTACCGGTAACCGACGATGAAGCGATCCGACAAGGAACAGCTCGTCGCCGAGCTGAAGACCAAACTCGACGGGGCGGAGGGAGTCATCTACACCGACTTCACCGGGCTCAACGTCAAGCGGATGACCGAACTCCGCCGGCGCTTCCGCAAGGCCGGTGTCGAGTACGTCGTCATCAAGAACTCCCTCGCCCTGCGGGCGGTGAACGAGGCCGGACTCACGACCCAGAAGCTGAAGGGTCCGACCGGTGTCGTGGTGGCCAAGGATCCGATCACGGCCGCCAAGCTCCTCACCGACTTCGCGAAGGAGAACGACGCGAAGCCGAGCGTGAAGGGTGGGCTCTATGAAGGCGCCGTGATCGACGCGGCGATGGTCAAGAAGCTCGCCGCGCTCCCGACGCGCAACGAGGCGCTCTCGATCCTCCTCGGCACGTTCAACAGCGTGCTGTCGATGTTCGCGCTCGCGCTCGAGGCCCGGAAGACCCAACTCGAAGGTTCGAACTGATCCCCCAGGCGTACGCCTGATCACACGCCCCAGGGCAGCAAGGCTCCTGGGGGAACACACTTGGAGAACGGAACAATGGCAAACGCGACCATGAGCAAGGACGAGATCCTCGAGGCGATCGGCCACATGTCGGTCATCGAGCTCGCGGAACTGATCGAGGCGTTCAAGACGAAGTTCAACGTGACCATCGCTGCCGTCGCCGCTGGTGGCGCGGGCGCCGGTGCCGGTGCCGCCGCGGCGGCCGTCGAGGAGAAGACGGAGTTCGACGTCATCCTCAAGGAAGTCGGTGGCAAGAAGATCCAGGTCATCAAGGTGGTTCGTGAGATCACCGGCCTCGGTCTGAAGGAAGCCAAGGACCTCGTCGATGGCGCTCCGCAGGTGGTCAAGGCCGGCGTCTCGAAGGACGAGTCGGCGGCGATCAAGGCGAAGCTCGAGGCCGAAGGCGCGACGGCCGAGATCAAGTAAGGGCGAGGGTCCGCACGGGCGCCGGCCAGGAACCACCTTGCCGCCGCCCGCCGCACGACCTTCCACCCTCACTTGGTCCCGCCGATGCAGTCAACGCTCCACCCGCTCCACATCTGAAGCTCCTTACGCCTCGCTCCGGACGGGCTCGCCGTCCGGGGACGAGGCGGTTTTCGCCTGTCATAGGCTGAACCCCGAGTCGCCATGATCACGCAGATCTCCTTCGGAAAGCTCGAGCACGGCATGCAGATGCCGCACCTGCTCGATATCCAGACGCGCGCGTTCGAGTCCCTCCTCCAACTCGATGCGATGAAGCACGGACGGGAGGATGTCGGTCTGGAACGGGTCTTCAAGGACCTCTTCCCCATCACCGACGTCCACGAGAACTTCTCGCTGGACTTCAAGCGCTACACCCTCGGCGAGCCCAAGTACGGGGTCGAGGAGTGCATCGAGCGCGACATGACGTACTCGGCGCCGCTCAAGGCGACGCTCGTCCTCACCGTGTTCGAAGTGAACCCGGCTGACGAGAAGAAGAAGCGTGTCAAGAACCAGATCGAGAAGGAGGTCTATCTCGGCGAGCTGCCCCTGCTCACCAACCTCGGCACCTTCGTCATCAACGGGGCCGAGCGGGTGATCGTGAGCCAGCTCCACCGCTCGCCGGGTGTGGTCTTCGAGGAGAGCACCCACCCGAACGGCCAGCGCCTCATCTCGTCGCGGATCATCCCCTTCCGCGGTTCGTGGGTCGAGTTCACCGTCGACATCCACGATGTGGTCTTCGTCCACATCGACAAGAAGAAGAAGTTCCCGGCCACGGCCCTGCTGCGCGCCTTCGGCTACGGCTCGAACGCCGACATCTACCGCCTCTTCTTCGGCGTGCGTGAGCTCGACCTTACCAAGCGCAAGGAAGGGCGCGACCGCGAAGTGATCGGTGCGATCATCGCCGAAGCCGTTGCGCTCCCCGGCGAGGCGACCGCCACGGACGCCCCGAAGGCGAAGACGAAGAAGGCACGGGCCGAGCGCGAGCGCGCCGAGGCCGAGCTCCTCGTCAAGGAAGGGGATGAGCTGACCGAAGAGGTGTTCAACCGCCTCCGCCGCCAGAAGATCGAGAAGATCAAGGTCTTCGCGTCGTATCAGTCGGTCGACCTGCGCGACGAGCTCGACGCCTTCGAACGCGACGAACGCCCGCACGCGCGCGTCGTCGCCCTCGACGTGATGGATCCCGCGAGCGGCGAAGTGCTCGCCGAGACGGGCCAGTCGCTCAACATCTCGCTGGTCAAGCGTCTTCGGAAGGCGGAGGTGATGAAGGTGTCGTGCTTCGTCTCCTCGGGCCGCGCTGAATCGATGCTGATCAAGAACACCCTCGCCAAGGACCCGACCAAGTCGGAGGACGAGGCGCTCAAGCAGATCTACTCGCTGCTCCGGCCGGGCGACGCGCCGAACAAGGAGACCGCGAAGCAGGCCCTCGAGCGGCTCTTCTTCTCGCCGAAGCGCTACGACCTCGGCCGCGTGGGGCGCTACAAGATCAACCAGCGCCTCCACCTCAACACGCCGGCGAGCCACACCGTCCTCTCGACTGGGGACTTCATCGCGATCATCCGCTACCTCGTCGAGCTCCACGAGGGACGCGGCCACGTGGACGACATCGACCACTTGGGCAACCGCCGCATCCGCTCGGTCGGCGAGCTCATCGCCAACCAGTTCTCGGTCGGCCTCTCGCGCATGGCGCGGCTGGTCAAGGAGCGGATGAGCATCAATCAGGACAGCGAGAAGATCTCGCTCGACGACCTCGTGAACGCCCGCACCGTCTCGGCGGTGATCCAGGCCTTCTTCGGATCGTCGCAGCTCTCGCAGTTCATGGACCAGACGAATCCGCTGGCCGAACTCACGCACAAGCGGCGCCTCTCGGCGCTCGGACCGGGTGGCCTCACGCGCGAGCGCGCCGGCTTCGAGGTCCGTGACGTGCACTACTCGCAGTACGGCCGGATGTGCCCGATCGAGACCCCAGAAGGCCCGAACATCGGCCTGATCACCTCACTCGCATGCTTCGCGCGAGTGAACGACCTCGGCTTCATCGAGACCCCCTACCGCGTCGTGAAGAACGGCAAGGTCTCGAACGATCTCGCATGGCTCGATGCGAACAAGGAAGAGGAAGCGGTCATCGCGCAGGCGAACGCCCGGCTCAATGATGACGGGACGTTCATCGACGAGATGGTGCTCTGCCGCCAGCAGGCGGACGTGCCCCTCCTCCCGCCGTCGCGCGTGGACTATATGGACGTCGCGCCGGAACAGCTCGTCTCGATCGCCGCCGCGCTCATCCCCTTCCTCGAGCACGACGACGCGAACCGCGCGCTGATGGGTTCGAACATGCAGCGGCAGGCGGTGCCCCTCCTCAATCCCCAGACGCCGCTCGTCGGCACCGGGCTCGAGGAGAAGGTGGCGGTCGACTCCGGCGCGGTGCTGATCGCCAAGCGCCCCGGCGTGGTCATCCGCGTGACCGCCGACGAGATCATCGTCGACGCCGGCGGTGGCTCCAAGGCCGGCCGCGAGGCGAACGCCCCGTTGCAGCGCCTCACGCAGCAGGACCGCTACAAGCTCAAGAAGTACCGCCGCACCAACCAGGACACCGCGCTCAACCAGCGGCCGCTCGTCACGCTCGGCCAGAAGGTGAAGGCCGGCGACGTGTTGGCCGACGGGGCGGGCACGCAGTACGGCCAGCTCGCCCTCGGCTCGAACGTGACGGTCGCGTTCATGCCCTGGTACGGCCACAACTTCGAGGACGCGATCGTCCTCTCCGAGCGCCTGGTCAAGGACGACGTCTACTCGTCGATCCACATCCAGGAGCACGAACTCCACGTCCGTGACACCAAGCGCGGCCAGGAGGAGATCACGCGCGAGATCCCGAACGTCTCCGAGGAGTCCCTCGTGGACCTCGACGAGCGTGGGATCGTCCGGATCGGCGCCCACGTGCGCCCCGGCGACATCCTCGTCGGCAAGATCACGCCGAAGGGGGAGACCGAGCTCTCGCCGGAGGAGAAGCTCCTCACCGCGATCTTCGGTGAGAAGGCGAAGGACGTGAAGGATTCGTCGCTCAAGGTCTCGCCCGGAGTCGAGGGCGTGGTCATCGACGTGAAGATCTTCTCGCGGATCGAGGACCAGGTCGTCGAGAAGGATCGCGGCGAGCGGATCGGCGAGGTGCGCCGGCTCGAGGGCGAGGAGAAGGTGCGCGTGAACGATGTGCGCGACGACGAGATCAAGGCCCTCCTCGAGGGCCAGACCGTCTCGCTCGCGCTCCAGAACGGCACGGTGGAGGAGGCGATCCCGGCGGGCACCAAGCTCACGCGGGATATGCTCGCTGACCTGCGGCTGATCACCCTCGACCTCAAGACCTTCCGGGTCGAGGACAAGAAGGTGAACGCCGCGGTGCGCGAGATCATCGACGCCGCCGACCAGGTCAAGGCGAAGATCGAGGAGAAGGCCGAGGAGCGGATCGACCGCATCCTGCAGCCGGACGAACTGCCCCCGGGCGTCATCCAACTGGTGAAGGTCTACCTCGCCGAGAAGCGCAAGATCTCAGTCGGCGACAAGATGGCCGGCCGTCACGGCAACAAGGGCATCGTCGCCCGGATCGTGCCCGAGGAGGATATGCCCTTCCTCCCCGACGGCACCCCGGTGGATATCGTCCTCAACCCCCTCGGCGTGCCGTCGCGGATGAACGTGGGGCAGATCCTCGAGACGCACCTCGGATGGGCCGCGAAGATCCTTGGCTTCTACGCGAAGACCCCGGTGTTCCAGGGCGCCAACGAGCGCGAGATCGGCTTGGCGCTGCGCCTCGCCGGGCTCGAGTGGGTGAAGGGTTCGCTTCGCCTCTCGGCGGCGTCCCCGGTCCCCTCGACCGACGAGTTGCGGTCGATCCTCTCCGACCTCACGCCGGAGCTGAAGGACGCCGACAAGGTGGAGCTGCTGCACGACGCGACGCTGAATGACTTGGGCGGCCGCGGGATGAGCGCCGACGCGAAGGCGGCGTATGCGCGGATCCGCGAGTACCTCGTGTCGGCCGCGAAGGAGTTGGCGGCGCGCGAGACGGAGGCGACCGCCCACGCAGCGGCCTTCCACGAGGAGGCGATCGGCGCCGAGGAGACTCCGGCGGCGACCAAGGCGGAGTTCAAGAAGGCGCTGAAGGAACTGGAGAAGCGCGGCGCCCTCGAGGCGACCGAGCTGCTCGAGGCGATGGGGTTCCCGGCGCTCTCGGCGATGCTGGGCAAGAAGAGCGAGGCCGATGTGGATGCGGCGGCGCTCGAGTTGATCCGGGCCGGCGGTCTGCTGCCGGGCGGGAAGATCCACCTGCGCGACGGCCGCACCGGCGAACGGTTCGCCAATCCGGTGACGGTGGGCCAGGTCTACATGCTGAAGCTCAGCCACTTGGTCGACGACAAGATCCACGCCCGGAGCATCGGACCCTACTCGCTCGTCACGCAACAGCCGTTGGCGGGCAAGGCGCAGTTCGGCGGCCAGCGCTTCGGCGAGATGGAAGTGTGGGCGCTCGAAGCCTACGGCGCCGCACACACGCTGCAGGAGATCCTCACGGTCAAGTCCGACGACGTGAACGGCCGCAGTCGCGTGTACGAAGCGATCGTGAAGGGGCAGAACCTGCCGGAGCCCGGCACCCCCGAGTCGTTCAACGTGCTGGTGAAGGAACTGCAGGCGCTGGGCATCCACGTGACGATGGATTCGCACGCCGAGGGCGGGCACCAAGGCATCTCGTCCCCCTTCGGCAACGGCAGCGAGGAATAATCGATGATCGACTTCCGCAGTGCGCGCGAGAAGAGCGCGTCAGCGTTCGACTATATCCAGGTCCGCATCGCCTCTCCCGAGGAGATCCGTGGCCCCCGGGACTCCAAGGAGCGGGAACGGCTCGAGATGGCCGGCCTCCGCACCTGGTGGTCGTGGGGTGAGGTCACCAAGCCCGAGACCATCAACTACCGCTCCTTCAAGCCCGAGAAGGACGGTCTCTTCTGCGAGCGCATCTTCGGTCCGGTGAAGGACTGGGAGTGCCATTGCGGGAAGTACAAGCGCATCCGCTACCGCGGCGTGATCTGCGACCGATGCGGCGTCGAGGTGACCCTCTCCAAGGTCCGTCGTGACCGGATGGGGCACATCGAGCTCGCCGTCCCCGTCGCCCACATCTGGTTCTTCAAGACCCTCCCCAGCCCGATGGGGAACCTCCTCGACCTCACCCTGCGTGATCTCGAGAAGATCGTCTACTACTCCAACTACGTCGTGATCGACGCCGGCGAGCAGGAGGTCCGTGCCAACGACCTGCTCGACGAGGACCAGTTCCTCCAGCTCCGGATGAAGGCGAAGGAGGAAGGGGACACGGCGTTCCAGGCCGATATCGGCGCGCCGGCGGTACGCGAACTGCTCCGCCGCCTCGACGTCGACAAGGTCTCCGAGGAGCTCCGCGAGTCGGTGCTCGTCGAGACGTCGCAGCACAAGAAGAAGGCGCAGCTCAAGCGCCTCAAGATCGTCGACGCCTTCCGCAACTCGGGCGACCACTCGGGCACGCGCAACAAGCCGGAGTGGATGATCCTCGATGTCGTCCCGGTGATCCCGCCGGACCTGCGGCCGCTCGTGCCGCTCGACGGTGGGCGCTTCGCCACGTCGGACCTGAATGACCTGTATCGTCGCGTCATCAATCGGAACAACCGTCTCCAGAAGCTCATCTCGCATCGCGCGCCGGAAGTGATCCTGCGCAATGAGAAGCGGATGCTGCAGGAAGCGGTCGACGCGCTGTTCGACAACGGGCGCCGGTCGAAGGCGATCCGCGGTCGCGGCAAGCGTCCGCTCAAGTCGCTCTCCGACATGCTCAAGGGCAAGCAGGGCCGGTTCCGCCAGAACCTGCTCGGCAAGCGCGTGGACTACTCGGGCCGGTCGGTCATCGTGGTGGGTCCGGAGCTCAAGCTGCACCAATGCGGCCTGCCGAAGGCGATGGCGCTCGAGCTCTTCAAGCCCTTCATCATCCACAAGCTGGTGGAGAAGGGGATCGCCGAGACCGTGAAGCGCGCGAAGAAGATCGTCGAGCGCGAGTCGTCGGAGGTCTTCGAGATCCTCGAAGAGATCATCCGCGACCACCCGGTGCTCCTCAACCGCGCGCCGACGCTCCATCGCCTGGGCATCCAGGCGTTCGAGCCGGTGCTCGTCGAAGGGAAGGCGATCCGCATCCATCCCCTCGTCTGCGCGGCGTTCAACGCCGACTTCGACGGGGACCAGATGGCGGTGCACGTGCCCCTCTCCTACGAGGCGCAGCTCGAGTGCCGCGTACTGATGCTCTCGTCGAACAACATCCTCAAGCCCAGCGACGGCCGCCCAGTGGCGGAGCCGTCGCAGGACATCGTGCTCGGCTGCTACTTCGCGACCAAGGCACCGGCGGGCTTCGACGCCCTGCTCAAGGATGAGAAGGCGCAGCGCGCCCTCCGCTCCTTCGGCTCCTCGGCCGAGGTCGAGATGGCGCTCGCGCTCGGACAGCTCGGCGTCCACTCGGCGGTCCGCTACTTCGGCCGCACGCCCGATGGCGTGAGCACCTGGTTCACGACCACCGCCGGACGGGTGCTCTTCGACGGCGTCGTGCCGCAGGAGCTCCCGTTCCAGAACCGGGAGATGAAGAAGAAGGCCCTCGGCGAGCTCGTCTTCGATTCCTATCGCAAGGCGGGACTCTCCGGTACGGTCGCGTTCCTCGACCGGCTCAAGGAGTTCGGCTTCCGCCACGCCACCCGCGGCGGCATCTCGATCTCGATCGAGGACCTTGAGATCCCGGCCGAGAAGGAGACGTTGCTCGAGGAGGCCGCAACGCGCGTGATGCGCTTCCAGAAGGCCTACCAGACGGGCAACATCACGAACGGCGAGCGCTACAACAAGGTCATCGACACCTGGACGCACGCCAACAACGACATCGCCGACGCGATGGTGAAGCGGATGCGCGAGTCGCAGAACGGCTTCAACACCGTGTTCATGATGTTCGATTCGGGCTCGCGCGGTTCGCGCGACCAGATCCGCCAGTTGGCCGGTATGCGCGGCCTGATGGCCAAGCCGCAGAAGAAGCTCACCGGAGGCATCGGCGAGATCATCGAGAATCCGATCAAGTCGAACTTCCGCGAAGGCCTCTCGGTGCTCGAGTACTTCTCGTCGACGCACGGTGCCCGAAAGGGTCTCGCCGATACGGCGCTCAAGACGGCCGACGCCGGCTACCTGACGCGCCGCCTCTGCGACGTCGCGCAGGACGTCGTAGTCACCGAGGAGGATTGCGGTACGGTGATGGGGCTCGAGATCGGCGCGTTGAAGGAGGGCGAGGACATCATCGAGCCGTTGGCCGAACGAATCGTCGGGATCGTGGCGGCGGAGGATGTGGTCGATCCGCAGCTGCTCGACGAGGCGGGACGCCCGCAACTGCTGGTCGAGGCCGGCCAGATGATCGATGAGGAGACCGCGACGGCGATCGAGGAGGCGGGGATCGAGACGGTGAAGATCCGCTCGGTGCTCACCTGTGAGGCGAAGCGCGGGCTCTGCCGGATGTGCTACGGCCGGAACCTCGCGACGATGCAGATGGTCGACCTCGGCGAGGCGGTCGGCATCATCGCCGCGCAGTCGATCGGCGAGCCCGGCACGCAGCTCACGCTCCGCACCTTCCACATCGGCGGCACGGCGGCTCGGATCGCCGAGCAGACGGCGCGGAAGTCGAAGGTCAACGGCATCGTCGAGTACGGTGACCGGCTGGTGAAGGTCACCAACCCTGATGGCCAGGACGTGGTCACCTCGTACGAAGGGGAGCTCTACGTCCGCGCCTCCGCCGACAAGAACGCGCCGATCATGGCGCGCCTCGCGGTGCCGCTCGGCGCCGTGCTGGCGGTCGAGGACGGGGCGACGGTCGCGAAGGAACAGATCATCTTCACGTGGGACCCCTACACCAACCCGATCATCGCCGACGTCGCCGGTGAGGTCCGCTTCGTGGATCTCGTCGAGGACGAGACGGTCTCCGAGGAACTCGACGAGCTCACCGGTCTCCGTCAGCGCGTCGTGATCGAGGACCGGGAGAAGAAGCTCCACCCGCACATCGAGATCTGGCTGACGAAGGGCGGGAAGGAGAAGAAGATCCGCGACTTCGTCATCCCGGTGGGCGCCCAGCTCATCATCGACGACGGCAGCGCGGTCGCGGCAGGTCAGACGATCGCCAAGATCTCACGCGAGGCGTACAAGACGCGCGACATCACCGGCGGCCTGCCGCGGGTGGCCGAGCTCTTCGAGGCGCGGAAGCCGAAGGATCCGGCGACCATCTCGGAGATCGACGGTGTCGTGCGGTTCGGCGAGATCAAGCGCGGCAAGCGCGAGATCTTCGTCCAGCCGGTGGACAGCGCCGGTTCGCTCGACGACTCGCAGCAGCCGCAGCTCTACGAAGTGCAGGCCGGCAAGCACCTTCGCGTGCACGAGGGCGACCGCGTGCGCGCCGGCGACCGCCTGAGCGAAGGGCCGGTGAACCCGCACGACATCCTGCGGATCAAGGGTCCCCGCGCCGTGCAGGAGTACCTCCTCAATGAAGTGCAGGAGGTCTACCGGCTCCAGGGCGTGAAGATCAACGACAAGCATATCGGCGTGATCGTGCGCCAGATGCTCCAGAAGGTCCGGGTGGTCGAGTCGGGGGACACCGAGTTCCTCGAGGGGGAGAACGTCGACAAGGCGGTCTTCCGCGACTCGAACGACAAGGCGAAGAAGAAGAAGCAGAAGGCCTCGCAGTCCGAGCCGCTGCTCCTCGGGATCACGAAGGCGTCGCTGACGACGCAGTCGTTCATCTCGGCCGCGTCGTTCCAGGAGACCACGCGGGTGCTCACCGATGCCGCGATCCGCGGGGCGAAGGACAATCTCCTCGGCCTCAAGGAGAACATCATCATCGGGCATCTCATCCCGGCCGGCACCGGGATGTACCGCTACAGCGATGTCGATATGGACATCGAGCCGCCGCCAGCTCCGCCCGCGGAGTTCGGTGGTTTCGGCGAACTCCCGGCGAGCTTCCTCGCGGCGCCGAACGAAGCCGATGTCACTCTGCTCGCGTCGCCGGTGGACGACGACTAACGGCTGATGGAAGGTGGAAGAGGGAAGGGGGGCGGCCCGTTCGGGCCGCCCTGCTTCATTCCCGGTCGTCTCTACTTCGGCGCCGGAGTCGCGGCTCTGAGCGCCTTCTCCTCGTCCATCAAAGCCGCGATCGCCGCGACGAGCTTCTGCGAGATCTCGTAGTAGAGGGCGGGGGAGCCGGGCTGGGCGCGTTCGGCGCTGAAGTCCACCGGAGGGCCCATCACGGCGTGCACGTGCGGACGCTTTCGTGCGCCGGGACGATAGTTCGCTCGGAGCACGGCCCACGGACCAACGGGGAATCCGTGCAGGAAGACGGGCAGGACCGAGGCGCGGGTCTGGTGGATGATCTTTCCGAGCCCGGGGCGTCCACGCATCAGCGAGTAGGGGTCGGGTCCCTTGTTGCGTCCCCCCTCAGGGTGGATCGGTACCACCGTCGGTCCGCCATTGAGCACCCCGATGAGGATCTCGATCACCTGCTTTCCCCAGAGCGTCCCGCGCGACCCGCGAACGATCGGCGGATAGATGTTGCCGCAGCCGAGGACGATGTTGACGAGGATCCCGAACCAATGGTCGTAGACCCCCTCGGTGCGGGAGGGGACGACGAACCGCATGCTCGCCGGAACGTGATCCCACGCGAACGACGAGACCGCGAAGTTGTCGAGGAACGAACGGTGGCTCGCGCAGAGCAGAACGCCCCGCTCGAGTGGCAGGTCCCGCACTTGCTCGAAGTGATGGGTGCGCACCAGGTTGCCGCACACGACCTTGATCGCGTTGCGCGAGATGTAGTGGCCAGACACTGCGCTCAGCCAACGGAGCGGTCGCACGCTGTGCCACCACTCGATCGCGCGCACATTGAACCGCTCGGCGGCCGTGAGCCCGGCGAATCGGTCGGGTGGCACGGTGGGCTCCACGGTGGGCTCCACGGTGGGCTCCGCTGTGGGTTCCATGGTCGGTTCACTCATGTAAAAACACTCCCCTCGCGCCTGGCGTGCTCGGCGGCGGCGATCCGCCCGAGTCCTTCGGCGATGGTGACGCGTGGCTCGTAGCCGAGCCGCGTGCGGGCGCGGGTGATGTCGCTGTAGTGCTCGGTCGTGAGCTCCGCGATCAGGTACGCGGAGATCGGCATGTGGACGCGGCCGCGGGAGAGCACGACTGCCGCGTCGCAGGCGTGGGCGAGCGCCATCGCCGCGCCGGTGGGCACCTGGCCGCGGATCGGCGAGAGGCCGCAGGCCCGACTCAACTCGGCCACCCACTCCCAGAAGATCACCGGCGCGCCGCCGTGCACGAAGTAGGGAGCGCCTCCGACACTCGCGTCCCGGGTGAGGGCTTGCCAGGCAGCGACGTGGGCTGAGACGCAGTCGTCGAGGTACGTCATTCCGATCCTGTTCCGTCCCGCGCCGATCTGCCAGAGCGCGTTGCGGGCGGCCCGCCGCACCATCCCCTGCACCCACTGGCTGCGCCCAGGACCCCAGATCATGTGCGGGCGCACGACGAGCGTCCGGAAATCGTCGCGGTGCTCGGCCAACACCAGTTGCTCCGAGAGTGCTTTCGACTCGGGGTAGGGCGAGGCGAACCGGGTCGAGTAGGGATGCGACTCGTCGACGCCGAAGTGATCCGACCCGTCGGCGATCACCGAGGGCGTCGAGGTGTGGATGAGGAGTCGCACCCGGCGCTCACGACAGGCGGCGAGCAGGTCCTTCGTGCCCTGGACGTTCGCGCGCAGATACGCGGCGCGGAGTCCGAAGTGGCCGACCATCCCACCGGCGTGGAAGACCGTCTCGATCCCGCGGGTGGCCTCGCGCAGACTTGCCGCGTCCTCGAGGTCGCCGCGCACCCACTCGACACCGGGGATCGCGGGGGCGGCGCCCGGGTTCCGCGTGAGTCCGCGGACGGTCGTGCCGAGGGCGGCAAGACGGGCCGCGAGCGCCGAACCGACGAAGCCGGTGGCACCGGTGACGAGGACCTTTGCGCTGGCCGGGGAATTCCCGGTGGAGTCGGGCACGAGCGGAGTGGTCTGGGGTAACGACGAAGGGACGGCGCGTCGAAGGATGTGCGCGCGGTCAATCGAGAGCAACGCCACGCACGCCGGCGGCTTGCGCGAGGCGTTGCCGCGTGGCGATAGTCAGCGGAGTCGGTCCCCACCCCCTGGAGGTCGAATGCGCTCATTCTTCAGGCTGGCCACGGCGCTCGCTGCCGGCGCCACCCTCGCAGCTGTCCCACCGACATTCGCACAGGGCGCCGGCACTGTCGACCTGGGCCTCTCGGGCCGCTACACCATCGTGGATCGCGACATCAGCTACGACAACGCGATCGGCTTCAGCGGCCGGTTCGGGATCTTCGTACTCCGGAACTTCGCGCTCGAACTCGAGATGGCGAACAGCGCGACCACCGGCGACACCGACGCCAAGCTCCAGCCCTACTACGTGCGGTTGGCGTACCACAAGCCGCTCTCGAACCGCTGGACGGGGATCATCGGCGCGGGGTGGGTGCACGACCGCACGAACCCCAACGGCCCCGGCGGCCTGTACGGCGACGATGGCTATTCGGCGATGATGGGTTTCCAGGTCAAGATGAGTGACCGATTCGCGCTCCGGTTCGACGCCATCGGTGACGTCCTGATGAGTCCGATCCTCCAGACGGCCACTATGGACCTCAAGACCGGCAACATCGGTCTGCAAGCCGGATTCAACTTCCGCCTCGGGCAGTCGTCTGCGCCGAAGGACGGTGACTCCGACGGCGTTCTCGATTCAATGGACGCGTGCGCTGGGACGGCACCGGGCGAGCGCGTCGATTCGCGCGGGTGCGTGTTGCCGAAGGACTCCGATGGCGACGGCGTGATGGATCCGAGCGACCGGTGCGGCCAGACGCCTGCCGGCTCGCGCGTTGACACCAACGGCTGCCCGGTTGACAGCGACGGCGACGGCGTACTCGACGGCGTTGATGGATGCCCGAACACGCCAGCCGACACGCGCGTCGACGGTCGCGGCTGCACCGCGCCGGGGGACGCTGACCGTGACGGCGTGCTCGACAACGCGGACGCCTGCCCCAGCACGCCGACGTTCACCCGGGTGGATTCGCGCGGGTGCCCGGTGCCGGTCGATTCCGACGGTGACGGCGTGCTCGACAGCGCTGATGGCTGCCCCAATACCCCGTCCGGAACCCGGGTGGACGGGCGCGGATGCCCGCTCCCGACCGACTCCGACAGCGACGGCGTGATGGATCCGAATGACAACTGCCCGGGGACGGCCGCCGGTGTGCGGGTGGACTCGCGCGGCTGCGCGATCGTCTTCGAGGAAGGTCGAACGAACATCGTGCTCGAAGGCGTCACGTTCGCGAGCGGGAGTTCGATCCTCACGGAGGGCGCGAAGGTCGTGCTCGACCGGATGGCGCTGGCGCTTGTGAATGCCCCGAGCGTGAACGTCGAGGTGCAGGGTCACACCGACAATACCGGGTCGCCGCTGGGCAACACGCGGATCTCGAGCCTGCGCGCCGACGCGGTGCGTGCCTACCTGATCGAGAAGGGCGTTGGGGCGGCGCGGCTGACGTCGCGCGGGTACGGACCGGACGCGCCGATCGCTCCGAACACCACGGCATCGGGTCGCGCGCAGAACCGGCGCGTGGAGCTGAAGCGAACGAACTGAACGGCAGAGGGACGAGGGAGGATGGGAGAGGGGCGCCCGTTCGGGCGCCCTTCTTTCGTCCTGCGGTAGCGGTGTGAACGTCACGGGGTATATTGGGCGGATTCCCAAGGACCATCCAACCCAGGCTCACCGAATGTCTGAACAACACAAGGAAGAGTGGGGCTCCAAACTCGGCGTCATCCTCGCCGTGGCGGGATCGGCGGTCGGACTCGGCAACTTCCTCCGATTCCCCGGTCAGGCCGCGGCGAATGGCGGCGGCGCGTTCCTGATCCCCTACTTCTGCGCGCTCTTCCTGCTCGGCATCCCGATCGGTTGGGCGGAGTGGGCGATGGGCCGCTATGGCGGGAAGAAGGGGTTCCACTCGGCGCCGATGGTGATGGGCGTCATCGGGAAGGGCGCCTTCGCCCGCTACTTCGGCGTCATCGGTGTGCTCATCCCCCTAGGCGTCTCGACGTACTATATGTTCATCGAGACGTGGACCTTCGGGTACTTCCTCAAGTACCTGACGGGGGGTGTCGGGGTCGACGCCAACGCGACAGTCGCCGAGCAGTCGGCGCAGGCGATGAGCTACTACCAGAGCTTCACCGGCACCCTGCAGGACGGGTCGCTCTTCGGTGGCAACTTCTTCACGATCATCACGTGGGCGATCGTCTTCGCGATCAACATCTACTTCGTCTGGCGCGGCCTCTCGAAGGGGATCGAGAAGTTCGTGTCCTGGGCGATGCCGGTGATGGCGGTATGTGCACTGATCGTCCTCATCCGCGTGCTGACGCTCGGCACCCCGGACCCGAACAACCCCGAGCAGAACGTGATCAACGGGTTGGGCTATATGTGGAACCCGAACTACTCCAAGCTCTTCGACTTCTCGACCTGGCTCGCGGCGGCGTCGCAGATCTTCTTCTCGCTCTCGGTGGGCTTCGGCGTGATCATCAACTACGCCTCCTATATGAAGAAGAACGACGACGTCGCGCTATCGGGGCTGACGGCGAGTGCGACGAACGAGCTCTTCGAGGTCGGATTCGGCGGGATGATCACCCTCACCGCGGCGTTCGTCTTCCTCGGCCTCAGTGGCACAACGGCGGCGGTGCAGGGGGGGTCGTTCAGTCTCGGCTTCGCGACGCTCCCGGTGGTCTTCGCACATATGGGAGCGTTCGAGAACATCGTCGGCGCGCTCTGGTTCTTCATGCTCTTCCTCGCGGCGATCACGAGCTCGCTCTCGATGTACCAGCCGGCGGTCGCGCACGTGAAGGAGTCGCTCGCGCTCTCGCACAACAAGGCGACGGGTATCATCGCGACGATCGGCGTGATGGGCGCCTTCCTGACCCTCTGGTTCACGGCGGGCGGATCCTTCTGGAACACCGTGGACTTCTGGGTGGGCACCTACCTGATCTTCGTGCTCGCGATGGTGCAGATCATCTACTTCAGTTGGGTGTTCGGCATCGAGCGCGGGTGGAAGGAGATCCACAACGGGGCGGCGATCAAGATCCCCGCCTTCTACAAGATCATCATGAAGTACATCGCGCCGATGTACCTGATCATCGTCTTCGTCGGGTTTACGCTGCAGAACTTCACGACGGCGATCCAGGCCTCATGGGCCAACACTGGAGCGCGCGCCGGGATGCTGACTGTCGCGGCGATCCTCGTCTTCCTCGTCTACGTCACTTGGAAGGGCGAGCGTCGGATGCGCGCGGCCGGAATGGACATCGACGACAACAACCCTGCGGACTAAGGAGATCGGACCATGACTATCGGTGGCTGGGTCACGATGATCTTCTCCCTCACCCTCGTCTGGGTCGGGACGTTCTGGTGCTTTAAGAAGGTCCTGTCGACCCCTGAGGAGGAGAAAACGCCTCCGGGGTTCGGGCCTTGAACTTTGGAGGGGAGAGGTGAGATGTGAGAGGGGCGCCCGGATGGGCGCCCCTTCTCATTTCCTCCCGCGGTGCGCTGGCGGGTGATCTCCCCGACGGGCAACTTCTCCCGATGACGATCCCCAAGCGCGCGGTCTGGAGCTGGATCATCTACGATCTGGCGAACACGATCTTCTCGATGGGCGTCGTCTCCCTCTACTTCTCCCTCTGGGTGCGCGAGGAGGTCGGGGCCGAGCGCGCGGATTTCGCCTACGGCTTGATCACCGCCGTTTCGATGGGGATCATCTTCATCATCTCCCCAATGCTCGGCGCGATGACCGACCGGGCGCGGCGACGGATGCCCTTCCTTATCGTGTCCACGCTCATCTGCGTCGGCTTCACGGTGCTCTTCGCGCGCGCTGGCTACTGGTTCTCCGTCATCGCCTTCGTGGTCGCCAACGCCGCGTATCAAGCTGGACTGCAGTTCTATGACGCGATGCTCCCCGAAGTCTCGACGCAGGAGAACCGAGGCCGCATCTCGGGGATCGGCGTCGGGATCGGGTACCTCGGCTCCTACGTCGCGGTCGGATTGGGACTGCTGATCGGCACCGAGGACAAGGCCTTCCTCTTCACGGCGATCGCCGTCGCCTTCCTGCTCTTCGCCATCCCTTGCTTCCTCTTCGTGAAGGAGCGGGGGAACCCGAACCCGACGCCCGTCTTCGCGTGGGGGGCGATCAAGCGTTCCGCTGCCGAGACCCTGCGGACGCTGCGCGGCGGGCGCGAATACCCCGGACTGATCCGTTTCCTCATCGGGCGCGTCTTCTACACCGACGCGATCAACACCGTGATCAACGTGATGGGACTCTACACGATCAACGTCGCGATGGCCTCTGGCTATGACAAACTCGGAGGGGAGGGGAAGGCGCAGCAGATCATGCTCTTCGCGATCACCTTCGCGGTGATCGGCGGCTTCGTCTGGGGCCGGATGGTGGACCGCATCGGACCCAAGCGCACGCTCGCCTGGGTACTCCGGCTCTGGGTGGTGACCTTCCTCCTCGCCGGCATGGTCGGGATCCTCGCGCTCCCGGTCCAGTCGCTGTTCCTCATCGCCTCGATGGCAGGCGTCGCGCTGGGCGGGATCTGGAGTGCCGACCGTCCGTATATGCTGCGGCTCACGCCGCCGGACCGGATCGGGGAGTTCTATGGTCTGTATGGGATGGTCGGGCGATTCTCCGCGATCACCGGCCCCGTGATCTGGGCGCTCGTGGCGTGGGTCTGCGTCATCACGCTCGGGATGGCCCCAGCGGTCGGGCAGGGGATCGGCGTGCTCGTGCTGCTCGGACTGGTGCTCATCTCGCAGTGGATCCTTGGGCCAGTCACCGACGAACCGCGCGACTGGGCGGAGATCAGACGGTCACAGGGCTCCGCCGCTCTTCCACTCCGCTGACGAGATCGCTCCCCCGCAGCCCGAGCTTCGCCGCGACGCGCGCGCCGTAGTCGGGGTCCGCGCGCCAGAAGTGCCCGACCTGCCGGACCTGGATCTCCTTGCGCGCCTGCCCAAGCCCGAGCGCGATCCGCGTCGCGAGCCGCTCCCGCTGGTCCTCGTCGAAGAGCCGGAAGAGGTCGCCGGCCTGCGTGAAGTCATCGTGGTCCATGGTCGAGTCATACCGATCGACGAGCACCTGGCCGAGCTGCCAGACGGGGTCGGCGTAGCTCGCGTCGGGCTTCGGCGAGTTGGCGTGCGAGTTCGGCCAGTAGTTCGGCGCGTCGGCGTACGCCCGCGCGTTCGCCTGCTGTCCGTCGCGTGAGTACGACATCACCGGGCAGCGCGCCATGTTCACCGGGATCTGTCGGTGGTTCGCCCCGAGGCGATGCAGGTGGGTGTCCGCGTACGACATCAGTCGGGCTTGCAGCATCTTGTCCGGGCTCGGCCCGATCCCCGGTACGAAGGAACTCGGCGCGAACGCCGCCTGCTCGACCTCGGCGAAGTAGTTCACCGGGTTGCGGTCGAGCGCGAGGATGCCGAGCTCGTGCAGCGGATGAGCGGCGTGCGGCCAGACCTTCGTGAGGTCGAAGGGATTCCAGCGGAAGGTCGCTGCCTCCTCCTCGGTCATCAGCTGCACCGACACCGTCCACCGGGGGAAGTCGCCCTGCGCGATCGACCGGAAGAGGTCGCGTTGGTGGGTCTCACGGTCGGAGCCGATCGCGAGCGCCGACTGCGCGTCGGTCAGGTTCCGGATCCCCTGCTGTGTCTTGAGGTGGAACTTGACCCAGATGCGCGCACCGGCCGCATTGATGAACGAGTAGGTGTGGCTGCCGAAGCCGTCGAGGTGCCGATAGGTCGCCGGGATCCCGCGGTCGGAGAAGAGGATCGTGACCTGGTGCAGCGACTCCGGGCAGAGCGACCAGAAGTCCCACTGCATGTCCTGGTCGCGGAGGTTCGTCGCCGGATGGCGTTTCTGCGAGTGGATGAAGTTCGCGAACTTGAATGGGTCGCGGACGAAGAAGACCGGCGTGTTGTTCCCGACGAGGTCCCAGTTCCCTTCCTCGGTGTAGAACTTCACCGCGAAGCCCCGGACGTCACGCTCGGCATCGGCGCAGCCGCGCTCCCCGGCGACGATCGAGAAGCGAAGGAAGACGTCGGTCCGCTTGCCGATCTCGCTGAAGAGCTTCGCCTTCGTGTGCGGCGTGAGGTCGTGGGTGACGGTGAAGTGACCGTAGGCGCCGGAGCCCTTGGCGTGGACGACGCGTTCGGGGATGCGCTCGCGGTTGAACTGCTGCATCTGCTCGAGCAGTTCGACGTCCTGCATCAGCAGCGGCCCGCGCGGGCCGGCGGTGAGCGCCTGGTTCACGGCGATCGGGGCGCCGCCCAGCGTTGTGAGAGTCGGGTCCTTGGTCATGCCGAAGTGATAGGTCGTGCCCGGGGGAGGCGATATCAGCCGAAAGAATGAGATGCCCGACCGGGTCAGTCTTCGCGCGACCCTCCGGCCGAACGGCTCACGAATCGGAGCCAGAGGAAGCCTGCGGACCCCGCGGCCACTGAGCCGACGAGGATCGCGAGCTTCGAAGCGTTAGCCGTCGCGAGGTCGGTGCCGAAGGCGAGATTCGTGATGAAGATCGACATCGTGAACCCGATCCCTCCCAGCAGTCCCGCCCCGACCACGTGGGCCCAGTCGACCTCGGTGGGCAGGCGGCAGAGACCCGATCTCACCGCGAGATAGCTGAGTGCCGCCACGCCGACCGGCTTGCCGAGCGTCAACCCGAGCATCACACCGAGGCTGTTCGCGGAGCCGAGTCCCACTGCCCAATCGGCACCGATCACGACACCGGTATTCGCCAGCGCGAAGATCGGCAGGATGACGAACGCGACCGGGCGGTGGAGCAAGAGTTCGAGGCGATGCGACGGTGACGCGGTATCCGCCGCCTTCGCGGAGTAGGGAATCGCGAACGCCAACGCGACCCCGGCGAGCGTCGCGTGGACCCCCGAGCGGAGCAGCAGATACCACATCGCGAGCCCCCCGACGAGATAGGGGAGCAGCGCCATCGTCCGCAGATACCGATTCATCACGATCAGGAGCGCCAGCACGCCCAGAGCTCCTCCCAAGTAGCCTGGCGCGAGTCCGTTCGTGTAGAACGCAGCGATCACCACGATCGCACCCAGGTCGTCCATCACGGCGAACGCGACCACGAACACCTTGAGTGCGGGCGGGACGCGCGACCCGAGCACCGTGAGCACGCCGAGGGCGAATGCGATGTCGGTCGCCATCGGGATCCCTGCTCCGCCCACCGTGGGCGTCCCCGCGTTCAGCGCGAAGTGGATGCCTGCCGGAACGACCATGCCTCCGACGGCGGCGATTGCCGGCAGGAGGGCGCGTCGCGGGTCCGAGAGCTCGCCGCTGTACAGTTCGCGCTCCAGCTCGAGACCGATCAGGAGGAAGAAGATGGCCATGAGGCCATCGTTGATCCACGTCTCGACGGAAAGCCCGGCGACCTGGTGCTCGAGGAGGTGGTGATAGCCCGCGCCGAGTGGGGAGTTCGCGATCAGCAGCGCGACGATCGTGCAGCCGATGAGCAGGACGCCGCCTGCCCGCTCCGAGTCCGCGAACCGGACGAACATGGCCGAGAGCGCCCCGCGCTCACTCTTCATCTCGTTTCCGGGCTCAGGGTGATCGTGACGCCGACTCGCATTACTAGTGACGGTGAAGGCTGCGTCAAGGCACGTCCATCAGACCTTCGACTTGACGTTCCCTGCGGCACACCGGATGTTCGCGCGCGATGAGCATTCCCAGTGATCGGCAGTGGATGATGGTCCTCGGCCTCGCCGTCGCCGTGGTCGTGGTTGCCGTCTGGTGGTGGCGCCGTTGGACCCGAACCGCCGCCCTCCGCGCGATGCTCCGATTCCGCGCCCGGGTCGACCGGTTCAAGCTCACCGGCAAGCGCTACATCCGCGATGCCCTGCTCGCCGACGAAGCGATCGCCGAAGCAGTGCGCATCCACGCCGCCGAACACGGCCTGACGCCCGCCGCCACCTGGTCCAAGGTGAGCACCTACATCAACGAGATCGTCCCGGCCTTCAACCTGTTGATGTACTACCAGGTCGGGTACGCGGCCTCGAAGGCGCTCCTCAACTTCTTCTACAAGACCACCGTCAAGGTGCGCGACCCGGCGGCCTTCGCGCGCCTTCCCCGCGAGAGCATCGTCGTCTACCTGATGAACCACCGGTCGAACGCGGACTACGTGCTCGCTGGCTACGCGCTCGCCGGTCAGGTCGCGATCAGCTACGCGGTGGGGGAGTGGGCGCGCGTCTTCCCGCTTGAGTACCTCTTCAAGTCGTTCGGCGCCTACTTCATCCGCCGACGCTACCGCGAACCGCTCTATCACACCGTGCTCGAGCGGTACGTGCAGCTCATCACTCGGAATGGCGTGACGCAGGGGATCTTCCCCGAGGGCGGGCTCTCGCGCGACGGGCGCCTCCGACCCGCCAAGATCGGTCTGCTCGACTACATGCTGGGGACCGCGCGCGAGCCTGGGTTCGCCGAACGGATGTACGTCGTCCCGGTCGCGATCAACTACGACCGCGTGCTCGAGGACCGATCGCTCCTGCGGGAGCTTCGTACGACCGAACGCGGGGAACGACCCTCGCGGTGGACGCAGTTCAATGAGGTGGTCAGTTACCTGCTCAACTCCTTCGGCCGCCTCTCCACGCGTCGGTGGAAGCGCTATGGCCGTGCCGCTGTGGTGGTCGGTGATCCGGTGCCGGTCGCGCCCTGGCTCGCGTCGCTCGATGCGACCGGCACGTCGCTCTTCGACCGTCCTCGTGCGGACCGACTCGCGTTGGTCCAGACATTCTGCGATGCCCAGATGCAGCGCATCGGTGCGATCATCCCGGTGACCGCAGTGCCGCTCACCTGCGCGGCGCTGCAGACCTTTGACGCCGAGTTCATCCGGCGCGACCGACTCCTCGAGCGGATCGAGGCCCTCCGCGACCAGTTGGTGCACGAGGGCGCGGAGGTGATCGAGCCGAAACGCGAAGCGGCCGAGACCTTTGAGCGGGCGTATCGCATGCTCAGGATGCGACGCGTGCTCACCGAAGAGGGGGACGGCTTCGTCGTCCTCCCGCGCGGGCGGGAGCTCATCTCCTACTACGCGAACGGGATCGCCCACCTCTGCGGGAGTTTCGAAGCCGCGGTGCGCGAGCGCGATGCGCTGCCAGCGGACTTGCTCATCGGACGCTGACGGGGTCATCGCCTCGTTGCGTATATTCCACGGATGAAGGAACCGCGCGACCGGGTTCGGGAAGGTCTTCCAGTGCGGGTCTATCGTCGGGGCGATGAGCCCGGCGACGACCTGTCGGCGATGACGACCCCGGCGGAGCGCCTCGCGATGGTCTGGGAGCTCACCGAGCGCGCGTGGCTCCTGCAGGGTGCACGTCCCTCTCCGTACACACGGGCGACGATGCCGATCCGCATCATCCGGCCGCGATGACGCGCGACTGGCTAGAGATGCTCGAGGCGTTGAACGCGGCCGGTGCGCGGTTCCTCCTCGTGGGCGCGCACTCCTGGCCTTCGGCGCGTCGGTACTCGACATCGGCATCTCGAAGGAGGATCTCTCGACCGCCGGTACGGTCGTGCAACTCGGCGTTCCCCCGAACCGGATCGATCTTCTGACCGACCCCAGTGGGCTGCCGGTCTTCGATGACGCGTGGACCCGTCGCGAGGAACACGATGTCCTCGGTGCCCGCATCCCGGTGATCGGGCGGGCCGACTTGGTCAGGAACAAGCGCGCCGCCGGGCGCACGAAGGACCTGGCTGACCTCGAAGCGCTCGGAGAATCCTGATGCGACGCGCGGTCTGGCCGGCGGTCCTGATGGTCGCGGTCTCGTCCATTGCGGACGCACAGGACTCCCGGATGCCGCCTGCGGGCTGGCCCGCCTCACCCAAGCAGTACGAGTCCCTGCAGGTCGACCGCGACCTGATGATCCCGACCCGCGACGGGAAGCGGATGGCGACTGACATCTTTCGCCCCGCGCGCGGCGGCGTGCCGGTGGCCGGCCGATTCCCCGTCCTCCTCAATCGCACGCCGTACGACAAGACCGAGCTGCATTCGCAGGCGATCTACTTCGCTGAGCGGGGCTATGTAGTCGCGGTGCAGGATGCCCGCGGCCGCTACCAGTCCGAGGGCGTCTTCCTGAAGGTGCAACCCGCCGACGCGACCGATGGCTACGACGTCATCGAGTGGCTGGCGCAGCAGCCCTACACCACCGGCCAGGTGGGGATGTGGGGCACCTCGTTCGCGGCGCACATGCAAGCGGGCGCGGCGCAGCTCCATCCGCCGGCTCTCAAGGCCCTCGTGGTCAACATGGGCGGGATGTCGAACGCCTGGGATCACGGCGTGCGCTTCCGCGGCACGTACGAGATGGGACGCCAACTCACGTGGGCGTGGAGCCAGATGTACGAGGACGCGCGCAGCCAGCGCGTGCGCGACCTGCTCGAGAAAGAGAAGGTCGAAGACTGGTTCGAGGTGCAACCGATGCGGCGCGGGCTGAATCCACTCTCGGTCGTTCCCGAGTACGAGCGGTGGTATCTGGAGTTCTTCGAGAAGGCTGACTACGGCGCCTTCTGGAAGGACCCGATGCTCGCCTGGAACGAGCACTATCCCGAGACCTCCGACATCCCGATGCTCCAGGTCGGCGGATGGTACGACATCTTCCTCGCCGGGACGTTCGAGAACTTCATCGGCCTCAGGAAGCTCAAGAAGGCACCGCAATTCGTGCTCGTCGGGCCCTGGTCGCACGGTGGCAACCATCGCGCCTTCGCCGGCGACGCCTCCTACACGAGCGACGCTGCGATCGTCGACTTCGCGACCGACTTCCACCTCAAGTGGTTCGACCACTTCCTGAAGGGCAAGTCGTCGGGCACTGAGAAGCAGTCACCGGTGCGCATCTACGTGATGGGGACCGGCGATGGCCACAAGGACAAGGATGGGCGGCTCTTCCACGGCGGCTACTGGCGCGACGCTGCGGCCTGGCCGATCCCCGGCACTCGGCTCGAGGAGTGGTACTTCCACGGCGACGGTTCGCTCTCGAAGGCGCGTCCTGCGGAGTCGACCTCGGCCACGACCTACACATTCGACCCGCGCGACCCGGTGCCAACGATCGGCGGCGGCGCCTCGGCGCGTCTCAAGGACGGCGCGTTCGACCAGCGCGAGGATCCGCGCTTTCCTCCATCGAAGCCGCCCTACCTGCCACTGCGCGCCCGCGCCGACGTCGTCGTCTTTCAGACCGAGCCGCTAGCTGAGGACATCACGGTGGTCGGCCCGATAACGGTCGTCGTGCACGCGAGCGCCAGCACGGTGGACACCGACCTCACCGCGAAGCTCGTCGATGTGTATCCCTCGAGCGACGCGTGGCCCGGCGGGTTCGACCTCAACATCACCGACGCGATCGTCCGCGGGCGCTATCGCGCGACGCGCGATCACGCGGAGATGCTTGAGCCGGGCCGCGTGTACGAGTTCACGATCGAGCCCTTCCCGACGGCGAACGTCTTCAAGAAGGGGCATCGGATCCGCGTGGACATCTCGAGTTCCAACTTCCCGCGCTTCGACGTGAATCCCAATACTGGTGAGCCACTCGGCAAGAATCGGCGGATGGTCACGAGCGACATCACCCTGCACCACAGCGCGACCTATCCGTCGCACGTCGTGCTCCCGATCGCGCCGGCGCGTCGCTGATGCTCACCCTGCTGGCGTACGGGATGGTCGTCACGTTCATGGCGCTGATCATGACGCGGCGCCTCTCCCCGATCACGGCGCTGATCCTCGTGCCGGTCGCCTTCGGACTGCTCGCCGGATTCCGTGGGGAGCTCGGGCCGATGATGCTCGAGGGGATCCGCAATCTCGCGCCGACCGGCGTGATGCTGATGTTCGCGATCCTCTATTTCGCGATCATGATCGACGCCGGGCTCTTCGAGCCCTTCGTGAGGCGCGTGGTCGCGCTCGTGCACGGCGACCCGATGAAGATCGTCGTCGGCACCGCGATCCTCGCGCTGATCGTGTCGCTCGACGGTGATGGCTCGACGACCTATATGATCACGGCAGCGGCGATGCTGCCGCTCTACCGGCGATTCGGGATGCGGCTCCTGAACCTCGCCTGCGTGACGATGCTCGCGAACGGAACGATGAACATCCTGCCTTGGGGCGGGCCCACGGCGCGCGCGGCGAGCGCCCTCGGTGTGGATGTCGGGGATGTCTTCGTCCCGCTCGTGCCGGCGATGGTGGCGGGCGCGGCTTGGGTGGTGTTCTGCGCGTACCGACTCGGGCTCAGGGAGCGGGCGCGGCTCGGGATCATCTCGATCCCCGCGGGGAACGCGCCACTCTCCCCGGTGCTCGTCGAGGAGTTGGCGAATCCCGCGTTCGAACAGGACCTCGAGCATCGCCGCCCCGACCGGCTCATCGTGAACGCCCTTCTCACGGCAGTGCTCCTCACCGCGCTCGTGATCGGGCTGATGCCGTTGCCTGTGCTCTTCATGATCGGCTTCGCCTTCGCGACGATGCTGAACTATCCCTCGATCGCCGAGCAGAAGGGGCTCCTGTCGCGGCACGCCGGGAATGTCCTCGCTGTCGTCGGCCTGATCTTCGCGGCCGGTGTGTTCACGGGGATCCTCTCCGGCACGCGGATGGTCGATGCGATGGCGGAGAGCGTGATCGCGCTCGTGCCTGACGCGGTGGGCCCCTATCTCGCCGTCGTGACGGGCCTCCTCAGCATCCCCTTCACCTTCTTCATATCGAATGACGCCTTCTACTTCGGGATCCTCCCGATCCTCGCCCGGGCGGGGGAGGCGTACGGGATCACGGCGGCGGAGATGGCGCGCGCTTCGCTGATCGGACAGCCGGTGCATTTCCTGAGCCCGCTGGTCCCGAGCACCTATCTCCTCGTGGGACTCGTCGGCGTGGACTTCGACGACCATCAGCGGTACACGCTCAAGTGGGCCCTGGGCGGAGCGATGGTGCTGCTCGTCGCCGGCGTGCTCACTGCGGCGTTCCCGCTGGTCGGACGGAGTTGACCCTCGCCCGTCGACCGCCTACCTTGCTAGGCTCTGTTCCGTGCCGCCCGTCCGGGCGATCCACGTAGAGGCAGAAGGACGAACACAAAGGGTAAGATGCCGACGATCAATCAGCTCGTCCGGCAGAGCCGCCGCGAAGTCGTCAAGAAGGACAAGGCGCCGGCTCTGAAGGAGAATCCGTTCAAGCGGGGCGTGTGCACGCGCGTGTACACCACCACCCCGAAGAAGCCGAACTCCGCGCTCCGCAAGGTGGCGCGTGTCCGCTTGGTCAACGGTTTCGAAGTCACCGCCTATATCCCCGGCGAAGGCCACAACCTGCAGGAGCACTCGATCGTGCTCATCCGCGGTGGCCGCGTGAAGGACCTCCCGGGCGTTCGTTACCACATCGTGCGCGGCAAGCTCGACGCCTCCGGCGTCAACGGGCGAAACAAGAGCCGCTCCAAGTACGGCACCAAGAAGCCGAAGGCCGGCGGGGCCAAGCCCGCCGCGGGAGCCAAGTCATGAGTCGCCGCAAGAGTGCCGTGAAGCGCACCATCCTCGCCGATGGGCGCTACGACAGCCAGACCGTCTCGAAGTTCATCAACGTCCTGATGTATCAGGGCAAGAAGTCCACCGCCGAGCGGATCTTCTACGGGGCGATGGACATTGTCGAGGCGAAGTTGGCCCAACCGGGCGTGAATGTCTTCAAGCAGGCGCTGACCAACCTGAAGCCGGTCGTCGAGGTGAAGAGCCGCCGCGTCGGCGGCGCGACCTACCAGGTGCCGGTCGAGGTGCGTCCGGAGCGCCGGACCGCCCTCGCGATGCGTTGGCTCATCTCCTACTCACGCGAGCGGAATGAGAAGTCGATGGCCGAGAAGCTGGCGGCCGAGACGATCGCCGCGTCGAAGGGGGAAGGGAACGCGGTGAAGAAGCGCGAGGACACGCACAAGATGGCCGAGGCCAACAAGGCGTTCGCGCATTACCGCTGGTAGGCGGACGGCAGATGGCAGAGCGGGGGGCGACCGACGGTCGCTCCCCGCTTTTGTCTAGGGCAAGTCCAGGCGAGGAGGGCGCCGCTGCCGACTCGCCGCAACCGATGTCCCCGCCTTGACATAGCCGCAGCGGCGACTAACTTACGCAGGCTCTGGCGACCTGGCTCGAAAATGGGTTGTCGGACACGGACATCCGCTGGTGGATGTCCCCGGGGAGCTGCGCCCCGGAAAGATGGGCCCGCCAACATCGGCTCGGTTAGCGACGCGCGGGGGGAGTGGACAGCCCGACCGATCCCGCGTTCGCCTCTCACGAGGCCGCGCGCCGAGGTTCCCGAAAAGAACGCAGGACAACTTGACGTCGGGTGATGGAAGTTATTGCTGCGTTGGCACCCGATGCGCCGAGGGTCCCCAGTCGCGCTCCAGTGGCGACTGTACCCGGCGAGTGCGGATGGATACCGGTTCCCCGGATGCTGTCAGGGGGGAACGCCTGGTCCAGCCGCGTTTTTGTTCCACCACGCTTTCCCTACCGCGAAACCGACCGAGCCGCACTGACCGATGCCCCGCGTCACTGATCTGAAGTACTACCGGAATATCGGCATCATGGCCCACATCGATGCCGGTAAGACCACGACGACTGAGCGGATCCTCTACTACACGGGGAAGTCGCACAAGATCGGCGAGGTGCACGACGGCGCGGCTACGATGGACTGGATGGAGCAGGAGCAGGAGCGCGGCATCACGATCACCTCCGCCGCGACGACGTGCTTCTGGCGCCGCCACGGGCAGCACGAGAAGGCCGGCGACACGCCCGAGTACCGGATCAACATCATCGACACGCCGGGCCACGTGGACTTCACCGTCGAGGTCGAGCGGTCGCTCCGCGTGCTCGACGGCGCGGTCGCGCTGCTCGATTCGGTCGCCGGCGTCGAGCCGCAGACCGAGACCGTCTGGCGCCAGGCTGACCGGTACAAGGTCCCGCGGATGATCTTCGCGAACAAGATGGACCGCGTCGGCGCCAACTTCGAGCGTTGTGTCGTGATGATCCGCGACCGCCTCAGCAAGTCGTCGCTGCCGATCCAGCTGCCGGTGGGCTCGGGCGAGCTCTTCACCGGTCACATCGACATCATCGAACGCAAGCAGTACATCTTCGATAACGAGTCGCTCGGCAAGAACTTCGCCGTCGTGGACGTCCCGGCCGAGTTCAAGGAGGCGGTCGAGACGGCGCGCCACGCGCTGATCGATATGGTCGTCGAGCACGACGACACGCTCCTCGAGAAGTACCTCGCCGGCGGCGAGCTCACGGATGACGAGGTCCGTCACGCGGTCCGCGCGGCGACCGTGAAGATGAAGTTCGTCCCGATCCTCTGCGGCGCCTCGTTCAAGAACAAGGGCGTGCAGGCGCTGCTCGATGCGGTGATCGACTTCCTCCCGTCGCCGCAGGACGTGCCGGCGATCCAGGGGCACGTCCCGCAACACGACGACACGCTCGACACGCGCGAAGTGAACGACGAGGCGCCCTTTGCGGCGCTGGCGTTCAAGGTCGCGACCGACCCCTTCGTCGGCCGCCTGACCTTCTTCCGCGTCTACTCCGGCGTCCTCAAGGCCGGGTCGCACGTCTACAACTCGACGAAGGACAAGCGCGAGCGGATCGGCCGCCTGTTGCAGATGCACGCGAACAAGCGCGAGGAGATCCAGGAAGTGCGCGCCGGCGACATCGCCGCCGCGATCGGCCTCAAGGACACCCGCACCGGCGACACGCTCGCCGATGAGGACAAGCCGATCATCCTCGAGGCGATGAAGTTCCCGATGCCGGTCATCGACGTCGCGGTCGAGCCGAAGACGAAGGCCGACCAGGACAAGATGGGCATCGCGCTGGCCAAGTTGGCGGAGGAGGACCCGACGTTCCGCGTGCATACGGACGTCGAGACGTCGCAGACGATCATCTCCGGGATGGGGGAGCTCCATCTCGAGATCATCGTCGACCGGATGATGCGCGAGTTCAAGGTCGAGGCGAACGTGGGCCGCCCGCAGGTGGCCTATCGCGAGACGATCAAGAAGCGCGTCGACAAGGTCGAGGGGAAGTTCATCCGGCAGTCTGGCGGCAAGGGGCAGTACGGGCACGTCGTGATCAACGCGATGCCGGCCGAGACGGGCCAAGGCTACGTCTTCGAGGACAAGATCGTCGGCGGCGTGATCCCGAGGGAGTTCATCAAGCCCGTGGAGCAGGGGATCAAGGAAGCGCTGGAGAACGGCGTGCTCGCGGGTTATCCGATGGTCGACGTGAAGGTCGAGCTGGTCTATGGCTCGTACCACGACGTCGACTCGTCGGAAATGGCGTTCAAGATCGCAGGCTCGATGGCGATCAAGGAGGCGGCCCGGGCGGCGCATCCGGTGATCCTCGAGCCGATGATGAAGGTCGAGGTGGTGAGCCCCGACCAGTTCATGGGCGACGTGCTCGGCGACCTGTCGGCGCGGCGCGGCAAGATCGGCGGGATGACGCAGCGCGGGGAGGCCCAGGTGATCGGTGCCACCGTGCCGCTCTCAGAGATGTTCGGCTATTCGACGCGGCTCCGTTCGATGACGCAGGGGCGCGCGGTGTACTCGATGGAGTTCTCGCATTATGAAGAGGTCCCCAAGGCGAAGGCTGAGGAGATCATCTCGAAGGTGAAGTAGGCGAACGGCGGATGTGAGCAGGGAGAGGGGAGATGTGAGATGTGAGTGGGACCGCGTGACGACCGGCAACAAACCTTTTCAACCACCTCAGGACGCTTCCAATGGCCAAGGCAAAGTTCGATCGGACGAAGCCGCACGTGAACGTGGGTACGATCGGCCACGTTGACCACGGCAAGACCACCACCACGGCCGCCCTGACGAAGATCTCGGCGGAGAAGTTCGGCAAGACGAAGTACATCGCGTACGACGAAGTGGCCAAGGCCTCGGAGTCGCAGGGCCGCCGTGATGCCACGAAGATCCTCACGATCGCGACCTCGCACGTCGAGTACGAGAGCAAGCTGCGGCACTATGCTCACGTCGACTGCCCCGGCCACGCCGACTACGTGAAGAACATGATCACCGGCGCCGCGCAGATGGATGGCGCGATCCTGGTGGTCTCCGCGGTGGACGGTCCGATGCCGCAGACGCGCGAGCACATCCTCCTTGCCCGCCAGGTGAATGTGCCGAAGATCGTCGTCTTCCTGAACAAGTGCGACCTCGTCGAGGACGCCGAGCTCCTCGACCTCGTCGAGCTCGAGGTGCGCGAACTCCTCTCGAAGTACAAGTACGACGGCGACGGCGCCCCGGTGATCCGCGGGTCCGCGTCGAAGGCGATCGAGGGGGACCCGGTATGGGTCGCGAAGATCGAGGAGCTCTACGAGGCCCTCGACACCTTCATCCCCGAGCCGGTCCGTGAGGTCGACAAGCCCTTCCTGCTCCCGGTCGAGGACGTCTTCTCGATCACCGGCCGTGGCACGGTCGCGACGGGTCGTATCGAGCGCGGCAAGTGCAAGGTGGGCGAGGAACTCGAGTTCGTCGGCTACAACTCGGACAAGAAGACGGTCGTCACCGGGGTCGAGATGTTCCGCAAGCTGCTCGACGAAGGCTTTGCCGGCGACAACGTCGGTCTCCTCCTCCGCGGCATCGACAAGAAGGACATCGAGCGCGGGATGGTGATCGCCAAGCCGGGCTCGATCAAGCCGCACACGAAGTTCGAGGCCGAGGTCTACGTCCTCACGAAGGAAGAGGGCGGCCGCCACACGCCGTTCTTCAAGGGCTACCGTCCGCAGTTCTACTTCCGCACGACTGACGTGACGGGGGCGATCGAGCTTCCGGCCGGCACCGAGATGGTGATGCCGGGCGACAACATCGCGATGACGATCGAACTCATCATCCCGATCGCGATGGAAGCGCAGTTGCGCTTTGCCATCCGTGAAGGCGGCCGCACTGTCGGTGCGGGCGTCGTGACCAAGATCCTCGCGTAGGAGCGACCAATGGCGGGACGTATCCGGATCCGACTCAAGGCCTTCGATCACGCGGTGATCGACCAGGCTGCGGCGGACATCGTGCGGACGGCGGAGAAGACGGGGGCGCAGGTCTCCGGTCCGATCCCGCTGCCGACGAAGACGCAGCGGTGGACGGTCCTCCGTTCGCCGCACGTCGACAAGAAGTCGCGGGAGCAGTTCGAGCTGAAGACGCACAAGCGCGTGATCGACATCCTCGACTCGAAGGCGGTCACGGTCGATGCACTGACCAAGCTGGACCTTCCGGCGGGTGTGGATGTCGAGATCAAAGTCGAATAACGGCAGGCGGAAGGTGGAAGGTGGAAGGGGCGCGCCGGGTGAAGCCCCGGCGCACCGGTGAGAGGAGAAGGATCGTCGTGACGTGGGCCGACCGAACGGGCGGCCCCCGTCCTCCTTCCCCCTTCCACCTCCCCTGTGGCAGTCAACCATGAGAGTCAAATGATCGGAATCATTGGCAAGAAACTGGGGATGACCCAGATCTTCGACGAGGCAGGGATGCAGATCCCGTGCACGGTGGTGGAGGCCACCCCGAATCCGGTGACGAAGGTCGTCACGACGGAGCGGGAGGGCTTTGCCTCGGTGGAACTCGGGTTCGGCGCGCAGCGCACGGCCCGCGAGTCGAAGAAGGGGGAGCGCACGCCGAAGGGACGTCGCGCGACGAAGGCCGAGATCGGACACGCGGCGAAGGCTGGCCTCACCGCTGCGCCGGCGGTGCTCCGTTCCTTCCGGCTCGATGACGCGCCGGGGAAGGACCCCAAGGTGCCGACCTACACGGTCGGCGACGTCATCACCGTCGGCATCTTCGCGCCGGGCGAGCTGGTGAAGGTCACCGGCACCTCGAAGGGCCGCGGGTTCCAGGGCGTGGTGAAGCGCTGGAACTTCGGCGGCGGACCCAACACGCACGGCAACACGAAGCACCGCCGCCCGGGCTCGATCGGCCCCGGCACCGACCCCTCGCGCGTGATCAAGGGGAAGAAGATGCCCGGCCATTTCGGGGCCGAGCGGAACACGACCGTCAACCTCCGCGTCGAGAAGATCGACGCCGAGCGCAACCTGATCTACATCCGCGGATCGGTGGCGGGCCCGACCAACGGGATCGTCCTCGTCCGGAAGCAGGGATAACCGATGTCTGACACGATGACATTCGACGCGGCGGCCTTCACGGCCCTCGGCACCCCGCGTGAGCGGGTGGCCCTGCCGACGGCGACGTTCGACGGCACGGTGAACGTGCCGGTGATGCATCAGGCGGTGAAGGCGTATCGCGCCAACCAGCGCCAGGGCACGCACGCGACCAAGACGCGTCGTTGGGTGGTGGGCGGCAATCAGAAGCCGTGGAAGCAGAAGGGGACCGGCCGGGCCCGCGCGGGTTCGACTCGCGCCCCGCACTGGGTCGGTGGCGGTGTCGTCGGTGGACCGACGCCCCGCGACTACGAGCAGGGGCTCCCGCGCCAGGTGAAGGCCCTCGCTCGCAAGAGCGCGTTCAACGCGCGGGCCCGCGAGGCGGCGGTGATCATCATCGATCGCTTCACGTATGACAAGCCGAAGACGGCCCAACTCGCCCAGCTCCTCGCCCGCCTCGAGGTCTCGCACCGCAAGGTGCTGATCCTCACGGATGGTGCGAAGCCGGCGGTGTATCTCAGCGGCCGGAACCTCCCGAACGTGGTCGTGCAGCCCTACAGCGACGTCAGCACCTACCACCTCCTCTGGTCGGAGATGGTGCTCGTCGAGGCGCCGGCGATCGGACAGGTGCTCGCGCCGGTCTCCGAGAACGCGCTCGAGAAGGTGAAGGTGCGCAAGGCCCAGGCGAAGGCGCCGAGCAAGGCGAAGGAAGAGGCGAAGAAGGCCGAGCGGAAGGCGACGGCGAAGGTCGAGAAGTCGATCAAGGCCGCGAAGGCGAAGCGGGCCGCTGCGAAGAGCGCCGCGCCGGCGAAGAAGGCAGCTCCGGCGACTGCCAAGGCTGCCGCGAAGAAGGCACCGGCGAAGAAGCCTTCTGCTTCCGCGCCCAAGAAGAAGGGGAAGTAGCCGATGACGACACTCCTCCGCACCATCGTCCGCCCGATCGTGACCGAGAAGACCTCGGCCGCGTATCAGGAGCGCGGCGAGTACACGTTCGAAGTCCACCCGGACGCCACCAAGTACACCATCAGGGCCGCGATCGAATCGCTCTTCGGGGTGTCGGTCGTCGGCGTCTGGACCTCGCAGCAGCGCGGGAAGCCGCGCCGCGTCGGTGGCGCGACCGGCCTCCGTCCCCGTTGGAAGAAAGCGATCGTGAAGCTGAAGGCCGGCGACACGATCGAGATCTTCGAGGGCTGATCAAATGGGTATCCGTCAATTCAAGCCGGTCACTGCGGCGACGCGTTTCCGCTCCGTTTCGGACAACGACGTCATCACGCGGTCGACTCCCGAGAAGTCGCTCACCGAGCCGCTCAAGAAGAGCGGCGGGCGCGACAACCACGGCCACATCTCGATGCGGCGCCTCGGCGGCGGCCACAAGCAGAAGTACCGCATCATCGACTTCAAGCGGAACAAGTTCGGCCAGGTGGCGACGGTCGAACACATCGAGTACGACCCGAACCGGTCGGCGCGCATCGCCCTTGTCGTCTATGCCGACGGGGAGAAGCGCTACATCCTGCACCCGAAGGGCCTCGCGGTGGGAGACACCATCGTGAGTGGCAAGGGGTCGGATGTGCGCACCGGCAACGCGATCCCGCTCCGCGAGGTGCCCTTGGGCACCGCGGTGCACAACGTCGAGCTCAAGCCCGGCAAGGGCGGCCAGATGGCGCGCTCGGCAGGGACGAGCGTGCAGGTGGTCGCGAAGGAAGGGGAGTACGTCACCTGCCGGATGGCCTCGACCGAGATGCGGCTGATCCACGGCGACTGCCTTGCGACGGTAGGCGAGGTCGGGAACGCCGAGCACGAGTTGATCTCGTGGGGCAAGGCGGGGAAGACCCGCTGGCTCGGACGTCGTCCGAAGGTCCGTGGTGAAGTGATGAACCCGGTGGATCACCCGCATGGCGGCCGCACGCGCGGCGGCCGGAACGTGGTGAGCCCCTGGGGCAAGAAGGAGGGCGTGAAGACGCGCAACAAGAAGAAGGCGTCGCAGCGTCTGATCGTCCGTGGCCGGAAGCGCGGCAAGGCCACCCAGAGCTGACCTGAGGATCTGACCAATGGGACGCAGCATCAAGAAGGGACCGTTCATCCAGGATGCCCTGCTCAAGCGGGTGCAGGCGATGAACGCGGCGAGCACGAAGAAGGTCGTCAAGACCTGGTCGCGCGCGAGCACGGTGATCCCCGAGTTCGTGGGGCACACGTTCGCGGTGCACAACGGGAACAAGTTCATCCCGGTGTACATCACGGAGAACATGGTCGGGCATAAGCTTGGCGAGTTCGCCCCGACGCGGCTCTTCCGTGGTCACAGCGGCAACAACAAGATCGACAAGAAGGCGGCCCCGAGCGGGCCGGGCGCCGGCGCAGCGGCAGCGGCTCCGGCTGCCGCAGCGGCACCTGCGACGAAGGGAGGGAAGTAACCGATGAGCCAGAAGAGCCGTGAACGAAAGGTGCGGCGGACCGCCGAGCGGCGCGCAGCGCCGCCGTCGGCGACCCAGCGCACGACGCGGCAGTCGCCATACAAGATGCGCCTCGTGATCGACCAGATACGCGGGATGCCGGTGAACGAGGCGCTCGCGATGCTGAAGTTCTCGAAGAAGCACGCGGCGGTGCAGATCGCCAAGGTGCTCAACTCGGCCGTGTCGAATGCGGAGCAGAAAGGTCGCACGGCTGGCGAGCCGGTGGACGTTGACGCGCTGTACGTGCGTCAGGCGACCGTGAACGAAGGACCGAAGCTCAAGCGGTGGACCCCGGCAGCGATGGGTCGGGCGACGCCGATGATCAAGCGAACCAGCCACGTCGAGATCGTCGTGGCAGCGAAGGAAGGGCGATAATGGGACAGAAGACTCATCCGATCGGATTCCGCCTCGGGATCTCCACCGACTGGCGTTCGAAGTGGTTCGCCAAGAAGGACTTCCCAGCGCTCATCAAGGAAGATGCGCTGCTGCGGAAGTACCTCAAGGCACGCCTCGGCGGCGCCGCGATCGCGGACATCACCATCGAGCGGAAGCCGGGGAAGGTCGTCGTGACCATCCACACCGGCCGTCCGGGCGTCGTGATCGGCAAGAAGGGCCAGGCGGTGGAAGAGCTCAAGACCGAGCTCCAGCAGCTCACCGGCAAGGACGTGGGGGTGAATGTCGAGGAGATCAAGCGACCCGAGATCGAGTCGCAACTGGTCGCCGACAACATCGCCGCGCAGCTGGCCCAGCGGATCTCGTTCCGTCGCGCGATGAAGCGCGCGGTGCAGAGCGCGATGCGGATGGGCGCCGAGGGGATCAAGGTGAAGTGCTCGGGGCGTCTCGGCGGAGCCGAGATCGCGCGCGTCGAAGGCTATCACGAGGGGCGGGTACCGCTCCACACCCTCCGCGCCGACATCAACTATGCGACTTCGACCGCGAAGACCACCTTCGGCACCATCGGTGTGAAGGTCTGGATCTTCAAGGGCGAGATCGTCGAGGGGCGCCGTGGCAACACGTACTCCTCCGACGCTTAACGGGGACTGACCGATGCTCGCACCGAAGCGCGTCAAGTTCCGCAAGATGTTCAAGGGCCGCACGACCGGTCTCGCCACCCGTGGCGCGACGGTGGCGTTCGGCCACTACGGCCTGCAGGCGACCGAGCCCGGTTGGGTGACGGCGCGGCAGATCGAGGCCTCGCGCGTGGCGCTGACCCGCCACATCAAGCGCGGTGGCAAGGTCTGGATCCGGATCTTCCCGGACAAGCCGGTGACGAAGAAGCCGGCCGAGACCCGTATGGGCAAGGGCAAGGGATCGCCGGAGCTGTGGGTCGCGGTGGTGAAGCCGGGCCGGGTGCTGTTCGAGATCGAGGGCGTCACGAAGGAGATCGCCCAGAAGGCGCTCGGGCTCGCTTCGGCGAAGCTCGGGGTGAGAACGAAGTTCGTCGCGCGCGAGGAGGCGCTGGGCCATGAAGGCTAAGGAGATCCGGGAACTCGGTGCCGCCGACATCAAGGCGCGGCTCGCCGAGTTGGAACGGGAACGCTTCAACCTGCGATTCCGCGGGGCGACCGAGACGCTGAGCAACCCGGTCCGGCTACGGACCATTCGCCGCGACATCGCGCGGCTTCAGACGGTGCTCGCCGAGCAGGCGCGCACGACGGAGGCCGCGCGCTAACGCGCGCGAGGAGATACTGATGGCAGAGACCGTGAATACCGCCGCCGCGAACCGCACTGCGCGCAAGACGCGTCAGGGGCTGGTCGTGAGCGACAAGATGGACAAGACCGTCGTGGTCGCGATCGAGCGTCGCGTGCCGCATCCCGTCTACGGGAAGATGGTGACGAAGACCAAGAAGCTGAAGGCGCACGATGAGGCCAACAGCGCGAAGGTCGGCGACACCGTCCGGATCGTCGAGACCCGCCCCTTGTCGAAGGACAAGCGGTGGCGGTTGCTCGAGATCGTCGAACGCGCACGGTAGGGGAGCCGACCAATGATCCAACAGGAATCCGTCGTGAAGGTCGCCGACAACTCGGGCGCCAAGAAGGCGCTCGTGATCCGCGTCCTTGGCGGCACGCGTCGCCGCTATGCCGGCCTTGGCGACAAGGTCGTGGTGGCGGTGAAGGACGCGCTGCCGAACGGCACCGTGAAGAAGTCCGACGTCGCGAAGGCGGTGGTGGTCCGCACCGTGAAGGAGACGCGCCGGAAGGACGGCAGCTACATCAAGTTCGACGAGAACGCCGTCGTCATCATCGACGACAAGGGCGAACCGAAGGCGACCCGTATCTTCGGACCGGTGGCGCGCGAGCTCCGCGAGAAGCGGTACATGAAGATCGTGTCGCTGGCCCCCGAGGTGCTCTGATATGCGCATCCTGACACACCGGAAGACGCGCCGGAAGCGGAACATCCTGCGCCACCAGCGGAACGCCGAACGCACGCCGATGATGGTGACGCGTGGTGATACCGTGCGGGTGATGCGGGGCGAGGAGAAGGGGAAGGAGGGCAAGGTGATCCGCGTGCACCTGAAGACGAGCCGGGTGACGATCGAGGGGATCAACCTCGTGAAGAAGCACCGCCGGGCGCGGAAGGCCGACGAACAGTCGGGGATCATCGAGATGCCGGCCGCGATGGCGGTCTCGAACGTCATGCTGCTCGACCCGAAGTCGGGAAAGCCGACGCGGGTGCGGATGCGGCTCGACGAGGCGGAGAAGAATGGCCGGAAGATCAAGGAGCGGGTGAGCGTGAAGAGCGGCGAAGCGATCCTCTATAGCCGCTGACCAGGGACCAAGAAATGGCAACGACCAAAGCGCAGGGCACAACGAAGAAGGGCGGGGGTCAGGGCGACAAGCGCGCCTCGATGCTCCCCAAGGACCACAAGGGTGCGGGACTGCCGGTGCCGGCACCGCGACTCCACAACTATTACAACAAGACGGTGCGGGAGCGGTTGGCCAAGCAGTTCGGCCTTGGCAACCCGCACGAGATCCCGACGCTCGAGAAGATCACGCTCAACGTGGGGATGGGGGAGGCGATCAAGCAGCCCAAGGTCCTCGACGCGATCGTCGATGAACTCGCGACGATCACCGGTCAGAAGCCGGTCCGGACACGGGCGAAGAAGTCGATCGCCAATTACGGGCAGCGTGAAGGGCAGGAGATCGGCGTGGCGGTGACGCTGCGCGGCGCGCGGATGTGGGAGTTCCTCGACCGGTTCATCTCGACGGCGATCCCACGGATCCGCGACTTCCGGGGACTCAACACCCGCGCCTTCGACGGCCGCGGGAACTACAGCCTCGGGATCAAGGAACAGATGATCTTCCCCGAGATCAATTACGATCTCGTGGAACAGATCCACGGCATGGACCTGACGTTCGTGACCACCACCAACCGCGACGATATGGCGTTCGCGCTCCTCCGGGAGCTCGGGATGCCATTCCGCGGCGACGATAAGCCGATCGTCGTCCAGGGCTGAGGAGTCTTTTCAACTATGGCAAAGAAGAGCACGATCGAGAAGAACGAGCGCCGGAAGCTGATGGCCGCGAAGGCGGCTCCGAAGCGAAAGGCACTGGCGGACATCGTCCGCAGCGTGAAGGCGAGCGACGAGGAGAAGCGGGCGGCGCAGGTCGCGCTGCAGAAACTCCCCCGGAACTCGGCCAAGATCCGCATCCGCAACCGGTGCCAGATGACCGGACGCAGCCGCGGATACGTGGCGACCTTCGGACTGAGCCGGATCGCGTTCCGCGAGATGGCGCTCCAGGGGCTGATCCCCGGTGTGAGAAAGGCGAGCTGGTAGAACGGCAGGGGGAAGGTGGAAGGTGGAAGGGGCGCGCCGAGTACTGCCGGCGCGCCGGCGGGAGAGAGAGGGCTGCGTGACGATGGGGCGCCCGAACGGGCGCCCCCCTTCCTCCTTCCACCTTTCACCTGCAGTTAGAGAAGGATGCAGGTCCGCTGCACCGCGCCGCGGAAACCACATCCATCAACTGAGCAACGAGTTCGCTATGTCAATGACCGACCCGATCGCCGACATGCTCACCCGGATCCGCA
The DNA here is from genome assembly GCA_031430835.1 of Gemmatimonadaceae bacterium. Lineage (GTDB taxonomy): Bacteria > Gemmatimonadota > Gemmatimonadetes > Gemmatimonadales > Gemmatimonadaceae > Pseudogemmatithrix. The sequence continues at coordinate 46,491 of JANPCH010000072.1, forward strand.
ATGCGGTCGGGTCGAAGCATCGGCGCGTCGATATGCCGTCGTCGAAGATGAAGGTCGAGATCGCGCGCATCCTCAAGGAGACGAACTTCATCACCGACTTCCGCACACTCGAGAATGAGGAAGGGCGGAAGGTGCTCCGCGTGGCGCTCAAGTACGCCGGGGGCACGCCGGTGATCCGGCAGCTTCGGCGCGTCTCCACGCCGGGCCTCCGGCAGTACGTCGGTGCCTCGGAGATCCCGCGCGTCCGCAACGGACTTGGCGTCGCGATCCTCAGCACCTCGAAAGGGCTGATGACCGACCGTCAGGCGCGTGCGCAGCGCACCGGGGGCGAACTCCTCGCCCTCGTCTGGTAAGGAGCCGCCAATGTCACGGATCGGAAAGCTCCCTGTGAGCGTCCCAGCGGGGGTCACGGTGAAGGTCGACGGGAACACGGTGCACGTGAAGGGCCCCAAGGGGGAACTCTCGCGCACCCTGCACCCGATGATGGCGGTGAAGCTCGATGGCGGTGCGATCATCGTCTCGCGTCCGTCGGATGAGACGCAGGCGAAATCGCTGCACGGTCTCTCGCGCACCCTCGTCGCGAACATGATCGAGGGATGCACGAAGGGGTACTCGAAGCAGCTCGAGATCAATGGCGTCGGCTACAAGGCCGAGCCAAAGCCGTTCGGCCTGCAGCTCGCGCTCGGGTTCTCGCACCAGGTGGTCTACAAGGCACCGGCGGGGATCAAGCTCACGGCGCCGCAGCCGACGCAGGTGTTGATCGAGGGCGCCGACAAGGAGAAGGTCGGGCAAGTGGCGGCGGAGATCCGCGCGCTCCGTCCCCCCGAGCCCTACAAGGGCAAGGGCATCAAGTACGCAGGCGAAGTCGTCCGGCGTAAAGCCGGCAAGGCAGGGGGTAAGTAATGCCGGGAAAGCGGATTCCGAAGACGCGCGCGGGGCTCCGTGCGCGCCGCCACGTGCGGGTCAGGGCGAAGGTCAATGGGACGGCGGAGAAGCCGCGCCTCGTGGTCTATCGTTCACTCAAACACATGTCGGCCCAGCTCGTGGACGATGTGCAGCGCCGGACGCTGCTCACCGTGACCGACATCGGGCTGACGGGCAAGAAGACGGCGAAGTCCGTCGAGGTCGGGAAGCGCGTCGCCGAGAAGGCGAAGGCGGCAGGGATCACGAAGGTCGTGTTCGACCGAGGCGGTTATCAGTATCACGGCCGCGTGAAGGCGGTGGCCGAGGGCGCTCGCGAAGGCGGGCTGGAGTTCTAAATGGCTGAGACAACGGGTGGGACTGGTGGTTCTTCGGCGCCGGGCGGTGGTGCGCGCCGTGGTGGTCCGGGTGTTGGTCGCGGTCGGGGCGCTCCGGGCGGTGGTGGCGGTCGCGGCGGCCCTGGTGGCGGTCGGGGCGGTCCTGGTGGCGGACGCGGTGGCCCGGGACAGGGTCGTGGCGCGCCGGGGGGCGGCGGTCGGGATGGACGCGGGCGCGATGGCGGCCGTGGCGGCCCACAGCAGGATCGCGAGGGGTCCGATCTCCTCGAGAACGTTATCGCGATCAACCGGGTGGCCAAGGTCGTGAAGGGTGGCCGTCGGTTCAGCTTCAATGCGCTCGTCGCCGTCGGCGACGGCAAGGGGCAGGTGGGCGTCGCGACGGGGAAGGCGAACGAAGTCTCGGAAGCGGTTCGCAAGGCCGTGGATGGGGCCCGCCGCAATATGGTCAGCATCCCGATGACCGGGGCGACCATCCCGCACGAGATCGTCGGCAAGCACGGGGCCGGTGAGGTCCTGATGAAGCCGGCGGCGCCGGGCGCTGGCGTGATCGCCGGTGGCGCGGTGCGCGCGATCATGGAGTGCGCGGGGATCCACGACATCCTGACCAAGTCGCTGGGGTCCACGAATCCGCACAACATGGTGCTCGCCGCACTCGACGGGCTGCAGAGCCTGACGACGGTGGAGCAGATCGCTCGCGAGCGGGGCGTCGAGGTCTCGTCGCTCGGCTACCGGTCGCGGGCGAAGTCGAAGGAGGTCGTGTAATGCCGCGGACCTTCGTGTGGCATCCGGGCAAGGGCCCGAAGAAGACGGCGCCGAACACCCTGACGAAGGGGAAGGTCCGGATCACGCAGGTGCGGTCCGGGATCGGCCACGACAAGCGGATGAATGCGACCCTCGATGCGCTCGGGCTCAAGCATCATCAGGACTCGGTGGTGCAGGCGGACTCGCCGGCCCTCCGTGGGATGATCAAGCGCGTGCGTCACCTGATCGAAGTCACGCCGGTGAAGGAGTGAACGAATGAGCGACGAACGGATCACACTCAACAACCTCGCCCCGGCCCCCGGGTCGCACCGGAACCGGAAGCGCCTCGGGCGCGGGCCGGGCTCGGGCACCGGCAAGACGTCGGGCAAGGGACATAAGGGCATCAAGGCGCGTTCGGGCCATCACGGCCCGGGTGGCAACAAGCCGCATTTCGAGGGTGGCCAGATGCCCCTCACGCGGCGCGTGCCGAAGCGCGGATTCACGAATCCCTTCCGTGAGGATGCGCAGGTGGTCGGTCTCGCCGATCTCTCGCTCGTGGCGGGAGCGGAAGTCACGCTGGAGACCCTCGTGGCGGCCGGGCTCGCCCGGACGTCGAAGGGCCCGGTGAAGCTCCTGGCCAATGGGGAGATCGACCGCGCGCTGACGGTGCGCGGGATCAAGGTCAGCGCCGCCGCACGCGAGAAGATCGTGGCGGCCGGCGGCAAAGTCGAGGCATAAGATGGCCCAGTCCAACCCGCTGGCGGCGGTCAGCAACATCTACAAGACGCCGGAGCTCTGGCAGAAGATCACGTTCACCTTCCTCTGCCTGGTGATCTACCGGCTGGGATCGCACGTGACCGCGCCGGGCGTGAACGTCAATGCGATGGTGGCGTTCTTCCAGACCCAAGGGGGCGGACTCCTCGGGCTGTACGACCTGTTCGTCGGCGGCAACCTCTCGCGCTCGACGATCTTCGCGCTGGGCATCATGCCCTACATCTCGGCGAGCATCTTCATGCAGATCGGCACCGCGGTCGTGCCCTCGATGGAGAAGCTTCAGCGCGACGAGGAAGGGCGGAAGAAGATCACCCAGTGGACGCGCTACGGCACGGTGGTCCTTGCGGCGGTGCAGGGGTACGGCTACGCGCTCTTCACGACGAGCGTCACGGGCGCGGTGGCGGACCCCGGCTCGGCGTTCGTCTTCCGGATGGTCCTCTTCCTCACGACGGGCGCGCTCTTCGTGATGTGGCTCGGCGAGCAGATCACCGAGCGGGGCCTCGGCAATGGTGCCTCGCTGCTGATCTTCTTCTCGATCGTCGAGCGGTTCTGGCCGAGCATCTTCCAGATGTTCTCATTCGTCTCGACCGGGGCGGTGACGCTCTTCAACCTCGTCGGGATTACGCTCGTGATGCTCGGCGTCGTGGCGGGGGTCGTGACGATCACCATCGCGGCGCGCCGGATCGCGATCCAGATCCCGCAGCGGACGATGGCCCGCGGCCGCCAGCGCGAAGCGGCGAAGAACCACATCCCGCTCCGGATCAACTCGGCCGGCGTGATGCCGATCATCTTCGCCCAGTCGCTGATCGTGGTGCCAGGGGCGGTCGCGTCGTTCTTCCCCTCGCCGACGCTGCAGTCGATGGCCGACTATCTCGCGCCCGGCACCTGGGTCTACTTCACGCTCTCGGCCGTACTGATCCTCTTCTTCACCTACTTCTACACGTCCATCATCTTCAATCCGGTGGACTTGGCGGAGAACCTGAAGAAGCAGGGGGGATTCATCCCTGGCATCAAGCCCGGCTCGGCGACCGCGGAGTACATCACGAAGATCGTCGAGCGGATCACCCTGCCCGGGGCGATCTTCCTGACCCTCATCGCCCTCCTCCCGATCTGGCTGGCGGACGTGTTCTCGGTGCCCTTCCAGTTCGGCGGCACCTCGCTGCTGATCGTCGTCGGTGTGGCGCTCGATACGCTTTCGCAGTTGCAGAACCACTTGCTGCTGCGCAAGTACGACGGCTTCATGAAGAAGGGCCGGGTCCGCTTCCGCGGTCGCGGCGCGCAGACCGGATTCTGAGGCGCACGGCGTGATCGTCGTGCTCCTCGGCCCTCCGGGCTCGGGCAAGGGAACCCAAGGCGAACGGATCGCGGCCAAGCTCGCGATCCCGAAGATCGCGACCGGCGACGTGCTCCGCGATGCGGTGAAGGCGGGTTCGCGCCTCGGCCTCCAGGCGCAGAGCTACATGGATCGCGGCGACCTCGTGCCCGACTCGGTCATCCTCGGCATCATGAAAGAGGCGCTCGCGCAGCCTGCGCAGGCCAAGGGCGTGATCCTCGACGGCGTCGTCCGCACGGTGCCGCAAGCCGAGGGACTTGCGAAGGTCGCGCAGCAGCTTGACCGGCACGTCGATGCCGTGCTCGCCTTCGACATCGCCGACGAGGAGATCATCTCGCGGCTCTCGTCGCGCACGACGTGCGATACCTGCCAGACGCCGTTCACCGGCCTGGCGCCGGGTTCGCCCTGTCCGCGAAACGATGTCGGGAAGCTCGTGCGTCGCAAGGATGACGAGCCGGCGGCGATCAAGAACCGCCTCAAGGTCTATCGTGAGCAGACGGCGCCGGTGCTCTCGTGGTACGAGACGCAGGGCCTGAGTGTCGCCCATATCGACGCGCTGGGGACGATGGACGCCGTGACCACCCGGGCCATGGCCGCCCTCGGGCGGTGATCCAGCTCAAGAGTCCCCGCGAGCTCGAGACGATGGCGGCGGGAGGGCGGATCCTCGCCGCGACCCACCAGCATGTGAAGCCGGCGATCGTACCCGGCACCACCACCCTGCAGATCGATGGGCTTGTCGAGAGCTTCATCCGGTCGCACGCCGGCGCATCGCCCTCATTCAAGGGCCTCTACGGCTTCCCCGGCTCGGCCTGCATCTCGATCAACGAGGAGATCGTCCACGGCATCCCCTCGCCACGCCGCGTGCTGAAGGCGGGGGATATCGTCACCGTCGACATCGGCGTGCACTACGGCGGCTTCCATACCGACTCGGCGTGGACCTATCCGGTCGGCGCGGTCGCGCCCTTGACGCAGCGCCTGCTCGACGTGACGCAGGCCTCGCTCTGGGAGGGGATCGGCGAGGCGAAGCTGGGGAACCACATCGGCGATATCGGGGCGGCAGTCGAAGCGGTCGTGGTGAAGGGACGGTTCAGTGTGGTGCGCGACCTCGTCGGCCACGGGGTCGGCGCGGCGATGCATGAGGATCCTCAGGTGCCGAATCACGGCAAGCCGAAGCGCGGGCCGAAGCTGCAGGTGGGGATGACGATCGCGATCGAGCCGATGGTGAATGCCGGTGGTGCAGCGACGCGTACGCTCGAAGACAAGTGGACGATCGTGACGCTCGATGGGGCGCTGGCGGCGCACTTCGAACATACGGTGGCGATCACGGTCGATGGACCGAAGGTCCTGACGACGCTCGCGTGATCGCGCGAGCGGGCGACTCGCGGTGCCGTTGACGCCGTCTTAGACGAGGTGCGCCTCGACGGCCGCGGTCGCGCGTTTCACGAGTGCAGCAGTCGTGGCCACGAGACGCGCGGCCTCATCGGCGAGTGGCGCGCCGGTTGCCCGATCCGGCATTGCGACCACGTTGATTCGCACGTTGTAGGCTGCGCCGCGACAGGCGGCCTCGGCGAGCAGCGCGGCGACACCAGCATCACTCACCGCATTCGAGTTGCCCTTCTCGGCGCACATCGCGGCGAGGTCCGCGACCTCGGAGCACCAGCGCGCCGTCTCGAGCGGCACCTCGGCGGCGTGCATCAATGCGGCCTGGATCGCGGCGTCGCGCGTGGTCCGCTGCTCGGCGGAATCCTTGGGGAGCTTGTAGGCATCGCTCACGAGCTTGTAGGCGGCGGCATCCTCGTCCTTCAGTTCGGAGAGGCGGCGCACCAAGTGGTTCGCCTGAAGGCCGATCTCCTTCATCTGGGACTCGACGGCGGCGTACTTCTTCCGCCCGACGGTGAGGCCGGCGACCATCTGGACGAGGGCGGCGCCGAGAGAGCCCGCGAGCGCCGCGACCGTGCCGCCGCCGGGGACCGGTGCCGAGGACGCGACGGCTGCCGTGAAGCCCGCGAGCGATTCGCCGCCGGCGGCGGCGGAGCGCACCTGGCGTTCCAACACGGCGTCGGGTGTGTAGGCTCGCAGGCGAAGGTGGCGCGCCGCGGCCTCGAAGAGTGCGCGCTCCGGAACGAGCCCGACGATCTCACTCCACGTCGGCGTCACGCCCTGAGACTCAGCTTCCATCTTCACCATCTCGTACGCGCGATGCAACGGCGTCACGTCGAGGTCCACGAGGTTCATCGAGACCTGCGCCTGACCGTCGATCTCGAGTCCGAGACCCTTCACGGCCTTCAAGCCACCGGACGAACCGCGCACGGCCTTGGCGACGCTCTTGGCGACGGGAAGGTTCTCCTTGCCGCCCAAATAGACGTTGAAGGCGACGAGGAATGGACGAGCGCCGATGACGGTGGCGCCGGCGGTGGGGTGGATCTTGTTGGGTCCGTAGTCGGGTACGCGATTGGGGTTCGTGCCGATCTCGAGCTTCGCCTGCTCGAACTCACCGCGCCGGATGTCGGCGAGGTTCACGCGGTCGGGCCGCGAAGCGGCGCGTTCGTAGAGGAAGACGGGGATCTGCAGTTCCTTGCCGACCCGTTCGCCCAGCGTCCGCGCGAGGACGATGCAGTCCTCCATCGAAGTCCCTTCGAGGGGGATGAAGGGGCAGACGTCGGTCGCGCCGATGCGCGGGTGCTCGCCGGTGTGGCCGTTGAGGTCGATGAGGCGCGCGGCGGTCGCGATGCCGGCATAGGCGGCCTCGACCGCGCGGTTGACCGGCGCGACGAAGGTGAGGACGGTGCGGTTATGCGAGGCGTCGCTGGAAACGTCGAGGATAACGGTGCCCTCGACGGCCGCGATCGCGTCACGGATGGCGGCGACGACCTCGGGGCGACGGCCTTCGGAGAAGTTCGGGACGCACTCGACAAGGGACACTGGCTCTGGTTGCTCCGTTGAAGGTCGCGAGGACTCAGCGTGGTTAGCAATCTATCGCGTTCGGCCGACGAACCGCCTGCCACCACAGAGGCACAGAGGGCCACGGAGAAGGGCAAATGCAACCAAATGGGGGGAACTGCGCGTGTCCTTTGGCGCGCAGTTCCCCCAAGTCTTTCGCGGTTCTCTGTGGCCCCTCTGTGCCTCTGGTGGTGAACGCCGTTCGCTAGAGCTGCCGCAGGAGCCAGTCGTGCATCGCGGGGTTCCCAGCAACGACGGAGGATGGACCCAGGGCACGGAGGTGCGCGCCGGACTCTTCGGTGGCGACGCCACCGGCCTCCCGCACGAGCAGCATTCCCGCAGCGAAGTCCCACGGCGACAAGGCCGTCTCCCAGAAGGCATCGAACCGCCCCGCTGCGACGCTCGCCAAGTCGAGACTCGCCGCCCCGGGGCGCCTCACTCCGGAGACCTGCGCCATCACCCGCGACATCTGCGCCTGGTAGGCCGGGATGTCACCGGCATCCTTGAAGGGGAAGCCGGTGCCGACCAGGGCGCGCTGCGGATCGGTGATCGTGGAGACGCGGCAGGGGTGGTCGCCGAGGAAGGTGCCGCCACCAGCGGTCGCGGTGAAGCACTCATTCCCTGGCACGTCGAATACGACCGCGGCGACCGGTTCCCCGTCGGAAAGCACGGCGATCGAGACCGCGTACTCGGGATATCCGTGCAGGAAATTCGTCGTGCCGTCGAGGGGGTCGATGACGACCGCGAGGCCCTTCGCCAGCCGCGCGGGCGCCACGCTCGACGCCGTCTCCTCGGCGAGCACCGTCGCCGCGGGGAGCTCGCGCGAGACGATCCCGAGGATGCGTTCCTCGGCGGCCAAGTCGACCTCACTCACGAAGTCGGTCGGCGACTTGGCGCGCCAGTCGATCGTACGGACGCGGGGCGCCGCCTCCCGGATCACGCTCGCGGCGGCGTCGGCCGCGCGCCGCAGGATCGCAAGCAGTTCCCGGTGCTCAGGTTGTGAGGCCATCCGACGCTCCCTAACTTCTGAGGAATGGCGCGCATCTTCAGCGGGATCCAGCCCTCCGGCGAACTGCACATCGGCAACTACCTCGGGGCGGTGAAGAACTGGACCCTGCTGCAGCACCAGCACGAGTCGTTCTTCTGCATCGTAAACTATCACGCGATCACCATCCCCTACGCGGTGGAGGAGCTGCGCCGGCGCACACGCGAGATGGCGATCTCCCTCTTCGCCGCTGGCCTCGACCCCGCGAAGTGCGTGGTCTTCGTCCAATCGGATGTGCCCGAGCACACCGAACTCGCTTGGATCTTCAATACCATCACCCCCCTCGGCGAACTCGAGCGGCAGGTGCAGTTCAAGGACAAGGCGGGGCGGCAGGAGCAGGTGATGGCGGGCCTGCTCAACTATCCGGTGCTGCAGGCGGCCGACATCCTCCTCTACCTCGCCGATACCGTGCCCGTAGGAGAGGATCAGGTGCAGCATCTCGAACTCTCGCGCGTCGTCGCTCGCAACTGGAACACGCGGTTCTCACCCGACGCCCCTTTCTTCCCCGAGCCTCAGCCGAAGCTTACGCCGACGCGCCGGATCGTGGGACTCGATGGGAACGCGAAGATGTCGAAGTCTCTTGGGAACACCATCGGCCTGCTTGAGACGCCGGAGCAGATCTGGGAGAAGCTCCGCCCAGCGGTGACCGACCCCGCGCGACAGCGGAAGAGCGATCCAGGCGAGCCCGACAAGTGCAAGACGATCTATGAGCTCCACAAGGCCTTCTCCCCGGCCGCAACGGTGCAGGAGGTCGAGGAGAACTGTCGCGGCGCGAAGTGGGGGTGCATCGACTGCAAGAAGGTGCTGCACGCGAACCTGGTTGCGGAGCTGACCCCGATCCGCACGCGGGCCGAGGTGCTCGCGGCGACGCCGGGAAAGGTGGATGCGCTTCTCGCGGAGGGGGCGGTGCGGGCGCAGGCTGTGGCGCACGCGACGATGACCACTGTCAAGCAACGGATGGGACTCGATGCAATTCAATGATCTGATCATCGAGGCGTTCCGTCTCGACCTTGCCGCCAAGATCGTGATCGCCGTCCTCGCGGGGGGCGGGGTGGGGCTTGAGCGAGAGCTCAAGGGGAAGCCGGCCGGCCTGCGCACGAACATCCTGATCTGCGTTGGCTCAGCGATCCTGATGGATCTCTCGATGGGGATCGCCGAGACGCACGGCGGTGATCCGGCTCGAATCGCGGCGCAGGTGGTGACGGGGATCGGCTTCCTCGGCGCAGGGACTATCCTCCACACACGAGGGATGATCACCGGGCTGACCTCGGCGGCGACGATCTGGGTGGTGTCGGCGATCGGTCTCACCATCGGCGCGGGCTACTTCGTCGAAGCGCTCGGGTCGACGGTCGCGGTGATGATCATCCTGATCGGGCTTGGCTGGGTGGAGGGGCGATTCATGGCGAACGTTCACGATCAGCAGAACGGGGTCCCGGGAGAGGATTGGGCGGCGCGGAGCGGACGCCGGGCGACCGACCGGCGTGGGATGCATCCGTCGGATCCGACGGGTGAGCAGGCAGTGGTGCCGCCGCCGGCGCCGACGCGCCGCGGCGACGACTGAGGACGGAACTCAATGGAGAAGATCATCAAGGCGGCGGTCGAACGCGGCGCATCCGACCTCCACATCAAGGCGGGCGACGTCTTCCGGGCACGGATCGACGGACGCCTCGTGCCCCTCACGAAACAGGCCCTCACCCCCGACCAGACGCGGAACATCGCGCTGCGGCTGATCGCCAACGAGGATGACAAGGCGCGACTCGACAAGCTCCAGGACTACGACTGTTCCTGGGGCGCGCCGGGGATCGGCCGATTCCGAGTGAACATCCTCCGCCAGCGTTCGAGCTTCATGATCGTGATGCGGGTGATCCCCTTCGAGGTGCCGAGTTTCGACAAGCTCGGCGTGCCGCCGGTCCTGAAGGTGGTGTCGGAGGCGGAACGGGGGATGATCCTGGTCACCGGGGAGTCGGGGTCGGGGAAGAGCACGACGATGGCGGCCCTGATCAACCACATCAACCAGCACTTCAACAAGCACATCGTCACGCTCGAGAATCCGATCGAGTTCCTTCACCGCGACCTGCAGAGCTCGGTGACGCAGCGGGAGATCGGGGTGGACACCGAGAGTTTCCGGGTCGGACTCCAGGCGGCACTCCGGCAGGATCCCGACGTCGTGTTGATCGGCGAGATGCGCGACACCGAGACGCTCGACACGGCGATGAAGGCGGCGGAGACCGGACACGTCGTGGTCTCGACGATGCCGACATCGGACGCGCAGGGGACCGTGTTGCGGATCCTCGCGATGTTCACTCCCGAAGAGCAAGACGCGGCGCGCGTGCGTCTGGCCGAGTCCCTGTACGCCGTCGTCTCCCAACGCCTGCTGCCTCGCGCCGACGGGAAGGGGCGCGTGGCCGCGCTCGAAGTGATGATCGTGACGCCGGCGATCCGAGAGTTGATCCTCGATCGAGAGCACGTCGCCGAGATCCGCGACCTGATCGCCGCGGGGCGCGAGCAGTTCGGGACCCAGACCCTCGACCAGCACCTCGAGGAGCTCGTCACCACCGGGATCGTGGACTACAACATCGCCCTCTCGGCGAGCGCGCGGCCCGCGGAGTTCCAGAAATCGCCGGCGATGAAGAAGGCCGCGGCGAAGTCCCGCGGAGCGGAGCGGTGACGCGGCGACTCGAAGGGATCTTCGCGCCGGTCATCACGCCCTTCGTTGCGGGCACCGAGGCGATCGACCTCGAGGGGTTCGCTGCGAACCTGAGAGCCCACGTCGCGGATGGGCTCGCCGGGATAGTGCTCGCCGGCTCGTCGGGAGAGGCGCCGCTGCTGAGCGAGGAGGAGCGGGTCGAGCTCACCGAGACGGCGCGCGACATCGTGCCGCGCGATCGGTGGCTCATCGTCGGATGCGGGGGCGAATCGACCAGGCAAACGGTGGCGCGGTGCAAGGCGGCGGCACTGGCGGGCGCCGACGCCGCGCTCGTCGTCGCGCCGCACTACTACGCCACGTCGATGAACCGCGACGCGCTCGCGGCGCACTACGGTCGCGTCGCGGACGCTTCGCCGATCCCGATCATCCTCTATAACATCCCGAAGTACATGCACTTCGCGCTGCCCCCCGACCTCGTGATGGACCTCGCGCGACACGGGAACGTGATCGGGCTCAAGGACAGCTCGGGGGACCTGGCGAGCAACAAGGGATTCGTCGCCGCGCAGAGCGACACGTTCTCGTTCATCACCGGGAGCGGGTCGAGCTTCCTCGGGGCGCTGGAGCTGGGCGCGCGGGGTGGGATCCTTGCGGTGTCGCTCTTCGCAGCTCAGCTCACGAAGGAAGTGTTCGCCGCGCACCGCGCGGGTGATCCGGCGCGCGCGGCTGCAGCGCAGGCCAAGCTCAAGCCGATGGCGGACGTGATCGTGGCGAAGCTAGGCGTGCCGGGGGTGAAGGCGGCGGTTTCGCACGTCGGGCGGGTCGGGGGCGTACCGCGATCGCCGCTACTGCCGCTCAGCGACGCGCAAACGTCGGAGATCCAGGCGCTTCTCGCGTAACTGAAAGCACGGCTCACCACGAAGACACGAAGCACACGAAGGAGCAGCCCGCTACAACGGCTGGGGGGACTATGTCTCGCCGGCTGCGCGTAGTTCCCCCAGTGGTCGATTCGCTTCGTGTTCTTCGTCTAACTCGGGTCCACACTGTTCACGACGTTGGTGGCCGGATCTCGACGCGATTCTGAACGCGCGTGATCCGCAAGCCGACCGAACGCACGAGCCTCCAGCCGTCACCGACGACGACACGAGGAGGAGCGGCCAGAGCCTGGCGAGCCTGTCCGACGCGGTGGAGCACGCCGACGGTGTCGGGCGCCGGGAGCGGTGAGGCCGCGAGCAGCAATGAGAGCAGGAATGGCATCGTGGGGACGATGGTACGCGTGGCCGCCGCCGTCCACCGTTTGCTGCGACGGGTGTGACAGCGTAGATTCTTCCAACGCCCCGACGACCGGGGCGTTTTTTGTGCCCCGACAACTCCGAATGTTCGACACCAAGACCCGCACCATCGTTATCGTCGGCGCCCAATGGGGCGATGAGGGGAAGGGGAAACTCGTCGACGTTATCGCCGAGCGCGCCGATTGGGTCGTCCGCTACCAAGGGGGCGCGAACGCCGGGCACACGGTGCACGTCGGGGACGAGTCCACGGTGCTGCATCAGGTGCCGAGCGGCATCCTGCAGCCCGGCGTGCGCTGCGCGATCGGGAATGGCGTGGTGCTCGACCCCGAGAGTCTGTTCGAGGAAGTGGACGCGCTCGTCAAGAACGGGGTGGATGTCGCGGGCCGACTCTATCTCAGCGACCGCGCGCACCTCGTGATGCCCTACCACAAGCTCGTGGACAAGGAGAGCGCCGCGAGCAAGGCGATCGGGACCACGGGGCGGGGGATCGGACCGGCGTACGAAGACAAGGTCGCGCGCCGTGGGATCCGGGTGCTCGACCTACGGCACCCGGCGCGCCTCAAGGCGCTGGTGGAGAAAGGCACCCAACACGCGAACCACATCCTGCTGGGCTTCGGTTCGGCCAAGCGCGCGGATGCGGCGTTCACGCTCTCGGAACTGGAGCGGATCGCGCCCCGCCTTCTCGCGATCGCCGAGGATGTCGGACTCGCCGTCTACCGCGCCCAGAAGCAGGGCGCGGCGATCCTCCTCGAAGGGGCGCAGGGCTCGCTCCTCGACGTGGATCACGGGACCTACCCGTTCGTGACGTCGTCCAATACGACCGCCGGAGGCGCCGCGATCGGCGTCGGGATCGGACCGCGGAGCATCGACGCCGCGCTTGGCGTGGTGAAGGCCTATACGACGCGCGTGGGCGCCGGCCCGCTTCCCACCGAGTTCGACGAGGCGATGAGCGAGCGGGTGCGCAAGTTGGGCAATGAGTTCGGCGCGACGACGGGTCGTCCGCGCCGCTGCGGTTGGTTCGACGCGGTCGTCGTGCGCTACGCGGTGCGCGTGAACGGCCTGAGCGCGCTCGCGGTGACGAAGCTCGACGTGCTCGACACGCTCGAACGGATCGGCCTTTGCACCGGCTATCGGATCGCTGGCGCGCTCGTCTCGGAGTTCCCCGGCGACATCGCCGACTTGGAGGGGATCGAGCCGGTCTATGAGTGGTTCGAGGGGTGGAAGTCCTCGACCGGTGCGGCGCGAACCCTCGATGCCCTTCCGAGGCAGGCCCGCGCGTATCTCGACAGGATCCAGGAGCTGGTCGAGTGCCCGGCGCAGTATGTGAGCGTGGGGACGCGGCGGGAGCAGATCATAGGACTGCAGATGTGAGAGGGGAGATGGGAGAGGTGAGCGCACTACGGCGAGCACGCCCACCCCAGCGTTAGATTCTCCCTCACATCTCCCATCTCACCTCTCCCATCTGTGTCGATAGAAAACCTCGTCAGCCTCTCGAAGAGGCGCGGCTTCATCTTCCAGTCCTCCGAGATCTACGGCGGCACCGGATCGGTGTGGGACTACGGCCCCCTCGGCGTCGAGCTGAAGAACAACGTCAAGACGCGCTGGTGGAACGCGATGGTGCGGGAGCGCGATGACGTCGAGGGGCTCGACGCGGCGATCCTGATGCACCCACGCGTTTGGGAGGCCTCGGGTCACGTCGCTGGGTTCTCAGACCCATTGATCGACTGCAAGACCTGCAAGGCGCGCTTCCGCGCCGACAAGCTCGCCGACGCCCAGTGCCCTCGGAAGCCGAGCAAGAAGCCGGGGGAGGGCGCCGACTGCCAGCTCACCGAGCCGCGGCAGTTCAACCTGATGTTCAAGACCTTCATGGGCCCGGTCGAGGATTCGGCCGCGGTGGTCTACCTGCGCCCAGAGACGGCGCAGGGGATCTTCGTGAACTTCCTGAACGTCCAGCAGGCGACGCGGCAGAAGGTGCCCTTCGGCATCGCCCAGATCGGCAAGGCGTTCCGCAACGAGATCACCCCCGGGAACTTCACCTTCCGGACGCGCGAGTTCGAGCAGATGGAGATGCAGTTCTTCGTCGAGCCCGGCACCGACATGGAGTGGTTCGAGAAGTGGAAGCAGTGGCGCCTCGACTGGCACCTCGGGCTGGGCTTGGATCGCGCGCGACTCGAGTTCCACCAACACACCGAGAAGGAACTCGCGCACTACGCCCGGGCCGCTTTCGACATCAACTTCGACTTCGGCGATTCATTGGGATTCCAGGAGATCGAGGGAGTGCACAACCGCTCCGACTTCGACCTCAAGCAGCACCAGGAGTTCAGCTCGAAGAAGCTCGAGTACGTGGATCAGGTGAAGAACACGCGATACCTCCCCTATGTCATCGAAACGTCGGTCGGTGCCGACCGCGTGACGCTCGCGGTGATGGTCAACGCGATGCGCGAGGAGGCTGTTCCCGGCGAGACCGAGGGCCGCACCGTGATGGGCTTCCATCCCGCACTCGCGCCGATAAAAGCGGGGATCTTCCCGCTGACCAAGAAGGAGGGCCAGCCCGAGATGGCGGAGCGCCTCGCGGCCGCGCTGCGCAAGCGCTTCAACGTCTTCTACGACGAGGCCGGCGCGATCGGACGCCGCTATCGGCGACAGGACGAGGCGGGGACGCCCTTCGGCATCACGATCGACAGTGACTCGACGAAGAACGATGACGTGACGATCCGCTTCCGCGACGACATGGGGCAGATCCGTGTGTCGTCGTCGCAAGTGACCGAAGTACTGACGCGCTACCTCGACGCGGACCACGTGCGCGCCGAGTCCACGCTCGCGTGAGTACGCCGGACGCCCTCCGCGCGCGCGGCGAAGCGTTCCTTGAGGAGGTCTCGGCCGAGTATCACGCGGCGCACTCGGGCCTCAAGGCTGAGGCGGTGCTGCAGCCGATCTACGAGCGGCATCGCGAAGCCTTTGGGGACGAGGCGTTCGCAGACGTGTTGAAGCAGTTCCGTTGGGAGAAGGACGTGCGGTCGCCGCGAGCGCTGCTCGACTGGCTCGTCGAGTCGCGAGTCGGGCGCGAACTCGCGCCCCTCGAGGAACGGGAGATCGCGTGGGAGGGCGCCGCGGTCGTTCGCTTGGCCGACGGCACCGAGGAGCCGTACCAGCGGGTGCCGATCACGCTCGGGAACACTCGTGACATGCGTGCCCGTCACGCGCTCGATGACGCGCGCGCCGCGCTGGTCGCGAAGGAGTTCGCGCCCCTCAAGCGCGAGCGGCTCCAGCGCGAACACGAAGTGGTCGGCTCACTCGGCATCGCCCCAACGTACAACGCGACCTTCGAGGCGTTGAGTGGTGTGTCACTAGCGGCGCTCCGGAAGGAGTGCGAGGCGTTCCTCAAGGACACGCAGGCGCTCTGGGACGAGCTCCTTCCCGCCTTCCTGAAGGAGGGACTCGGCATCACCCGCGCCGAGGCGACCCGCGCCGACCTGCTGGCATTGATGCGCGCCCCAGAGTTCGACGCCGCGTTCACCGCTGAGGCGATGGAACGCGAGGTGCGCCGTCAGGTGACCGAGATGGGGATCAGCCCCGACGCGTCGGGGCGCGTCAAGTACGACACCGGCGAACGGCCGGGGAAGCGAGCGCGGGCCTTCTGCGCGCCGGTCAAGATCCCCGATGTCGTCCATCTCGTGCTGCGGCCGCACGGCGGAACCGGGGATTGGATGACGTTGCTCCACGAACTCGGGCACGCGCTCCACTTCGCGAATATGGATCGCACTCTCCCCTTCGAGTACCGCTGGCTCGGCGACAACTCGGTGACCGAGGGGTACGCGATGCTCTTCGACCATCGGCTCAAGGATCGGGGATGGCTGCAGCGCTACACCGGTCTCTCGAAGAAGGACTTGCCGCGCTACCTCCGGAGCCAGGGCTTCGAGGAACTGCACTACGTGCGGCGGTACGCAGCGAAGCTCATCTACGAGACGGAGCTCCACGGCGGCGCGGTGGGGTGGGACGCGCTCCCCGATCTCTTCGTCGAGTTGTTGACCAACGCGACGGGGTTCCTCTATCAGCGCGCTGACGCCTTCGTGGATGTGGATCCGCGTTACTACGCGGCGCGCTACCTTCGGGCGTGGCAGTTGCAGGCGGTGCTCGATGAATCGTTGCGGTCGAGGTTCGACGAGGACTGGTGGCGGAATCCGAAGGCGGGGCCGTGGATCGTCGGCGAACTCTTCAGCCACGGACAGCGGGAACTGGCGGACGAACAGGCGCGTCGCGTGGCGGGGAAGGGCCTCTCCTTCGCCCCCGTGATCGCCGCGATCGAACGGATGGTCGCGTGACCGAGATGACGGTGTACCTGAATGGGCAGTATGTCCCTCGCAGCCAGGCGATGATCCCGGTCGAGGATCGCGGATTCACCTTCGGCGACGGCATCTACGAGGTGGTGCGCGTGATCGAGGGGCGCATCTTCGGCTGGGATGCGCACGCCGCGCGGATGGCCGATGGGCTCGCGGGCTTGCGAATCGATTCCATAGGCACGGAGTCGGTCACCCTGCGCGCCGTGTGCGAGCGACTCGTGCGCGACAACGGCTTCACCACCGGCGAGGCGACGGTGTACCTGCAGGTCTCGCGCGGTGCGGCGCCACGCACGCACCACTTCCCGCCGCCGGGGACCAAGACGACGATCTTCGCGATCGCCGCGGCTTTCAAGCCGAACCTCGCGATGCGGGAGAACGGCGCCAAAGGAATCACCTTCGCCGACGTGCGCTGGTCGCGCTGCGACCTCAAGACGGTGAATCTCCTCGGGCCGGTGCTCGCGCGCCAAGCGGCGCACGAGGCCGGGGCCTACGAGGCGATCCTCCATCGCGACGGCGTGGTGACCGAAGGTGCGGCGACGAACTGCTTCGCGGTGGTCGGCGGTGTGCTTCGGACCTACCCGCTCTCCAACTACATCCTGCCGGGGATCACGCGGGCGGTGCTCCTCGAGATCGTCGCGGAACTCAAACTTCCGCTGCAGGAACGGCCGGTCACGCTGAAGGACCTTCCGAAGGTCGATGAACTCTTCGTCTGCGGCACCACCACCGACGTGCAAGCGATCGTCACGCTCGATGGGCAGCCGGTCGCGAATGGCAAGCCGGGGCCGGTCACTGTGAAGCTCCGTGAGGCGCTCGAACGACGGCTCTATGGGCGATAGTTCGTCGGCTTGCACGGCACTGCTTGATCAACACGAAGGCACGAAGACACGAAGAACCGCAACTGCAACTGATGGGAGGAACTCAGCGGCGTGGTCGGAATCGCTGTCGTTCCCCCGCCTCTTGTGGTTGCCGTTCTTCGTGGCTTCGTGTCTTCGTGTGAACCGCCGTTGCATTGAGCGAACGTGACCGCCGAACGTCGCCGGAGGATCTGGAAACTGCCCGATCCAATGGCGCCGACGAGCGCTGAGCCCGCCAAGGAAGTCGCGCTCCTCCGCGATCTGCTGCACACGTTGCTGAGAGCCGACGACCCCACCGAAGCCTTCCAGTTCGCGCTCGACCGCGCCTGCCCGGCCGTTGGCGCCGCACTCGGCTCCGTCTTCGTGGTGGATGGCACCGGCGAGATGATGCGGTTGGCGGCCGCGCACGCGTGGCCTGAACGCTGGCGCCCCTGGCTGAGCGAGATGCGCG
Organism: Gemmatimonadaceae bacterium; assembly: GCA_031430835.1. Lineage (GTDB taxonomy): Bacteria > Gemmatimonadota > Gemmatimonadetes > Gemmatimonadales > Gemmatimonadaceae > Pseudogemmatithrix. The sequence continues at coordinate 64,164 of JANPCH010000072.1, forward strand.
TCCGTGTCGGCTTCGGCCCGAGCGGCGAGGCGGCGAGCGAGCGGAGGGTGATCGAGGTCGCCGATGTCTTCGCCGACCCGTCGCTCGAGGACTGGCAGGAGGTCGCGAAGGAACTCGGCTTTTGCGCTATTGTCGCGCTACCGCTGATCGCCGGCTCGCGACTCGAAGGCACTCTCACCTTCTACTTCGCCGAACCCGGCACTCCCCGCGCGCCCACGCGCGCACTCCTCGGAGCGATCGCCGACCTGATGGCCGCGGTTGCCGAGAAGGGGACCCTGCGTGAGCGACTCCGCCGCGCCGAGGCCCTACTGGACGAGCGCACGCCGCACGAGCCGGACCAGTCCGGGGAGGGCGCTGGCGCGTCTGCGTGATAGATTCCTCAACATCGCGAACCGATCGCCCGTACCGGGTGTCGAAGAGAACAGAGGAGACTCGTGAGCCATCAGCAGACCGGACGCACCCTCCAGCAGCAGCGCACCCAACTCCCCGCCGCCGACGTTCTTGCGGCCGCGCGGGACTTCTTCTCCACGCGCTCGGGGATCTACTCGGCTTTCCTCGAGAAGGAAGGACCGAACTGGATGAGCCTGCGCGGCCAGGGGGGCGAGGAGATCGTCATCGCCGCTACCGAGGAGAGCGCCGGCACTTCGGTGAGCGCCTCCTCCTACCTGTTCGACGCGCAGGTCGCGCAGTTCCTCGCCTCGCTCCCGCCAGCGAAGCCGGGGTCCCCGTCGTGAGCGAGGTCGTCTCGACGCTTCGCAGCCGTCCGGGCCTCTTGGCCATCGGGGCAGGAGCACCGAATGCGATCACCGTTCGCGTGCAGATGCCGGAGCTGTGGGACACCATCGCGGTGCTCTGCGCCGAGAATACGACCGTCATCGCGCTCAAGCGTGCGGCGCTCGAGGCCTTCGGCGAACGACACCATCCGATCGAGGACTATGTGCTCAAGCTGCGCGGCTTCGAGGTGCTCGACGAAGCGGCGCCAGTCACCGTTGCCGGGGCGCGCGAGGGTTCGACCTTCCTCCTGACCTACCGCCGTCGGCGGCCGGTCCGCTGAACACGGCGGCCAGCGCCCCGCAGCTCAGCGACCGCGACGCACTCCTCGCGGCCGCAGCGCGACTGCGCGCCGAGGTCGGCAAACGGATCGTCGGGCAAGAGGCGGTGCTCGACGAGATCCTGATGGCGCTCGTCGCCGGTGGTCACGCCCTCCTCGTCGGTGTGCCCGGTCTCGCGAAGACCCTGATGATCCGTTCGGTGGCCGAGGCGATGGACCTCGACTTCCGCCGGATCCAGTTCACGCCCGACCTCGTGCCGAGCGACATCACCGGCACCGAGCTGCTCGAGGAGGATTCGCAGAGCGGGCATCGCAGCTTTCGGTTCGTGCGCGGCCCCGTCTTCGCGAACATCGTGCTCGCCGATGAGATCAACCGCGCGCCGCCGCGGACGCAGGCGGCGCTTCTTGAGGCGATGCAGGAGCACTGCGTCACCGCGGCCGGTGAGACGATGGCCCTCCCCGAGCCCTTCTTCGTCCTCGCGACGCAGAACCCGATCGAGCAGGAAGGGACCTATCCTCTTCCCGAGGCGCAGCTCGACCGCTTCCTCTTCGACATCCGCATCGGCTATCCGGGACCTGACGAGGAGATCGCGATCCTTCGTGCGACGACCGGTGTGGGGAATGCGGCGCTGAAACCGATCCTCGGGGCGACCGAAGCGCGGGCCCTGCAGCGCCTCACGCGCGAGATCCCCGCCGCCGACGCCGCGCTCCGGTATGCGGCCGCGCTCGCGCGCGCCACGCGGCCCAAGAGTGGCGAAGCGACGGCGATGGTCGAGCGGTACGTGCGCTGGGGAGCTGGTCCGCGCGCCGGTCAGGCGCTCATCCTCGGTGCGAAGGCTGCGGCGCTCCTCGGTGGGCGGCACGTCGTCGCGCCCGAGGACATTCGCCGCGTCGCCCGTCCGGTGCTCCGGCACCGGGTGCTCCCGAACTTCGCCGCCGAGGCGGAGGGGATCGACTCTGAGCGGATCGTCGAGGACCTGCTCGCGCACGTCCCCGAACCGCGCGGCCTCACCGGACTCTAGGCGATGGGCGTCGGCCCGTACGGCGCGTTGCTCGACGCCGTGCGCGGTGTGCGCTGGCCGGCCAGGCGAGCTGTGGCCGGTGGAGCGCCCGGGTCACATCGGGCGAGGACACGCGGGGTCGCGCCTGAGTTCGCCGAGTATCGCCCCTACCGCCAAGGCGACGACCCGCGCCGGCTCGACTGGAAACTCCTCGGTCGCAGCGACAAGGCATTCATCCGTCTCGCTCCTGACCACGCGATCCTCGGCACGACCTTCATCGTGGATGCCTCTGCGTCGATGGCGTACGAGGGGAAATGGGAGACAACGAAGCGCCTTGTGATCGCGCTCGCCGCGGTCGCGCACGCAAGTGCGGACCCCGTCGGCCTCCTCGTCGCGGCGGCACAGGGAGTGCGTCGCCTCGCGCCGCGCGCGCGCGCCGGCGTGGTCGCCGATGTGGCGCGCGTCCTTGACGAGATCGCGCCGTCAGAGAATGCGCCACTGGCGCCGCTCGTTGCCCAGTCAGCGTCACGTTGCGTCGTTCTCACCGACTGTCTCGGGGATGCCGACGAGTTGCGTGCCGCCCTCGCGCGTCACTGGGCGAAGGGGGGCGAGGCGCACCTGCTCCACATCGTTGCGCGGCGCGAACTCGAGCCGACTCCAGCTGCGATGATGGCGATCGATCCGGAGGACACCGCGCTCGAACGACCGCTGGTCGCGACGTCTCATGCCGGATACGTCGAACGATTCGCCGCGTGGCGCGCCGAGATCGCGTCGGCCGCGCGGAGAGCGGGGATCGCGTATCAGGAGATCGTGGATGACCAGCCGGTGGAGGCGACAGTGCGTCGCATCGTCGCACCGACGGCTGCGGAGCGGCCGCGATGAGTTTCCTCACGCCACTTGCCTTCGCGCTCGGCGTCGTCGGGGCACTCGCTGTGGTTGCGGTGCACCTCCTCACGACTGAACGGCCACCGCGGGAGATCCTCCCGACGGCGCGCTTCGTGCCGCTCGTCGAAGCACGCGCGGTCGCGAGGTCGCGTCGACCGACCGACCTCTTCTTGCTCGCGCTCCGGGTGCTGGTCGTGCTCCTCGTCGGCGCCGCGTTCGCGCGGCCGGTGCTCGACGCGCCGGGCCCAAGGGTGCGGAGCGTGGTCCTGCTCGATGTGTCGGGAGCCGTAGCCGATCCGCGCGACGCGGCCTCGCGTGCGCGGGCGGCTCTCGGCCCGGGAAGCACGTTAGTGCTCTTCGACACGGGGGCGAGGATCGTGTCGTCCGACTCCGTCTCCACCAGCACGGAAGCAAGCGGGGCGCTTCGCCCAGCCCGCGGCGCGCTCTCGCCGGCGCTGGTCGCGGCGCGGAATGCGGCGGGCCAGGTCGCGCGCGGCGCGGACTCCCTCCGGCTCGTGATCGTCTCCCCGATGTCGGAAGGGATGACCGACGCGGCGACGGCGGGGCTTCGCGCGATCTGGCCCGGCCGGGCCGAAGTGGTGCGGGTGGCCGGAATCGCAGACACTGCGCTCAGTGATGGGCCGGAGCTTGTCACGTCGCTTGTAGACGATCCGCTGCGTCCGGCGCTTGCGCGTCTGCCGCGTGGGCGCGGTGCACACCGAGTGCGGATCGTGCGGCGCGTGCCGACGGCGAGCGACACCGCGTGGACCCGCGCCGCCGGGCACCTGCTTGTCATCTGGCCCTACTCCACCGGCGCGCCAGTCGCCGACGCGGTGACGGTGTCCGGTGCCGGAGGCGTGACCGTGGTCGCGCCTCTCGTGCGTGAAGCTCTCGTCGGTGGCGGCGAAGTCCTCGCTCGCTGGCGCGATGGCGCACCAGCGGTGCTCGAGTCCCCTCTCGCGGCGGGATGCGTGCGTACCGTGGCGATCGGCCTGCCGCTCGCCGGCGACCTGACGTTGCGTGGGCCATTCAATCAGTTGCTCCAGGCGCTATTGGTGCCCTGCGGCGGACGTCGGGGAGTCGCGCTCTCCGATTCGCTGGTCGCGGCCTTCGCGGGCGTGGGTCCGCTCGCCCCAGCGCGCTTGCTCGCGAACGAGGCAGCGCTCGACGCGCGACTGCCGGCGTGGCTCCTCGCGTTGGCGCTTGTCGCGCTGGGCGCCGAATGGCTGCTGCGCCGGCGGACCGCACGATGAGCCCCGTTCAAGAGCGGGTCGCGCGCATCCGTCGCCGCTTCGCGATGGCGGTCCTCGCGCGATCGGTGCTCGTAGCGGCTGCGACCGCCGGGCTCATCATCGTCGCCGGCCTCACGCTTGACGCGCTGATCGGGCTACCCCTCGTGGTGCGCGGCTGGGTCGCGCCGGTGGCGGCGTTCGTCGCGGTGGCGATCCTCGCGTTGGGCGGGGTGCCGCGGCTGCGCGAGGTGCTCGCGTCGCGGGACGAGGCGGTCGCGCTCTGGTTCGAGCAGCGCTTGCCGTCGCTCCGGTACGCGCTGGTGTCCAGCGTAGACTCCCACGTGGTGATCGAGCCCGGTGCGCTCGCGGCATCGATCGCCAGTGCTCCCCTTGAGGCGGAACTCGCGACGGCGGCACGCGCCGTCCTCCTGCGACCGGCGCTCGCACTCGTTGCCGCGCTGCTCGTGCTGTTCGTCGTCCCTAGCGGCGCGGTCGCGCGGGTCGGTGCTCCGCGCGCCGGGGACTCCCTCGCACGCGCCGGCGCCTCACTCCGCGCCGGGGCCGACCCACTCGCAACGATCGTCGCGCGGATCACCTCGCCCACGTATGCCGGTCTCGCGGTGCGCGCGGTGGACGAACCCTCCAGCATCTCGGCGCTCGTCGGAAGTCGCCTCCGGATCGAAGGGAATGGGAGTGGCGTGCGCGCGATCGTCGGCGGTGACACGCTCGTGGCGACCGAGCTGGGCAATGGCTGGTCCGTTGAGCTCGCCTTCCCTCAGCGCACCACAGGTGTGCGGCTCGTCGGCACTCGTCGGTCGCGCGTGCTGGTCCTCGAGCCGGTGATGGATTCCGTGCCTTCGGTGCGGCTCGACAGGCCAACGCGCGATTCGGTGCTGCGCGTGGCGCACGGTGCGGTGCCGCTCAGTGCCGACCTCCGTGACGACCTCGGACTCGCCAACGCGGCCTTCGAGTACATCGTCAGTTCCGGAGCCGGCGAGACCTTCACCTTCCGCAGCGGTCACGTCGCGCCACGAAGATTCGACGCCGGCGTGCGCGCGGGGCGGATCGAAGGTGCGCTCCTCCTCGATACGCTGAGGCTCGGCCCCGGCGATCTGATCCACCTGCGGGCGGTCGCGTGGGACCGGAACGATGTCACCGGACCCGGTGTCGGCGCCTCCGAGACTCGTACCCTTCGCATCGCGCGCGCCGACGAGTACGACTCGGTGTCGGTGGATCCGCTGCCACCGACCGAGCCGGAGAAGCACTCGCTCTCGCAGCGGATGATCCTGATGATGACGCAGGAGCTCGAGGCGCGCCGCCGCCGACTCCCCCAGCCCGAACTCACGCGCGAATCGAGACGGATCGCGCTGGAGCAGACGAGGCTACGCAAGCGGGTCGGGGAGGTGGTCTTCATACGGCTTGGCGAAGACACCGGGGGTGAACACTCCCACTTCGCCGGGGACGGTCACGAGCACGGCGAGGAGGGCCCGCTCGACCCAGAGCAGATCCTCGCGGCCGCTGAGCGGGCGGCGAACGCTGATCCGACGCGGATGCTGGAGGGGGAAGGGGATGAGTCGCCGATCGTGGCGATCAATCGGCCACTCCTCGAGGCGTACAACCATATGTGGCGCGCGAGCACCGAGCTCGAGACGGCTCGCCCCGCAGCCGCGATCCCGTGGATGGAGCGGGCGATCGAGGCGCTGCAGCGCGCCCGTGCCGCCGAGCGGATCTATCTCCGCGGACGTCCTCCGCGCGTGGTCGTGGATCTCGCTCGCGTGCGTGGGACGGGGAAGGATCGCGCGGTCCCGTCAGCGCGTGCAGCGCGACTGCCGGTGGATGCCGATCGCGCGGCTCGGCTCGCCCGTTTCGACGCGATCTTGCCGCGGCTCACCACTGACCCGCTCGCCGCAGCCGACTCACTGCTCTTGATCCGACTCACGCTCCCTGATGAGGATCGGGAGGCCGCGCGTGCGCTGGATGCGGCCGCGGCGGCGGTCCGCCGCGGCGGCGAGGTGACAGCGGCCCTGCAGCGAGCGAGGCGTTCACTCGCCGGCGCGCCGGTGCGGCAGGACGGCCTTCGTCCGTGGGGGCAGTGATGGCCGACTTCACCTTTGCCACCGCGCAGTACGACTCGGGGGACTGGGACAGCGCGCCCCTCGTTGCGGCGAACGTGATCGACTCGGTGGCCCGCTACACGACGATTGACGTCGCGCCAACCGGCATCGTCGTCCCACTCGGCTCGCGAGACCTCCTCAAGTACCCGTTGGTCTATCTCACGGGCCACCTGCCGGTGCGATTCAGCGAGAGCGAGCGGCGCACCCTCCGCGACTACTGTGAGCGCGGTGGACTCCTCTTCGTTGACGACCACAACCACGACGTGGACGGCCAGTTCCACCGCACGGCGTGGGAAGAGCTCGCGGCCGCTGTCGGCCCGCTCCGCGACCT
>JANPCH010000073.1:0-18740 GCA_031430835.1 Gemmatimonadaceae bacterium
CGGCATCGCCGCGATCCGTCGGCTACAACGACTCCAGCCGTGAGGGCCGGCGTCGCCGCACTGCTGCGCACCTTTGACGATGGGCGGAGCCGCGCCGAGTTCTACCGGATGTGGCGCATCGGATGCGCGGCGGGGCTCACCCACGGCGCGACGCTGGCGCAGGCGGGGCATTTCCGCGGGACCACCGGCGCGGTGCATCGGCATTTCGTCGAGGGAGTGCGCGAGGGAAGGGACATCGCGGGACTCGTGCGATCGCGCCCTGCCCTCTTCGAGCCCTTCGAGGCGGCGCTGCTCACGATGGCCGAAGAGAGCGGAATGCTCGAACGAGTGCTGGGCGACCTCGGCGCGTTCTTCGAGCGGCAGAACCGGATGATGATGGCCGTCAAGAAGCACGTCGCGTACCCGCTCTTCGTCTCCCTCGTCGCCGTCTGGATCGCGCCCCTTCCCCTCATCTTCCGCGGCCAGACGCGAGCGTATGTCGCGGCGGTCGTGGTCGGGATGCTCGGCTGGTTCTTCATCGGGGGCGCGATATTCGCCGGTCGCGCGCAGGCGTACCAACGCCGGCCCGCCTTCGTGCGGGCTCGGTTCGCGCGAACACTCGCCCTCACGCTTGGCGCCGGCCTCGCATTGCCGCGCGCGCTGCGCCTGGCGGCTGGCGCGAGTGGCGAGCCGGCGCTCATCAAGCACATCGACCGCTTCGACGAACGCGCGCTGGGAACGCAGTCGCTCGAGACCACGCTTGCGCACGCCCCGACGATCACTCCCGACTTCATCGGGTCCGTGCGCGTCGCCGAGAAGACCGGGGACATGAGCACGACCCTCGGCCGGCTTGCTGAGCTCTACGAGGACGGTTTCCGCTGACGTCCGCCCTGTAGATTGCGCGCCGTGACCGAGACGAACCGCCTGGCGCTGCGCGCGATCGCGCTCGCGACCTTTCTCACCCTGGTCCCGATCACGCTGCTCGTGCCGGGGCTCACCGAACTCGTGAGCGTCGCCCACGGCGGGACGCGGTTCCAAGCGCACCTCTTCGTTTCTCTCAACCAGCTCACGGGGATCATCGCCGTCCCGATCGCGATGGTCCTGCATCGGCGCTTCCCCGACACGCGGACGTGGATCGTCCTCCTGCTGCTCATCGACGCTGCAGCGTTCGTCGCGATGGGTGCAGCCGATTCCCTCCGTTCACTCTTCTTCTGGCGCGCGGTCGACGGGGCGGCTCACCTCCCCGCGGTGACCTTCCTGATGATCCTCGCCAACCGGGCCGGAGGGCGCCGTCGCGGCGCCTCGCTTGGCGTGGTGGCATCGGCGCTGATGGTCGGAGTCGGCGTGGGGGCGCCGATCGGGGGATTCCTCGTGGACCGCGATCCGACGCTCGTCTACCAGGTGGGGGCGGCGCTCCTTGCCGTCGCCGCGATCTCGGCGCTCCTCATCCCGCGCGCGCGGCACGCGCCACTCGCGGCACCGGCGCCCGCACCCGCGAGGTCGCGATACGCGTGGGACCACGCGAGGCCCGAGAGCTGGATGCCGCTCGCGTACGGCTTCGTCGATCGATTCCTCATCGGCGTCTTCGTCTCGACGTTCACCCTCTTCCTTGGCGAGGTACACGGCGTTGGTGCCGCTGTGCGCGGGATGCTGATGTCGCTCTTCCTCCTCCCCTTCGCGCTGCTGTGCTGGCCGGCCGGCCGGCTCACCGATCGCGTGGGGTGGTTCGCCCCCCTGGTCGGCGCGAACATCGCGTTCGGATTCGTCTATGCCACCTACGGTGTGCTGCCAATGCGTTACCTCCCGGTCGCGATGGTCATCTCCGGACTCCTGAGTGCGTTGATGTTCGCACCGAGTCTCGTGTTGGTGAGCGAGTTCTCGCGCCGGGGCGCGGGCGAGGGACTTTTCGGCGCGTTCCAGGTGGCGGGGAGTTTCGGCTTCCTCGCCGGTCCGCTTGCGGGGGGCGTGCTGGTCGAAGTGCTGCGCCGGGCCGATGGGACGCCGCATTGGGCGACGATCTTCGCCGTGGTGGGAGCGCTACTGATCGCCCTGGGCCTCGTGAGCTGGCGGGTGCTCGGGCGACTGGCGCACGAGTGGGGACGCTCGTCATCTGAGTTCGAAGGTCCGCACGTGGAAGGTGGCGGGAGCACGGCGTGAGACGCGGCGGCGTGGTCAATGTGCCCATCATCACCGCGAACGTCGCGTCGCGGGGGAATGCGTTCACGCGCAGTGCGGCGACCTTCGCGCTGCGGGTGACGGGATGGAGGTTCACCGGCGAAGACTTCCCCGACCGGCGCAAGATCGTCCTCATCGTTGCCCCGCACACGAGCAATTGGGATTTCTTCGTCGGCATCGCCGCGATGTACTCGATCGGCCTCCGCGGGACCTTCCTCGGGAAGGACTCGCTCTTCCGCTTCCCCCTCGGCCTCCTGATGCGATTCCTCGGCGGCTTCCCCGTGGACCGCACGTCAAAGAGCGATGTCGTGACGCAGACAGTGGAACTGGTCGAACGCACCGAGCGCGTGATCATCGCGCTCTCCCCCGAAGGCACCCGGAAGCGGGTGGAGCGGTGGCGCACCGGGTTCTACTGGATCGCGCAGAAGGCCGGGATGCCGATCTTGCCGGTGACGTTCGACTTCTCGCGGCGAGAGGTGCGGCTCTTCCCGCTCTTCATGCCGACCGGCGACGCCGAGGCCGACCTGCTCCAGCTCCGCGCGCACTTCTCGCCGGAGATGGCGCACGATCCATCGAAGTACGTACCTTGAACCGATGACGACCCGCCGCGACTTCCTCCTCGCGCTCGGTGCAGGCGCGCTGGTGCCATCGGTGGCGCGCGCCGACGCTGGGGCTGCGGCGCCCCTCACGGGCATCGGCCTCCAGCTCTACACGATGCGCAACGTGATGCGGGCAGACCCCGAGGGCACCATCGCGCGCATCGCCTCACTCGGCTATCGCGAGATCGAATGGTGGGGGAACTGGGGACGCACGCCGGTGCAGATCCGCGCGATGCTCGACGCGAACGGACTCACTTCCCCTTCAGCGCACATCGATCCGCGCGACCTCACGCCCGAGCGCTTACCGGCGCTACTCGACATCGCCGAAGCGGTGGGGCATCGGACGTTGCTCGTCGCGTGGACACCGCCCTCGCAACGGAAGTCCGCTGACGACTGGAAGCGGCTCGGCGCGCTCCTGACCAACGCGGGACGCACCGCCGCGGCGCGCGGCATCCGCACGGGATATCACAACCACGACTTCGAGTTCGTCTCGCTCGAGGGGCGCACTGCGCTCGACATCCTGCTCGAGGAGTCCGACCCAGCGGTGGTGGACCTCGAGATCGACTGTTATTGGGCGATCAAGGCCGGAGAGGATCCGATCGGATTGTTGCGGCGTCACGCGCGGCGCGTGACGATGCTCCACCTGAAGGACTCATCGGGGCCGCCCGACCACGCGCAACGCGACGTGGGTTCCGGCGTGATGGAGTGGCGCGCCCTGCTCGCGGTCGCACTGTCGCAACGTGTCACCAATGTGTTCGTCGAGCACGACGAACCGCCCGACGCGTGGGCTACCGCACGCGCCGGGCGGGAATACCTCCGCACGTTGGGATACTGACCACCACCTTCGCGGGAATCGCCTACCAGGTGACGCCGAGGAGCGTCACGAGTCGCGACTCGACGTCGCCCGGGCGTCGCGCTGACATCGGATCGTCGATCCGGACGAAGCGGACGATTCCACCGACGTCCAAGAGCATCCGCCGACCGAGCATCACCCGCACGCCGAGTTCGGCGCCCGGCTCGATGCGCCGCAGTCGCTGAGCCGACGATGGCACCGGATACGGACGGGGGTAGGGATAGGGATACGGGTCAGGGATGATGATGCTCGAATCGGGCGCGGTCATCGGCACCGGTTGGTCCGGGTAGCCGATCGGCGGCTGGATGTACGAGGGCCACCGCATGCGACGGTCTTGCAGACTCAGGAACTCGCCGAGGTACACCGCGTAGCCCTGGTCGTCGCCGCGCCGGGAGAGGAACGCCGGGTACCAGCGCGTGTGCAGTGAGAGTGTCGTGGCCCGATAGCTCTGACGCTCCATCATCACCGGCGGACAATACCCATCCGGAAGACAGGGGGCGAACATCTGTCGAGTACCGACGAACCCTTCGAGGAGCGGCATCGGTGCGAATGGCTCCTCGTCCGCTGTGGTCGTGAACGCGCCGGAGAGCCCGAGGCTGAAGCGGCCGAATACCAGCGGCTCGATGGCGAGCCGCCACCGCTGGTCAAGGGCAGCGCGCAGGTCGACCGCCACGGTGTGAGCGACCGGAAGCACTGCGCGTGGAGCAGTCGTCGTCTGCGCACCCGCCGTGAAGGGTGCGAGGATCGCCAGGAATGCGAGGCGCGCTCGGTGTGCCTTCGTCGTCATCCTCCCTCCGGAGGTGAGTCCTACCCACATCATACCTCACGACTCGACGCCTGCGCCACAGCGATGCATTCTTCCGAGAGCTCCAGAATCGCTCGCTGCCGACCCTCCTCGACGCCGATGCCCCAAACGACCACCCGCCAGCCTACTCCCACCATCTACGACGTCGCGATCGTCGGCTCGGGCGCCGGCGGGGGGATGGCCGCGTATGAGCTCACCAAGGCCGGCGCCCGCGTGGTGCTCCTCGAGGCCGGCGGACCGTGGGACAACCGGCTCACGCAGTACTCGGCGATGATGAAGATGCCGTACGACTCGCCGCGCCGGGGCGCCTCGACGCCCGATCGGCCCTTTGGCGAGTGGGATGCCTGCATCGGCGGGTGGACCATCCCCGGCGAGCCATACACCCGAGCGGAGGGAACGCGATTCGATTGGTGGCGCGGGCGGATGGTCGGCGGCCGCACGAATCACTGGGGACGCATCTCGCTTCGGTTCGGCCCCGACGACTTCCGGCGCAAGTCGCTCGATGGACTCGGCGACGACTGGCCGATCTCCTACGACGAGGTGAATCCCTGGTACGACGAGGTGGACAAGCTCGTCGGCATCTTCGGCAGCAAGGAGGGGCTCCCCAACGACCCCGACGGGATCTTCCACGAGGCGCCCGCGCCGCGCTACTACGAACGGCTCGTGAAACAGACGAGCGACAAGATGGGCGTCACCTGCATCCCGGCACGCCTCTCGATCATCACCAAGCCACACAACGGCCGCGCGCCCTGCCACTACTGCGGGCAGTGCAATCGCGGCTGCATGACGAACTCGAACTTCTCGTCGACGAACGTGCTCGTCTTCCCCGCCCTCGCTACCGGGCGCCTGCGCCTCCTGACCAACGCGATGGTGCGCGAGGTGATGACCGGCGCCGACGGACGCGCGACCGGTGTCGCATACATCGACAAGACCACGGGCGAGGACCGCGAGGTGCGGGCGCGGGTGGTGGTACTCGCGGCGAGCGCCTGCGAGACCGCTCGACTCCTCCTCAACTCGAAATCGTCGCGACACCCGAATGGTCTCGCGAACTCGAGCGGCAGCGTCGGCAAGTATCTCACCGACACGACGGGGACCGACGTCGCGGGGTTCATCCCGCGACTCGTGGATGTGCCGCGACACAACGCTGACGGCGTCGGCGGCGGGCACATCTACATGCCCTGGTGGCTCGACAACAAGAAGCTCGACTTCCCGCGCGGCTATCACATTGAGGTGTGGGGTGGGCTGGGCCAGCCGAGCTATGGTTTCATGGGCGGGATCCAGAACTATCCCGAAGGGGGCGGCTACGGCGCCGACCTCAAGGCCCAGTATCGCAAGTACTGGGGCGCGACGGTCGGTTTCTCGGGACGAGGTGAGATGATCCCGAACGAGGACTCCTACTGCGAGCTCGATCCCGAGGTGAAGGACCGCTTCGGGATCCCGGTGCTGCGCTTCCATTGGAAGTGGAGCGACCACGAGCTCCTGCAGGTCAAGCACATGCAGGAGACCTTCCGCGCGCTGGTGGGGGAGATGGGTGGACAGGTCTGGAGCACGATGCCGACGCGTGAACAGAACTTCGGGATCGCGAATGGTGGTGCGATCATCCACGAACTCGGCGGCGCGCGGATGGGTTTCAGGGCCGGCGACTCAGTGGTGAACAAGCATCAGCAGGCGTGGGACTGCGACAACCTCTTCGTCGCGGACGGTTCGCCCTTCCCCTCGCAGGCCGACAAGAATCCGACCTGGACGATCCTCGCGCTCTCGATGCGGACGAGCGCTTACATCACCGAACAGCGGAAAGCGGGGGCGCTATGAGCGAGATGAGTCGGCGCGATGCGCTCCAGAATCTCGCGGCGATCCCGGCGGGGGTGGTGATCTCGCCTGAGCTGATCGAGCGGGCGAGGGCGCACGTCGAGGAACTGCTCGGACCGCAGGGGGCACAGGGAACACCGGGGGCGGCGCAACAGGCGCGGGCGTACCAGCCCAAGCAATTCACGCCCGACGAGTGGAAGCTCGTTCGCTTGTTGGTGAACTACGTGATCCCGCGAGATGCACGGTCGGGAAGCGCGACCGACGCCGGCGTCCCCGAATTCATGGATTTCATGCTTGGCGAGAACGCCGGGATGCGGACCTGGATGCGGAATGGCATCGGCTGGCTCAATGGCGAGTGTCGGCGGCGGTTCGTGAAGGGGTTCGTGAGTTGCGACGACGCGCAGCGCCGCGAGGTGCTCGACGCGATCGCCTTCCCCAAACGCGCGGCCCCCGAAGCCAAGCCGGGCGTGGACTTCTTCAACAGCTTCCGCAATCTCACCGCGAGCGGGTTCTTCTCGAGCCGGATCGGCGTCGCCGATCTCGGCTACGTCGGGAATCGGGCGGTGGCCATGTGGGAGGGGACGCCCCCCGCGGTCATCCGGAAGATGGGCCTCTAGTTCCGGCGCGTGGTGGCGTGGAGCGCCAGCGTGGCGGCACCGAGCACGAGGACGCCCGCGAACTGGTGGAGCACACCGAGCCAGACCGGCACCGCGAGCAGCAGCGTCGCGACGCCGAGTACGACCTGGAGTAGCGTCGCCTTGCCGACATCCCGCACGGCCTTCGACGCGGCGGCGCCGAGCGCCGTTGGCGATGCCCGCCACGCGAGCACGAGTGCGAGGATCGCGGTCGCGAGCGCAAGGACCCGGTGATGCAGTTGCGCCGCGACCGGGTTCTCGAACGCATTGCGCCACCACGAGGTGAAGGCCGTGTAACCATCGGGCACGACCGCGCCTTCCATGAGCGGGAACGTGTTGAATATCCGTCCCGCGTCGAGTCCGGCGACGAACGCACCAGCGACGATCGTCAGGACGACCATCACGAAGAGGAATCGCATCGCCCAACGCCAGCGGCTCCGTGCTGAAGCACGCAGTTCGGCGGCGACTGCGGAGTGGTCGCGCTCCCATCCGTCACGATCCGCCGTCCGTCCGCCGCCCGCTGCCGTCCTGAGGTCGGCCCACGTCCACGTCGCGACGACGAAGATCCCGAGCGCGAGGGCAAGGTGCGCTGCGAGACGATACGCACTCACGCTGTCCCGTTCGGCGAGCCCGCTCTGCACCAGGTACCAGCCGAGCACGCCCTGTGCGAGTGTGAGCACCGGCAACGCGGCAAGTCGCACCCGCAGTTCGCGCGGGATCCGGCCGCGCATGAGGAACCAGAGGTAGGGAAGCGCGAAGACGAGCCCCACCCCGCGCGCGATCAGCCGGTGGAACCACTCCCACCGGTAGATGACCTTGAATCCCTCGAGCGTGATCCCTGCGTGCGTCGTCTGCGCCTGCGGGATCAGGAGGTACGCCTCATACGCGGTCCGCCAGCCGCCCTCCGACATCGGCGGGAACACTCCGGCGATGGGCTTCCACTCGGTGATCGAGAGTCCGCTGTCGGTGAGGCGGGTGATCCCTCCCACCATTACCGCCGCGAACACCGCGACGATGCTCGCCTGCATCCACCGGCGGATGGCCGCCCGGTCACGCATGGGGTCGCTGGTCAGGCTGTGCATCACGCGCTAAGTCTATACCATCATGCCTACCTCTCGCCTCGGTGTCGGCTTCATCGGTTCCGGCTTCAATACCCGCTTCCACCTCCAGGCTTGGCGCGGGGTCCGCGACGCCGACGTGCGCGGCATCTGGAGTCCCAACAGCGCGAACGCGGCCAGCGCGGCGAAGCTTGCGAAGGACCTCGACGTGGGGGACGCGAAGCCGTATCGGAGCATCACTGAGATGGTTGCCGATCCGAGCGTGGACGCGATCTGGCTCTGCGGCCCCAACCAGGCGCGGATCGAGAACGTCGAGGAGATCGTCCACGCGATCCGCACCGGCAAGGGCACGCTCAAAGGGATCGCCTGCGAGAAACCCCTCGCGCGCAACGTCGCCGAGGCCAAGGAGGTCGCGGGACTGGTAAGCAGCGTCGGCCTCAAGACCGGTTATCTCGAGAACCAGCTCTTCGCCCCGCACGTCGAGGCCGGGAAGAACCTCCTCTGGGCGCGCGGCGCCGCGACCACAGGGCGCCCCTATCTCGCGCGCGCGGCCGAGGAACACTCGGGGCCGCACATGCCCTGGTTCTGGCAGGGGCAGCTCCAGGGGGGCGGAGTGCTCAACGACATGATGTGCCACTCGGCGCTCGTCGTTCGGCACCTGCTCACCGAACCGGGAAAGCCACTCAGCACCGTGAGACCGGTGCGGGTGACCGGCCACATCGCGTCACTCAAGTGGTCGCGCCCCGCGTACGCGAAGAAACTCAAGGGGATGATGGGGCCGGCAGTGGACTACACGAAGCGCCCCAGCGAGGACTTCGCGAGCGTGCTGATCGAGTTCGAGACCGCCGACGGGCACAAGGTGATCGGCGAGGCGACGACGAGTTGGAGCTTCGTCGGCGCCGGACTCCGTCTCTCGGCCGAACTCCTCGGACCCGAGTACTCGATGAAGTGGAACTCCCTCGACTCGGGGTTGCAGCTCTTCTTCAGCCGCGAAGTCACGGGACAGGCCGGCGAGGACCTCGTGGAGAAGCAGAACGCCGAACAGGGTGTGATGCCGGTCGTGCCCGAGGAGTACGTCGCGTACGGCTACACCGGTGAGGATCGGCACTTCGTGCGCGCCTTTCTCGGCAAGGAGAAGCCGATGCTCACCTTCGACGACGGCGTCGAGGTGGTGAAGATGCTGATGACCGCCTATCAGAGCGCCGAGACGGGGCGGACCGTGGCGTACCCACCGAAGGGGATCGAGAAGTTCGTGCCAGCGGTGGCGAAGGGGACCTGGCGCGCCTAGCGCGGGCGAAGCGTCTTCACGAGCGCGGCGAACTCATTCGCGTCCATCGCGCTGGCGTGCACCTCACGAACCGCGGTCCGCTCGGCGATCTCGCGGACATTCGCGGCCCGCACCGTCCCGCCGGCGAGCACGACGAGTCGGTCACCCGCGCGGGCCACGTGACGCGCGATCGTCTCGGCGCCATCGAGCGCGGTGGCCGCGTGCCCTGATGTGAGCACGATGTCGACGCCGAGGGCGCGCAGCGTGTCGAATGCCACGTCGGCATCGGGCGTCTGATCGAATGCGCGATGGAAGGCGACTCGCATCGCGCGCGCCCGACCGATGAACTCCCACATCCGCTCGGCGTCGATCGTCCGATCTTCGCGAAGAACGCCGACGACGACCCCGGCCGCGCCGGCCCGCTTCGCCGCTTCGATGTCGCGGCGCATCGTGTCGATCTCATCCGGAGAGTAGAAGAAGTCCCCCTCGCGCGGGCGGATCATCACGTGCACGGGGATCCTCGACTGGGCGAGCACCGCGCGGAGGAGATCGTCGCTGGGCGTGAGGCCGCCCTCACCCGGCCCGCAGAGCTCGAGCCGATCGGCGCCGGCCTCCTCCGCCGCGCGCGCCTGCTCGGCCGAGACGACGAATGCCTCGATTAGCATCGACTGTGCGGCATCATCGACCGCGGCTCACACGAAGGCACGAAGCCACGAAGGAGTCGATTCACGAGCGGTCGTTGTCGTTCCCATCAGCATGGTCCTTGGATTCAACGACGATGACGAATCCAACCTCGCGTCGCATCCTTCGTGTCTTCGTGCCTTCGTGTGATACCGTCGGTGACGTCGGGAACGCCGACTACAGGCTCCAGCCGGCGCGATACGTCGGATTCACGTATTCTGACGGTGGTGTGAGATTCTTGATCATCCCCGTGTCGGGATCCATCTCGACCGTCCTCCCCATCCGCACAGCAAGCGTCCCGATCAGGATCATCTCGGTCATCGGACCGGCGTAGCCCGCGAAGTCACTGCCGGCCTGCTTCCCTTCGCGGCACGCGGCGAGCCACTCCTTGTGCACGCCTTCGGTCCGCGGGTACTTCTGCGGCACCGGCGTCGCCGTCACCTCTGCCATCATCTTCTCATCGAGCAGCCGCGGGTTCTCGGCGTAAGTGCCGGCGATGATCATCCCCTTGTCGCCTACCCAGAGCTGGCCACCGGTCGTGTCGAAGGGCCAGTCGCGCTCGTCGGGCCACCCGTCGGGCTTCGGCGGGAAGAGACTCCCGTCGCGCCAGGTGAGCGTCACCGCGGGACGGTTGCCGATCGCCGGGAACTCGTACGCGATCCGCTCGGACGCGGGCGCCGTTTCGCTGAAGAGCGCCGTGCTCTCGGGCGTGATGCGTGACGGATACTTGAGCCCCAAGCCCCAGTACGCCGCATCCATGATGTGGCAGGCCATGTCCCCCATCGCGCCGGTACCGAAGTCCCACCAGCCGCGCCAGTTGAACGGCGCGTAGCGCGGATGGTACGGCCGCTCGGCGGCGGGGCCGAGCCAGAGGTTCCAGTCGAACGTCACCGGGATGTTGTGGGCGTCGGTCGGACGATTGATCGCCTGCGGCCAGATCGGACGATTGGTCCAGCACTCGACGCGCCGCACCGGGCCGATCAGTCCGGCCTCGACCCACTCGCGGATGATCCGGATCCCTTCGTTCGCGTGTCCCTGGTTCCCCATCTGCGTCGCCTGACGCGGCCGCTTCGCCGACTCGGCCTTGAGCGCGCGGACCTCGCCGATCGTGCGCGCGAGGGGCTTCTGGCAATAGACGTGCTTCCCCATCTTGAGCGCGAGCATCGCAGCGGCGGCGTGCGAGTGGTCGGGCGTCGAGACGGTGACGGCATCGATGTTGTTCCGCTCCTTCTCGAGCATCTCCCGATAGTCCTTGTAGCGCTTCGCCTTGGGGTACTCGCGGAAGGCGCGCTCGGCCGACCGCCAGTCCACGTCGGCGAAGGCGACGAGTTCCTCCCCGGCGACGCCCTTCACGTCGTTGTAACCCATCCCGCCGACGCCGATGCAGGCGATGCGCAACTTCTGGCCCTGCTGGGCGCGGTCGCCGAGGGCGTGGAGGGGGCGCGGCAACGCGGCGAGCGCCCCCGCCGCTGCGAGTCCTCCGACGAAGTGACGGCGACCCACGGGGGAACGAGTGTCGGAATCGGACATGCGTTGGCCTCTACGAAGCGGTGGGAGCGGCAGGCTTTTCGGTGCGGAAGAGGACGAGGAAGAGCAGGAACACGGCCAGCGCGGCGTACGCCGGGATCGGCCAGATCGCGCTCCAGTCGTGCGTCGTCGTGCCTTGGACGTCGGTGCTCGCATAGCGTGCGACGACGGCGCCAGAGACGAAGGCACCGATGAAATAGCCGAGGCCATTCGTGACGAAGTTGATGAACCCCTGCGCCGCCGCGCGCACGTGAGGCCCCGCGCGCTGGTCGGTGTAGATCTGTCCGCTCACGAAGAAGAAGTCGTAGCAGATGCCGTGCAGCAGGATGCCGGTGTAGATGAGCCACATCCCATTGCTCGCATCCCCCGCGCCGAACGCGAAGTAGCGCGCAGCCCACGCGAGCATGCCGACGAGCAGGATCGGCTTGATCCCGAAGCGGAGCAGGAAGACCGGCAGCGCGACCATGAACACGATCTCACTCATCTGCCCGAAGGTCTGGATGAAGGCCGGCTCCGGCACCCCGATCTCGTTGAGGAAGGGATTCGTGAAGGCGTAGTAGAACTGGAGCGGGATGCAGAGGAGGAAGCTCCCCAGCACGAAGACGGCGAAGTCGCGGTGCTTGAGAAGCTTCAGCGCATCGAGCCCGAAGGCGTCGCGTGCACTGAAGGGACGGCCCGCCGCCTTCGGCGGCGTACTCGGCAGCACCAGCGAGAAGAGCCCGAGCACGATGCTCGCTCCAGCGGCGATCTGCATCGGAAGGGCCTTCGCGTCGGCCCGGAGCACTTTCCCGACGACGATCCCCGCCACGATCCAGCCGATCGTCCCGAGTACGCGGATCAGCGGGAAATCCTTCGCGGCGTCCTTGACGTGGTGGAAGGAGATCGAGTTCGTGAGCGAGAGCGTCGGCATATAACAGAGCGCATACGCGATCAGGAGCGGGTAGAACGTGCGCCACTCCGCCTGCTGCGAGACGAACCAGAGGAGCACGCCCCCAGTCAGGTGCAACACCGCCAGCAGCCTCTCGCTGTGGAAGAACCGATCGGCGACCATTCCGACGAAGAAGGGGGAGACCAGCGCCGCGATCGCGGTCGCACCGTACGCGAGACCGATCTGCCGGTCGGTGAACTGTAGCGTCTGCCCCAGGTACGTCCCCATCGTGACGAACCACGCCCCCCAGACGAAGTACTGGAGGAACATCATCACCGCGAGTCGGGCCTTCGTCATGGCGTGAGCTCCCGGATACGGGCGTGACGGAACGAAACGACGTTCCCGTGGTCCTGGAGTCCGATGTGCCCTCGCTTCGCGAGGCCGTACGTCGGCCACTGGCGGAACTTGCTCGCCGCCACCGCCGCAGACCACGCCGGCGTCCAGAGATCGTACGCGAGGACCTTTGTCCCATTGAGCCAGTGTTCGACGTGAGCGCCACGCGCGATGATCCGCGTCGTGTTCCACTCCCCGACCGGCTTCGTGACGTCACTCGTCGCGGCGTAGAGGGCGAAGTTCGAACCGGCCGAGGTGAGGGGGTTCCGGCCGTCCGGGTGCCTGGAGTTGTCGAGGACCTGATACTCGGTCGCGTTCTCGTAGATGCGGTCGGTGCCTTCGCCGGCGCGGAAGAAGATCCCACTGTTCGCACCGGGAGTGAGCTTCCAGTCGACCTCGAACTCGAAGTCGCTGAACTCCTCGCGGGTGATGACGTCGCCACCTCCCGTGACGCGCGTCAGCACTCCGCTCGCGGCATCGAACTGCCAACCCGAGGGGAGGGTGTCGGACTTGTATCCCCGCCACGCGCTGACGTCGCTCGCGAGCAAGTCGCGCCAGGCACCGTTCGCCGAGGCGCAGGCGGTCGCGAGCAGGAGGAGGGAGGAGATGAAGAGTCGTCGCATCGCGGAGTGGTCGGCGAGTAGTGGTGGAGGACCCGCGAGAACGTATCGCGCGCCCCTCTCAGGCACCACCCGACGCCGCTATCTTTCGCGAACGCGATGCGCGCCGTCCTTCACCCGCTCCCCTCCGTGACCTTGGTTCGAAATCTCCTCGCGGCGGCGATCGTCGCCGCGACCGCAGCGCCTTGCGTGCTTGCTCAGTCGGCTCCGGTCACGGTCACCGGATCGGCGGCCCGGGCCGCGCGTGCGACGCGAGTGACCACCGCCCCAACCATCGACGGCCGGCTCGACGAGGCGGTCTGGCGCGAAGGGACCTTGCTCGGCGACTTCGTGCAGCGTGAGCCGACAGAGGGCGCTGCCGTCTCGGAGCGCACCGAGGTGCGCCTGATGACCGACGGCACCGCGCTCTACGTGGGCGCGTGGCTGCTCGATCGCGCACCCGAGGGAATCGTCCCGGGCGAGAAGGTGCGCGACGTCACGCTGACCAACAGCGACTACGTGGCCTTCATCCTCGACACGTATCACGACCGCCAGAACGGATTCCTCTTCGGCACCACGCCGGCGGGAATCGAGCACGACGCGCAGGTGATCCGTGAGGGCGAGGGCGGCGGTGTCTTCCAGTCCGGTCAGAACCGCGCCCAGGCGGGTTCGATGGGCGGCGTCAACCTGAACTGGGACGCCACCTGGACCGTCGCAACGTCGCGCGACTCGCTCGGCTGGTACGCGGAGTTCCGGATCCCATTCTCTACGATCCGGTACGGCGGAGGCGCCACGCAGCATTGGGGACTCAATGTGATGCGTGGCATCCGGCGCCGGAATGAGGAAGCGCTCTGGTCCCCGGTCTCGCGGCAGTTCAGCATCAACCGGCTCTCGCAAGCCGGCACGCTCGAGGCGATCGAGGTGCCGGTCCGGCGCATCGCCACGGTGACGCCGTACCTGCTCGGTTCGACGAACCGCGACTTCCGGAGCCAGAGCCGCTACGAGTCGTCGGCCGATGTCGGGCTCGACGCGAAGTGGGGGATCACGCCCAGCCTCACGGCCGACGTCACCGTCAACACCGACTTCGCCCAGGTGGAGGTGGATGAGCAGCGGACGAATCTCACACGCTTCCCCGTCTTCTTCCCCGAGAAGCGTCCCTTCTTCCTTGAGAACGCCGGGGTCTTCTCGGCAGGCACGCCACAGGCGGTGGACCTCTTCTTCACTCGACGCATCGGGATTGACTCGGTGGGCCAGCCCGTGCCGATCGTCGGCGGTGGCCGACTGACCGGACGGGTCGGTGGATTCACCATGGGCGCGCTCCAGATGGTCACCGGTAGCACTGCCAACGCGTCGCGGCAGTCGTTCACGGTCGCCCGCCTCGTCCGTGAGCTCTCGGCACGGTCACGGGTCGGACTGATCGCCGTCCAGCGTCAGGAGCTCGGCGAGCCGACGAACTCCCGGAATCTCGTGCTCGGGGCGGACGCCCGCGCCGGGATCGGACAGGACTGGACCGCCGACGCCTGGCTGGGTCATTCGGAGACGCCGGGCGGCAGCGGCGACGCGAATGCGTGGAGCGGCCGGATGGCGTACCAGACTCGCGACTGGAGTCACTCCGCGCGAGTGCTCAAGGTGGGTGCTGGATTCGATCCACAGGTGGGCTTCATGAGCCGGCCCGCTGGGTATCGCTTCGACGAGCTGATGCTCATGCGGCTCGTGCGGAGTCCGAGTTGGCGCCGCGTGCGCGAATGGAATCCCCACATCAGTCTCCGCCGCTACGTCGGCGCCAACGACTACCTGCAGTCGTCCTGGATCCACGTCGACCTCACCGAAGTCCAGTTAGCCTCCGGCGGCCGGTTCGGGCCTGACATCAACGTCTACACGGAAGGGCTGCTGGATCCCTTCCAGATCGCCCCGGGGATATTCATCCCGCCGGGTGAGTATCGTTTCGCCCTCCCGGGGTTCGACTGGGGAAGCGATCCGAGCGCCGCCCTCTCCTTCCTCACGCGCGTCGAAGTGGGCGACTTCTACTCCGGCCGGCGGTCAGGAGGCAACATCACCGTCACCGCCCGTCGCGGCTCGTCGTTCTCTTCGTCGCTGCAGCTCGACTATCAGGACGTGCAACTGCCGCAGGGCGACTTCATCCGGCAGCTGATGGGGGTGCGGATGGCGTATTTCTTCACGCCACGCGTCTTCCTCCAGTCCCTGACCCAGTACAACAACCAAGCGGAGGTCTTCACGGCGAACCTCCGGTTCGCCTGGCTCAACACCGCCGGCACCGGGCTCTTCATCGTCTTCAACGACGGAGAGGATGCCGAGAGCTTTACGAAGTGGAGGCTCCCGTTGACGCGGAGCCTCACCGTGAAGTACACGCGGCAACTCGACTTCGCGCGCAGCGATCGCTGACGAAGTGTGAATCGCGCGATGTCCTGACGGGGTAGGAGTCGTATGCGGTCGATCCGTTCCCATCCCCTCTAGGCCTCCATCGTGGCACTGTTCGCAGCCGGCCTCGTCGCCGCCTGCTTCACGAACCCCACTTTGGGTGAGGCCCAACCCGCGCCTCGCTGATTCTGCTGTCAAACCAGTAGGGGGGCGACTGGCGCAACGCGGCGGCCGAGAGCAACGTAGCACGGGTGTGGATCGCTCGATCATCCCGAAGGAGGAGAGCATGACCTGGTCTTGGCGTAGCGCCCTTTGCCTCACGGCCGTCCTGTGCGTGATCACCCCGCTGGATGCGCAGCAGCCGACTCCGCAATCGACGCAGCAGGATTCCGCCGGCAAGAGGCAGCCGGCTCCACAGAAGCGCCGAGGCGACCGCAACAAACTCACGAGGATCGATCTCGAAGAGGCGGGCGCCACGATGACGACGGCACGAGATGCGGTCCGAATGCTCCGGCCGCACTGGTTGCAGCCGCCGCTCGGGCGAATGGCATCCTCGAATGTCAGTGGGGCCGGTGGGGGCGCGAAGGAGGTCGTCGTGTACGTCGACGGGATGCGCCAGCCGGACCTGGAGTCACTGGTCATGATCCCGGCGGCCAAGATCGTCGAGATGCGCTACCTCGACCAGAACAGGTCGATCGCGTTGCACGGACCGGGACACGAAGCCGGCGTGATCGAAGTGACGACGACCGACAAGAGGAAGTGAGAGGAAAGGGGAAGGGGGCCGCCCGCGCCGGGCGGCCCCCTTCCCCTTTCCATCTTACACCTGTCGTTCAGTTGCCCCTCCTGGGCTCGAACCAGGACTCTTCTGATCCAGAGTCAGACGTGTTGCCAGTTACACCAAGGGGCAGTGCTCTCCGCCGAGCCAGCGAGGGGCGCGGGGACGTGAATTCTACCCGGCCCTGACCCCTCGGGCAACGGGAGAAGTCCCTTAGATTTTCCTGCGATGACCGCTGACCTGTCTTACCCCATCGGCAAGTTCGAGCGACCCACCTCAACTACCGCCGCCGACCGCCAATCCCGCGTCGCCACCCTCGCGGCCCTCCCAGCCAATATGCGCGGGGCTGTCCGAGGTCTTTCCGAGAAGCAGCTCGACACGCCCTACCGGCCCGGTGGTTGGACCGTTCGGCAACTCGTCCACCACGTTGCCGATTCCCATTTGAACGGCTACTGCAGGGTCAAGCTCGCTCTCACGGAGGAGAACCCGGTGATCAAGCCCTACGACGAGAAGTCGTGGGCTGAGCTGCCGGACACCAAGCTCCCGATCGAGCTCTCCCTGGGGATCCTCGACAGCGTGCACGCGCGGCTCGACGCCATCCTTCGTTCCCTCACCGCCGAGCAGTTCGCGCGCCCGTTCCTGCATCCCGCCAGCGGCCCCGCCACGATCGAGACGTGGCTCGCACTCTACGACTGGCACAGCCGGCACCACACCGCGCACATCACCGCACTTCGGGCGCGCGAAGGCTGGTAGCCGCCGCGCGCCTGGCGCCGTCCGCGGTCTGAATTGCGAAGCGCCGCGGATCAGTGATCCGCGACGCCTAGGGAAGCTGGATTCCTGCGCGATCGAGTCGCCACGCGCGCCGTCATTGGAACTGTACGTCCTACCGAACGGCGGCGGGCTTTCTCGTCTACTACAGGAACCAGCGGAGTCTCGAGTGGAGCTGAGGGGGATCGAACCCCTGACCTCTGCAGTGCGATTGCAGCGCTCTCCCAGCTGAGCTACAGCCCCGCATCACGCGCCGGCCAGGCCCTCACGTCCCACTCTCACATCACCAACTGGGGACGACCCGGGAAAGTTCCGGTCACGCATACGGCCCCGCCTAATGGGTCTGGGCGGGGCCGCCGATGGAATGAAGTTAGTCGGGCTGCGGGGCCAACGCCACCCCCCGGTAGATTCCCTGCGTGACGCCCGCGTCCATCCTCCCCACGCCGGCTGAGGTCCGTGAAGCCGCCTCGCGCATCGCGGGCTCGGTGTTGCGCACTCCGCTCCTGCGATCCGAGCCCCTCTCGGCGTCCCTCAACGGTGACGTCTACCTCAAGCTCGAATGCCTTCAGCACGGAGGCTCCTTCAAGCTTCGGGGCGCGCTCAGCGCGCTACTCGCGCTCGCACCCGACGCCCGCGCACGCGGCATCGTCGCCGCATCGGCCGGGAATCACGGCATCGGCGTCGCGATGGCGGCCGCACAGCTTGGTGTGCAGGCGACGATCTTCGTCCCGGTCTCTTCGCCGGCGTCGAAGCGCGACGAGATCATCGCGCGGGGCGCGCGGATCGATGCGACGCAACCGAACTACGACGCAGCAGAACGCGCGGCGCGCCGCTTCGCCGAGGCGAATGGAGCGACCTTCGTGAGCCCCTGCACCGGACGGGCGCTCCTCGCCGGCGCCGGCACCGTCGCGCTGGAGATCCTCGAGGATCTACCGACCGTCGCCACCCTGGTCGTCCCCGTGGGCGGCGGCGGACTCGTCGGCGGGATCGGCGGCTTCATCCGCGGGACGGCGAACGGCGTGCGCATCCTCGGTGCCCAGAGCGTGAACACGAATGCGATGACCCTCGCCCTCGCTAGCGGGCGTCCCACCGATATCCCCGACCTTCCGACGCTCGCTGACGGTCTCGCCGGCCTCGTGGACCTGGAGATGCTCGCGCAGGGGAAGGCGGCGCTCGATGGGATCGCCACGGTGGGGGAGGACGCGATCGCCGAGGCGATGGAGTGGCTGCGCACCACGCATCAACTCACGGTCGAGGGGTCCGGCGCGGTCGGCGTAGCGGCGTTACGGACGGCGGCCATCAAGCCGCAGGCGTTCCCGGTCGCGATCGTCGTGAGCGGAGCGAATCGCCGAGACGCGAACTAGGCCGACCGGCCGTTCCTGCCGTCCGCCCTCCGCCGTCGTATTTTCCCTGCGTGTCCCTCTCATTGCAGTTCCTCGGCACCTCCGCCTCGCGCCCGACCGTGGAGCGCGGGCTCTCGTCGATCGCGCTCACGCGCGAAGGGGAGACGATGCTCTTCGACTGCGGCGAGGGCACACAACGCCAGATGATGCGCTGGGGCGCCGGCTTC
>JANPCH010000074.1:0-2366 GCA_031430835.1 Gemmatimonadaceae bacterium
CCCGGAGCCGGTGTTGAACACGACGACGGTGGCGTCCCGCGACAGTCGTCCCTTTGCCACCAGCTGCCGCGTGGCCTCGAGCGCTGCCCCGCCCTCTGGCGCCGCATCGATCCCGCTCTTCGACGCCAGCAGGAACGTCCCTGCACGAATGAGATCCTCACTGACCGCTTCGGCGTCCCCCTGCGATTCCCGCAGGGTGCGGAGCGTGAGCCGGTCCCCCAGTGGGCCCGGTACTCGTAGCCCGCTCGCGTGCGTCGAGGGATTCTCCCAGGGCGTCGCCTTCTCGGCGCCCTCCCGGAAGGCGCGCACGAGTGGTGCGCACCCCTCAGCCTGGGCGATGATCATCTTCGGACGCTTCGTGTCGTCGGGCAGCCAGCCCCACTCGATCATCTCGCCGATCGCCTTCCAGATGCCGATCGTTCCTTCGCCTCCGCCCGTCGGATACACGATCGCGTCCGGCAGACTCCACCCGAGTTGCTCCGCGACCTCGAACCCCATCGTCTTCATCCCTTCGACGCGATACGGTTCACGGACGGTCGCCACGTTGAACCACCCGCTCTCCTTCGCGAACGCCATCGTCGCCTTCCCGGCGTCACCGATGTGCCCATCGACGAGTTCGAGTTGTGCTCCGAAGGCGCGGATCGAGCCGAGGATCGGCGGGGGTGTCGTCGCCGGCGCATAGATCCGGCAGGACATCGCTGCGGCGGCCGCGTAAGCCGCGAGCGCGATCCCGGCGTTCCCCGCGGTCGGCACGCAGAGCCCGGGGAGTCCGAGCGCCTTCGCGCGGGTGACCGCCATCATCAGGCCGCGCGCCTTGAAACTCGCGGTCGGGTTGGGGCCTTCGTCCTTCACCCAGAGACGTCGCACACCGATCTCGTGCGCGAGGTGCGGCAGTTCGAGCAGCGGAGTCATCCCTTCGCCGAGCGTGACTTCCCTTTCCCCCGCGGCGAGCGGCAGCGCCGCGCGATAGCGCCAGAGACTCGACTCTGTGGTGATCGCACTGCGCGCTGGCTTCGACCCGAGCCGCACGATGAGCGGTGAGCTGCAATCAGGACAGAGCGACGCGAGCAGGCCGCCGTTCGGCTGCTGATACGCACACACGGAGCAATGCAGGGACCACATCTCAGGATTCGGTCGAAGGTGGTGAGAGGACGCCGAGCGCCTGAAGAATGTGTCGCGCGCTCGCCTCGCTGAAGCCCTCTAGGGCGGCGATCTGTTCGACCGAGGACTCGCGCACGCCCTGCAAGGACCCGAAAGCAGTGAGCAACGCACGCCGCTTCGTTGGCCCCACTCCGGGGATCCTGAGCAACTCGCTCGTCACCGTGCGCATCGTGCGGCGCTTGCGGTTGTAGCCGACCGCCGTGCGATGCGCCTCGTCGCGCGCCTGCTGCAGGAGCCTCAAGGCCGGCGACCGCCGCGACAAACGGAGCGGCTCCGATCGCCCGCGCACAAAGACCTCTTCCTCGCGCTTCGCCAGGCTTACGAGGGGAAGCGTGCCGAGCCCGACCTCGATGAGCGCCTCATCCGCGGCGCTGAGTTGGCCCTTACCGCCATCGACCACGACGAGATCGGGCAACGAGCGCTTCTCCTCGATCCGCCGTCTGAAGTACCGCCCCACCACCTCACGCATCGACTGGAAGTCGTCGGGCCCGGCGGACTCCTCCACCGTCTTCACCTTCATCGTGCGATACTCGGCGCGACGCGGGCGGCCGTTCTCGAACCAGACTACGCTCCCGACGTTGTCCTTCCCCTGCGCGGTCGAGTTGTCGAAGCAGACCAGTGACCGTGGGAGCTTCTCCATCCCCAGTTCACGGCCCAGGTCGTAGACGGGGTCGGCGGCGCGTTCATCGGTGTCCGCGCCGGCGAGCTTGAACTCCTCGAGCAGGTGGCGAGCGTTCTGCTCCGCAAGATCGAGCAGTTCGCGTTTCGGCCCGCGCTGCGGCAAGAGGATGGTCGTTCCGGCGCCGAGCGCCTCGGTGAACAGCGGTCGGTCCTCGAAGTCGAAGGGGAGCAGTAGTTCGCGGCCACGCACCGGAGCGGCGAGATAACTCGTCGCGAGGTAGACCGAGAGCACGGAGCCGTCGCTCTCCCCTTCGACCCCTTCGAGGAAGCGATGATCGCGCCCGAGGAGTTTGCCGCCGCGGATGCGGAGCACCGTCACGGCGGCGTCCTCGCCGTCGCGGGCGTATCCGACGACGTCGCGGTCGCCACCCTCCACCTCGAGTACGACGGTGGGCTCCTCCATCGATTGAAGCCGCACCACCGCGTCGCGCAACTCGGCTGCCCGCTCGAAGTCGAGCGCTTCGGCCGCCGCCTCCATCCGCGAACGGACGCGGCGAATGACCTCCTCGGGGCGTCCGTCGAGG
>JANPCH010000075.1:0-13861 GCA_031430835.1 Gemmatimonadaceae bacterium
CGAGGGCTCGCGGGAGTCGCGTGACACGCGTCCTCGCCGCGATGTCGGGCGGAGTCGATTCCTCCGTCGCGGCCGCACTCCTCGTCCGTCAGGGCTTCGACGTCGTCGGTGTGACGATGAAGCTCTTCAAGGATGGGGGTGACCTTCCCGATCGCCCCTGCTGTTCGCTCGACAGCGTGAACGACGCGCGGCGCGTAGCCGAGTACCTCGGAATCCCGCATTACGTGCTCAACCTGCAGGACCAGTTCAGCCGCGACGTCGTGCGCGATTTCGTCGCCGAGTACGCCGCCGGTCGGACGCCGATCCCCTGCGTGCGGTGCAACACCTTCACGAAGTTCCGCGACCTCCTCGCGAAGGCCGATGCGATCGACGCGCCGTTCATCGCGACCGGGCACTACGCGCGCGTGGCCGACGGCCGGATGTATCGCGGCGTGGACGAGAACAAGGATCAGACCTATTTCCTCTGGGGAATCGAGCGATCGGTGCTCGACCGACTGATCCTGCCGGTCGGGGCGATGACGAAGCCGGAGACGCGCGCCGTCGCGCGGGAGCTCGGCCTCCTCACGGCCGAGAAGCCGGAGAGCCACGAGATCTGCTTCGTGCCCGACGGCGACTACGTGAAGGTGCTCGAGCGTGAACTGCCCGTGGACGCGCCGGCGTTGACTCCGGGACCGATCGTGACGCTCTCCGGCGAGGTGATCGGGATGCACGATGGCTTCGCTCGCTTCACGATCGGCCAGCGACGGGGACTCCCCGGCGGAGCGAGCGAGGCGATGTTCGTCGTCGCGTTGCGCCCCGAGGACCGCGCGGTGGTGGTCGGCCCGCGCGAGGCGCTCCTCGGCCGGGGCATCGTCGCGCGCGGTGTGCGCTGGCTCGTACCCGACGCGCCTGCCGTCGGACGCACGGTCACGGCGCGGATCCGGCACCGCGCCACGCCCGTGCCCGCGACGATCCTCCGCCTCGAAGCCGATGACATCGAGCTGATGCTCGACACGCCGGTGAGTGCGATCACTCCTGGCCAGTCACTGGTGCTGTACGACGGTGACCTCGTGCTCGGCGGCGGCGTGATCGCCAGCGGCCGCTCTGCCCTGCCTCAAGCCGAAAGCCATCGGCCCGAGGCGGGACGCTATGCTCGCGCCCAATGACGACACCTATGAAGACGAGCGACGGAAAGCTCCTGCGAGCCGTCGGAGCGTGGGGACTCGCAGCCGGGATCGTGAACGTGACGATCGGCGGCGGGATCTATCGCCTTCCATCGACGGTGGCGGAGTCGATGGGGGCGGCCGCTCCACTGGCCTACCTCGTCTGCGCCGGGGTGATGGGGCTGATCGCCCTGTGCATCGCCGAGGCGGGAAGTCGAGTCTCCCTCACTGGCGGGCCGTACGCCTACGTCGAAGTGGCATTCGGTCCTTTCGCCGGGTTCATCGCCGGTGTGATGAACTGGCTCATCGGAGCAACGGCGATCGGAGCGATCGGCGTGGTGTTCATCGACAACCTCGGCACGATGGTCCCCCTCTTCGCCAGCCCGTTGGGACGCACCATCGGGCTCATCGGCGGCTTCACACTCCTCGCTGCGGTGAACGTGGCCGGCGTGAAGCACGGCGCGCGCCTGAGCACCGGCATCACGCTCGTGAAGGTGCTCCCGCTCCTCGTCCTCATCGCGGTCGGCATCTTCGCCATAGAACCGGCGAACCTGCGGGTCGAGTCGGTGCCGGAGACGGCCACCATCACCCGGACTTCGATCGTCCTCCTCTTCGCGTTCACCGGAGTCGAGTCGGCGCTCATCCTCGGCGGAGAGCTCAAGGATCCGTCGCGGACGGTGCCGCGGGGCATCCTCATCGGGATGGTCGGGGTGGCGGTCGTGTACCTCTCGGTCCAGTTCGTCGCGCAGGGGATCCTCGGGCCGGCGCTGGCCGGGGCGGCAACGCCACTTGCCGATGCGGCGGCCATCGCGATGGGGCCGTGGGGGCGCACCCTGCTCCTGGTGGCGGTGATCGTCTCCACCTTCGGTTACCTGAGCGGGATGGCGCTGGCCTCGCCGCGCGCACTCTACGCCTTCGGCCGCGACGGCTACCTCCCGCGCGCGATGGGCGCGGTGCACCCGACCTACAAGACGCCCTGGGTCGCAGTGATCGTCCAACTCGCAATCTGCTGCACCCTCGCACTGACGAGCGGGTTCGCTGCGCTGGCCGTCATCTCGAACGTGGCGGCCCTGCTCGTCTACCTCGGGTGTGCGGGCGCCGCCGTCCAGTTGAGGCGAAAGGGAGTGCAGGTCCCGGGCACCGCGCCCTTCCGCCTTCCGGGTGGCGTCCTCGTCCCGATCATAGCTGGCATCGCGATCCTGGCCCTACTCACTTCGATCACGTGGGGGGAGTGGCTCGTGCTCCTCGAGGTCGCCGTCGCGGCGACCGTCATCTTCTTCGTGACGCGACGCCATCGCGCGGCGATGCCGCGTCCGACCGAGGGCTAGGGCGCGTCGTCGCGCCAGTCGCCGTCGATCCGGCGCGAAGCGACGAAGAAGAGGGCTGCGGCCACGAGGTAGAAGCCGAGGCCGGCGAGGATCGCGTAGCGCAGTGACTCGGCACCGAGCCGGAGTGTGAGCGCGTCGGAGACCGCGCCGAAGAAGAGCGCGCCACCACCGATGCCCAACACATTGAGCACGAGAAGGAAGACGGCCGACGCCGTGGCGCGCGACGCGGCGGGCACGATCCCCTGCACCGCTGCCGTCACCGGACCGAGCCACATCAGCGCGAGGGCGTGCGGCAGCACGAAGAGGGTCACGGTGAGCGGCAGTGAGGTGGCCAGCAGCCCGACCGCGTAGAGCGGTACGGCGGCGAGGAGCGCCGCCGCGGGCACGAGGGCGTAGGCCCGCCGCGACCGTTGCGAGAGACGGTCGGCGAGCCAACCGCCACCCCAGAGCCCGGCGATCCCACCCACGAGCACGATCCCGCCGTAGAGACGCGAGGTCGCGAGCAGCGAGAGTCCGTGGCTGCGCACGAAGAACGACGGGAGCCAGAAGAGCAACCCGTAGCCGACGAGCGATGTCGCCGCGGCGCCGAGACTAAGGAGCCAGAAGGTCGGATTCCGCGCGAGCACCGGCCAGAGAGCAGGCGCGTTCGCGCGCAGTTCGACGCTCCGCGAGGGTTCGCGCACCAGTGCGCGGAAGAGCGGCGCGAAGAGGAGTCCAGCCGCGCCGAGCGCGAGGAACGCCATCCTCCAGTCCACCGTTGCCGCGAGCCAGCCCCCAAGGAGGATCCCGAGGGCTGATCCGATCGGACTGCCGAAGGAGAGGATCGCGAGCGCGCGTGCGCGCGATCCGCTCGGCACCGCATCGGCGACGAGCGCGTACGACGGCGCCACCCCGCCCGCCTCACCGACGCCGACACCGACTCGACAGAGGAAGAGCGTCCAGAATCCCGGGGCGAGTCCGCAGAGCGCGGTGAAGGCGCTCCACACCGCGATCGCACCGGTGATCACTCCTGAGCGGGTGGTGTGATCGGCCAGTCGGGCCAGCGGGATGCCGAGCACACCATAGAAGACCGCGAAGGCGACTCCCCCCATCAGGCCGAGTTGCGAGTCGGTCAGCGAGAGCTCGGCCTTGATCGGACCGGCGAGGATGCCGATCACTTGGCGATCGACGAAGTTCAGCGTGTACGCGACGACGAGCATCGCGACGAGCGCCCGAGGCGCGCGCGCGCTGGTCGTCAACGGCGCCGTCACCGGCGCGCTCAGAACTCGAGTTTACCGGCGGCCGCGAACTGCCGCATCAGCCGCTCCTGCTCGGCCGTGAGCGACTCTGGCACCACGACCTGCACCTCGACCAGCAGGTCCCCGCGCTGCTTGTCGCGCGCGATCCCCTGTCCTCGCACCCTGAATCGTTTTCCGCTCGGTGTGCCCTTCGGAAGGGTGATGGTGACCTTCTTCTCGTCGATCGTGTGGACGGTGATGCGCGACCCGAGCGTGGCTTGGGCGATGTTCACCGGGGAGTGGACGATCAGGTCGAGCCCTTCCCGTTCGTATTCTGGGTCGGGGGTCACCTGGAAGGTGATCAGGATGTCGCCGTTGGGCCCGCCGCGCACACCGCGACCTCCCTGGCCCTTGAGCCGGAGCTTGCCACCGCTCTCGATCCCCTCGGGCACGGTGATGAGCACCTTCTTGTGCGAGCGCGACGCGCCGGCACCGCCGCACGCCGCGCACTTCTCCGTCGGAACGGTCCCCTTGCCGAGGCACTGCGGGCAGGGACGATTCACGGCGAACGACCCCTGTCCGAACGAGATGGTGCCGCGACCGCCGCACTCCCCGCAGGGCTGGAGTCGCGCGCCCTTGGCGGCGCCACTCCCTCCACAGGTACCGCATTCCTCGTTGACCTCAAGTTCGATCGGCACCTTCCCACCGAGCACCGCGACACGGAAGGGGATCTCGAGCGTGGTCTCCACACTCTGGCCCTTCTCCGGTCCGCTCGGCCGTTGCGCACGCCCGCCGCCGAACATCGAGCTGAAGATGTCGCCGAGTCCACCGAATCCGCCGACATCGAAGTCATCGACTCGCGCGCCGCCAGTTGAACTCGCCCCCGCTCCCCGCGCTCCGCCACGCGGGCGACTGGCGAACGCGTCAAAGGCGCCGAGGCGGCGCATCTCGTCGTACTGTTTCCGCTTCTGGGCGTCGCCGAGGACGTTGTTCGCCTCCGAGATCTCCTTGAAGCGCTCCGCCGCCTTGGGCTCCCCTTTGTTCGTATCGGGGTGGTACTGCTTCGCCAGGCGGCGATACTGCTTCTTGATCTCGTCGGCGGTGGCGGAGGCGTTCACCCCGAGCACCGCGTAGAAGTCCTTCTGGGCCATCTGGGGTCAGCCGGGGCGCGTCATCCGTTCCACTGCGTCACAACGACGCGCGCGGGACGGAGGAGCGTGCCGTTGATGACGTAGCCGACCTGATAGACCTGGGCGACGAGATGGTCCTCGTCGGCGCTCGCGGCGGGGGTCGTCGTGATCGCCTCGTGCAACGCCGGATCGAAAGGTTGTCCCTTCGGGTCCACGACTTCGAGACCGTGCCCGGCGAGCGACTTGAGGAGTTTCTTCTCGACCATCGCCACGCCCTCGACGACGGTCTTCGCATCGGTGCCGGCCGGATCCACGTGTGCGAAGCGCGCGACGTCGTCGATCACCTCGAGGAGGCCGCGCAGGAGATTCATCATCCCCTTGTGCTCGGCGTCCTGCCGGTCGCGCACTGCGCGCCGGCGGAAGTTCTCGAACTCGGCATAGAGGCGCAGGTACTTGTCACGATGTTCATTGACCTCGCGCTCGAGCGCCGCCGTCACCATGCCGACCTCCTGGTCGCCGGTGAGGTGCTCGCCGATCAGGTCCGCCGATGCGGGCTCTTCTATCGGGTCGGTATCCGGCGAGGCGCCGACAGCGACGTTCTCGAAGGAGGAGGTGGTCGTAGGATCCTTCGTCACGTTCTTGTCTTTCTTCATGGAGTGTAAGGTCGCTCGCCTGCCCTCCTTACGGCAGGGGACGAGGCACGTTTCGGAGGGCTCGGAGGAGGAGGTTGAGTGCCGCCTGCGTCGCTCGCTGCCGGACTTCGTGGCGGTCCCCGACACTCGAAGTCCGCACCGAGGTGACGGTGCCACTGAGGTCCACCGCAACGCAGAAGGTCCCAACGGGCTTCTCGGGCGTGCCTCCGTCGGGTCCCGCGACGCCGGTGATCGCCATCGCCACATCCACCGCCATCCGCACGCGCACTCCTGACGCCATCTCGCGAGCCGTCTCCTCGCTGACCGCCCCGTGTGCGGCCAAGGTCGCTTCCCGCACGCCGAGGTCGCGGACCTTCACCGCGTTGTCGTAGGCGATCACGCCACCGACCACCGAGCGACTCGATCCCGGCACTGCGGTGAGGCGCATCCCGAGCATCCCGCCGGTGCAGCTCTCGGCGACCGCGACCCGCAGCCCCCGTTCCTGCAGCGCGGCAAGCACCAGTGACGCGAGGTCCGTCTCGCCCTCGCCGTAGACGTGCCGTCCGACGCGTTCAGTGATCGCAGCGGCCGCGCGAGCTATCCGCGCCTCGGCCTCGGCGCGCGGCTGATCCCAGACCGTGAGCCGGAGGTCCACTCCCTCCCAGCCCGGGAGGTACGCGAGCGACGCCCCGTGCGGATCTCGTGCCAAGTCGCCGAGCTGATCGGCGAGCGCCGACTCGGCGATGCCAGTGGTTCGCAGCGTCCGTGAAAGGACCACGGAGTCCGCGCCGTCCGCCGTTCGCCGTCGCAGTTCCTGGATCCTCGGGATGAGCGTATCAGCGCACATGCCCCGGAACTCACGGGGTACTCCCGGCAACATCGCCACCCATCGGCCCCGCTCGTCCTCGAGCCAGATCCCCGGCGCCGAGCCGTGGCGGTTCTCGAGGATCGTCGCCCCTTCGGGGATCATCCCTTGCTGTTCGTTCGTGCGCGGGAGTTCGCCGGGCCATCCGCGCGCCTTCCATCGTTTGCGCAGTGACTCGATGATCGCTTCGTCGCGGTACATCGCGCGGCCGAAGAGAGCGGCGATCGCCGGCTTGGTGAGGTCGTCGGCGGTCGGTCCCAGCCCACCGCTCGTGATCACCGCGCCGGTCCGATCGAGCGCCTCGCGCACCGCAGCGGCGATCCCCTCGGCGCCGTCACCGACCGTCGCGCGGCGAGTGACTCGAATCCCTCGCTCGGCGGCGGCGCGAGCGAAGTGCGCGGCATTGGTGTCGATCGTGAAGCCGAGGAGGAGCTCGTCGCCGATCGAGACGATCTCGACGTCCATCAGGGCGCGCTCAGCTGGTCCGGGGCCGCGTGAAGACGTCGGCGTGCTTGCGCAGATAGCCGGTCAGCGAACCAAGCGTGAGCACGAACGCAACGCCCATCGCGATCGTGCCGAGGCTGCCGACCAATTGGGCGGTGAGGTCCGCCCCGGCGCCGGTGAATCGTCCCTGGTCCATCAGCAGGCGCTGGGTGAACCAGAAGTACGCCGCACCCATCCAGATGTACTGGAACACGGCCTTCCAGCGCCCGAGGGGCTGTGCGGGCACGATCACGCCGCGCGCCTTCGCGTAGGTGCGGAACCAGGTGATGAAGATCTCACGGGCGACGATCGGCAGGAGGATCCACCAGGGGAACCAGACGGCCTCGACGCCGAAGGTACGGAACGGGTAGGTGCTCCTCCCTTCGATCCCGGGAATGAGCCCGAGCAGCCAGTCCCCATCCGGCGCCATCATCACGAAGGTCGGGATGAAGGTCGCGACCAGGAGCAGCTTGTCGGCGATCGGGTCGAGGAGCTTGCCGAGGTCGGTGACGAGTCCGCGACTCCGCGCGATCCGTCCATCGATATGATCCGAGATCGCTGAGGAGAGGAAGAGCAGGAAACCGACCGCGCGCCAGGTCGGATTCGGCAGGAACGGCAGGATCGCCACCAGAGGTGCGGTGACGATCCGTGCGGCGCTGATCGTGTTGGGGAGGTTCACGAGAGGGCTACCACCCCGTCGGCCTTAGGCCAGCGTCTTGAGAACAAGCTTGCTCACGGCCTTCAGCGTGTCGAAGACCCCGTCGCCGGTGACGGCCACCGCCTCGAAATAGGTCGCCCGCTCCACCCATTCACCAGAAGGAAGCTGGTCGATGATGTTCTCGCCCTCGTGGAACTGGTCGGCCGTGACCTTCGCACGAGCAGGGTCCGCGACTTCCCACCCCGGATTCAGCGTCTGCTGCAACTCGGCGAGGGGCGCGGCGTTGGGCAGGTCCCGCTTGTTGTACTGGATCACGAACGGCATCTTCGTCAAGTCATAGCCGTACTCGGCCATGTTGTCGTACAGGTTCTGCATCGCCTCGAGGTTCGCTTCCATCCGCTCCACCTGCGAGTCGGCGACGAAGACGATCCCGTCCACGCCCTTGAGGATCAGCTTGCGGGAGGCGTTGTAGTAGACCTGGCCGGGCACCGTGTAGAGATGGAACCGCGTCTTGAAGCCACGGATCGTCCCGAGGTCCACCGGGAGGAAGTCGAAGAAGAGCGTGCGCTCCGTCTCGGTCGCGAGGGAGATCAGCTTGCCGCGCGTATCCGGCTTCACCTTGCCGTAGATGATCTCGAGGTTCGTCGTCTTCCCGCCGAGACCGGGACCGTAGTACACGATCTTGCAGTTGATCTCGCGCGAGGCGTAGTTGATCATCGACATGTTCGGGTCTCCTCAGCCGCCGAACAGCTGGTCGATCTCGTCGTCAGCCCCGGCCAGGAGACCGGGCTGCTGCGGTCCCGACTTGCCGCGCGTGAAGACGTCGTGGAAGAGCTTCGTGAGTTCGATCACGGTGTCCTTGATCTTGAGTCGGACGAGGCCGAGTGTGGTGCGATTGTCGAACAGCGCCACCAGGATCACCCGGCGCGCGATGTCCGCGAGGTACATCGATTCCTTCTCCCCCTGGTGGAAGAGCGAGTTGAAATCGCTCTCCCCGATCAGCTTCGCGAGCTGATCATTGGCCGAGAAGTCGGCCGCCGTGAGCGTGGCGAAGGCCGTCGGGTCGAAGTGGGGTTGCTCCCCGACCGTCGCGACGAGCTGGCCCGACCGGTCGACGAGCAGCGCGCAGCGCGCGTTCGTCTCCCCGAGGAACTTCTGCAAGGTCCTCGTGATCGAGTTGAAGTCTTCTTCAGTGAAGGACCAGCTCGCCGACCCTACGGCCATCGTCCCATCCTATGCGAGAGCGTTCTCGAACCGGGTGAGCATCCGCCGGGCCCGGCGGAGCAATACGGGGTTCGACTCCCAGCCAATGTACTCCCGCAGCGTCATCACCGTCTCCGCCCCGGGCTGTCCGCTCAACCATCCCAGCGCCGCCAGTCGGCGAAGGGACCGCGGGCTGTAGAGCGCCCGACGGTGTTGCTCCTGCTCCCGCGACCACCACGCATACCCGGCCGCCACGCCGCCGACCAGGCCAAGCGTGAACCAGAGCGCGCGACCGCTCACTCTCCCCTCACATCGCCCGCCGTGCGCTCAGGGCCTGCGCGATCGTCACACCGTCCGCGTACTCGAGATCCCCGCCGACTGGCAACCCGCGCGCCAGCCGGCTCACCGCGACGCCGGTCGGTTTTAGCTGCTCCTGAAGATACAGCGCGGTCGCCTCTCCCTCGAGCTTCGGGTTGGTCGCGACGATCACCTCGCGGACGCCCCCTCCCGTGACCCGGGTCACCAGCGCGGCCACCGTGAGGTCGCTGGGGCCGACCCCGTCGAGGGGCGCGAGCCTGCCACCCAGCACGTGGTAGAGCCCGCGGTACTCCCCCGTCCGCTCGATGACGGGGATGTCGGAGGCTTCTTCGACCACGCAAAGGAGCGTGCGATCCCGCCGCGGATCGGTGCAGAGGGAGCAGAGGTCCGCCTCCGTCAGGTTGAAGCACTCGGAGCAGGGGCGGATCTTCTCGGCGAGAGTGACCAACGCCTGGGCGAGACGTTTGCTCTGGTCGGGTGGCTGGCGCAGCAGGTGATAGGTCAGCCTGAGCGCCGACTTCCGGCCTATGGTCGGGAGTCGGGAGAGCTCGGTCACGAGATCGTCGATCGCCGACACCGGACTAGAAGGGGAGCTTGAAGGGGAGTCCGCCGAGGCCGAGGCCGCCCGCGACCTTCTTCATCTCCTGCTCGGCGAGCGCGCTCGCTTTCTTTTGGGTCTCCTGCATCGCGACGACGATGAGGTCTTCAAGCATCTCGACGTCGGCGGGGTTCACGACTTTCGGATCGATCGAGACGCGCTTCACGGTGCCCCTCCCGTCTGCTTCGACGGTCACCATGCCGCCGCCCGCCGTGCCGGTCACGGAGAGCTTCTTGAGGTCGTCCTGGACCTCCTGCAGCTTGCCGGTCATCGCCTGGGCCTGCTGCATCATCTTCAAGAAATCGGTCATCGGTCCGCGGGGGCGAAGTGTAGCGGGGAGAACAAGTTAGGCCGCGGACAGAGGGAGGGCTAGTCGAGTAGCTCGAGGTCGAGCGCGTCCACCGCTGCGTCGAGGAGCGGGGACTGCTTGCGGAGCATCGCCATCCGGTCGGCCTTCACCGCAGTCTCGTTGAGGCGGCGCGGTGCGCGATCCCCTTCGGGCTCCTCCAGCCGGACGACGATCGTCTGCACTCCCTCGAATCGGCGTTGAAGCGCCTTGAGGATCGTGGTCTCGCCTGAGCGCACGACATCGGCGTGCGCCTCGGCGCTCACCGTGATCGTGACCGTGCCGCCGGCGGTGACGGCGGAGGGAGTCGCGTGCGCGAGCGTGCTCGAGAGCATCAGCGCTCGGTCCTCGCGGTTCACGCTGTCGACGATGGCGTCCCAGTGCTCGGCGAGGCGGTTGATATCGAGGGCGAGGCGCGTGAGCGGTGCCGGGGCGCGATCCGCGATCTCGGGCTCGGGCGGAGCGGCGCGGCGCGCTTGGGGCGAAGGCGCGGAGCGTGGCGCGGTGTCGCGAACGACCGAAGGAGGATCGGCGCGGCGCGGCTCCGAACTTGGTGTCGGCGCGGTTCCTCCACCGCCCGCGCTCCCACCGCTCACCCCTTTCAGGACCGCTTCGAGGTCGAGCGTCTTGTCGAGGAGTGCGAAGCGCACGAGCAGGGTCTCGAAGAGCATCTGCTGCTGTCCGCTGCGCCGCAGGTGCGGCTCGACCTCCACGACAAGGTGCAGCATCCGCAGCAGGTCGCCCGTGGTGAATCGGCCCGCGCGTTTCGGCAGTTCTTCGCGGAGCCGATCGGAGACGTCGGGGAGCTGTCCGCCGAGCACCACGGCGAGTTGGGCGCGCAGTACATCGGCGAAGTCGGAGAGGAGGACCGCGAAGTCAACCCCGTGGTCGGCGAGGCGCGCCACCGCCCCGAACACATCGCCGGCGCGGCGCTCGGCGACCAGGTCGAGCAGCGCGAGATGTTCGTCCTCGTGCACGAGTCCCAGCGCCTCGCGCACGCGCTCGGCGGTGAGCACGCCGCTGCCCAGGGCGAGCACCTGGTCGGTGAGGGAGAGGGCGTCGCGCATCGAGCCGTCGGCGGCGCGGGCGATCATCCCGACCGCATCGGCGTTGGCCTCGATCTGCTCGGCGGCGAGCACCGCGTTGAGCCGAATGCGTACATCTGCGGGGCCAATGCGCTTGAGCTCGAATCGCTGCATCCGCGAGAGCACCGGCGCGGCCGCCTGCTGGATCTTCTGCGGTTCCGTGGTCGCGAAGACGAAGACGACGCGCGGCGGCGGCTCCTCGAGGATCTTGAGCAGGGTGTTCCAGGCCTCGCGAGTGAGCATATGCGCCTCATCCACGATGTAGACCTTGTAGCCGTCGTCTCCCGAGGGAGCGTACATCGCGCGTTCGCGGAGTTCACGGGCGTCGTCCACGCCGCGATTCGACGCGGCGTCGATCTCGACCACATCGAGCGAGGTGCCTCCACTCCATATGCGTTCGCACGCGGGGCATTCACCGCAGGGTTCGCGGTCTGGGCGTTTGCGCTCGCAGTTCAGGGCCATCGCGAGCACGCGGGCCAGCGTAGTCTTTCCGGTGCCGCGCGGTCCGCAGAGGAGGTAGGCGTGACCCAGGCGGTCGCCGGCGATCGCGTTGCGGAGGGTGTTCGCGACGTGGGACTGGACGGCGACGTCGGCGAAGCGGCGCGGACGGTACTTCCTGGCGAGCGCGAGCGACATGGTCTGAGGAACATAGCACTGCGGCCGCACGACGGCAGCGCTCGCCGTACAGGGATCGCCACCGCCGGCGCTCGCGAGCGCTCGCAGCGCACTTGTCGCGACCGCCGGAGCTCGCGCGTGGATGATTGGACTGGCGTGGCCGTGGTGACGGATCGTCGGGCGAGCGGCCCCATAGTGCGCGGTGTTCTGCAGGGATACTCCGCACCGGTGCCCGATATGTCTGCTGCGCAGCCGAGGTTGCTCGACGAAGTGAAAGGCCGCATGCGGGCGCGGCATCTTAGCCCGCGCACCGTGCAGGCATACGTGGGCTGGATCATTCGCTATATCAGATATCACGGCACGCGTCACCCCCGGGAACTCGGCGAGCCGGAAGTGGTCGCGTACCTCACCCACCTCGCCGCCGAACGGTGTGTGTCGCGGTCGACGCAGATGCAGGCGCTGAGTGCGTTGATGTTGCTGTATCGAGACGTGCTGACGATCAACCTCCCCGATCTGCGGCGCATCCTGCGCTCCAACTCGCCCACGCACCTGCCGGCCGTCCTGAACCGAGAGGAGGTCCGCGCGGTGCTGGGGCAGATGGAGGGCACCCCGCGACTCATCGCGCTCATCCTGTATGGTGCCGGGCTTCGGCTGGAGGAGTGTCTGACGTTGCGGCTCAAGGATCTCGACTTCGCGCGTCGGGAGATCCGGGTGCGGCGCGGGAAGGGCGGCAAGGACCGGGTGACGATGTTGCCGGAGATCGCCCGCGCCGGGTTGGAGTCACACCTCGTGCGGGTGCGCGCGCTGCACGCGCGTGACCTGAGAGAAGGAGCGGGCTCGGTCGAGTTGCCGACCGCCCTGGAGCGAAAGGCTCCGAGTTGGGCCGTGGACCCGGCGTGGCAATGGGTCTTCCCTGCCTCACGGCGGTACCGGGATTCCCAGAGCGGCGCCGAGCGGCGACATCATGTGCACGAGACCGTGATGCAGCGGGCGATGCAGCACGCCGTCCGCGCCGCGGGACTCACCAAGCGCGCGACGTGTCACACACTCCGACACTCGTTCGCGACGCACCTGTTGGAGGATGGATACGACATACGCACTCTCCAGGAGCTGCTGGGACACACGGACGTGAGTACGACGATGATCTACACCCACGTGCTGAATCGTGGTGGGTTGGGGGTGCGGAGCCCCGCGGACCGGCTGGGTTGGGGATAATGGGTATGACGGCGCGGCTTGCAGGGCTGGAGAGAGGCGGGGTAGGTTTTGGTGCAGGTGAATAGAGAGTTATGCGACTACGGGAACACTATGACCATCAAATGCTCCACATATATTGCAGCAAGCGTCGACGGATTTATCGCAACGCCCGACGGCGGTGTCGAATGGCTTGAAAGGCCCGAGTATTCCGCCTTTCCGATGAGAGGGCTGGGTTACGACGAATTTATCGCTACGGTGGATGGTCTTGTAATGGGCAGGAAAACATTCGAACAGGTACTCAGGTTTGGAAGCTGGCCCTACAAAGGCACACCCGTTGTGGTGCTCTCTAGCACAGGCGTAACGGTTCCACCCCACTTGGTCGATGCGGTCAGCCTAGAGTCGGGAGCACCACAAGAAGTTGTTGACCGACTCGAAGAAGCGGGGATGCGCCACCTATACGTTGATGGTGGGGTTACGATTCAACGATTTCTGGAGGCCAAACTGATCAATGAGCTGACGATCACCCGCATTCCGGTACTGCTCGGGGCGGGACTCCCGCTCTTCGGAAATACAGGCCCGGTGCAGAGGCTGAAGCTACTGGAGGCGGTAGCTTCCGAGAGCGGCTTTGTCCAAGAGCGTTACAAGGTCGAGAGCGTCGCATAACAGCCGGTTGCAGCGGACGGCTTACGCCGCCGCTGAACCGGAGCGTTATGCGGGTGGGTACTGCGTTCAGAGCTAAGGAGAGTTGTGAGCACCGTTGCTACCGCGCTCTTCTACGTGTCGATCCTCCTGATCTCGATCGGCGGCTTTCTGTATCGGCCAGCCGTCACACACCTCAGGCCGGAGTTCAAGAGAGCGCCTGGCTTCGGTCTGTACTGGTTTCCGCAGCGCTTCACACCAGAGGGTCAACAGTTGCTTAGGCGTGCATGGCGAGTACAGTTGCTCGGCGTCGCGCTTCTTCTGATCGCCGTCCTCCCTCCTCGGTGATGCGGCCTCACGGCACCACCGCATAACGATGGTTGGTGCAGACGGCCGTTCAGGGTGGCG